>CAIWXX010000023.1 GCA_903916735.1 uncultured Acidobacteriota bacterium
GGTCCGGCTAGTGTCGCGTTCCTTAAGTCCATGTATACATTCCAGTGCGCCCGGAAACCAAATGCCGTCGTTCCAGCGCACCCTGAAACCAAATGCCGTCATTCCAGTGCAGGCGGGAATCCATCGGTTTTTAGCTGTGTTACAGATTAATATAAGATCCTGGTCCCCCGCCCCCAATGTTGTTGAGTTAAGGACAATACTGTTCACTTAGAGTCATTTTTGTGGTACATTCTCCTCGAATCCAAATAAGAGGAGGGACAAAATGGCTCGTACGCTCGCAGAGTTGCCCAAGGGAGCTCGTCTTACCGATTACATTAGCCTCGGCGTTATTGCGGCCGCCTTCCCGCTGGACAAGGTGCACGACATTCTGAGGCGGACAGAACGGACGAGCGAGCGCCAGCGGGACCTTCCAGCTCATGTGGTCATTTACTACGTGATAGCGCTGACGCTCTACATGCAGTCTTCCTACCAGGAGGTTCTGCGGTGCCTTCTGGAAGGAATTCGTTGGTTGCTTGGCCCCAGCGACACGATAAAGGTCACGGGCAAGTCGGGCATTTCTCAGGCGCGAACCAGATTGGGTGCGGAGCCGTTGCAGCGGCTCTATGATGAAGTAGTGGTACCAATCGCCCAAGCTAAAACTCGGGGGGCCTGGTATCGCACCTGGAAAATAGTGAGCGTGGACGGCACCACGATGGATGTGGCTGACACTGATGAGAACGAAAAAGCGTTTGGGCGGCCCACTGCGGCCCGCGGACAGAGCGGCTTCCCCCAGATCCGGATGGTATCTTTGGTGGAAAACGGGACCCATGTGCTGTTTGGCGCCCAAATCGCCGGATACAGCACCGGCGAAGCGGCGCTGGCAGATATCGCGATCGGTTCTATTAAGGAGGGTATGCTGTGCTTGGCGGACCGATATTATTATTCCTATAAACGGTGGGCGAAGGCGAGCAAGCCCGGAGTGGCTCTGCTGTGGCGGGTTAAAGTAGGCATGAACCTGCCCTGCAACCGGCGTCTGCCGGATGGTTCTTATCTGAGCAAGATCTACCGGACGACCCATCATCGACGGAAGGATACCAAGGGGGTCGATGTCAGGGTGATTGAATATACACTTGAAGGCGTTGCGAAAACGGAACCTCTCTACCGTCTCCTGACGACGATCCTGGATCCGGCTGGAGCTCCCGCCAACGAACTGGCTGCCCTGTACCATGAAAGATGGGAGATCGAAACATCTCTGGATGAGCTCAAGACGCACCTGCGAGGCGCTCGTATCGTGTTGCGCAGCAAGACGCCGGAACTGGTGCGGCAAGAAGTCTACGGACTGCTGCTTGCTCATTATGCCGTCCGGGGTCTGATGCATGAAGCCGCGCTCAAGGGCGATGTCGATGTGGACCAACTCTCGTTCCTTCACGCTGTGCGTGTTGTGAGGCGCAGGTTGCAGCGGTTCGTCGCTGCTCCCCCCTGAGGACTTACCATTGCTCCATGAGGCTGTCCTCGATGAGGTACTCGCCGTCCATGTTGTGTCGAGCCGGGGAAGGCGCAATCAGCGCGGCGTCAAAAAGAAGATGAGCAGCTACAATCTCCGCAAAAGGGGGCAAAGGCTACAGCAGCTCGGGGTCGTTCACCCTCTGATTCGCATACTTAAGTGAACAGTATTGGA
>CAIWXX010000024.1 GCA_903916735.1 uncultured Acidobacteriota bacterium
GACTGGGAACGACGTTCAAGATATATCTGCCCCGGCATGCGGGCAAGGCCGGGCAGATGCAGAACAAAGGTCAGGCGACGCTTGCTGCGCGCGGCCACGAGACCGTCCTGCTGGTGGAAGACGAGTCGGCCATCCTGAAGGTGACACGGAGAATGCTCGAGCGGCAGGGCTACACCGTGCTGGCCGCGAGCACTCCGGGCGAGGCCATTCGCCTGGCCAGGGAGCACGTTGGCGAGGTCCACCTGCTCATGACCGACGTGGTCATGCCCGAGATGAACGGCCGGGACCTGGCCAAAAACCTTTTGTCCCTCTATCCGGACCTCAAGCGCCTGTTCATGTCGGGATATACGGCCAACGTCATCGCCCACCGAGGCGTGCTGGATGAAGGGGTGTATTTCATCCAGAAGCCGTTCTCAATGGAAGACCTGGCCTCCAAGGTCCGGGAGGCGCTGGATCGGTGAAAGCAATGACGGACATCTTGCATGGCATAGCGATATGGCATCTTGGACCCTTTCCGGATTTCCCGCAGAACAGTAGTGCGCGAGGTGAGCGTCTCGGTCCGGGATGTGATTCGTGACGCGAGTCATCCACTCGATGTCATCGAAGGTCCTCAATTCGGGCTCGGGATGGGGAGAGCCGAAATAGGCATCGAAGCCGCTGCGGCGCCAACTCGATCACCTTGTCGACTCGGATCCTGGCTGATGAAACCGCCGCCGCGGAGCAGAGAGAAACCCCAGGCCGTGCTCTTTCTGGAAGCGTCCTTCGTCGGCTGCTTGGACATCCTCATTGGTCTTTCGAGGCGCACCTGCCAATCGTCCTCGCTTCCGAGATCTTCGCGAACATCCCGACCGTTCCATGGTGGAACGGCGCACGTTTAGTTTTCCGCAGCGAGCGGCCAGGTCAGGGCATTTCCCGTGCGTGGGAATCCAGGCCATGGATAACTACCCCCAACTATGTCAGATATTGTTACTCCTATCGTGGGATGGGATAGTTGCCGCCGGACATCAGAATGGCTCCGGTGCTCTCAGCGAGCTTATCTTGCATGCCGATGAAGCCCTGTAAGAGCTCCAAGTTGTTGTCTATCTGGCCCGACAAGAGCCCTTGCATGGCGATGAGTTGAAATGATCCGGCAAGGCCGACAGCCTGCTGTGCTGCTGCGCCCTGCACTCCCGAAACGGCGATGGCGGCGCCGTATGTCGCCAGCACAGCCTGTTGAATGGCCGCCTGAGTTGCGGGGCTGAGAGCTCCGATGCCCACAACCTTGTCCTTCATTTCGATGAAGCTGTATCGGATCGCAACTTCCAGATTGTCCTTCAGCGCGGTTTGAATCCCGGTCATGGCCTGACTATCGATGAGAAGTATCCCATAGTTCATCGCGATTGAATCAGTTACGACTTTCTGCAAAGAGCTTGATGCCAGGAATCCCTGAAGGCTATCCTGGAGGGCCTTTGCGATGGCATCTTGCATTTTTGGGTCCGCCATCGCCCCCTGCATGGATTGGCTATTAAAGGCCAGGTTTTGCAGGCTGCTATTGCAGACGAGGAGAAACGCATTTTGCATGGAAGAATTGACCTGGTATGCGATCGTATTTTGCAGCGCAACATTCGTGGCGTTCTGCAGGCTATTGATGACTGAAGTGTTCATGAGGATGCTTTTGACGGAGTTGGGCGCGGAGTTCGCGACCGCGCTCACAGCGTTCTGCAGAGCGGTCATCGCGAGGCCCTGCATACCCGGTCCAACAACTCCACTTGCCATGCCTCCGCCGACTCCGGCCTGATTCGAGCTATTCCATGCCATGGCAACGGCATCCTGCGAGGCCTTCTGGACGTAGGGCGACTTCATGATCGTCACATAATTAATCTTCGCGAGAATCTTCTGGATCTGCTCTCTTTGCTGCGCTGTTGTCGGTACCTGGGTCACGATGTCTTTCTGCGACATCTGCTGATTGCGATAGCGCTCTGCTTTCTGAGCTCCTCCCATGGTGCCGACGGCTTCCCTCGAAGTCGGCCAGGGGTAAATGATCGAAAAATACACCACCAATGTCACAGCCATGCCGCAGACAGCGCCGATGGCCGCCCATTTCACTTTGCCTGTGCTTGTCAGTACGTCAGCCATGATTGTCTCCTTTGTAAATCTCCAGATTTTTTTGAAAACGTGTTCGATTCCTGGTTCACAGATATTCTTCCCGGCAGGCGCAGTGGACAGAAACGCGGCGCGTTTTACGATCCGCTCCTCCAGCCGCCGAACCTGATCCTCGTTGAATGTTGCCGGGATTCGAAATTCACTTTTTTTCAAAACCAAGCCGATCGCCACTTGTTCTTTTAGAAAATCACCGCACTCGCCACATCTGCTCACATGTTCAGCAAACCCTGCTCGTTCCGACAGGGGCAAAAACTCAAGTGAATCCGGATGATTTTCCAAATAGCGGGAGATCGAATCCGGTTCTCCGGTTTCCCGGTGAAGAATGTCGTCCACCAGGCGAGCCAAAGTGATTGGGTCGCACCTTTTTCCGATCATCTTTTCCCTCCGCCGATGAAACCCGACAACTTTTTGCGAAGGATATCCCGGCCTTTATTCAATCGTGAAAAGACGGTGCCCACTGGAATTCTGAGGATGTTGGAGATGTCGCCGGCTGTCCGGTCATCAAATGCACTCAGGATCATCACGGCCCGGTATTTCTCCGGCAGGCTGTTGACAGCTTGATGGACAGCGGTCGACATCTCTCCAATGATCGCCTCCTGTTCGGGTGTCGGGTCTTGAGATTCCGTCACGCCCGCGTCCTCGATGCAGGCTGATTCCAACGATAGCTTCTGTCTGCTATTGATACAATGCGAGACAGCGATCGAATATATCCAAGTGCTCAAAGCCGATTCTCCGCGGAAACCGCCGAGGTTCCTGAAGACCCTCTCGAAAACCTCCTGGCACAGATCCTCGGCACGACTCTCATCGCGCGTGAATCTCCAGGTAATGCTCAGAACCATGCGCAAATACTCCCTAACGAGTTTCCCCTGGCTGTCGGCTTCCCCAGCCAGGCATCCTTTAACCAATCCGGCCTCATTCATTTCATGCCTCATTAGACAGGCACCTCGTATGTTTTCTTCAGTTTTTTTGCAAGCACGATATCAGGTTCAGGATAGAGCGATCCATCCGCTGTTCGACACTTCAGCCGGTGGCATAGATGTCTCCCCCAGATCACCCGGGATTATAGGCCAAAAAGCCTTTTATGAACCACTGCGAACTGATTTTTTCACTTCAGCCAATAAGCTCGAAGGGAACCGTGCATCCGGAACGACAGTTTTTTCAATATCTCAATACGATGAGGCCGTGAGATGCTCGGCCGGCTGGATTCCAAGTGCCAATCCATGCGTTTGTCGCACAATCGCCGCGCATTGACGGAACAAAACAATTCATCACGACGTAATCGAATGTGGGACGATGTGCGTCAGCCGGGCGCGATACTTCCTCCACAGCTCCTGTAGTGAGATGAGTTCACACTTGGCGATAACTCTCTGTGAGGTTGTGTATCAAGCCACAATTGCCCAAAAAATGCAGGCCATGACACAGTGCAGCCAATAGGAAATGAATAATGCCAACAGCATTACAAATCGAATCCTATAGGTTCTCGATTTTTTATGATCCTTCCGTCTTAATTAAGATCTCACTAACAAGAACTGAGAGGCGCCTCATATCCGTATTTTTCTGTGACTCGCGAGCGGGGCGGGCATCGGGCGCTTCAAACATCAGATCATTTGTCACCCTCATGGACTCTATCGGCAACGAAAATGCGAAAACGGATTTTTCAGGTGAACGCAGAATGAGATCTCCAATTCGAGTCCCGTTGAAACTGATCTGAAGGCGTTGGGATGTGATTTCAGGCGTGTGAATGTAAGGACGCAATGTCATCTGCGCGATCAAGTGTTCTTTTTCCCGGAGAGCGAAAAAGACACGAGCGCGGTTGTCAATCATCCAACAGCCGGTGGCTCCCGGTGTTCCCCATCCTTCCCAAAGGAATTGCAGACAGTCCGGTTGAGTCATGAGAATAGGCCTGCCCGGTGTTAAAACACGATAGTCGAGCGGCGGCGGGACATTGATGATGCCTGCGAGGAAGGGAGGATATCTCCAATCCCATGCTCGTGTGGTCCACAGGTTAACATTCCGCGGCATCTCATTCCAGAGATGAGGATAGACAGAAAAAATTCCATGGCCGTGCATCCAAACGCTGACGATGATAAGACTGCCGGCAGAAAGTTGGAACCCAACGCCGAGGTGGGGAGAATAGCGACCGTTGGGTTTAATGCTCTCCGCCGACCCGGCAAGTCCCTGGACAATCACGAGCAGGAACCATGGTAAAAGAGGCGCCATATAGCGAGGTCCATAAGAAAACCCCGCCCACCAGAGAGCATAACTCGAAACAAGAAAGACATGGAGAGCAGAAAATAATAACGCCGTTTTCGTGAGATCGTGCAGAGGGAGCTTCTTCCAATACTTGATGAGCAGATAGCCTGCTACCAATAGCATCGGGCTATAAACAAATAGACCACGGGCGGGGCTTATCAAGATGCCGGCAAACCCCTCAGGTATATTTTGCCACCGAAAAAGAAAAGTGGCATTTGTATTTTCGCTGGGGAGAATTTGGCCATTATTCCAGAGTGAACTTCCAATGAAAACGCCAAGCCAGAAAACGCCTGTGGAAGCGAAAGAAAGAAAATGCACCCTATGCACCATCAATATATATATCGAAATGACGACGATGAAGATGCAATAAGTCGGCTTGATCATGAATGACCATGAGCAGAGAGTTGCGACGAGAAGTGGACGAAAACGTGCGCCGGAGATCCTGACTGCGACGAATCTATCTATTACAAGGGACTGAATAAGGATGCCCCAGGTGTCCATCCAGAGAGCCCTCGATAATGTGCTCCATACCGATGTTCCCAAAGTCATCACAATGGCGATGCCGACACTCCACGAGTCAGGCAGAAAACGGTTCGCCGTGCGGTACCAAACAAGACAAAGAAACGCCATCAAGAAGGATGCGGCGATTTGCTGGACGCGTTCTTCGTTGGCTGCATGGTAAACCCCATTCTTGAAATGAAAGGAATATCCCATCATCTTCGCAACCGCGGCGATCGGCACACAAAGAAATGCGTTTCCCAATGGATAGCTGTTATAAATGTGCCCCCGCTTGATCTCCACTTGATAGGGGTATCCGGTCTCGTTGATTCCGGGATATCGGCCCGGATTCAATGGCTGCTTGAAGCAATCGTCCAACCAGAGTCGTCCCTTTGTTAGTAGTGTTTCACTCACGAGTAAGGTGTAGTAAGAATCCGAAGGCGGTTGTGGAGGCGAGATATAGAAGATCGACAGAATGAAGGCGAACATGATGAGAGGGATCACAATGCTTCTCTTCATCGCAATAGGATATATCCTTTTTCTCAAGGGCTCAAATTTGTCTTATCAGACTCCACCCGTAGTGGCGCCCAGGGTTTGATCAGATATAGCAATATTCACAGGCGGCACCGTCTTGGGTTCCTCGGAGAAGGCAAGCGGAGGAGCTGGTCGGCGACCTCGCTCTCCGCGAATACATGAATTCGCCGTGCAATTGAGCGCCATGGATTCCGATAGGCGCCCGCGCAAGAATTGAATCCGGTCATCGGGCGTAATTCGGACATTCCGTGCTCGTTCCGGATGCTGCTAGGAACAGCGGTGTCATCCTTTGTAAAAAGGGTTCTCCTGGTTACGAGAGTCGCTTGCGGACAGGAGATGCCGGTCATTCATGGAATTGTATTGAATGAGGGCGCGGACACGAACCCCCTCGATGAGAAGTCTCTCGACGAGGTGGCTCCCGATGAAGCCACCTGCCCCGGTCACAAGTACATGTTCATCGTTCCACTATCTTTCCATGACGCCGCAACGCTATTGTATTGCATATGGACGGCCCAGGTAAGGGGGCATAAAGGGAAAGTGAAAGAGGGGGTCAGCGGATCGCGATGTGTTCGACCATTCTTCTAGATATGCGCTGGCCTAACCGTCCGATAAGGGCGCTGAATCCCCATGTCCGGAAGGTCCAGGCATGGTGGGTGATCCTATGCCGCTGCCAATCAAATCCAGGTAATGGCCATAGCTTCCGTCCGTATCGCGCCTCCAGGATTTCCCTTTCCAAACGGATCCGGCCGATCTGCTCGGCACTCTCGGTTTTCGTCCCCGCATACTTCCGGAATGCTCCGAGAGGGTGATTGATGTAGGCGACACGAGGCTCCAGGAGCGCGATCCGGGCAAGCAGATCCGTGTCCATGTGTATATGCAAAGATTCATCGATCGGGCCGGCCTTCTCGAGCACATCCCGACGGATGAAAACGGCTTGATTGTAGGGCCAATATCCGTGAAGCCATATTCGAGGCGGGACAGGCGAAACCCCAATCAGGTGTTTCATCACCCCATATTCATCAGCGATGGCGGCATCGCCGACGACCACACCGACCTCAGGATGTTGTTCCACGCAGTGTGCCAGGATCCAGAATGCGCCGGGAAAATAAAAGTCGTCCGAATTCTGCCATCCAATCCAATCGCCGGTGGCGCGGGAGAACCCCTCATTCAGGGCATGGGACTGACCTCTGTCGGGATGACTGCGCCACCATGTGACTCGATCCGGATGATCTTCAAGGAATTGAGCTGTTCCGTCTTGAGATCCTCCATCCAGAACGAGGTGCTCAACTTCGGGATAGGCTTGAATCTCGATGCTGGCGATGCATGCCTTCAAAAACCCGAGTTGATTGTATGACGGAGTCACGATGCTGAGCGATGGTGAAGGCACGTGGCACTCCTTGGATTTGCGCTGCGTGTTATTCGTGATCACAGAGGTCCATTCGGTGTCATGTTGATCCACTGATCAGGCCAAGCTATTATATGTCGACTGAACATGAGAGTGAAGACCGCACCAATGGACATTCGAGCCGCTTTTCCGCAGGGTATCCCATGTGCACGATTCCCTATCGCGGTTAATGGATGAAAACAATCACAATCGAACCGAGCCATGGCCGGGTGGCACTCAAACTCCAGGACTTGTGGGAATACCGCGAGCTGGTCTATTTCCTGGTTTGGCGAGATATTAAAGTTCGCTATAAACAAACTTTTCTCGGAGCTGCATGGGCTATTCTGCAGCCGCTTCTCACCATGATTGTATTCAGTGTGATTTTCGGGCGACTCGCCAAAATCCCTTCCGATAACATACCCTATCCTCTCTTTGTCTTCTGCGCCCTTTTGCCGTGGCAGCTCTTTGCTCATTCGCTCAACGAGTCATCCAACAGCCTCGTTGTCAATCGACAACTCCTCACGAAAGTTTATTTCCCGCGACTTGTCATACCGATAGCCGCGGTGCTGGCTGGATTACTGGATTTTTTCATCGGCTTTTTGGTGCTCCTGATCATGATGTCCGCGTATCACATGACCCCAACGGCTGCGATTGTCTCACTCCCCTTTTTCCTGCTTCTGGCGACCTGTACAGCTCTTGGGGTTGGTCTCTGGCTGTCGGCGCTGAACGTCCAGTATCGGGATGTGAGATATGTGATTCCGTTCCTGATTCAGATCTGGTTTTTCTCGACTCCTGTGGCTTATCCCAGCACGCTGATCCCCGAATGGGTTCGCCCGATTTACGGCTTGAATCCAATGGCAGGGGTCGTCGAAGGATTTCGCTGGGCTCTCATCGGCAAAGCCCCTGTCCCCGGTTGCATGATCCTGATCTCCACCGCCGTCGTTTTCCTTGTGATCATCGCCGGACTGATCTATTTCCGGCGGATGGAGAGAACCTTTGCCGATGTCATTTGACACGAA
This sequence comes from uncultured Acidobacteriota bacterium, assembly GCA_903916735.1. Taxonomy (GTDB): domain Bacteria; phylum Acidobacteriota; class CAIWXX01; order CAIWXX01; family CAIWXX01; genus CAIWXX01. Next base: position 7,831 of record CAIWXX010000024.1, read on the forward strand.
TGATGTGGTGATTCGGCTACGTCGGATGGCGCTCATTTATGATGAGATCAATGATTCTCCACAGCTCATTACCGAGTGCCTGAACTCGAGCTGCCCCCGCTTGAATCAACTCTTCCCTACTCCTCCGCCTCTCACGAGGCGTCGAAAGATGATCTTTCATACATCGTGCAAGTGAGTAGGAATCGAGTGGATCGAAGAAGTCCAGCGATCCAAGATCAGCGGTTAATTCCCGATTAACAGGAATGTCGGAAAGAATGACAGGAACCCCGAGAGAGATGGCATCATAAACAGCGCCGCCCCCGGGGCCTCCCTCAAAGAGGCTTGGTTGAATCACCGCCAGCGCGTGTTTCATCACTTCAATCTGCACCCGCTTGGGGATGAACCCCAGGAGCCTCACATGCTCGTTCAGCTGGTTCTCATCGAGGAATCGGAGGAGTGATGGATAGTACTCACGATCCCGGCTTTCCCACGGCCCACCGGTGCAGACGAGGCGGACGTCAGGCAGACCGAATCGATCTCGCAAGATGCGTATCGCATCGAAGACGGCATGATGGTTCTTGTGCTTCCAGAACTGATTGGATACAAGGAAGTACTGCGACGGAAGTCGATAGCCGTCAAGTAATTCGGGGCGTCCATCCAGCCAATCCGGCCGCGGCGATGCACCGAAGGGAAGCGAAATAAGCTCCGCGCGCCTATCTGGGAAAGCGTCAAGACAGTCCTGACGTGCATCCTTCGAATTGAAAATTACGCAGCGGGCACTGGATACCAGCACCCCGAAAGCTTTGTCCCTGCAGGATTTTTCTTCGGCGGAAAACATGTCTGGAAGATGGCGGTGTTGGAAATCGTAGATGTACCCAATCCAGGGAACTCTCACCGAGGGTGACAGGGGACGTATACAGGGCATCACGCACAAAAGCCTGTGTTTTTTCGTCGCTTCGTGGATCTCCTGGTCGGTTCGATAACGAAGAACGCGGAGCCCTGGCGGGAGGGCCTCAAGCAGGTGGTTGAGCTGCCACCTTTGAGACAGCGTCGTGGCCCCTTGCTCAAGTGCCTCGCGCAACTGTCGTCCTCCGTGTGGCCCACAGTCTTCCTTGAGCCAGTGATAGACGGGAGCGATTCTCGACCGTATCCGTGCATAGAATGACTGCGCTGGCGCGAGAACGAACAGTTCGGCGATTCGGCCGTGCTCACGAGCCGATTGCAGCAGAGCATCGGCAATCGTTCTGAGGAAATCGATCCCTCCTCCCCAGGACATGAGATCCTCCGACAGGAGCCCGATTCTGAAAGGAAATGCCGAGTCTGTCCGAGGGGCCGAGGATGCTGCCTCATCAGCCCGGCTAGAGGTCGATGAACCCGACATACTCCTGATCGTTCTTCTCTTGATAGAGATATCCCAAGCCGGTGTAGAGACGAACTGCTGGGACGTTGTCCTTGAAGACGGTCAGCCTGACCTTCGACGCGCCGCGCCACTTGGCTGCCAGATGAAGGAATAGCATGAATGTTCTGGCAAGTCCTCGCCCCCGAGCCGCGGGATGAAGGGCGATCCCCAGGCTCGGTATCTCGTAGCCTTCATCCCAGCCACACAACATTCCGTAGGCCAGGATCGCACTTCCATCGTATGCGACGTAATAAAGATCCCTCCCTGTGTACTCGCATAACTCTCGCGCCTTCTCAGGTGTGAAAGCATGAGGGTGGAAGAATGAGAGATCTTCTGGATTGTTGATCGTCTGGAAGAACCTCTCGAACTCCTCTGCGAGCTCCGGGCGGAGGCGGCGGAATTCGATCGGACCTGCCTCTTCTCTCCCACCCTCGCAGATCACACTACCTCCTTTGGGCTCGAATGCGATCCGCGATGAATTCGATGTCCTCTTCTGGCAAAGTGTTATAGGTCGGAAGATTGAGGCCTCGGGATGCGAGATACTCCGTATGTGGCAGCCGTTCACCGCGTTCCACGGATTGTTGACGAAACGGTGGCTGCAGATGGAGAGGAAGGAAGAAGGGGCGGGTCTCGATACCCTCTTCAGCCAGAAGGCTCGCAAGCTCGTCCCGGGTTCGACCGAAACTCTTTTCATCAACCACGATGCTGAAAAGCCACGGTGCGGCTTCGGCCCATCCGGCATTCGGCTGTAAGCCGATCCCGGAGATTCCTTCGAGTCGCTCCCGGTAGGCAGAGAAGATCTTACGCCTCTTCGCAAGGATCTGTTCGCGGCGCTCGAGCTGCGCGCACAGAATTGCACTCTGAATATTAGTCATTCGGAAGTTGTATCCGGTGACTGGAAAATAGTACCTGCGGGCAGGATCCATGCCCTGCCCGCGAAGTGTCCGGAGCCTGAGCTCGAGTTGGGGGTCGGACAGCGTCAGGGCTCCGCCCTCGCCGCAGGTGAAGATCTTGTTTCCGTAGAAAGAGAACGTCGCCAGTTGCGCGAGTCCGCCGGTAGGTCTCCCACGGTATCGGGCCATATGGGACTCGGCGGCATCCTCTGCCACCCACAACCCGTGCACACCGGCAAGATAACAGATGGCATCCATGTCGGCAGGGTGGCCGTATAAGTGCACGGCGATGATGCCTTTGGTTCGCCGCGTGATGGCCGGCTCCAGTTTGCCGGGATCGATGCACCAGGTTTCCGGATCGACATCCACAAATACCGGCTCGGCGCCCACGTATCGGCATGCGTTCGCTGTCGCAATGTACGTGAGGGATGGGACAAGAACCTCGTCCCCCGGTCGCACGTCAAGTCCCAGCAACGCCAGGTGCAGCGCGACAGTGCCATTGCAGACACCTATGGCGGCGCGAGTTCCACAGAGCTTCGCAAATTCACTCTCAAACCGGCCTATGTAGACTCCCGTCGAGGAGATCCAGGTGCTCCTGATGGCGTCGACAACATACTGCTCTTCGTTCCCGCCAAGGTCTGCCGCTGCTACCGGGATTGATCGCTTCGCCATTTTGTTTGATCCCCTAGCTTTGGGAATAAGGATTGAGGACAGAGCGAGTTGTGTGTTCCGCTGCTCCAGTGGCAAGGGCACTGTGCCGCACCCGTCGGATTGGCGAAAACGGCATGATACCCACCGTGGATCTCCACCTTCCCGCACCATGACATTCGAATGAGAGGATTCCCGCCCGGACCAACTCCTGCTGCTTCTTCTTATCTAAACTCGGGATATATCTTCGCATTCGCCTTTCCAAAGAGGGCATCAGAGAATAGGGATAGAATATCTGCCTAGGCAGATCTCTTGTCACATGTTGATGCGAACCCCTGATCCTGCAATACGGGCACCTCTGCTCCGGGGGACAGAGGTGTTCGCTTGGTTTGTTCTAGAAACACTACAGGCGTAGTAGACCGGGTGTGCGTGTATGGTTATTGACATCCATCCTCTGTTCCTGGAGATGGAGGATGAGTGTGTTTGGCCATCGCTTTGCGGTGATCGCTGTTGAAGCATAGGCAAATGTAGGCCTGCGATGAACTCATGTCAAGGGAAATCGAAGCTCGAACGCCTGTGCCATGCGATTACAGGGAATTGGAATCAGAGGACCCCGGTTGAGGTTTGGGAGAGAGCAATGAGGCAGGCGGGCATGCGACAGGAACTGCAGAACATCGAGGTGGTATTTGATGGGTTTCAAGATTACTCTGAGCACATCCGGCTGAGACAGCGCCTCGATAAGAAAATCACTTTCCCGGTTGAACCGCACTCACCAGGAGAGAGGTCCGTTTCATGAACGTGTCCCCGGTTGGAATCGGGGTTCTCCATCCGGCCCCGTTATTTTTCGAACATCAAACAGCATACACCTGTTCCGGGCATCTCATCCCATGCCGCGAATTCTCGAAAATTGTCTGCGATCTCCCTCGGATCGTTCACTGTGCAATCGAGTCCCTCTCGCATCCATCTCTCCTCGTATCGTGAATACCGCCCGGGTGATTTTTCGCCGAACCACCGAATCCCGCGAGGTTCGCGGGCTATCACATCACCCAGGCGCCGTTGTATGGCCTTCGCATCGTAGTGGCGTTGAAAAAAGAACCGGCCTGATGCATCCGGGATACTGACGGTACCGTAATAGGGCCGGTCCCGGTATTCGACCCAATACCTGCGATCTACCGGTACGGTCAGAATCAGCCGGCCCCCGACGTTGAGGGCTCCAAACATGAGTTTCAGTGCCTGCTGATCGTCAGTTGCCCCTGAGATATGCTCGATCACGGAAATGGACCAGATGCAGTCATATGCCATGCCGTGTTGTTCAAGGAAATCAACGCCGGCGCATTGCGTTCGGATATTGGTGATTCGATTTTTCTGAATAAGAGAGGCTGTTTCAGTGATGTCCTCTCGGTCCGGGTTCAGCATCAGGATCGAAGCCGACGAGTATCTTTGGGCAACGAAGAGGCTGAAAAGTCTCGGTGAGCTGATGTCAAGACACTTCGCCGGCGCGTGGGGGAGGAAGGAGAGCACGCAGGGGAACTCGAAGTACCGCACGATGGAAACCGGATTGAGCAGATAGTTCAGACCGGCCCAATGGCCCCTCAACAGAAGCCCGAGCCCGAGCGTTCGGCCGAATTGATCGAACTCGATGCCCGGGATTCCCCTGGCACGTGCATAGGAAGCAGCTCTGAACGCCCGGATTGCCCTTGTAATGTGTTTCATGAGTACTCGTTTTCTCACCGCCAGCGATCATGCATTCAGATCGGGGCCTCTACACGATTGTCAGAGTTCAACCGAACCCTTCCAGCAGCCGGTCCGCTTTCTCGTCTCGACGCACAGCCGCTTCATCGCGCGGCCCGCATACCGGCGAAGGTAGATGAACAACGAACCATATAGTCCATAACGTGCAACGAGTCTCACAATGCGGCCCAGGTGGGATAAGTGAAAATAGTTATGAGTCTCGAGATTCGCCATCAACCAGGCTTTAATCCGATCTTGCTTCGGGAAGTCGGCTGAAACGGCCACCGGGTCGCTGAAGCGAACCTGTGGATCGATGAGAGTCGAAAAGTTGCGGATGTCGCCGATTGTTCCGTGCTCGATATACCATCTGTGGATCCCGGTTCCCGGCCAGGGAATGCACATATTCCAGAAGATGTAATCCGGTTTGATCTGCCGGGCCAGTTGCATGGAAGCCCGATGGCGTTCAAGGGTGTCTCCAGGAAGGCCGATCACGAAACAGAGGCCGAGTGCCAGGCGGTATTTGTGGATCATTTCCGCGGCATAGCGGATGTCCTGGAGCGACTCCCCTTTGTTTATTGCGTCGAAGACCTCGGGATGACCGGTCTCCACACCGAGACAGATATTCGAGCCGCCCGCCTTGACATAAAGCTGCAGCATCTCCTCGTCGAGCAAGTTGGCACGCATATTGTCCACCCAGATCGTGCCGCCGATTTTACGCTCGGCGAACCCCCTGAGAAACCGTTTGAATCGCTCCCGGTCGTATGTCGGACAATCATCCGTGATGCAGACGGTCTCGATGGAAGGCCAGCGATCTTTTGCCTCGCAGATCTGCTCGAGACAAACGTCAATGTCGCGAGCTCGGATCGTCCTTGAACTCACTTGATGGACCGAGCAGAACGTGCAGCCATAGGGACAACCGCGGCTGAGCTGTATCTGATAGACTTTGAGATGTGGATTACCTGCCGCGGCATCGAGATTGATCTTCGGGATTTCCCCGGCTAAAGGCGATGGTGCCTGGATGAAGACCGACCTCTTCCCCCGAGTCGCGTTGTTCACGAGTTCCAGGATCACGTCCTCGGCTTCGCCTCGCACGATATAACTCACCCGTGGATCCTGACGGAAATCCTCGGGAAAAACGGCGAAGTGGGGTCCACCCAGGATGAGGGGTGCCTGAGTGCACGCGGAGATCCGCTCGACCAATTTCAAACATTCATCGTAGAAGTAGGTAAAGACGGTCACTCCGACCACATCCGGCTGGAAATCAGTGATGACCTCTTCAACTTCGGGTGCCCGCACCTCTCTCCCCATTCCTCTGAGAAAGGCGTAATCCACGATTCTCACGGTGTGGCCCCCCTCTTCAAGTATCTGGGCCAGCAGGCTCAATCCCATGTGGAGCCGATCTGTGACGATCCCGTCCTGTTTGACCGGGTTCATCAGCAGGACGTTCTTCATCAAGGGTGCCCTTGTATTGCCCGCACGGAATGCGTTTTCATTTCACTCGTTTTCTCGTCCATGCGAGATCGGGACAGATCACACCCGCCCACCGCTCCCCAAAACGCCCACTGACACCCCCGGTTTGCTCGACACACAGACGGAGGCAGTCTTCGACGAGGAACAAGACCCGGACAAATGGGATATCGGCCCAGAGGTTGAGGATATGGTAGTCCCCTTCGTTGAGAAAGTTGCCTTCGATGCGGCATCGACTGACGTAGACCCCGGGATCGAGCGGGTCCGACTCGGTGGAGCATCCTTCCATGTCGGCTGTGGTGAAAACAATAACACCATCGCTCGTCGACAACCTGAATCCAATCCGGAAATTACGGATGGGGCGGAAGATTTCGTACTCAATCTCCACACTGAAGGGAAGCTTGATATCCAACTTAGCCCCGACCTCACCGCTGGGGCCCAGGATCCGGATCGCCCGAAGCCGTGCATTCTCGCCTCCTGGGGCGCTCTTGGGATCCTCCCAGATCCGCACCGCTGTCTCTTCCTGCTTGCCGATCAGATAGTCTCTAATCACCGTCTCCGGTGGTCCAATCTCCTTCACCTTGCCCTCATCAATCCAAAGGGTTTGCGAGCAGAGCTGCCGGATCGCACTCATGTTGTGACTCACGAGCAGAACCGTACGCCCACACTTCGCGACCTCTCCCATCTTCCCCAAACACTTCTTCTGAAAAGCAGCATCGCCTACAGCCAACACTTCGTCGATGAGGAGTATCTCCTGTTCCAGATGTGCTGCAACGGCAAACGCCAGGCGGAGATACATTCCCGTTGAGTAATGCTTCACGGTCGTGTCCAGGAATTTCTCGACCTCTGCAAAGGAGACGATCTCGTCGAACTTTGCGATGATCTCCGCTTTCTTCATGCCGAGTATGGCGCCGTTGAGGAAGATGTTTTCTCGCCCGGTCAGTTCCGGGTGGAATCCCGTGCCGACCTCGAGTAAGCTGCCCACTCGGCCCTGAATTTCTGCCCGGCCTGAAGTGGGCTCGGTGATGCGTGAGAGTATCTTGAGCAACGTGCTTTTTCCGGCCCCATTTCGGCCGATGATCCCGACGACCTCTCCGACACGGATTTCGAAAGAAACGTCATTCAGTGCCCAAATCGTACTGTCCAGGGATCTTTCGATGGGACGAAGGGATAATGGCTCTGTACGTCTCTTTCTCAGCCTGCTGAGAGGACGTGCGATGGCTCCTGCAAGCGAATCTCGAAGTGTCCGGTACCTGTGCAACTCTCCGAGTCGGTACATCTTCGAAAGATGCTGGACTTGGATGGCTATGTTGTCCATCTTACTGGAACAACCCTCGGCGCGGTCCGCGATTTAGATGACCGTCCGCCTCGCCATCAGGGAGTGATGTCGGTCCTCTCCGATCCATGAACCCATCCTTCCAGATTAGAGCAAGTCCGTGAGTGACCATGCTTCTGATTGAAGCACTCCTGTCCGATCATGGAAAGAAGGACCATGGCACGAGAAGAAACGAGAAGGGTCAATCACCGTTTCTACGAATTGCCTCCCCGATCCTAAACGATTCTCTCGAACGTTCTGTTTGCCAGGAAAGAGGATTTCAGCTGGTTGCACGAACTAAATTTGTCACGAACCTGCATCGAAGTCAACGAAAATGGGCAATTGGGCGGAGTGGTCATGAGAAGACCGGGAGGGTCAATCCCAGAGCTAGGGACATGCTTCGCCAGACCCCCGCTTCATTTGAAGCAGGTCGGGTCGAAGGGACGGAGTGCTGATGGACAACACATGCTTTTTGAGTGTGATGCAGATCGAGCCGATGTGAATTTTTATGCCGAGATCCTCCGGAGCGAAATGAGGGGGGAGTTAATATGAGTCAGTTTGATGTGACACAATTGAATGTATGCAGTGCGCCTGATCGGGGATGGGGCTCAACATGAGCGATCAGTTGATTTCATTACAGTCGCGAGTGTACATCGCAGGTCATCGTGGTCTTGTCGGATCTGCGATCCTCCGCCGTTTGGAGGCAGAGGGATTCAAGAATGTCCTGACACCGACACGGGATCAGCTTGACCTCCGTAATCAGGCAGCCGTGAACTACTGGTTCCGAGCCAATCGCCCTGAGTATGTCTTTCTCGTTGCCGGGACGGTGGGGGGCATATGGGCCAACTCAACACGCCCTGCAGAATTCATCTATGACAACATGATGATTCGCGCCACTGGGATTCATGCCGCCTATTTGTATCACGTCAAGCGACTCCTCTATCTGGGGTGCACGTCATAGGAATTGGAGGGCGCATTTATGGGTTTGATTTTGTCTTGTCTTACGGCTATAATAGCCGCAAGGAGGAATAATGGCACGCATCACCGACATACCACCCAATGTAAGCGAGCTCGCGGCGGATCTGGCTCGGCACCACCCAATGCGCCGGGGGTCGCTGTCCGAGAGATACGTCAAGTGCAGCAAGCCTGGTTGCGGCTGCGCCAGCAGCGCAGAAAACCGGCATGGGCCATATTACAGCCTCACACGGGGTATCGATGGGCAGACAAAGTCCCGGTTTCTTACAGCAGAGCAAGCTGCAGTCGTCCGAGAACAAATACAGGAAGGTCAGGTGTTTAGGAAGCTGCTTGAGGAGTATTGGATGGCATGCGAAGGATGGGCCGACGCGTGCATCGAAACTCCCAAGGGCGCGGTGGATGCCGAAAAAAAACCGTCATCTCCACGGCGTTCCACCAGAAGGAGATCACCGCTGAAGTCGAAGACATTTGGCTTGACAAACATGCGGCCATAGTATGGCATATATATGCTATATATGGAAGGGAAAAGATCGCGAAAAGAGCGGAAATCCGCGATGATTCACCGTCGAAAGGAGTCAAGGATGAGCGAAGAGAGGCTGAGACAGATCGAGCGGAAAATCGATTGGATCAAGGAGGCTCTCTTGAAGACCGGCCCGCTGACGTGCCAGTACAAGGACCCCAGGGCGAAAAGCGGCCCCTACTGACAGATCAGCTACACCCGCAACATGAGGAGCAAAACCGACTATGCAAGACCCGATTGCGTGGCGGAGCTCCGAAAGGAAATCGCAGCCTACAAGCGGTTCAAGAAATTGATGGACGAGTGGGTCGACTTCGGCATCGAGGCGTCAAAGTTGCGCATGAAAGTGTCGCATGGAGGTTGACGAAAAGACGGGCTCAGGGTGGAAGAGAACTCGGTACTCTCAAGGTATTACAAAAAACGGAAAATTAAGCGGGCGAAGGCTTGACAAGCGTCACGTGATAGTTTGCAAATACGCTGTGATAAAAACGTTTGTCGCCAAGCATACGCAGGAACTATACGAAACAGGAAAGTCGAAACGGTTTCCACCGGAGATTCCAAAAAGAGCGGCGATGAGATTGGAATACCTCGATTTGGCGACTGGGTTGGACGACTTGAGGGTTCCGCCCAGCAACCGCCTGCATGAGTTGGAGCGGGGTCGTAAAGGGCAATATTCCATCTCCGTCAACGATCAATGGCGTATTTGCTTTCGTTTCATTGATGGCGATGCCTACGACGTTGAACTCACAGATTATTGCTGAAAGCGGGTAAAAATGAGCATTCCAAATACAAGAGGAAGAAAAGTCCGCCCGATTCATCCTGGTGAGATGCTACGTGAAGATTTTCTGCCGGATTATGGGCTTACCGTTTCTAGTTTGCCAAAGGCATAGGGGTTTCACGCCAGACGGTAAACGAGTTGATCCGGGAACTTCGGAGGGTGAGCCTGGGAAATGGCGCTGCGGCTTTCGTGGTTGTTTGGAAACACCCCGGAGTTCTGGTTGAATGCGCAGCGTGCTGTCGATCTTTGGGATGCTTCACATGGCATCAAGAAGGAGATTGATCGTATTTTTCAGTTGAATGCCGTGAGCTGAGCAAATGTTGTGGACATAGGATTTTGTTTTTTTTGCTATGGATGCTCAACTGCCAATTGCGTAGTAAATCGAGTATCCTCGCGTCGATATTCATAGCCTAAACAACTCAGCCGAGTTCAGTGGGCCATAGAAAAATAGTTTTCCGCTACTGGCGCTGGAACGGTCCGGACGGTCCCTTTCCCCTTTGGAGGGGCGTTCGGCCACTGATCAGCGGAATTTCCATTGCAAGGGTGGTATCAAGGGTCCAGATTGCAGTCAACACGAAGATGATGCGCTCAGCGAGGAGAGCCGCGCGCAATATGTAGACAGACTCCACCAGCCGTGACGCCGCAAGGTTGATCAGACATAGTGGTATTCGCAGGCGGCGCCGTCTCGGGTTCCTCGGAGAAGGAAAGTGGAGGCGATCAAGCAGGGAGAGGCAAGAACTGGAAGCGCGCTGCGGTTTTGTCCGCTGTGCCTGCCGGGAGGAATATCAGCGAACCAGGAGAGGATCCTGGGGAGGCATGAACACATCGATACCGTCGGGACGTCGCGCTCGGGGTTTGAGCACTGCTATAATGGCTCTTCTCGTGATGGCGATGATTTTGCAGGAAGAATAAGAGATATGGAAATGCCGGTGAATCAAGTTGTCGACAGCGGACTCTCGACAGATCAGATCTATGACCTGATCCGGTCCCGCATACGGCCCCACCTGGGCGAATTGTCTCGATGCCGGTCCACCGAGGATCTGCTGCAAAGCCCTGTCTATCAGTCCATCAAACCGACGGTTGATATCGCGCTCAAAACGCCCGAAATCGGGAGTTATTCAAAGAGCACATCGCCGGCAAAATCCCGCTACCGGATTGTGGCCTACAATGTGGAGCGCGGCATTCAGCTCGCCGGCCAAATTGAAACCTTCCGATCGCATCCATACCTGAAGGAATGCGATGTCATGCTTCTGACGGAAACCGATGTCGGAATGGCGCGATCAGGAAATCGCGCTGTTGCACAGGAACTTGCTCGCGAGCTCCACATGCACTTCGCTTTCGTGCCCTGCTACCTGAACCTCGCCAAAGGCTCCGGCGTTGAATACGATGTCGGGGGCGAAAACGATCTCGGCCTTCACGGCAATGCTATCCTGAGCCGCTATCCGATTCGCAAGGCCTGGCCGATTCACCTCCAAAACGGGAAGGATAAAATGAAGGGCCGCGAAAAAAGGCTCGGCGTTCAGACGGCCCTCGCCGCCGATATCGATTTCCCCAACTATCCGGTGACCGTTGCCTCCGTCCATCTCGATGCCAACTCGACTCAACGCCATCGTCATGATCAGATGAAGGAGGTGATTGATAATGTCGATGCAAACCGACACGTGATCATTGGAGGCGATTGGAATACCAGCACCTATGATTCTTCTCGCGCATTTCATTCGATCATGGGCTTCTGGCTTCGTGTTTTCATGGGTGTCGACAACGTCATCAGGAATCACTACCTCCATCCCTATAACCGGTTTGAAAAAGAATTGTTCCAGATGATCGAGTCTCGCGGATTCGATTACAGGAACTGCAACAGGCTTGGCGAACGAACGTCATCTTATGATGTGGATTGTCCGAAAACCCGCAAGAATCTCGGCGAATGGGTCCCTGCTTTTTGTTTTCCCTTTATCCGGTGGGCTCTCCGGAACCACGGTGGTTATTGTCCGATCAAGATCGACTGGTTCGCCGTGAGGGGCGCTGCCTGCGAGAACCCTGTCATCATCCATGAATTGCGGGAAGGCAGATCCGTGCCCCTTTCCGATCACGACCCGATTGGAGTGGATCTCATCGTGCCGGAAGAAGCCGGCGGCGCATAGAGCCCTCCGAGGACGGCGTCTGCTTCGTTTTCAAAAACGGGTATGATCCCGCTGAAACCAGCCGTCTCCAGCACCTCATAGGCGTAGCTCGCCTTCGGGCAGATGATGCCCAGCCGGCCTCCCGATTTCTTCAACAATTTGGAATAGGCCAAGAGGACGCGCAAGCCGGCACTGGAAATGTATTTAGTCTGGCTGCAATTGCAGATGATGTTGCGTGCCCCGTCATCAACAAGCTTCTGCAAGGCTGCTTCGATCTCTTTGGATGTCGTCGCATCGACCTGAACGATGAGTGTGAGGACGGTGGTGGCGTCGGGATAGTTCTTGGTTTCCATCACGTGCCTTCTATTTCACGCCGACGCTTTTGAGAAATGCGGCGAGCTGATCTGCCGAAAATGCCATCGGGTGGCCTTGCCAGCGAATGAAACCATTTTGGTCGATCAAGACGAGATAGGGAATCGATTCAATTCCAAAGGCCTCGTGCGTGGCGCCGTCATGATCGACGGCAACCCGTGACTTGATGCCCATCATCCCGATGCGGGATGCAATGTCCTCGGCCTTTTCGTGCGTCATCGAAATAAAGACGATGTTATCATTCGCGAATTTCGCGACGAGTTCATTCATGTGAGGCACAGCCGCCCAACAGGGGCGACACCATGTCGCAAAAAATTCGAGGATCACCGTCTTCCCGGCGAACGGCCCGGCCCCCTTGATCTCGCCACTCAGCCACTGCCCGATTTCAATGCGTGGCGCCAGGGCGCCCAACGCCGGCACCCCTTCGGCCCGAGCGACGCCGGCGGTTGACGCGATCGCGAGGAAAATCATCCCTATCAGCGATTTCATCATTTTCTCCTTTTCGATACGACGATCTAATTTTCCCATTTTATCGGAAAACTTCCAAAAGAGCGCCTTCATGAAAACTCAGGACACGAGAACAGCGCTTCGCGAGAGATTCGTTGTGCGTGACGATGATGGTGGTCACGTTCTCCCGGCTGTGAAGTGATTCGATGATCTCCATGACGGCCATGGCGGTGCGGGAGTCGAGGTTGCCGGTGGGCTCGTCGGCAAGAAGCAGCCGTGGATGCATCACCAGCGCGCGGGCGATGGCCACCCGCTGCTGCTCACCCCCTGAGAGCTCAGAAGGACGATGGTGAGCACGCCCTTCAAGCCCGACGGCCCGGATTTCCTGTCGTGCCAGTTCTTCAGCCTCACGTCGGCCCCTGCCTGCAATCATCGCCGGTATCATGATGTTTTCAAGAGCGCTGAATTCCGGAAGGAGGAAGTGAAATTGAAAAACGAATCCGATATGACGATTCCGGAAATCGGCGCGGTGGTCGTGAGTGAGTGAGGGGAGATCCTGACCGAAAATTCGAATGGTGCCTTGATCGGGCTGGTCGATACCACCGATGAGGTGAAGCAACGTTGATTTGCCCGAGCCGGATGGTCCCATGACGGCCAGAATGTCGCCCTCTGCTACTTGAATGTCAAGGTGGTCGAAGACCGGCACTGGACCGGCAGCGGGATGATAGGTCTTCGCCAGATCCGTCACGGAAACTGCGGATGGCTTTGGTTGGGATTCCACTAGTTGCTGGTTCCTTGTTCCAGGTTCTCAGTCAGTATTCCGGCGGCGATGAAAGCGGCGGATGACCGGATGAGCATGGCGAGCGGGTCCTTGATGCTCGGAGATTTCATCGTGCACGAGGCCCTTTCATGTCTCAAGCTCTCATTGATAACGAATGGCTTCCGACGGATCCAGTTTCGCCGCGCGACGCGATGGGAAGATGGTCGACAGGAGAGTGATCAGGAAAGCGATGCCGTCAATTGCCAGAACGTCGGCCAGCCGGATTCGGAATGGAACATAGGGGATCTGGTAGATGTCGACGGGTATCTGGATGAGTTGATATCTGTTGAAGAGGAAGCAGGCGAGGATGCCGAGGAGCGTTCCCAGAATGATCCCGCCGCATCCGATAATCACTCCGTGATAGAGAAAAATTCTCAAAACTGATCGCCGCCTTGCCCCCATGGACATCAGAATGGCGATGTCCCGGTTTTTTTCGATGACCATCAGGATGATGGTTGAAATGATGTTGAAGCTTGCGACGAGCACGATCAGCGAGATGGTCATGAACAGGACTGTTTTTTCAATCTTGAGCGCCGAGAAGAGCGGGCGATTGAGCTCCATCCATGTCATGACGAAGAAATTTTGTTTGAGCAGGCCGTTGAGTGCTTTTGCCACCTCAGACGCTCGATAGATATCGTCCAGCCGAATTTCGATATACGTGCACCGGCCGGCTGAGTCGAAGAGCCTTTGAACAGCATCAATCGATGCCATCGCCGAATTTGAATCGTAATCGTAGATGCCGGTCGAGAAGAGTCCCGTCACTCGAAACCGGCCGACCGCCGGGAGATTGCCGAAGGGCGTTGTGTGGCCGCGCGGGACATAAATTTCGATTGTATCGCCGGGCAGAGCGGCGAGACTATTGGCGAGGCCCTTTCCGAGCAGGATGCCGGGCCGATCGGTGCCGGATGCCGGCATGCGACCTGATGTGATCTGCCTGGAAACCTCGGTGGCGATTACCTTGTTGGCGAGATCGACTCCTTTCAGGAAGGCGCCGCTTGTGCGCGTATAACTCGCCATCATCACTGGCCCATAAGCAACCGGCGACGCGGCTGTGATGTGCGCGAGTTTTCTAATTTTTTCTACATGTGTAGTATAATTGGAGATCCCCATTCCGAGCATGTCGTAGACAAGAATATGTGCGTTCGCGGACAGGATTCTTCCACGGATTTCTTCGTTGAAGCCGGTGAGAAGGGCGAGGGCAATGACGAGAGCCGTGACGCCGACCGTGATGCCGGCGACCGAAATCATTGTGATGACGGCGATGAAAGCCTGCTTTCGCCGAGCCAGGAGGTAGCGGCGCGCGATAAATGCTTCGAAGCTCAAGATCTCAGTCACCTCTCGTATCGATGCGCAGCTTGTTTGGTGTAGTGCGTATGGTCCTACCTTTCCTCATGTGGGCGCAGGAGTGGGAAGAGGATGATTTCACGGATGTTTTCGGAATCCGTCAGGAGCATCGTGAGGCGATCGATACCGACGCCTTCGCCGGCCGTCGGCGGCATTCCGCACCGCAAGGCACGAATGTAATCAAGGTCAACAAGATGTGCTTCTTCATCACCGGCAGTGCGATCCTTCGTCTGCTCTTCAAAGCGGCGCAATTGTTCGACCGGATCGTTCAATTCGCTGAACCCGTTGGCGATCTCCATTCCGCCGATCCAGAGCTCGAAGCGTTCGACAATCGCCGGGTTATCGGGATGCTGCTTCGATAGCGGAGAGATGCTTGTCGGATGATCGATTACATAAGTGGGCCGCTGAAGTTTCGGCTTCACATAGCGGTCGAAGAGATAGTCGAGCGCCTTGCTGTGAGTTTTGGCGCCACTCATCCCCCAGCGAAGGGCTTCCTGAAGTACCTTTTGCTCGTCGGCGAGGTCGTTCCGCGTCAGCCCCGAGAATCGTTCGATCGCTTCCATGTAGGCCATTCGAGGCCATGGTCCATCCAGCGGAATCAGCTCCTCACCGTATTTGAGCTCGGTTTTGCCGAGCACATTCTGAGCGATTCCGGTGACCATCTCCTCGGTCAAGGCCATCAGATCGGTATAGCAACTGTACGCTTCGTAGAATTCGAGCATCGTGAATTCCGGATTGTGCATGTGGGAGACCCCTTCATTCCGGAAGACCCGGCTGACTTCATACACGCGGTCGAAGCCTCCGACGATCAGACGCTTGAGATAGAGTTCGGGGGCGATGCGCAGATAGAGGTCCATATCGAGCGCGTTATGGTGTGTGATAAAGGGCCGGGCCAATGCTCCACCCGGAATCGGATGCAGCATGGGTGTTTCGACTTCCACATATCCCCGCTGGTCGAGGAACCGGCGGATGGCCTTAATGATGGCACAACGGGTTTCGAAGATGCGCTTAACGTCGGGATTGACCGCGAGGTCGACGTAGCGCCTGCGATGGCGCAGTTCGACATCGGCAAGGCCATGGAATTTTTCCGGCAACGGGAGGAGGGATTTGGCAAGAAAATGGAGCGATTCGACTTTCACCGTCAATTCGCCAGTCTTGGTCCGAAACAGCGTCCCGGCGATGCCCACATGGTCTCCGAGATCCAGGAGCTTGAGGAGCTTGAAATCGCGCTCCGGGACAAGCTCTTTCCTCACATACACCTGCAGCCTTTCGCTGGCGTCGGAAATATGGAAGAAACTGGCTTTGCCCATGTCACGTATGAGCATGATGCGCCCTGGGACTCTGACGGCGACCGGTTGTCCTTCCAGCTCTTCGGCGCTCTTCATCTTATATGCGTTCACGATCTCACGGACCGTTTGTGTCCATTCGAATTTATTAGGATAGGCGGGCAGCCCGAGCTCAATGATCTTCCCAAGCTTCTCCTCCCGCTGTTTCAGGAGCTCGTTTTTTTCTTGTTCTTTTTCTTCCATGATCTCACGTTTCGTTGGTGGCTCAAGCTATCGAGAACGTTGTCTGCTCTATTAAGCTTGAAACTCAGAAATCAGAGTTCGCTGAGTTGCCGATGGTGAGAAGAATCTGCCGGATCTCGCGGTCTTTCACTTTGAGCTTGTCGCTGGAAGCATGGTTATTTCCCTCATCAAATCGCAGCGTGAACTCGCCGCCCTTCAATCCAACAAATGAAAACCTGCCATCGGGCCTCACGGGCTGCTTCGATGTCACAGCCGATGACATGAGGGTGATCATGCCACTTCCGATCGGCCGTCCGTCGGCAAACTGTACTCGCCCTTCAATCGCGCCGGCATAACGCAGGTCGAAATTCTTGCGAATAAAAACGCGTCCCTGCCCGGCACCTGGACGGAAATCTTCTTCGAGCAGTGCGCCGTCTTCCTTCGAACGGAAGATTTGCATGCCTTCGAGATTGATGTGGGCTTGTGGGGCTCCAGGATCGATCGGTTTCCAGTGGATATAAACAGGAGAGACGAAGTTGACTGTTTTCTGAGGATCCGAAAAGACCCAGCCGACATCCGGATAATAAACCTCGATCAGGCGATGAAGCTGGAAATCCATCCGTGTTTCACCGCCGTCGGAGCCATCGGGGGTCAGGATCAACCCTTGGTCACTGCGGGCGGGGATGCCGGCATTACGGAGCAGTGTCAGCGAAAGATTGGCCAGACCGACACAGTAGCCGCGCTTTTTTTCCAGCACAAGGGCCGGATCATCGTCGCGGCTTTTCTCATCATATGCTATGTTCTCGCCGATCCAACTCAGGATCGCTTCAACGGCTTCGCTCTCATACTTGCAACCGTGCACTAGGTCCTCGGCAAGCTTCGCGAACGGTTTCGCGCCGACCGGCACATTCGGCTCAGCCAGGAGATAGTCCTTAATGAATGATGGAATCGTCTCAGGCTTTGGTTCGAAGATGGCCCGGGACTGCATCAGATCAGCGCTGGTTGTGACCTTTAAGCGGACTCGCCCCTCCCAATCGGGCATTCCTCGCTCAAGCGTATAGCCGCTCGATTGATACGAGCCAAGAGTCAACCAAGTCGGGATCAGCTTGATGAAATAGGTGGCGGAAGCCGCCCCCTTGACGAATATCTGCGATGCTGTGGCATATTCTGCATGAAGAAACGGCACGACCAGAAGAGCTATTACGGCTGCCGGGTATCTTTTGCACATGCGATTTTCCCCTGCTCAATGCCTTTGCGAATGCCATCAAGAACTCCGTTGACAAAAGCGTGGCTCTCGTTGGGCCCGAATTTTTTCGATACTTCGATCGCTTCGTCGATGACAACCTTAGGCGGAGTCGTCCACTCGAAAAGAAGCTCAAAGGCGGCAATTCTCATGATATTTCGTTCGATCGCACCGATACGATCGACCGACCAGTTCACTGAATATTCTGTGATCAGAGTGTCAATCTGGTCGCGATGAGCACCACAGCCGCTAATCAGATGGCGGGCAAAATCCTCGATTCGCTTCGAGACCCGATGATGTTCGAAATAAACGGTCGTCTCGGGTTCTTCACCGTTGATATCCGCCTGGAAAAGGACCTGGAGCGCACATTCGCGGGATTTCCGACGCATTCCCATGTGTCAATCAACGGGGAACTGTGGGCTCAGCCCTTCGTTCCGCCCCTCTCCTTTTTCTTCCACTCGTCTGGTGCTATTAATAAGAATGGACAACCCAGCAGCAGATCACCTCTGTCTTGGTGAAAAGAATGTGGAACCATTTACAATCAGCAACGATCCATCATTTCTGGGATTCATCTTCATGTCGGTGATCGCATTGCCCGCTTTTTCTCATGTGTTCTTTGATGCATGCCGGCCTTTTCCGCCAAGCTTTCTGAACAGGTTTGCCATTTCGATGGCCGTCATGGCGGCGTCGAACCCTTTGTTGCCGCTCTTGGCGCCGGCGCGGTCCATGGCCTGGTCTAATGTATCTGCCGTGATAATTCCGAAAGCGACGGGCACACCTGTTTGCAACGAAATATGAGCGATACCCTTTGATGCTTCAGCTGCAATAAACTCGAAGTGCGGCGTTTCACCTCGAATGATGGCCCCCAGGCAGATGATGGCATCGTAGGCGCCGCTGGTTGCAAGCCGGCTCGCTACTACAGGGATTTCAAAAGATCCGGGGACACGGACGATCGTTATGTCCTTCTCGGAAGCCCCGGTCCTGAGCAACGCATCACGTGCGCCGTCAAGCAGGTGGCCGGCGACAAAATCGTTAAATCGTGCGACGATGACTGCGAACTTAAATCCCGTCGATTGCAGGGCACCTTCGATGATCTCAGCCATGACTCTAACTCCTCGATAAACAACAAAATATATGCTGAAGAGGAGCCGGAGTCAAACATGTGGTTCTCTTGTGGTGTACTCCGAAAAATTGCGCACTAATAATTTAGTGCATCGAATGGAACCACAAATGAGCTTAGATAAACACAGATACCCGGCATCCGATCTGTGTTCATCCAAGTCCATCCGTGGTTTCCATGGGTTTTCCTGCGCACAGCACTCGGAACTTGCTACTGGCAACCAGGAACCGGCATCCAGGAGCACCGTCTCGATAATTACTTCCGATACTGCCCTTCAGTATAACGCGGCCAATACCTGCGAACGATCTCAACCCCTTTGTAGTAGGTCTTCAAAATGTCCTGATCATTCATTCCCCGCATTGCCAGTCCATAGGCTCCGACCTGGCAGAGCCCGACGCCATGGCCCCAGCCCTTTCCGCTGAAGTGGAACGCGGCGATATTGCCGTTCGAATCATAGATCCGATCGATGACAAAGAGGCTGTCTCGAAGGCCTAATGCCCATCGAATTTTGATTCCGCGAATCGTCACGTTCTGGGTTGATCCCATCACCATGAGCTCCGTCACGCGATTTGATTCACCGGTGGAAATAACCTGAAGATCAAGCAGCTCACCGACAGAATAATTGCGCGCGACTCGAGCGGAAAGATCAGCACGGCTGATTCGATTTTCCCAGCGATAGTATCTTGAAGAGCGGTCATTTGCGAGCCCTTGCGGCTGTTCAACGGCCAACACAGATATATCCCCAGCCGAATCCGGCACGAATTGAACCCGTTCACCTCCGATGAAGATCAGCCGCTGCTCCTGGATCGCGGCCGGCCCTTGCTGCATGAAGAAGGTGACGTTTTTTGCAAGATGGTAGGATTTTTCATTGATGCCCTCTTCCAGTGTCACCAATCCACCTGTCGCTTTTAGAAACGAGGCGGTATGCCTGGGATCGTCGGCTGAGAGTATGACATTGTAGAGAAGCCCGACGACCTGTCGGCGGGTCAACGGCTTCGTGCCGTCGACGGGAATATCCGCAACATCCAGCAATTTTTCACTCAGCAGATAGGCCACTGACCGTCGATCCTTTTCATCAGGCATCACCACATTTGCTATCATCCCAAGCATCTGCGATGTGTCTCTTTCGATGAAGAGCCGGTCCACCTTCTCTTTCCAGCCGAACCGGTTGATGATGTATGTGGCTAGTGGCCCGATCGTGGAAATCCCATGTGGTTCCACATCGGTGCTTTTTCTATGGCAGGCCGCAATAGATTGGGAAACACATGCCGCTAATTCATCTTCTCGCGCGTTTTCGGCCAGATCGGCGGGCGTCAGATCGACGACACCGAGTGTCCGGAGCAGAGCGAGGGCAAATGCTTTAGGATCCTCCGCCGCTGGAACCTCGGAACGCAGCTCATATTCCTTCATCTGTTCCGGATAGCAGGCGACTGGAACGAGGTATGGCTCGCCGCGGCCTTCGAAAATTTTGTCGGCGGCCTCAGTCGACCCGCCGCATGTCGACGTGTAGAGTGCGTTGATCAGCTCGCCATTGTACACGGCCACTTCGCCGGCTGTTTCTTCGACGGCCCGATCAGACATCGCGGTCTCGCTGGATGCGCCTTCGTAGACCTGACAGGCAGGCGTGGCACAGATGTCGTATCCGTCAAACTGCCCCAGGTTCTTGAGTGCGTAGGTACGTGCTGCGATGGCCTGCGCCTTCAAAGCCTCAATTTGCGGAAAGGAGCTCGGCGAGAGCTCATTCGGCACAACCCCACGCAAATAATCTTCCAGGTTGAGGATATCGATGATTGTGAGGCGGTTTCCGGTATTCAAATGGACTTCGAAAACTCCGCGATAGGACTTCGCCGCCAGTTCAATGGCGGGTTCGTTTGTCTCAGGGACAAGAAAGACAGTCCCTTCCCTGACACGATCGAAATACTTGTCATCGAACGCAAGTTTGAAAGTGCGTGTGGCGGACTCCTTGGATGCTTCTTCCTGAATGAATCCATCCGGGTATCCGTTGGAAACCAGATAATCAAGAGCTGCCTTTGCTTCAGGCTTGCTCGTGAACGGCCCGACACGAACCTGATTTCCCTTTGTGACAAATGCCTTGAAAGAACTTTCCGTTCGGACTTGCTGAGCAATCGCTTCTGCGTCCTTCGCCGTGACGAATGACCCTATCTGCACGGAATGCCGGCTATCCAGCCCCTTCATAAGAGACTCGGCCGTCAGTTCGACGACGACCTTCCGAGTCGCTTCTCCGAGAAAAATCGAACCGTTTCTCCCTGTGTAGATCTGAACTTTTTGACGGAGGTTGATTTCCGTACTCCGGAAATCGGTCCCCAAGCCGACTCGTATGGCCGGTGATTTCAATCTTGCGAGTGGTGGAAGCAGAGGAACGATCGGAGCAACTCGGGGTGAATGACATGATTGCACATTGACGAAAAGCAGAGCGGCGCCAATAACGGCAAGCGTTGAGCATCGCCTGAGGATTAACATGATAGGTAGTAGCTGCTATTCCTGCAGGAAAATGTTGTAGTAGAAGGTAAAATGGGCTTCCATACTACTCTTGGGGTAAATATCCGGGAGTTTCGGCAACGGGCTCGATCCCCGGACAGCGTTAAACGCGGCCGAGTCCATGCTGATGACGCCTGATTGCCTGATGATCTCGCATTGACTGACCACGCCGGTTTTTTCTATGACAAGATAGATACCGGTGATGCCTTTCATTCCCATGTAAGCGGCTGTCGGTATGATCCAATTGCTGCGGACCTTGAGCTTGACAAGTTCTGCCCATTCACTCAAATCCAGCCCGCCACTGTCATATGTGAAAGAAGCATCTCCTGAAACCCCGCTGGGGACCCTCCACCCACCGCTACCCGGTCGAGTTCCGCCCTTTCCCTTCCCGGCGCCGGATCCGAAGTTATTGAGTAGCGAAGTGAATGGCTTCGTATTGAAAGAATGCGACGGCATTTGGGTTGTCGATGGTGCTTGCAGGCGAGAAGGTTTCTGTTCGGGGGGTGGAGATAGAGGGGGCGCCATTTCCCGAGGTTGCTGGGGTTGATTATTCGTGGTGGACTGTTGAGCCGGTGGGGGCGAAGATTGTGGCGCCACCGGGGCGCCATTGCCGCCTGATTTCGGATTCCCCTGCTCTGGTCGAGGCGGAAGCCCCATCACTTTCCGGCCGTCATCGGGTCCTGTTTTGTTGAATCGAATGTGAACCTGCGGCTCCTCCGACATGGAACCCCTCCGCAACGATAGCATCGTCGTTTTTTCCTTGGGTATCTCCACCAGTCTCCTGGGCGGTACGATTAAGAGAAGCCCAATCAACAGCAGGTGGAGAAAACCCGAAATCGCTAGGAATCTCTCCTGGCGGCTGATGACAATATGAATGTGCGTGCGCTCCAGGAAATAATTGTATCGTTATTGCAGATATCTCGTTGTTTCAATTGATAATCCATAGCAACTCTCTTACGTCATCGGATGCTAGCGGATCATCCGAGGAGTGTCAACCCCTGCCATCCCAGCTTCTCAGGCCTGCTTTTTCAGCGATCATCCGAGGATGCCGCCGTCACAGCGAGAGTGGAGCACAGGGGCGATCTGATGATCAACGCCCCGTGTGACGAAGCCGCTGTATTTCTATTTAAAGAAGATCGTGAAAATCTGGACACCCAGATCGCGTTGATCAGTGGAGCCGGGCACGGCTTTGGCCGGCGAGAACGTCTTGTCGACTGAAATCCTGATCTGTATGAGATCTTCGGCGCCGATCTGATCCGCAGGGATTTGATAGTATTTTGCGAATTCGGCATCCTTCGGAGTGAACTCTTCAATCAGATTGTTGGCGATCTCGAATTTGACTTTCTGATCAGGAACGGCATCTTTGTTAACGAGGCCTTTGATATAGAGGATGGCGTTTTTCTTCGGGCTTCGGACGACGGCAATTGCCTGCGGGCCCGTCCAGCGCCATCGTAGAGTCATTTGCGGATTCCATTCTTCGGGATACCATCCATCTGTGTATTGAATCTTCTCCGGGCCTTTGGGGTTGTATTTCAGTTTGAGATCCTGTTCGAGCACACGATAGCTGGGGCCTTGAGCGTTCATCGGATCGTAGAGTCCGATGATCATCTTGATGGGCATGAATTCCTCATCGGTATCGGTCCGAGTGATCGCCGGTATCAGCAAGAGATGAGGTGCCGTATTGATGGCGAGCCCTTCTTTCCACTGGGACGTGGGGAGCTCGGGTTTGTAGTCATCCTGGAAAAGAATCTTGTTGTTCTTATCCATGAAATGCACATAGACGGTCAGGTCCTTTTCCTGCTGCTTGAAGCCAGTATTGATGTTCCACTGGTAGGTCGCGGTCCTCAGAGAGTTATCCTCCAACTGCGGAGGGTTGAATTCTGCCGAAACGGTCGCCTTGATCTGAGAACCGGGTTTGCAGGACGATGCCAAGAGTATAATTCCGAGCCATCCGACGAAACGACTCGCATTTTTTACCATTTTCCAAAAACCTCCTCTTCGAACCCGCGAATCTTATGCTGATGGAGATGAAGTGTCAAGTAAGGCCAAAGACACAGGAGCGATCTCGGGGTCGCGTCGAGAACCAGACACATCTCGATTCGGTTTTATATGGGTTAGGGGCTGGAGTAGCGGCGGCACGTTCGAAAGAACAGGATATCGTTCGCCATGAACGCCTCTTTTTGGAAGAGCATCGTATGAAATTCATGATTTCGACCGATCGATCTCTGCCGATGCGGTGTGTGTCGTTACCTGGTTCGCGATCGTAATGATAGACCATTTGTTGAAGGACCTCCATGTCAAGCAGTGTACCTGGGCATCGGCCTGAAGTAAGACGATATCCCGTCCCGTTTCTGTGGTATAAGTGAATAATATGGGTCAGAACAGTTATGTCGTCTCCGCTTCACGGACGGCCATTGGGAAATTCGGTGGGGCTCTCCAGGATAAGACGGCTGTTGATCTCGGGGTCGAGGTGACGGGCCATGTCATACGTCAATCGGGGATCCCTGCAGAATCCGTCGACCATCTGGTCTTCGGCAATGCGCGACAGGCCGGGTGCGGGCCGAACCCCGCCCGGCAAATTGCCTGCCGCGCAGGAATCCCTCAGGAACGGGCCTCGTTCACTGTCAATATGGCATGCGCTTCGGGGATGAAGTCGATAGCGCTTGGCGCCGAACGCATAGGAGCCGGAAAGGCGGATGTTGTCGTCTGTGGCGGGACAGAATCGATGAGCCGCCTTCCCTATTACGTCGAAGGACTCCGATTCGGCGTGAAGATGGGGCATCAGCAGCTAGTCGATGGCATGTACCGTGACGGATTTCTTTGCCCGATCGCTCAGATGATTATGGGCGAAACCGCCGAAAAATTGGGACTGATGTACGGCATCAGCCGCGTTGAACAGGATGAGTACGCTCTGGAGAGCCAGAGCCGGGCCGCGGCAGCTCGCACGAGAATCTCCGATGAAATCGCGCCTGTCGCCATCTCCGACCGCAAGAAAGGAACGCGAATGTTCATCGAGGATGAACATCCTCGGCCTGACACGACACTTGAAGAGCTCCAGCAACTGTCCCCTGTCTTCAATCGCGAAGGGACGATCACGGCCGGCAATGCATCGGGCATCACTGATGGAGCTTCAGCGGTTCTCCTGCTTTCTGAACGGGCCTTGAACCGCTTCGGCGTGAAGCCTCTCGCCCGCATCATCGATTTCGAAGAGGCGGGTGTCGATCCGACGATCATGGGAATCGGTCCGGTTCCGGCAACTCGTACTTTACTGGACCGCACGGGCATTTCGGCGAATGCCATTGACGTCATCGAGATCAATGAAGCATTTGCGGCTCAGGTCCTGGCCTGCCTGCGTGATCTTCCGTTTGATCGGAAACGGGTGAATGTGAACGGTGGCGCCATCGCACTCGGTCATCCAATCGGCTGCACGGGAGCAAGGATTGTTGTGACCCTGCTTCATGAAATGTGCCGCCGCTCTGCGCGGTACGGGCTGGCGACGTTGTGCGTCAGCGGGGGGATGGGAATGAGTATGCTGTTTGAGAGAGTTTGATGCAGGATTTGAAAGATCGCGTCGCGACCGTGACGGGTGGCTGTTCGGGTATTGGACGTGCCATTTGCGTCGAGCTGGCAAAATGCGGGTGCGATATCGCCGTTATCGACATTGCATCAGGGCCGCCCGCTGATAGCCTCGCCCAGGAGATCCGAGATTTTGGATGTCAGGCATTTCTCTACCAGGCTGATGTCGCGAATTTCCAGAAAGCTCAGGAATGTCCCATGGCCGTCATGCGCGAGCTCGGCCGCGTCGACTTCTTGATTAACAATGCGGGCGTTCACTCGGATGCAGCCATTTGGAAGATGACGGAAGAGCAATGGGACAGGGTCATCGATGTCAACTTGAAGGGGGCCTTCAACTACACGCGTGCATTCGCTCCCATCATGCGTGAACGGCGAAGCGGATGCATCATCAACATCACATCAGTCAATGCGTTCCGCGGCAAATTTGGGCTCACGAATTATTCGGCCTCTAAAACCGGCATGATCGGTCTAACCAAGACCACGGCGCGGGAGATGGGGAAGTACAATGTTCGAGTGAACGCCGTTGCCCCTGGGTATGTCCAGACCAGCATGATGGAGAAGTTCCCGCCGGAGTACCGGGAGCAGGCACTGGCCGAGAGTGTGCTCAACAGGCTGGGACTCCCCGAGGATGTGGCGCACCTGGTCTGTTTCCTCTGTTCGGAAAAAGCAAGGCATATTACAGGCGATATCATCAAAATTGACGGGGGCCAGTATCTCTAGGATGACACCTTTTTCATGACCCAGGGGAATGCCCGAGGTGAATGCAAACATGGACTGTTCCGGCAAGAGTCATCGACACCGGCGACCATGTCCCTGGTTAGGCGCCTTAGCGCGCGATCCTTACCAACATGTTGTCAGAGCCTCCAGAGCACGTATCGTAGACGTAATCGTAGACGTGGTCGATCGGCGCCTTTCATCCGCGTTTACGTCCACGTCTACGTGGTCTGCGAGCATAGCGAGCCTTTCATTTAAGGCGGAGCCGTGGTATGAACCTAGTTCTTAGAAGAGATGTCGTGCAATCTGAGAGCCGAGAACTGGGGACCTGGAATTTGGAAAGGGGCGGCTAATTTATGGCTGTGAAGAATTACCGGTACCTGAAATACGAAGCAAAAGAGCTCACGGCTTGGGTGACACTCGCCCGGCCGCCATACAACATCATGACGATCGACATGATCGTTGAGATGAATGATCTTTTCCAGTGGCTGGCGATCCAAGCCGATGTCAAAGCGATTGTTCTTCAGGGCGAAGACAAGATCTTTTCAGCCGGTGTCGATATCAGCGAGCACACAGCGGAAAAGGCGTATCAGATGATTGATGGGTTTCACGAAGTCTTTCGCAACATCGTGCAGATGGACAAGCCTGTCATCGCGGCTGTGCGTGGCGCCGCTCTCGGCGGTGGCTGTGAGTTGGCCATTTTTTGTGACATTGTGATTGCAGGGGAAAGTGCGCGCTTCGGCCAGCCCGAAATCAAGGTCGGAATTTTCCCCACAATGGCGACCATCATCTTCCCGCGCTTGGTCGGCCGCAAGCGCGCCACGGAGCTCATCTTGACGGGAGATATCATCGACGCGCGGCAGGCGGAACGAATCGGCATGGTGAACCGGGTTGTGCCCGATGCAGAAGTGGATGATGCCGTCATGCAGATCGTTCGAAAGCTCTCGGAATACAGCGCCCCCGTCATCCAGATCGCTCGCAAGGCTATCTATTCAGCCTATGACGCCGAATTCCCGGTGGCTTTGCAGAGGGTCGAAGATCTCTACCTCAACCACCTGATGTCTCTGGAAGATCCGGCTGAGGGATTGAAGGCGTTCATCGAGAAAAGGAAACCTGTCTGGAAAAACCGATAGCCGAATCGAGGAATCTGCTGATTCTCATCTGGATTTTTTGGATGCCGACTGCTGTTGAATTCACGGGTGGTGACGTCGTGGATCGCCCTCTTTTTCGGCGCTTCATATAGATTGCGCTGTGGCCGCTTTACAAGGCAAGACCGAACGCATTGTCTACCATAATGCGCAAAGTGGCTATGTCGTCGCGCGGTTGCGCCCAGTCGGACGAAAAGGGACTGTGTGCGTCGTCGGGACTGTATTGCAGGAGCTGCATGAAGGGGATGAGTTACAGCTTCAGGGAGAATGGACGGCTCATCCGAAATACGGCGATCAGTTTCATTTCACATCCTATCACGTCGCCCTCCCCACGGATGCCGATGGAATCGAACGCTATCTTGGGTCCGGCCTCATCAAAGGAATCGGCAAAGGGATTGCCCGGCGTATTGTCCGGAAATTTGAAGCCGAGACGCTGACTATTATCGAGAATGAACCTGAGCGTTTGAGTGAGGTCAAAGGACTCAGTAGGAAAAAGATCGATGCGATTCTGGAGAAGTGGGGTGAGCAGCGGGACCTGCGGGAGGCCCTGATTTTTTACCAGGGCCACGGGATCACGGCGGGGCAGGCGACGAAGATTTTCAAGCGATTCGGCCGGGGATCGATCACCGAAACCAAGCGGAACCCATACCAGCTGATCGAAGAGATCTGGGGGATCGGATTCAAGACAGCCGATGAGATCGCCATGAAAATCGGCTTCGATCCACAGAGCCCGCTGAGGGCCGAGGCGGCACTGATGTATGTCCTCGATGCGGCTGTCGACGCCGGTCATGTCTACCTGCCGGCGACGGAGCTTCTGGAGGCGGCGGTGAAAATTGTGCCGATCGATGAGTCGCGCCTGTCGACGGCACTCGACTCGCTCCTCGCTCAACGGCGTCTCATCAAGTCAGGGATCTCCCTGAACGAACAGTCGATCTATGTGGCTCCACTTTTTTATGCCGAGAAAGGCGTGGCCGACATGCTCGCCCGCGGGCTCCGTTCCGAATCGGCGACTTCGCCCATGGTCGATGTCGACATCCCGGTGTTGGAGCGGCAGATCGGTATTTCATTTTCAGATGAGCAGCAGGAGGCCGTGAGGCTTGCAGCCGCCAGCGGCCTCTGTATCATCACCGGCGGGCCCGGTACCGGCAAGACGACAATTGTCCGCGCTCTTGTGAACCTGCTCGGCGCCGGCAACCACATCGTGGCGCTGGCTGCGCCGACAGGCAAGGCGGCGAAGAGGCTGTCCGAAGCGACAGGGCGGCCGGCCGTGACGATTCATCGCCTGCTGGAATTCAATCCGATGATGGGCGAGTTCGGCCGCAATGCCGATGCTCCTCTCGACTGCCAGACACTCATTCTGGACGAATGCTCCATGATCGATCTTCTCCTCATGTACTCACTGCTGCGGGCCACGCCGGTCGGCTGCCGCATCATCCTCGTCGGGGATAAGGATCAGCTCCCGAGTGTGCGAGCCGGCAACTTCTTGCGTGATGCCATCGCCTGTGGCCGGATTCCGATAGTGGAGCTAAAAAGGATCTATCGACAGTCGGAAAAAAGTTATATTTCTCTCAACGCCCATCGCATCAAAGATGGTTCCTATCCGATTCTTCCCGACTCGATCAGCGGCGAGATCCGTAGCGATTTCTATTTTGTGCCTGAAGATCGCGATGAAAAGATACTCTCGCTGATCTTGCGCCTCTACATGGAACGTATCCCAAAACGTCTCTATGAACTTGGCCTTTCACGCTATGACCCGTTTTCGGATTCAATCCAGGTCATCTCCCCGATGTATCGGGGGATACTTGGCGTCGACAACCTCAATTCGACACTCCAGGAGTCGCTGAATCCTTCCAGCGGCGCCCCTCCTCTCTCCTTCGCGCGCGACTATCGGGTCGGCGACAAGGTGATTCAGATCCGAAACAATTACAAGAAGGAGGTTTTCAACGGCGAGATGGGGCGTATCGTCGGCGTCGATGAAGAAGAAAAAGCGGTTTCGGTGGCATTCGATGAAAGGACAGTCGATTATGAACTGTCCGAGATCGATGAACTGACTCTCGCCTATGCGCTTACGGTGCATAAGTCGCAGGGGAGTGAGTTCGAAGCCGTCATTATGCCCTTGCTGATGTCGCATTACATTATGCTCGACCGGAATCTGCTCTATACCGCCGTCAGCCGCGCCAAGAAGCTCCTGGTGATCATCGGCTCGGAAAAGGCCCTTCGTTATGCCATCCACAACAACAAGCCTCATCTCCGCTACACCCACCTTATGGATCGAATCGTGAAGCTGACGGAGCAAGGTGCATTGCAAAATAGAGAGTACGAATAAACGGAGCGTCTCTCCATTTCGCTGAAGGGGTCAGGAACTGACAGCGCCTGATTCACCCGCTCATACATGCTTGGTCTTGCCTTGCAAGACGACGCCAAAGTCGGCAATCAAGCGCCGATGTGGCGAAGTAAAAAGTGAAAAGTAAAAAGGCAAACGCAGAATCGACCCACAAAGGAGGGACTCCCTCAGAGATCAGTGAGCGCGGCATATTGGGGTGATGAATGAGTTGGTGATATCAAGGAACTCGCGAGGCCATTGAATAGATTGCGCCTTCACTGACAGCCGGCGCAGATGCGGGCCCAGCTCCTCTCAATGCATACGTTTCTGCCTTTGACTTTTTATTTTTACTTTTTGCCGTCTCGAAATCCGCGGCTAAGCCGATTTCGGTGTCTAGTTCTTGCTTTTTTCTCCTGCAGTTCTATAATCATGATGGGTGTGAGAATGTGCATGAAGATGAGAAAGGGCTTTGTGGGTAGGGCCCTCGTAGTCCGTCTGCGCTCGGGGCCCCATGCGGGCCTATTCCTCCCGCCCGGAAGACCCTTTTGGTCTCCAGTTAACGCCGTCTTCGGTTCTGGATTCCGCAGTGACACGACAAACCTTTGGAGGGTCAAACTGCCCAACCCTCCTGCCCTACCCACAGATTTTGCGGCATTTCCGGCGGCGTGAATACACACGACGGTTTCACGTCGCCGGCAATGGCCTCGGCCCGGGAAATATCCGATGAGTCAAGCATTGTGAAGAAGGGTTATATTGGTATTTCATTATGAGGGAGGCGACTGAATGACACGATTCACGACGCTACTAATGGGAATTGGCTTCTCCGTCGTTTGCCTGATGCCTGCGGCGGCTTGGGCTGATCACACATTCATCGGAGCCGAAAAATGCAAAATGTGCCATCGACTTCAGTACGAAAGCTGGGCGGTTACCAAGCATGCCAATACGTGGACAGCTCTCAAGGCCAATGAAAAGACAAAAGTGGAATGCGTTAGCTGCCATTCGACCAATGGCGCCGAACTTCCTAGCGTTCAATGCGAAGCGTGCCATGGTGCTGGGAGTGACTATAAGGCGCTTGCGATCATGAAGAACAGGGGAAAGGCGATTGCCGCGGGTCTGATTCTTCCGGACGAAGCCTACTGTACGTCCAAATGTCACAACCCGAAGAGCCAGACATTCAAAGGCTTCAATTTCCGAGCAGCTGTGCTGAAGGTCCACAACCACAAAGTATCTGCCGCTTCAAAATAGAAAACGGCCACCGTGTTTCAACGCTTGACGGCAGCATCCTCGGCCGGCGGCTTGGGGCAAGAATCGGATCAGTTTGGCGCTTTCTCTTTTTTGAGAGGGCGATGGGAATGCGTCTGCCAAAAGGGCGTCCTGCCCGCCTCTTCGGTCTAATCCACACCAAATACGGTTGATTCTCAGCCCTTTTCGAAGAATGTGGGAAGAATTCAAATAAAAACACTTCTTCTTGCGAAAAATCAAGGATGGATTCCGAAGTCCGGTCTTGGCTACTTGCTTCCAGGAAGTCCGTTCTCCGCTCGATGTGATATTATCGATTTTCTGAATTTTTCTATTGACAGAATGGAAATAGCCGTGCTACAACTGTTGCGTCCAAAAAGCGTGTGAACTTTCGATGTCCGAGGAGCATTTGTTTATGGCCCAGAAATTCTTCACTATTATTCTGGTCCCGAACGCCAAAGCTCGGCTGAGGCGATTTACCATTTCCCATAAGCTCGTTGCAATCGCTGGAAGCGTCTCCGCCATTGTCATTCTTGTCGCAGGCATTTTTATTTATCGTTCGACGAGAATCGCCTGGCAGGTTTCGGAACTGGAGGCGATGCGAGCTGAAAACACGCAACTCCGGCAGGCCAATCTTGACTATCGCAAATCAGTCGAGACACTGAAGGACAAAGTCAACACGCTTCGCGAATACACAAAGAAGCTGAATACGATTGCAGGCATCTCGGATCCCTCGTCGATCACGATGGTTGGCATGGGCGGAATCGGTGGATTCAATGAAGCGACGACGACGACCTCCGACACGTTGACGCGCCCGCTCACAAGCGAATTGGGCCTGCTCAAGACCGAAACCGGCCAAATTGAAAAGCAAATGCAATCGCTGATGACGTTCTTCTCGAGTCAGTCATTGCTCTTGGCTTCAACGCCTTCCATTTGGCCGACGGCGGGCTATCTGAGCTGCAGTTACGGATGGCGTATCGATCCTTTCACGAAGCAGAATGACTTTCACTCAGGAATCGATATCTCTTCGCAGGTTGGGCAGCCGATCATCGCGCCCTCTGATGGGATTGTCATCTGGGCGGCGCCGAGAAATGGCTATGGAAATGTGATGATCATCGATCATGATTTCGGCTATCAGACACGATATGGACATATGAGCGGGTTCGCTGTCAGGCCGGGGCAAAGGGTTCAGCGCGGTCAAGTCATTGGATATGTCGGCAATACCGGCAAATCAACCGGTCCGCACCTTCATTATGAGGTGTGGGTTCACAATCAAGCCGTCAATCCGATGCAGTTCATCCTCGAAGAATACCGCAAAATGTAATCGGCGTCGCGTTTTCGCAGGAGTCTCCTGCGGTTGGTGTGCGCCGGACAAATTGCTGGTTCTCAGGAGAGAGGGTGTCTCCGGCGTGCCGCTCGATGAGTAAAGGTGCCCGCGCTGTCTGGAAGCAAGGACAGCGATTCCGTCGCACCAAATTGTTGACCCAAAGATGCTGATGCGATCGAACTGAGAACCCGCAACTAATGGCCGGCAACTTTATGATGCCGCTTCCAGCCTGACATCGACTTCTCGCCGTGTCTCCCCATTCCGCAAGATTCCCAGATGCACGACATCGCCGGGCTTGAAGCGTTCCAGACTGTTCATCAAATCGCCCGAATCAACGGTCTTCTGTCCATTGACAGACTGGATCACATCGCCGAGGATCAGCGAACCGTCGATATCTCGTCGCGTCCCACGTAAGCCGGCCTGTTCTGCAGCCGATCCTTGTTCGACGTTGACAATGAGTGCGCCTTCGAGCCCCAGTCGTTGTGTGATGCGATCGTCGGCAAGGGCGATACCGATGTGAGGCCGCACAATCCGCCCATGGCGTATGAGTTGCGGCACGAACTGGCTAACCGTATCGACCGGTACGGCGAATCCGATGCCTGCATAAGACCCGGTGGTGCTGGCGATCGCTGCGTTGATCCCGATCAGCCGGCCGGCGCTGTCCAGGAGAGGCCCGCCGGAGTTGCCCGGGTTGATCGCTGCATCTGTTTGGATGACGCCGTCGATCTTACGATTGTCTGCAGCCGGGATCGTCCTTCCAAGAGCACTGACGATACCGGTTGTGAGTGTCTGGTCGAGGCCGAACGGATTGCCGATTGCGTAAACCCTCTGGCCGACCTGCAGATCTTTGCTTGTGCCGAGAATGATCGGCTGGAGCTTATCGGGCGTGGCTGGAATCCAGAGCACAGCCAGATCCTTTTCTGGGGCGGCGCCGATCAGCGTGGCCTTCCAGTCAGACTGGTCCGCCAGCGTGACACGAATGGAGTCTGCATCCTGGATGACGTGGAAGTTCGTGACGATATGACCGTCGGTATCCCAGATGAATCCGGAGCCTGTACCCTGAGTGTCTTCCGTTATATCCCATAGGAATTGCTGGCGAGTGATCGATGTGATGTAGGCGACAGACGGGCTGCAGCGCCGGAAGAGCTCAATGGTGGACTTTTCATCCTCCGCCAGATCCCCGCGTGCTGTGACTGTGCGAGATTGAACCGCAGGCGGGGTCGAGGGTTGTGATGATGGCCGGAATGGCCAGCCATCTCCTTTTGACCACCACTGAAAAATCACATACCCAAGCAGCATCCCGAACAGGATGGGCCAGAGGAGAGAGGAACGGCGAGAATGGAGACGGGGGTTGTCATGATTCATGTTGTATCCGGCACACCGGGCAATAAAAATTCCAGTTGACGGTTGTCATTCCCTACATGATGAAAGAAGCATGAGCCTGCTTGGCGGCGGATTTTTCGGCTCAGGGCAGAAGCGATTATTGATTCAGAGCCTCGTGCACTCGTCCAACCATGGCAGCCGTCGGTATGAGTGTCTTGTCTCCTTCATCTTTCCATTTGGAAGGACAGGCTTCATTTTTCTTTCGAGAGAGGTAAATGTTGGCCTTCAGTTTCCGGATCAGCTCTTCGATATTGCGGCCGAGGTTGTAATAATTGATCTCTGAATTGAGAAGCAATCCCTCGGGGCTGATCAGGAATGTACCCCTCAATGCCAGTCCGGACATTCCGTCATAGACACCGAAGAGGCGGCTGAGGTGGCCGGTCGGATCGGCGCCCATGGGATAGGTCACATCATGCAGTTGTTTTTCATGGCGTTGCCATGCGAGATGCACAAATTTGGTATCCGTGCTCACCGTAATGAGTTCGGCGCCGAGCTTCTTCATTCTGTCATACTGCTCTGCCAGAGCAGCAAATTCGGTCGCTCAAACGAATGTGAAGTCAGCAGGGTAGAAGAAAAGAATGGTCCATTTGTTCTGAGTCTTCAGGCTCTGCAATTCGATCTTGCCGAAATCGCCCTTCGTTGGATCAAAGATGTCAATCTCGAAATCCGGCACCTTTTTTCCGATTTCGATGCCATCGCTGTTACCTGCCATTTCCAGATCCTCCTTCTGTAAGCATGAGGTACCTGTTCATCATAGCACCTGTGCTTTCCGCTTCCAACAGAGGCCATTCGGCTGTCATTTGGATTCGACATGAGAAGACGGCTGCCCCGCGCTTCCAAATGAAAAATCAGACTCTCTTGATCCTCCCTGTATCAGTGCATCCATCGAGTAGTTCGGCGATTGTTTTCCCGAAAATGGGGTGGCGGAAGTTCGGAGCGATTTCACAAAAAGGCACGAGCACAAATCGACGTAAATGAAGCCTTGGGTGGGGCAGGACCAGTTTGCCGGTTTTGATAATGAGTGATCCATAGAAAAGCAGATCCATGTCCAGCACGCGAGGCTCCGCCTGGAAATGCCTGACGCGGCCGGCCGATGCCTCGGCATCGAGCAAAAATTGCAGGCAATCGGTACTCGATTTGTCCCACGATAGGCGGATGACGGCGTTGATGAAGTTGGGCTGAGGCATGCATTCTCGAGGTTCCGTCTCGTACAATCCCGAAATCGAAGTGACCTCAGCACCGCCGCTTCGCAGCATCTCGACCCCTCTCAAAAGGTTGGTCGAGCGATCTCCCAGATTCGATCCGATGCCGATGAAGATGTCTGCCGGCACAAGTCTCCTTTATGTGCAGCGTCTTCTCCATCATCTGATGATCCGGCCATTCATGCAAGAGGCGATCAAACCCCGAAATCCGCGGGTAAGCACACGCCTATTGCGACAAAATGGCTTCGGAGATTCTGCGGCACGGCTCGCGAGGATGCCGAGCCGTCATTCCGGGTCTATCGAGACTATCTGATGGCTTGCCGCCATTCCTTACTCGCGGATAGGGGAAGCCCCCCGTTCTTGAATTAATCGCTTTCTTTCCTGGGAATTCAAAAGTACACTAGATCACTGCTTGAGCCGAAAGATTCGGCGGCGCATTGATATTAAGGGATGGAGGTGATAGGTTCTGCGTGTAGGATATGCTCTTATGCGAGTAGTCCTCTTCGTTCTTCTTCTGAGCTCGATGCCGGCGTTTGCTGAGGATCTGGTGCAGGCATCGAAAGAGCAGAAGGAGTATTTAAGGAAGCTGGGGGCATCGACAAAAGGGATCCCCTCCTACAGGCTGAAGGGCCCACAGACTCAGGAAGGGTCCAGTTCAGCTGCCTCACAGACTCAGAAATCGGTCTTTTTCGCCGAGCCGGAAGAGGCCCAACCGGTGGAGGGGCAAGCGCAGAAGTGGATTCAGATGCAGACTCGAGCCAAAGAACTGAAGGAGGAGATCCAGGCTCTGCAAAAGGATATCGATTCGCTTGCCACGGTAGATAATTTTCACGGGGAGTACCGCGCCAAGAAAGATCGGCTCGATGTGTTGAAAGCCGAGCTGGAGAGACTGAGAGAAGTTGCTCGTCAGCAGAACGTTCCACCGGGATATGTCCGCTAAGAAGGGACCAATATTGATTCACAGATAAAAATGTGAGGATCAATAAGAGATGTCAACCGCTGCTTTGATGTTGCTCCCGCCGGTCACAAGCCTGGATTCGGATTTCGGCCAGCGGAGCCGTGACTCGGCGCCCTCTTATGCGCCAAACGATCGCGAGATGTGGCTCGGAGGGCAGTGGACCGATTGGAGCAGCGAAGAACAAGAACCGCAGCTCGGCCGGTGGAGCGTCGAATCCTTCTTCGGCATCGACAGGGTCATTGGATACAACAGGGCAGGACAAGAGGTGCCTGGCAATCGGACAGGATATTTAGTCGACATTTATGCCTGATGGAAACACAAGCCGCTGCACACACGGGCACAACTTAAGAACGGGTATCGCACGGCATCGATTAATCCTCACACTAGGCATCCCGATCGTGCACGATCTTCATATTTGGGCAATTTCGACGAATATTCCAGCCCTCTCGGCACATATCGTCATCGCCGATACCGACGCGGCCAACAGCCACCAGGTTCTGGAAGATGTTCACAGTACCCTTGAGAAACAATTTCGGCTCCTTCATACAACCATTCAGATCGAAATGGAGAGTTACTGGAAAAGCTGCAGCGGTGAATTGCACGGGGCATGATGAAGTGTCCGAGTGGCAGTGGAGCTTTGATCGAAATCAATATCAACTTCTGAAATGCCGCTCATGCCCGGCATGACAGACATCGATCATCCACAATTTGATCACATGTCGCCTGCGCGACGCTTTTACAAAATCCGGATCGATTGCTGCTTGCTGAGACAGGCCCAGAAGTGCGTTAGCATCATCCGAACCTCAGGAAGAACTCTTGCGGCCACGGCGTAGGATGGAGGCTCATTGAGAGAGAGATTTTGCCCTGTGCCGGGCAGAGCGGCGAGCTCATCAAGAATTGCCGTTGTGCCGTCCCGAAGCCCCTCGTCGCTGTAGCCTCCTTCGAGTACATAGATAATCTTGCAAGAAGGGCCGGGCGCTACATGGAGCAACCGGGCAAGTTGTTGAATCCCGGCTGTCGTCGTTTTCATGCCTCCGAGCGGATCGGTGACGTGAATATCGAAGCCGGCAGAAATGATCAGGAGTTGCGGAGCAAACTCGGTGACGATCGGGCAGATGATGTGCTCGTATGCTGCAAGGATCTCGGCATCTCCACTGCCGGCAGGCAATGGCACATTCACCGTAAATCCTTCCCCCGCCTCATCTCCGATTTCCTCGACCGCTCCACTCCCTGGATAAAAGGGAGAGCGGTGAGTCGATGCATAGAGCACGTCTCGTCGGTCGTAAAAGATCCATTGAGTGCCGTTTCCATGATGGACGTCGAAGTCAACGACGGCAATACGGTCGAGATGAGCTTCTTCGATGGCCCAGGCCGCTGCGACGGCGACATTGTTGATGAGGCAGAATCCCATGGCTCGTTCGCGCTCAGCGTGATGTCCAGGCGGCCGCGGAAATGCAAATCCGGCGTCGATGCTTCCAGTGAGCGCTTTCCTGACGAGTTCAATGCAGCCGCCGGCCGCCAGTTTCGCCACTTCATACGAATCGGCGCACACAGGCGTGTCAGCATCGAGATGCGTCGTGCCACGGTCGGCGATTTCGGAAAGCGTTTGGATATAAGACCGGCTGTGCACTCGGAGCAGATCCTCCTCTGATGCGGACTGCGGTCTGATCTGGATGAGTTCCCCTTCGCCGGAGTAAGCGTCGAGAGAGGCCTTTATTGATAGAAGCCGCTCAGGATTCTCCGGGTGCCGGGTTCCGGTCTCATGCTTGAGGAAAATCGGATCCCATACAATACCGATTCGATGATTCATGGTTGATATCGTACAGGGCAAAACGCAAAATGCAAATGATCAAATCTCAAAACTGCAACGCGTCCTGCTCATGAAGAAGTGCGATTGGACATCTGCTTCCGGCAATTCACTCAATCCGAAATTCAGGAATGCCGGAATGCGATGCCCACCGCCGAAAACGCGCGGCCGAGGCGGCGGGTCCGCTCAATCTTACTGTGCGGGTCGGTATGTCTTCCTTCCGATAGAGTAATATGTGAAGCCCATTTCAGCCATATGCTGGCCATCATAAAGATTGCGCCCGTCGAAGATAACCGGTTTGACAAGGGTCGCTTTGACTCGTTCAAGAGCCGGAATTCGGAATTCATTCCATTCGGTCATGATGAGAAGAGCATTGGCGCCTGCAAGGGTATCGAAGGCTTTTTCACAGAGCTTAATTTTTGATCCGAAAATCCTGTGAGCCGTCTCCATGGCCGCTGGATCGAAGGCGGATATGGCGGCCCCGGCACCAAGTAATTGATTGATGGTGATGATCGCCGGCGCTTCACGCATGTCGTCGGTGCGAGGCTTGAAGGCGAGACCCCAGACGGCGAATGCGAGGCCTTTTAATTTGCCGTTGTAATGCGCCGAAATCTTTTCAAACATCATCTGCTTCTGGCGCGCGTTGACGTCCTCGACGGCGCGAGTCAGTTTAAGATCCAGCCCATATTCCTCGCCCGTTTTCCTCAATGCACTGATGTCCTTCGGAAAACAGCTTCCACCGAACCCGATCCCGGCGAAGAGGAATGAGGAGCCGATTCGCGAGTCGGTTCCGATGCCGCGTCTCACCATTTCAATATCTGCCCCGACGCGTTCGCAGAGCTGCGACAGCTCGTTCATGAGCGAGATTCGTGTTGCCAACATCGTGTTCGCTGCGTATTTCGTCATCTCGGCGCTGGCTGGATCCATAATGAGGATCGGTTTTCCGGTTCGGACAAACGGGGAGTAAATTTCCAACATCACTTTGGTGGCTTTCTCATCCTCACACCCGATGACGACTCGATCCGGTTTCTGAAAATCATCGATTGCCGATCCTTCTTTCAGAAACTCCGGATTGTTGACTACGGAGATGTGGTGAGGCGTCAGCGCGCTGATCGCCTCGCGCACTCGCCGGTTCGTGCCCACTGGAACAGTGGATTTGAGAACGACCACTTTTTCACCGTTGGCATTTCGTCCGATCGTCTCGGCGACGGCCAGGACGTGCTGCAGATCAGCCGACCCATCGTCGTTTTCCGGTGTCCCGACGGCGATGAAAATGACCCCCGCTTCCTTGATGGCCTTCTCCATGTCGGTTGTGAAGGAGAGACGTTCTTCGCGGAGGTTGGCATGCATGATTTCTTCGAGCCCTGGCTCGTAGAACGGCACTTCTCCACGTCGTAGTTTTTTAATCTTCTCCTCATCGATATCCACTCCAATGCAGTTATTCCCGGCGTCCGCCAGACATGTCACTGCCACCAGTCCCACATACCCTGTGCCAATCACCGTGATATTCATTTGACTCTCAGCCTCCTCGATAATGAAGCCGGCATTCCTAACATACCAGTGAAAGGTCCGTCAACCGGCAAGTGAATCGGCCGCCTGTTGAAATCGATTTCGCCATCGCCTCTGCAGTCAAAGTAGAGCCGGCTTTTTCTGATTCGGATTTCATGGTTCCCGGTGATCCGAGCGGGTGGGTGCTGCAGAGAAAGTCGATGTCTTCATGAGATCCGCTTTCGCGCGGGCTTCCTGAGAGCCTCGGCGACATGAACGCAGTCCGCCAGCACTCCGTATGCTGTCTGTGCAGGCCCGGGGTTTTCTTCCGAAAGAAAAATGGATCGCAGAGTGTCGGTCTCAATGAAAATTCCGTTCGATGTGCCTGTCACAAAAGCCAGCCGATCATCCTTTGAAAGGAGCTGGACATCGACAGATGCTTCAATGTCTTTCCCGTTTCTGAAGGCGGTGGCGATGAGATGATAGTGCTTTCCCTGCTGGACCGCTTTCCGTATCACTTTTTCCGTCAGATGACCCATGCCATTCCTGGCAACCTTGGAAGGCGGGAGACACTCTCCCATGATGACCTGGACCAGGATGGATGTCTTGATTTGGGCGTCATAGCCATCAAGATCGTAGCTCGGGTTTGTTTCCGCAATTCCGATCTCCTGAGAATAGGCGATGGCTTGTTTCAGCGAACTTCCTTCTTCCACCTTCTGGATGATGAGATTGCTGGTGCTATTGAGGATGGCCCGAAATCCGAGAATTCTCGTACAAGGCAGCGTCTCACGTACCAGGCTGAAGATCGGGCAGCCGTCCATGACAGTCGATTCGAAAAGGATATGAGCAGAATGTTCCCGCGCCAGAGCCATCAGCCGAGGATATGCGAAGGCGATCGGGCCCTTGTTGGCGGTGACGACGGAGATGGATCGCGAGAGGGCTTCGGTGATGTAGCCGAGAGCCGGCTCGCCGTTGAACGGATTCAATGTTGAGACCTCAACCGCGATATCAGCCGGGCACGTCCGGATGAACTCCAGCCCGCCGATGGCCGGCCGGCGCGGTTTCAACTCCCACAGATTATCGACGGCAAGAGCTTCTTCAAGATTGAGTCCCCTTCGAGCGATAACGTGACCATGCCGCGCTGTGAATATCCCGGTCACAACAAACTGCACGCCTCTCGCATTGAGCTCGTCACGTTTCGAAAGAAGGAGCCGCGCCAGAGCCTTGCCGACGTTTCCAAAGCCGATAATGGCCAGTCT
Organism: uncultured Acidobacteriota bacterium; assembly: GCA_903916735.1. Lineage (GTDB taxonomy): Bacteria > Acidobacteriota > CAIWXX01 > CAIWXX01 > CAIWXX01 > CAIWXX01. Next base: position 47,430 of record CAIWXX010000024.1, read on the forward strand.
CGTTGCTCGTGCCATGGGAATTCTCGTTGCCACGCCGGTCATGAAGGCCAGGAACCTGCCCGGTGGGGATGATTTCTTTTATCCTTGTCCCTTACAGGATCGAGCCCTGCATTGCTCCGATCGGCAAACTCTCCTTTTATCTAGTTTTCGAAACGTTCGATAAGCACTGTCATTCTATTCAAAACAGCCCGGCTGTCCAGTGTTTCAAGCCCCGCTAAGAACTCGTAGTTGGGACGCCTCTGTGCCCAGATCCTGGGATCCGTCGGGCCGAAGAGCGCCAGGACATGAGCGCCAGAGGCCGCGGCAAGATGCGAGATGCCGGAATCCATGCCCAGATAAGGCCTGCCGACCACAAGTTCCGCCAGGGTTACCAACGGGGCGCACTCGATCAGCCGATCGAAGAGATTGGCGAGAGGCGCCTTGAGATCGGATTCTGCTTCCCCGAGCAGAAGGACCGGTTTGATATGAGGATGCTTCTGTCTCAGAGATTCGATAAAAGGGCGGTAATTTTCGATCGCCCAGCGTTTCCGCCCGGTCCCTCCGCCTGGATGAATGAAAATTGAAGATGGGTCTGATGCCTCGCCACGAGTCATAATCGTCGGGGCTTCAGAAACCAGTTGAATTCCGTCTTCGCGAATGATTTTTGCGAGATGATGAACAATATACTCAGGCGTTGGGCGTGGGTCCAGGTAACGGATGGGTGAAACAGCGGAAATGTGCGAGATGAACCGGCTGTCGCCATGGAAGGAATAAATTCGATCAAATCCGGAAAAAGGCCGCAGCCGGTCGGTCGCCGGAGAGGGGCCGAAGAGCGAGGGGTCGACGGCATTTTCTATCGGCCAACAACAGGGCTGCGCGATCGAGCGCGATAGCAAAGGGACAAACCCCCGCGGCGCCATGTAATGAATGTCGGCGGCCGGATCAGCGGCTTTCACAGCTTCCAGAAGCGGAAGCACGAGCAGGCAGTCGCCAAGGCCGCCATCGCGGATAAATAAATAGCGAATCTGCAATCCCCTCGGCGTCTATCGCCGATCATCTCTCCACCGCCTTGGAACAGGCGGGAAATCCGAGGATGAGAAACCGGCACTTACTCCTGAGGGACGTCGATGAGGCCTTGTTCGAGCAACCGCTTCTCGAGAAGCGTCATCGCTTTCTTCAGCTCCGGGAAGAGATCCAGACTCACTGCGATGCCCTTCGGCGTCGGTTTTTTTTCTTCGCCCTCGAATCCAACGTACGTCCTGAAGTGGATGTACTTGTTGTTTTTGAATTCGTTGATGGTGACCCGAATCTCCTCACGCGCATTTTTTTGAAATTGCGCAATGATTTCCTCTTCCGCCATTTCTCCCTCCTTTCAAGATGCCCGGATGGGGGAGACTAGCAGAAGAGGAGGAAAGGAGCAACCGTTTGATACGCATCCCGCGGCAGCGATATGATCAGCTTGGTGCTTTATCACGAAACTGATCAACGAGTGGTGTCGACGCAAAAATAAACCCTCTCTGTGCCTCCGCCCCACTCCGACTTGGGCGATTTTCTCGTTGCCTGTTCTCAGTTCCTTGTATTGCCGTTTTGGGATTGTCCGGCCCTTTGTTTCAAGGCTTGCTTGTAAACAGTCACAGTTTGCCGGACCATTTTTTCTCGTGTGAAGTTCCCCGCCTGGAGTCTGCCGCCATCCATCAGATGGTGTTTCAGTGTTTCATCATCAAGGACTCGATTGACCGCATATGCCAGCGCATTGGGATCCCGAGGCGGGACGAGCAGGCCGCTGCGGCCGTCCTCGATCACATCGGGAATTCCACCGGCTCGAGTGGCGATGCAGGGGATGCCGGCGGCAAGAGCTTCGATCAGGGCCTGGCAGAGTCCTTCCATGTGCGACGGCAAAACGAAGAGATCGATTGCGGCCAGGAATTCCGGCACCTTTTCGATCTGCCCGAGAAAAGTGACGGCTTTGACAATGCCAAGCTGTCGGCTCTGTGATTCGAGAGATTTTCGAAGTGGCCCGTCGCCGGCAATCACTAGATGTGCATCGGATTTTTTTTCGAGCACCATCGGCATGGCGTCCAGGAGATATCGGTGCCCTTTATGATTGACAAGTGCCGCAACGACCCCAATGATCGGAATTCCGGGTGAAATGCCAATCGCCAGCCGGGCTCGCGCCTTCGGCATCATTGTGCCGAACCGCTCGATATCAATGCCGTCATGTACGATCGCGATTCGTTCTCTGAGGATGCCTGCCTGGAGGCAGATATCACCGATCCGATTGGAAACGGCGACCACCGCATCTGCACGACGGTATTTTCGGCGTGAAAATGGATTCCGGCCGATGGGGAAGTCGACGCGACGCGAGACAATAATGGGCGGAATTCGCTGAACGCGAATCAGAGCCCCGATACCGGCACTGCGCGCGTCATGAAAATGGATGATATCCGGACGTTCCTGGTCGACAAGACGCAGTAGTGATCGCGCTGCTGAGAGGTCCCATTCGCCGCGCATATTAATCGAGTGGACCCGGAGTCCCTCAGAGGCGGCTTTCTCACCCAAGGGCGATGATGGAGGCGTTGCAATTTGATTGTCATGACCGAGTTGTGTCAGACCCTCCATCAGATAGAGAACTTGTTGCTGCCCTCCACGCCACTCCACTCCTGCATCGACATGCAGAACGCTGAGCCCGTCAATCATTTTCGTCGAAGCAGTTCGCGCAGCTTCAGATATTTCAGCAGGACTGAATACGATGTCAGCGCTGCAATGACGAAACCGGGCCATCCATCGAGGAAACCAAATCGAATGATGTAGAAACGGAGGAATGCCCAGAGAGGCAAGAGTGTCGAGCCGATGAGTGTCCGGCGGCGCCCTTGCCGCAGGAGCTTGCGCGCAGCACGGCTCGTATAAAAATCGATCCTTCGAACATGATCGGAAATGTCACGATAGGAGTAATGGAAAAGCGGGCCATGAAGAGATCCGACGGGGCCATCGATATCGAGTGCCTCATGAACTAACTCGCCCTTCCATGAGACACGCGCTTTGAGAAACAGGCGAGGCTTGATATCAGGATACCAACAGTGACGAATCAGCCGCCCGAGGTAGAACGTATGACGCGGGAATTTATAGGCTGTGACGGCAGGCTCTTGAGTGGCCTTCTTCAAAGCCTCGATTTCTTCGGCCAGTTCCGGCGACACACGTTCATCGGAATCGAGGCTGAGGATCCAGGAGTAGGAGGCACGGGAATTGGCGAAATTCTTCTGAGCGGAGAAATCATCAAACGGCCGTTCGATGACCACAGCGCCGGCTTCGCTGGCCCGCTTTGCTGTCCGGTCTCTGCTCCCGCCGTCGACAACCAAGACTTCATCGCAGACCTTCTGCGCTGTCTTGATCGCCTCCCGGATGCGATCCTCTTCGTTGAGTGCGATGATCACGGCTGAGATTTTCATCGTGCGACATTGTACCGGGATGCGAGTCGAGGCGCCATAAAATTTTGCGCCGACGGTGACGTGTCAGAAAGCCGAAGCGCCCACTCCGGTGCCTCCGCCTATTTCAGGTAATCGGTGATGATAACGTTGTTGTTTTCGAGCGTCCTGCCGACGACCTTGTCGAGGGCGATAAGTGCGAATTTGTAGTCGGTGACGGCTTGAAGGAGGTTGGTCTGAGCCTGAGTCAGGTCCTTCTGATATTGCAGGACGAAGTAGTTGGTTGAAAGACCAACGCTGTATTTTTTCTGTTCGGCTTCGAGTTTCTTTTCGGCCAGACGCAGCGCGGCATTGGTCGCCTCAACCCGCTTGGCGTTGGTGTCGATCTGCCGGCAGGCGGCGCGCACATCTTGATGGATTTGCTGTTCGAGCGTTTTGATTCGCAGTTCGGACTGAAGTTGGGCCAGGGTTGCTTGATGGAGGGCCGCTTTGGACGCCTCGTTTTTCAGCTGTAGGGTGAAGTTGAAACCGAAGGTCCAATTACGGAATTTATATTTCGCTGCCTCCACCAAGGCGTCGCCATAGCCACCTGGAATCACGCCGATCTTCTCCCCGGTCTGCTGATCAAAGATGAATGTATTGCCGCCGATGCCCGTTGATCCACTCTGCGCAAACAGGCTCAAGTCGGGGCGTAGCTGGTTCCTGGCATATTCGAGGTTGATGTCGCTGCCTTCAAGGCTACGCTTGAGCTGGATGAGGTCGGGACGTTTCTCAAGAGCGATCTTCAACATAGCTTCTTCGTTGACTGCACGCGGCTTGAATTCGGCTTTATCCGCGGGGCGGATGCGCATCGACCAATCCTGTTGTAGCCCGGGCAGGTTCATGAGGGACTTCAGTTGATCCTCATAATTGTCAACAGCATTCTGCGCAGTGAGAATTGCTTCCTCACGGCTGGCCACTTCGGCCTCGGACGTCAGAATGTCAATTGGAGCAAGTGTTCCAACCTGGACTCGCACCTTGTTCTGTCCGAGTAGGTCCTGAGCTAATTTCAAGGATTGTTGCTGGACCTTGAGATTGGAGATTGATGCCACAAAACCCCAATAGACCTGCTCAACCTGGGTCAGCACATTGGTGACGGAGCTCTTAAATCCTTCGACCGACCCCTCCTGATCCTTCATGGCAATGAGCATTTTGGTCTGAGCAATTTTGGCGCCGAAGTTCTTCAGAATAGGCTGAGTCACGCGGAAGGCCAGATTTACATCGAAATAAGGACTGATGGTAGCGAATGTTGAGTCCGTGTTCTGGCGGGTGTTGCTGAAAGAGATTGAGTAGTTCGTGCTGGACTTGAGGTGCTGCGTCAGTGAGAAATTGAAATCTGCCTGGTTGATTTTCGAAGGAGAATACAGGCTCGTCTTTTTCGTCGTTTGGTCATAATCCTGGATGGATGCCTGTAGAGTGGGATCAAATATGGACTCAGCCGTTTGTACCAGCGATGCGCTGATTTGTGGAGTAATGCTTTCAACTCTGATCGACAGGTTTTTCTCCAAGGCGGCCTTGATACTCTCTTCGAGAGTCACAGAGCGAAAATTCTCTGCTTCCTGTGTCTGCTGAGCTTGAAGAGTTGCCACCGACAATATCAACCCTAAAATGATTTTCTGCATGCGTTCCTCCTCGCCAAAACAGCAATCATATCAGCAATACGGACCTCAATCGAGATTTGTTTCATCCCCGGTCCGTGAAAATTTCGCTTCTCGGTTACAAATGCGCCGGCGTCTCACGCCGGGGAGCCAGGGAGTGCTGCCCGAGCTTTTTCGGAGACTGATCAGAGAGAGGCCGCGGCGCTTCCGGCCATATTTTCCTAACGCGGCATAGCCGCACCCAAACAAGATGGCTTCGACAACCATCGCTATCGAACCTCTCAGGAATGCAGGTAGAGAGGAAAGCAGGAACGGATTTTCATATCGACCAGCGCTGCTTTCATAAGTCATTTATGCATTCCTTTCTTCCTGAGAGGAATTCACGATCCTGCCCTACCACAACTTTTGCCATTTTGTGCACGGATTGCATCGATCAGATACTAAAGTTGGAAGGCGGGAACTGGGAACTTGAACCCAGAATCCGTCACGGGCCAATCGGCCGATTGTCGTCACCTGAATGACGGTTTTAAACTTCTCCTTCCTATCATATGATGGCGCCGATGCCGGAAGAACAGATCATTCGAATGACCATCGCGTATGATGGAGCCGATTATATGGGGTGGCAGATTCAGCCCGGACGCCGGACGATCCAGGGTGAGATCGAATCGGCTCTCGCTCATATCGCCGGGCGGCGTGTCGTTGTTATCGGCGCGAGTCGGACTGATAGCGGTGTTCATGCTCGAGGGCAAATCGCCAGCTTTCGCTGGGGCATCGATATCCATCCCGAGCGGTTGCCCTTCGCGATCAACTCCCGGCTGTCGCCGGACATTAGAGTGCTTGATTGTCGAGTTGCTCAGCCCGATTTCGATGCCCGGCGGAGCTGTATCGGCAAGACGTATGCCTATACGATGTGCCTCTCCCGCATTCAAGACCCATTGAATCGCAGGTATACGGCTCATGTCCCCTTTCAACTGGATCTATCAGCCATGGCCGATGCGGCTCAGGTGCTGCAAGGGGAGATCGATCTTTCAGTCTTCTCTCGAGCCGAAGCCATCGGCAGGCTAGGGGATCGCGGAAGCATCCGCAAGATCACCTTTTCCAAATGGCATTTCTCGGAGCACACAGGTATCTTCAGAATTTCGGCGGATGGCTTCTTGCGCCATTCGATTCGCTGCATCGTCGGAACGATGATCGAGATCGGCCGAGGAAGGATCCAGACAGCTGATATGCTGGCTCTTATTCAAGGTGGCTGCGGCCGGGCTCAGCTGAGAGCGACCACAATGCCTGCGTGCGGGCTCTGTCTTGAAAAGGTCAATTACAATGATGCCGCTGTACTCGGGAGTCGGGAATAGACAGCGATTGCGCGTCATTTTGGACTAAAGGCCGCACAGTCTTCCTGCGGAGACGCCTGTTGCCCTCTACCTCAGCGGTGTGATGGCTCTCAGTGGCGGTGGCGGCGGGTCTCCTTTATAGCGGACGTATTCAAGAAAGAGTCCTGATGCCGGGGCAGTCAGTGCGGCAAAGTCACTGTGACGTTCCTTGACGAGCTTTGCAAGAGGCTCATCCGGCAACGTTCCCATTCCGACAGCAACGAGAACACCCACGAGTCTCCGGACCATTTTCCAGATGAAGTGGGAGCCCCCGAAGCGGAAAAGGAGCATGTCGCCATCTCGAGTCAGGCTGCATTCGGTCAGGAGCACTTTGCCGCTCTCTTCATCGGATCGACGTTTGTCGGCAAAAGCCGAAAAATCATGGAGCCCTTTTAATTCCGGAAGCCGTTGCTCGATTCGATTCATGTCGATTCGCTCGCGAACCCACCAGATGTACTTCTTATAAAAGGCGGATCGGCGCAGAGCGACTTGATAGATGTAATATCTTTCGATGGCATCATGCCTGGCGTGAAAACGAGGCGGGACTTCTTCCATCCTCAGTATATTAATGTCGCGCGGGAGGCGTCTGTTCAGCTTGTCGGTGAATTTGCGAGGATCCCGTTGGTCAGATGAAATGAGATGGGCAACCTGGCCGAGTGCGTGGACGCCGGCATCGGTCCGCCCTGAGCCGGCGAGCCGCGCTCCCGGCGACAGCTCCTGGATTACGTTCAGAATCGTGCCCTGGATCGTCGTCGCATTCTGCTGTTCCTGCCAGCCCGAATATCGAGTGCCGTCATATTCGATAATTACTTTGTAAGTCGGCATGCTTTTTCATCCTTGAATAAAAGCAATAAAAGCTCTTATCACCGCCTCATTATATGTGAGAAACAAAGAGAAGGAAACGGGCCGGGTATACGACAATATTGTTATCGGCAAGGAAGAAACATTGAAATCACATGTCGCCGGTTTAAAGATCTTGCTTTCCCCTGCCGGATTGTGTTTTGGTGGAGACACAATAGGAGGATCTCCTCATGGCTGATCAACTCGCTGACTACATTCGTAATGCACTGGGAAAAGGCTATCAGGAGGCTGAATTGCGGACGCTGCTACGAGCAGAAGGTTGGAAAGATCAGGATCTCGATCGAGCATTCGCGGAGGTGAGAACGATTTCGACTCCTGCTCGAACGATCATCCCGGCTCCGGCCGCCTCGGGATCCGGTTCGGTAGACATGATAGATTTTCCGGCTCTTTTCCGACGCTCATTCGACCTCTGGCTGGACCGGCTTGCCACTCTCCTCTGCATCAGGTTATTCCAATTCGCGATGATGCTCCCACTGGGGATCCTGCTCCTTGTCGCTATCGCAGCTGCCGGCTTCAGTCTTTTCGGTGTTTCACATCACGGGGCCGCTCTTCTTGGAGGTTTTGTTGTCATCGTGGTCCTTCTGATCATGATAGTGGTGGCTTTGATCACGAGTGCATGGTCGAGTGCTGCGAGTGTCTTCGCCCTGAAGGACAGCCGGGAGCGCATTGGAGTCATCGAATCCTTCCGCCGCGGTTGGCCTCGAATGCCGGTGATGCTGCTGGCCATCATCCTGGTCACGCTGTGCGTCCTTGGAGGCTTGTTACTCTTCGTCGTTCCAGGAATCATTTTTGCCATTTGGTTTTCCTTCACCATGATTATTGTTGTTGTCGAAAACCGTCCCGCAGTAGCGGCCATGAGCAGGAGTAAAGAACTTGTCAACGGCTACTCCTGGGAGATCTTCTTGCGACTTCTGGTGCTTTTCATTTTGACCATGGTGGTTTTCATCGTCCCTGCCGGTTTCATGTCGGTGGCAGCGGCCATGACCCCTTTTCCGGCTTCCCTCTTGCTCAACCTCTTTTCTCTCATCATTCAGATGGCTCTCAGCCTTTTGTTTTCGCCCTTCTGGTATGTGTATCTATACACGCTCTACCTCGATTTGCGGAGAATCAAGGGGTAGCTACCGGTTTTCGGTTCTCAGGGCATCGGGAGATGAAGGCATAGGAAAGAACAAAAGCTTAAGGTTTGATAAGTGAAACGTAAGAACTCATATGCGATTGCATTGATAAAGAACCTCGCCATGAATGCTCGCTAATGGCTCGTCCTCCATACAACGAGGTAAAGCCGTGAGGGGGATGAGATGGCGAGGTTGGGCGTCCAGCCTCGTTGCCGGTTACTGACTGGTAACTCTCATCATCTCGATCGTCCGCTTCCAACTCATTTCTCCGATTCCGCTCGCTTTTGTGCCTCCTTCAGAAAGATCTCGTATGTCTCTCTATCGATGTTGACTGCGCGGACTTCCTCGAGTGAAGATTCCGTATTTTCAGTGAAAAATTGTTCGAGAGAATCCAGGAAAATTTGTGAGCATCGCTTCTTTGGAAATCCGAAGATTCCGGAGCTGATGGCAGGAATCGAAATCGTTGTGCAGCCGAGATCTGAGGCCTTCGCGAGTGCATTCTGGAAAGCTGAAAAAAGCTTCGCCTCCTCATTCCCTTCGCCCCATACAGGGCCCACCGCGTGGATGACGAAGCGCGCCGGTAGGCTTCCGGCTGATGTCACGGCGTTCTGACCCACTGTCACGGGCGCCAGCTGGTTGCTTTCTTCCTGGATGATTCGGCCTCCCTTGCGGACAATCGCTCCCGCCACACCTCCTCCATGTGCCAGCTGCGAATTGGCCGCATTGACAATGGCATCCGCTTTTTGTTCGGTCAGATCACCGTGGACGATTTTCAGTAACCTGTCGCCCATAAAAATGTAGCTTGTCTGTTCGGGGTTTTGGGCTTGTAGCTTTATTTTCATGCAGGACCTCCAACGATTTGTTTATGGTGAAACCCCATCCCTCTCTTCACAAACTCAGCTCGATTCGCCCTCTCGGAATGCCCTCATCCCTCGCCCCTTGGTAAATTCAGCGCCGCTCTGCTGTGAGCCACGATGCCTTAAGTCTTGGAATTTCCGAGATGTTCAATTATACGATTCATTTGCCGACATGACATCAGATAAGAAAAGGGCGAACGGCGCGCGATCCTGCATGATGACCCTGCCCCATGGTTGAATTGACTTCTCCGGAATCCCGCTGCTAAACTGATTCCATGTTTGGATCGGTGGGCATCCAGGAAATTGTTTTGATTCTTGTGCTTGCCCTGATCGTTTTCGGACCTCGAAAACTCCCCGAAATCGGCAGGAATATTGGCCGCATCATGGCCGATTTTCGCCGTGCTACCGAGGATATCAAGTCGACGGTCGAGCGCGAGATTAACAAGATCGAAGAAGAAGAACCTCCTAAACTCCCACCAGTAAACCAGGATCCAGGCAAGGGGAGTGCCGGGTAGCTCCTGTGCAGCAGCCTATTAAAATTATGTCTATGCATGCGGCAGAATGCTTGTTTCCGCTCATCCTCACTCCGGATTTTCACCTTGCCACGTACAAAGCATCATCCCGATAAGATGACTTTTCTCGAGCATCTCGAGGAACTTCGCTACAGGCTGGTCATGTCGGCCATCGCCATTTTAGTAGGGTTTGTTGTTTGTTGGTACTTTTCCAAGCACCTTTTCGCTTTCCTCGCCCGTCCCGTCTCCCAGTTTCTTCCTCCGGGACAAAAGCTCGTCTATACCACACTGCCATCCGCATTCATGCTCTATATGAAGGTCGCGCTCCTGGGCGGTATTTTCCTTGCCTCGCCGGTCGTGATCTACCACCTCTGGCGATTCATCGCTCCCGGCCTGTATCAGCGGGAAAAAAGGTACGCGCTTCCCTTCATATTTTTCTCGACCGCCTTTTTCCTTGGGGGCGCCGCATTCGGCTACTACTGGATGTTTCCGGTTGCTTGCAAATTTCTCATCGAAATCGGCAGCGATTTCCAGCCGATGATCACGATCGACCAGTACTTTTCGCTGATTTCAAAAATCCTCCTTTGGGTCGGCCTTGTTTTTGAACTTCCCATTCTCATTTTCTTCCTTGCCCGATTTGGCCTGGTGACCCACACCATGCTCCTTAAATATTTTAAATATGCTTTTATCGGGATTTTTGTGCTCTCTGCTGTCGTGACGCCGACAGGCGATATGATGACGCAGACTCTGTTCGCACTGCCCGTTATCGGCCTCTATCTTCTTGGTATTCTGGTCGCCTGGCTGTTCGGCAAGAAGCGAGTCGACGATGGGGATTCAGCGCAGGCTGCCTCTGAGACGTCGCAGAGCGAGTGAATGTAGAAAACAGAACTGCTGATAGCGGTGCATGCCTCTCGGCCGCTTGTTCGCCGATTTGACACTATTCGTGCCCGTTGTTATGATTTAGAGGAAGAATTAGTGAAAATTTTGCGGCCTGAAGATGGAGGGGACGCCTTACAAGGCGTATGCGAAAAATAACTCTGGACGCTAAGACGATGCCTTCGATTTTCGGCATCCAAGATAAAAATCTCCTTCGATTGCAAGACAGACTCGAAGTTAAGCTCATCGGCCGAGGCAGTGAGCTGACGATTGATGGAGATGAAGAGTCAGTGGCGGCGGCCGAGTTCGCTTTGAAGAAATTTTCCGATCTCCTGGGCCGCGGGTACACTCCCAAAGAAGGCGATCTCGATATGGTGATCGATCTTTTGCAGGCCGACCAGAACGTTGAACTGATGGATTTCTTTGCCGGTGTGCCGTTGCATCCCTGGGCTAAGAAGCAAATATCCGCCAAGTCCGTTAACCAGAGGCGATATTTGGCCGCTATCGAACATCATGACATTGTCTTCGGCATTGGGCCTGCCGGCACCGGCAAGACTTATCTAGCGATGGCCATGGCCATCGCCGCATTGCTCAACAAGTCAATCCATCGAATCGTTTTAACACGCCCGGCTCTGGAAGCCGGTGAGAAACTCGGGTTTCTCCCGGGTGATATGTACCAGAAAGTCGATCCTTATTTGAGGCCGCTTCACGACGCTCTTTATGATCTACTCGACGCCGAAAAGGCCAACTCGCTGCTCGAAAGCGGTTCGATCGAAGTGGCTCCTCTTGCCTACATGCGCGGCCGCACGCTGAACGACTCCTTCATCATTCTGGATGAGGCACAGAATACGACCACCGAGCAGATGAAGATGTTTTTGACACGCATCGGGTTTGACTCGAAGGCGATCATCACCGGCGATCTGACTCAGACGGATTTACCTCAAGGGAGGATCTGCGGGCTCGTCGAAGCAAAGGATCTGTTCACGACCATCCCCGGCATTGCCTTCGTGTTTTTCAACGAAAAGGATGTTGTGCGGCACCCCCTGGTGCAGCTGATCATCAAGGCATACGAAGGTCGCCGCCGTGGTGACAGGGAGTCATAAGGGCATGCCCACGGAGAAAAACCAGAAGCTGGTCAGCTTTCCTAAGAAAGATGATGAGCCCCTGGAGGGCCCCACGCGGTGGTATGCACGGCCGGTTGTGTCGGGGAGCCTGGCTGCCATGATCGCGTTGTTGATCTTGTCTCCCCATCTTCAAATGAGCATCCCGACGTATGAAATCGGCCAGATTGCAGCGGCCGATATCGTCGTCCCCACGGATCTGACGGTTGAAGATATTCAGACGACTGAGAAACGAAAAGCAGAGGCGCTGGAACAGGTGGCTCCAGTCTTTGACTACGATCCATCTGAGTATGCCAAGTTGACGCGGTCTCTGCGGGAGGCTTTCCAGTATGGCCGGCAATTGACCGGGCCCGGCAGTGTTGAAGAAGTCCGGAACGAAATTCAAGGGCAGTTCCAGCTCGGCCTCTCGCTCGATATGGTACAGTCTTTGCTCGATAACGAGTTCTCATCAAAAATCGAAGCGGTTCTGACCGATATTGTCCATGAAGAATACGGGCAGCCGATTGTATCTGCGCGGGCCCTGACGGCTCGAGGAAAGAACCGCGAAATCGTCATTCGCAATATTCAGACGCACGAGGAACGGCGCGTGCAAGGAAAGGATGTGGCGAATGATGAGTCTCTTCTCCGCAGTATCGAGAAACTAATCCAACAGAGCTCTCAATTGACAGGCCCTCAAAAGAGGGTCTGCACGGCGCTGGCGGCGGAGATTCTTCATCCGAATCTCCACCTCAGCAGCTATGAGACGGAGGAGAGAGAACGGTTGGCAGTGGCGCAGGTCGATCCTGTTTTCTATCAGCTGCGCCGCGGCCGCACGATCCTCCGAAAGGGCGATGAGATCACTTCGGATAAGCTGAGTGCGATCGTGAAGGTTCAGGATGCTCTCTCCAATCAACACGGTATCGCGGCCGCTGTCATGGGGCTGGCCGTTCTCCTGGCCACGATCTTCTTCTCACTCTGGTATTATCTGAGATCGTTTTACAAGAAGGGCAAGAAGACTCCATCGGAAACGTTTGTCATCATCTGTCTGGTGATGATCATTTCGATGGTTGCCTATAAGCTCATGCATTTTCTTGTCGGAGTCGTCTCACCGACGTTTACTCTGCCCTTTCTCCAGATGCCGTCGAATTATTACTATGTGATCCCGTTCCCCTTGGGCGCTCTGCTTCTGACACTCCTTCTCGATGGACAGGCTGCCATTATTTTTGCCCTGTTCAACAGCGTGCTCATCGGGCTTCTCTTTGGCGGCGATTTCTATGTCGTCTTCTACGGAATCCTGGGAAGTCTGGCGGCAATCTACGGCACGACGCATTACAAGGAACGAACGGCAATCTATCGCACCGGTTTTGCGATTTCTGTCATCTGCACATTCTATGCGTTGATCCTCCAGCTCGTCATGAAGACGACCCCTGAGCCTGAGACCTTCCTTTTCATCTGCACCATGTCGATGCTCTGCGGCATGCTTGTGGCCGTCCTTGCCTATTCGTTGCTTCCGGCTTTTGAATCGCTTTTCAATTTCATCACGGATATCAAGTTGCTGGAGCTTGCCAATTTGAATCTGCCCATTCTGCGGCAGCTCATGCTGGAAGCGCCTGGCACTTATCACCATTCCATTATGATCGGGTCACTGGCCGAAGCGGGCGCTGAAGCCATCGGCCTGAATCCGCTCTTCGTGCGGACTGCGGCTTATTATCACGACATCGGCAAGATCAAGATGGCCGAGTATTTTATCGAGAACCAGCGAGGCGAGAACCCTCATGATCGGCTGAATCCGAGCATGAGCGCTCTGATCATCGGAAATCATGTCAAGGAAGGGCTGGATATAGCGGCGCGCATCAAACTCCCCAAGCCGATCGCCGATTGCATCCCGCAGCATCATGGCACACGTCTGATGACTTACTTTTACAGCAAGGCCAAAGAGAAGCAGGATCCGGAAATGGATCCCGTCAAAGAAGAGGATTATCGCCACGATGGGCCCAAGCCTCAGACGAAGGAAGCTGCCATAATGATGCTGGCAGATGCTGTCGAAGCGTCGGCCCGGACGCTTGAAGATCCGAGCCCCGGGAAACTCAAGAACCTTATTAAAAAAGTTGTCGACTTAATCCTCGCCGACGGTCAACTCGACGAATGCGAAATTAATCTGAAAGAGCTTGATCTGATCTGTCGAGCCTTCCACCGCGTGCTCCTCGGTGTTTATCACCGGCGTATCGACTATCCGGGCTACGAGTTCGAGGTGAAGAAGAGTAAGAACGGCAAAGCGTAGCGAGACCCCGCATCGCCGCATCAATTATGCCAAACAGAGCTTTGCGTAGACAAACTCCGGCAGAGGAGAGGAAGGGCAGAGGAACCGGGGAGAATTGGTGTCTACCTTCACTAGATCATCCGCTTCTCCGCGAACCCCAACGCACGATCCGCAGGCGACAGACACTCGAGAAAACTCCTGCGGGCATGTCCGATCAGAGCCCAAGGGAGGTCCTCATCAGGAACACCTCGCGCGCCGCGCGTGTTGATGCTGAGGCCGTCAAGATGCTGGTTCATGATCTTGCGGACCATTACCGCACGAACAAAGGATGTTCGATTGTGTTTGTCGGTGATCAACGAATGCGCAGGTACAATGGGTTGTATCGCGCCGTCAATCGAACGACCGATGTTCTGAGTTTTCCATCGGAGTTGAATGATTATCTGGGCGATGTGATTGTGTCTCTTCCGCGCGTTTTGGAGCAGGCACAGAACTCCTGCCGTCCGGCGGACGAAGAGGCGCGCTGGCTGATTATCCATGGCTTTCTACATCTTCTGGGATATGATCACGAGTCAGATCGAGGACAAATGAGACGTTGTGAAAGACGATTGATGAAACGCATCCGCCCTCGGCGGCTGATCCGGACGGAGTAGGTCGCATGGAATCCACCCTCTACCTGATTCTGTCGCCGCTTCTGATGATGGTCTATACGATGGCGGCCACACTGGATATGTGCCTCTGCGCTCTCAATAGCGTCGAATTGAAGAAACTCGCCATCGGCGAAGAGCGGAAGAACCTTGACAATATTGTGCATTTTCTGGAAGTGCATCAGGATGTTTCGATCGCCCTGCACCTCAGCCGCCAGATACTGCTCATCCTCACCGTCATGACGACCGTGCTCGCGATGGTCTCCAAGAGTGTGCCGCATCCATATCTCACGTCACTCGGCGCCCTCATCATTCTCATCCTCGTTTTCGGGCAGGTGATCCCGCGAACATTTGCCTATCGGTTTCCCGAAAAATCCATTCTGCTGCTGGCGCCGCTTTTCGCCCGTTTCTATGTTCTGCTCTGGCCGTTCATCTATCCGCTGCGGAAATTAAAATTGGTGTGGACGCGTGAGAAGGGGGAGCAACAGGGGGCCAGCGATGAAGAGATCGCCGCCTTCATCAAGGTGGGCAAGGAGGAAGGCATATTGGAGGAGGGCGAGGAGAAGCTGTTCAAATCCGTTGTCGACTTCGGAGACACAGTCGTCAGGGAAGTCATGACACCACGCATCGACATCGTGGCCGTCCGCGATGATGCGACAGTGGCCGAACTGCGGCGAGTGGTCATCGAAGAAAAACATTCCAGGATTCCTGTATACACAAGTGCCATGGACAACATCTGTGGTTTCGTGCTCGCTCGAGACCTCGTGCACATGCTGGCCGTCCCCGAACCGGCAACCAATGTTCGCCCGCTTCTGCGACAGCCATATTTTGTTCCTGAAACGAAGAAGGTGTCTGAGCTGCTGTCGGAATTTCAGAAGCTGCGCTTGAGCATGGCGGTTGTCGTCAACGAATACGGCGGTGTCGCCGGCCTCGTCACCATCGAAGATTTGCTCGAAGAGATAGTCGGCGAAATCAAAGATGAATACGATGAGGACCGCGAGCAGATTGTTCGAGACGGCAGCCGAGGCTACCTGGTTGCCGGCAGCATGGAACTCGCGAAGGTGGGCGAGTTTTTCCAGGTGGACTTGAGAGAACACGAGGGGGGCGTGAATACAATCGGCGGCCTCGTCACCGCTCTCGCCGGCCGCATGCTGGCTGAAGGCGAATCGATTGAACACGACGGTCTCCGGTTCGAAGTCGTGCAGGGAGACCGGCGAAGGATTCATCGGATTCGAATTAAAAAAATCATGGAGACATGAGTGTTCATGGAGGCGCGACGGATGTGGCTTGTTAATTGCCGGTTCCCAGTTAGCGGTTCGCAGATGGAGATGTGCGATGTCGGAGAATGAGATGCCTGGCGTGACCAGGATATCAAAGGGCCGATATGCGATGGTGGCTGTGATCGGGCGGCCGAATTCGGGGAAGTCAACTTTTGTCAATCGGTTGGTCGGGGAAAAAATCTCGATCGTCTCGGACAAACCGCAGACAACTCGACACCGGATCTTCGGAGTCCGCACGTCGGAACGCGGACAACTCGTTTTCATCGACACCCCGGGAATTCATAAGCCTCTCTACCGCCTCAACCGATTCATGATGCACAATGCCCTGAGCGCGATCGAGGATGCCGACATGGCGTTGCTGATTGTCGATGCATCCGAGAAGTTTGGCGGCGGTGATCGATATCTACTCGGTGCCATGAATGATTATAAAAAACCTCTGATCGTTCTCCTGAACAAAATCGACCTGATCCGTCCGTCGCGACTCTTGCCGCTGATGGATCACTATGGCGGGGCGCTGCCGGCCAAAGAGATAATTCCCATGTCCGCTCTGCGTGGGGATAATGTTGAGCTCATCGAGCGGACGATCTGGGAGAATGCGGCTGAAGGCGAGCCGATGTTCCCTATCGACATGCATACGGATAGGACCGAGGTGTTTCGGGCCGCGGAAATTGTCCGAGAGAAGATCCTCGCGCACACACGAGAAGAATTGCCGTGGGCAACGGCTGTGAGAGTGGATCAGTCCGAAATGGACGGAAAGCTCTGGCGCCTGTCCATGTCCATCCTCGTGGAAAAAAAATCCCAGCGGCCGATTATCATCGGTCGAGGAGGGGAGTTCTTGAAAAAGGTCGGAACCGAAGCGCGTGTGGAGATTGAAGAAACGTTCCGGAAAAAGGTGTATCTTTCGCTTCATGTTGAGCATCTGGAGCATTGGCGCGACAGTGCACAGGTTCTCGCAACGCTGGAGATCTATGACCAGTAGGCGCCGACTTTAGAATCGTGCGTCATGTGGATGTGATCTTTTCGAGTGTCCGAGGAACCCGGTTGAAGGTGACCGAACAACATGGACCGCGTCATTAATTGGATTTGGCCATGTCCAGGTCTCCGTCGACATACACATCGACGATCACATGGAGAGTGGCATAGGGCGGGACAAAGCCACGCGCTCGATGTGGGCGGGTCTTTCCAACGCATATCGCGAGTATCCAGGTGTACGGGCTGCCCTCTGCGGCTTTCTATAGATATCGCGAAATGACGACGGTGTGACCGGCATGGGACAGAAACGGTGTGAGGCGATCGTCCTTACAACTCACAAGCTCGGGGAATATGACAAGATTGTCACGCTCTTCTCCCGGGAAGAAGGAAAAGTCCGCGGGGTTGCCAAGGGCGCGCGAAAACTGAAACAGAGGTTCGGCTCGGCGTTTGAACCACTCAGCCATGTCAACATCGAATTTTTTGAAAAAGGAAATAGCGATCTTGTCAGGATCGAGAGCGCCGAGCTGATTCGCAGCTTCTTTCCCTGGAACGGAACCGCGGATATGTTCGCGGTGATGAACTGCATGTCGGAACTGATGGATGGGTTTTCGCAGGAACGACAGGCAAGCGACACGACGTTCCGACTGGCGCTCGCATGCGCCGATGCGATGGCCACCGTCGATCCTCGAATCATCCTTGCCTATTTCGAAATTTGGATCCTTAAAATCGCCGGCCTTCTGCCGTCGATCAACAGATGTTCGACCTGCGGAAGGATGATGGATGACGCCGCGACTCTCTATGCCTCACCTGACATGGGCGGACTGAAATGTGAACTCTGCTGCCGGCGACGAGTGGCGGAGGTCGGTTCGAATGAACGTCGTCTGCTGTATGAGTTTCTGCGCATTCCACCTCAACAACTCGTTGCGTCAGAAACCGGCACGATATCCGCATCAGTCTCACTTCACCGCTATCTCTCCCAGGCCATCGAACATGCGCTGGCCCGCCGCGTCAGGTCTTATCTGATGCTGGATCCCACCACATAGAGACGAACTCGAAAATTCTTCCTCTCGCCGGCTGCTCTCAGAGTAACGTCAAAGTCACGCCGGTGCTTCATCAGGATATATTGAATTGGTGAAGTTCTCATCGACAGTGAAAAGGAATACCTCAATCAAAACGCATCCGGAAATTTTTACTCTTTGCTTCGTAAGGCCAGCGCATTATTGCCGATTTCGATGCGACGTTGCGTCCGCTCTCTCGTGTCCTTGACGAAGCTGTCGCTGTGCACTAGAATCACGCGGTCCGGTGGGGCTGTAGCTCAGCTGGGAGAGCGCTTGAATGGCATTCAAGAGGCCGACGGTTCGATCCCGTTCAGCTCCACCAAGATCTTAATCGCTTAATAGATATGTGGTCGGGTGGGCCATGTCTTAATCTTTGGAACCAGTACGGATTCTTGACTGAGTCCACAAAAAGTCCTACCCTGAACCCATGTCTCAGATGCACCGAGCCGAACTTATCCTTTTCCGTTCTGAATATTACTACAACAGTAGTATTTTAGTCCTGGTGCAACCACTGAACTTTCTCGCTGCCTATTGTGCAGACGATGAAATTTTAAAAATGCAGAAAATACACTCATCCGATGGTAATGGCGAGTGTCCCATAGCCCACCCATGGCCCTGGCCGGCTTTTGGTCATACATCATGAATGCAGAGCGCTACCAGGAGCTTAAGGAAGCCTTCTTCCGCATCCGCGAATTGCCCAGCACTGAACGCGATGCGCAAATCGCCGAGATCGAGGGACGCGATCCGGAATTCGCTGAAGAACTCCGCCGCCTGCTGCGCGCCGGCATTCAGGATGATGGATTTCTGGAAGCCAAAGCAGATCAGCCGCCCATTCCTGAAGATCTGGCAGCCGATCGCGGCTACAAAGTGTTGTCTGAAATCTCACGTGGCGGGATGGCTGTCGTGTATCTCGCCGAACGAACGGATGGCGAATTCCGTCATCGAGTGGCGATCAAGGTGCTTCATCTTTTCGCATCTGGCCCCGAATCTGTCCTTCGATTGCGTCTGGAACGCCAGATCCTCGCCGGTTTGAAGCATCCTCACATCGCCCGCATGCTCGATGGCGGCACGACACCCGATGGGTATCCGTATATGGTCATGGAACTTATCGATGGCGGAAAACCGATCGATGCTTGGTGCCGCGATCAGGAACTCGACTTGCACCGTCGTCTCCAACTGATCCTCCTGGTCTGTGATGCCGTCTCCTATGCTCATAGAAATCTTGTCGTGCATCGCGATTTGAAGCCGAATAACATTCTTGTGACGCGCGACGGCGACCCGAAACTTCTGGATTTTGGGATTGCCAAGCTTATTGGAGAAGACGTCACCAACTTTCGCACGTCGACTGGATTCCAGCCGTTGACGCCCCGTTATGCCAGCCCCGAGCAGCTGTTGGGAGAACATATCACAACGTCCGCTGACATCTATTCGCTAGGCGTCCTGCTCTTCGAACTGATGGCTGACTGTTCTCCCTATGGCGAGGCTGCCACATCTGTGGCTCGGCTGACACACATGATCCTTTATGATGAACCGGTCCCGCCCAGCGTGGCGGTTCTAGCGACGGGTTCTTCGACAGGCGGCAGCGAATTTCGCCTGAGGCAAAGGGCCCGGGAATTGCGGGGGGACCTCGATGCCATCTGCCTCAAGGCGCTCAGAAAATCCCCCGAAGACCGCTATTCCTCCGTCGATGAACTCGCTGAAGATCTGCGGAGATATCTCACGGGATTGCCCGTCCATGCGAGGCGACCGTCCCTTTTCTATCGAGCCAGGAAATACATTGCCAAGTACCGCGCCGTTGTTACGGTTTCCACCGTCGCCTTGATCATCGTGATCGCTCTCACCGGCTATAACCTCCATACGCGCCGGAGGGCGGCTGAGCAGGCGAGGATCGCACAGAATTTCGGTGCCGAAGTTGAAAAGATCGATTCCATCATGCGCACCACCTATTTGCTCCCGCTCCATGACATCCGCCCCGCCAAAGAGCGAGTGAGAGCGGCTCTCCGCCGCATCGAAGTGCAAATGCAGCAGATCGGCGGCGCCGCCGACGCGGCCGGCCATTTTGCCATTGGACATGGCCAGATGGCGCTCCAGAATTTTTCCGAAGCCAGACGGCATCTTGATATGGCCTGGAATCATGAACTGCGCGGACCTGATGTGGCTTCCGCTAGGGGGCTGACTCTTGGTGAACTTTATCGAAATGAGCTCGATAGCGTGAAACGAATTCGAGACAAGAAGCAACAGGAAGCCCGGCGTCAGAAGATCGAACGCGAATTCCGGAATCCGGCTGTCGCCTTGTTACGGCAGGGTATTGAAGAGCTCCCTCCCGAATACGGGGAAGGACTGATCGCCTACTATGAGAACAATTATCAAAAAGCGCTGATGAAGGCCCAGGCCGCCGCGGCTCGCGACTCGTCCCTTTATCAGGCGAGGCTTCTTGAAGGCGATGCTCACGTGGCGCTGGCTTCCGAGAAGAGGGATCGCGGTCAGGATGATGCGGCAATGGCTGAGTATCTTCTCGGATGTGAAGCCTATGACAAGGCCGGTATCATTGCACGCAGTGACCCGCGCTGTTATGCGAGTGTGTGCGAGCTCTGGAATGATGTGATGAAGATGGACATATCCGGAAAGGGTGGAGATCTGAAGGCTCATTACGAAGTTGGCCGCAAAGCCGCCGACACCGCCATCATCGCCGATCCGGAGCGGGCTCTCAGCTATTTGGCGCTGGCGAAGATCCACCTTCTACTGGCACAATACCAGATCCGGCACGGCGAAGATCCGACCGAGTCGCTGACAGCAGCCACCAATGCCGCTCAAAAGGGGATTCTTCTGGGCCCGCCGGCCGGCATCCAGCCGGCCTCTCTGGTCGCCATCGCACAATATTTTCAGGGCGTCTACAACGATGCAGCCGGCATCGACCCCAGCGTTCCGCTTGATACGGCTATTAAAAACTTTGATAAAGTTCTGCAAGCTGATCCAGGGGCATCGGGTGTCTGGCTGAACAGTGGTGCCGCCTGTCTCGTACTGGCACAGTTTCAAGGCAACCATGGAAAGGATCCGAACTCCGCTTTGACTGAGGCTGTTCGCCGCTTGAAAATGGCATCTGATATCAATCCGCAGGATGTCGATCCGCTATCCAACTTGAGCGGGGCCTACATTCTGATGGCTGACAATGATTTCGCACGCGGACGAGACCCGCGTGCGCATGTTCAGGAAAGTATTCGATGTTTCGAAAAAGCCACGGCGATCAATCCAACCAACCCGCCCGCATGGATCAATGTGGCTGAAGGCTATTCCTGTCTTGCGAGTTTTGAATTATCAAAGGGGCGAGATCCGTCATCAGCAGTAGGGAAGGCACAACAATGCTTGGATAAAGCCTTACAGACAAACCCTGATTTTGCCGATGCACACACGATGTGCGGCGAGATCAGAGTTGTGATGGCGGAGTACGAGCGTCTGGCTGGAAAAAATCCGGAGCATTCTCTCCAAAGCGCTGAGAAATCCTATAGGACCGCCTTGCGAATAGATAAAAACTTCGCCGGCAACTTTGTGAATGTGGCGACGATACAGTTGAATTGTGCCGATGGGCTTCTCAAGGAAGGGCGTTCTCCGGAGCCATTCCTGTCAACGGCACGCACTTTCCTCGAACAGGCACGTGCTGCCAATCCGACAATGAGTCTCATACATCGCGAGTTAGGCAGATTGGAAATACTGACCGCCCAGTGGCAGACCGTCCGGGAACAGAATCCTGAAAAGACATTCGTTCGTGCTCAAAGCGAGATTGAAAAAGCCATTGCGTCCAATCCGAACGGCACAAATTCCTATCTGCATTTTGCTGAACTCTGCCGGTACCAGGCTGAATGGAAAAAGAAAGAGACAGACCTGATTGTTGCAAAGGGGCTGGAGATGGCGGGGAAAGCTCTCACAATCAACCCCCTCCTGGCCCCCGCTGTCGCCACCAGAGGCGCACTTTTTCTCATACAGGCCCGGCACGAATCTGATCCATCGCACCGGGTCGAATCGGCCCGCCGGTCGGTCGATGAGTTGCAGAGGGCTTTTATCATGAACCCGCTCCTTCGTCATGACTATCAGCATCTGCTGGATTCTGCAAAGCAGATTGCTGAACAATAACTCAACCCCCATAGACTCGCTCGAACTTTCCTTCCTAACGCGGCCTAGCCGCAACCAAACAAGATGGCTTCGACTACCATCGCACTCGAACCTCTCAGGAATGCAGGAAGACAGGAAAGAACGAACGGATTTTTGTCTCGACAAGAGGTGGTTTCCTGAGAGGAATTCACGATTCTGCCCCATCCCAACCTTCCACCATTTTGTGCACAGATTTCGTCGATCAAATACCAAAGGCTTTCAGTGCTCTCCGACTGATCTCATGAACAAGCCATGTCTCCGCCATGATGGCGGCCGTCCGGAGGAAAAATCTCTCGGTTGCATTTGTGTGAGATGAGGGGTTGAAAAAGAAAGCCCCTAGAAAGTCGGTGACATGTTTCACAAGAAGGAGAACGAAAAATGAAACCAGGACTTCTCGCTTTTATTCCGGTGCTGCTGATTCCGGCTTCGATCTTTTCTTTTGCGGCCGATGCCGGCAGGGTCGAAAACAAGCCACCGGCGGTCAGTCCGGATATGGCAATGACTGCTTGCCCCGCCGAGCCGCCTGATTTCAGCACTCTTCCTGAGTTGAAACCCATGGTGAAAGCTGAAACCGACGTTCCGGCGAAAATGCCAAGGCCGGACAGCAAAAGTGTTTTGGAATGTCAGAGCGATGTCATGTGCGAGCGGCGGCAGAATCGACATTGCCATTGACGGCAAATATCGCGGATATGTCACGAAAGATGGAAAATTTGCCACCGGGACTGTGACGAGAGGGCGCTATCATATGTTCTATGCCGAGGACTTCGACAAGATCACAAGATATGTAAAGGCCCTGTCAGAAGGTGTTTCCTCTGATGAGTTGAGCCTGCAGAAGGCTGAATTGGAGAACCTGATCATCGGCCTGCGCAAAAGGCCTACTACCTGTCTTATGTCATCAATGGTGCCGGAGCTCAGGGCGAAGCCGGGGAGACCATCCTATCAATCATTCTTAAATGGTGTGAATTATCGAGGTTCTGCGCTGGATCTCGACCTTGGTGAGAAGGGCGTCGACGCTGTCAGCGAGTGATCTCCCATTGCTCCACATGACAGCATTCTCGCGCTGGCCTACAAACACTGGTGATGCAGCCCTTAAGACTAAAGGGTGGAAACAGACTAGGTGGCGCAAGGGTACAAAAGGGTGGATGCAATTCCGATTTGCAGCGATGCGCATCCAACCCTCACATGGATACGTGGATGGGCAGCCACCTCACAAGGAATTATGGCTTCTCATGGAATGGACCGAACATGCGGAGGCTGCTACCAAATACTTTCCAGAAGATCTCCCCCCAACATTCATATTGAGAGAATTGGTCAGACTCGCCAAATCCAGATATCGGATCCAATAGGACTATCAACAACTAAAGGAAGAACTCGGCCTCAATCATTATGAAGGAAGAAGCTGGAATAGCCGGCATCATCATGTCACCCTAGTCATTCTCGCCCAAGCTTTTCTTACTCTGGAGACCCTTCGTGGGGGAAAAACTTCTGGGTGGACCCGGCCGAGGACGCGACGTGAAATTCAACATGTGCTCTTCATATGGACAGGTGCATGTGCTTATTGTGGAATGTATATTCAGGTTCCGAAGAGCGGCAGCAATTAATGTGGTCGTACTAAATGAACATTTTTGTATCCGGTTGGAGCGGGTTCCGGAGTGCTCCATCCACCAGACTCGATATCATTTGGTCGTTCGCACCTGTCTGATCGATCAGAAGCCTCGGCTGTACGCTTGCGTATTCCTGAAAGAGATCGATCACCTCCGTCGCATCACAGGCAGCTCCATTCGTATCGCGCACAATCCGGATGATGGGCTTCTCGAAGTGCGCTCGATCCCTGCCACCCGAGACACTGACAGCCCACCTCCCGTCCGATAGCTCGATGAGTGACCCAGGTGGGTAGCGTCCCATCAGCTGAACGAACAGCGACAGCAGATCCGGATCATAGGCGGTTCCTCGCGCCGACCACATGGAGCCCACGGCACGTGCAGGAGACATCATCGGAGCTGTGCCGGGTTGGAATGCGGTAAGAATATCGTAATCATCCACGATATGGAGTATGCGGGCGAACAACGACGGAGTTTCGACCGGCTCTTCGTCCTCACTCTCCGCCACCTTTCTATACGGCACGTGGTGTTCAAGCACCAGAAGAAGGCGTCGGATCTTGGCTTCATGAAAACCGCGCTGGCGCATCAGGATCCGCGCACCAGCTGCGGCATGGCCGCTCCAATCGGGGCGATGCACCGAGCCGATATCGTGGAGCATCGCCGCCATTCCCAGATCGTTCATGGCCGCTTCCGGCAGGCCGATCATCTGGCCGAGCAGCATGGCAAGACTTGAGACGGAGATAAGATGTTGTATGCTTGCCGATCCTCCGTGCCTCTTCATGGGGGCAGCGAGTCCTTCAGAGGCATCTTCTCTGAGCGCATCGAGCAATTCAATGACGGCGCGGCGAACGGGGAGTGGATTCGGGATGCGTTCGGCTGCCAGATTGTGCATCGCTTCCTGAATCACGCCTTCACATCGGACCATGGTGTCAATAACATCTTTTTTCCGCCCTTCTGTCTCGCCGCCGACCGTGAAACGGTAAGTGCCGGTCATATCGATGCGATCGAGGGATGTGAGTTGTGCGCGGAGGGCATCGCGCGGATGAAGCGGATCAGCGGATGGGCGGGACATCGTCATGCCCAATGACTTAATCTCTTCGGCGTTTATTTCACCGTGAATCGATATTCCCCCGATCTTGTGACGTGCCAGCTCCATGATGAAACCCTCAGCCATCGCCTGCTCGGTGGGTCCTATTCGAAGGCGAATGTCGTTTAAATAAATCTGATCCTCAACACAGATGATATGGATCGTCCCAAGCAGTTCCAGGAGCTTTTGCAGAACGACGGCCGTTTCCTGGCATGGCGTGTCGAACGCCGTGTTCTCAGGGTCGTAAAGACGGCTGATTCTCATAACCCCGTTCAACAGGAAAACGAAGCGACGTCCTTCTTCACGGACCTTGGCTGCTAATTCCCGGTCATCAGCCAGAGCGGCACGGGCAAGGGCCCGCTCCAGTCCACGGACCATTGTCGAAACGGCCATCGTCATTGTCCTTGCCTCCGCTATGCTGATCCATGACGAGCGATCGCCCGGTTGATCCATTCGCTCGCAGGTGATCCTTCCGACACATCGGCTGCCTCTTGCAGAATTTCCCCCGCTTTTTCGCTGGGGATCTCCCCCAGTGCCGCAGCAGCCGCTACCTGACGCGCCGGCGAGCCTTGCAGTGATTTCCGCAACCAGCCGCTCGGCGCAAGCCACACAGCCCAGAGAGGCAGAGACGATTCGCCGCCGAGTCTCCCCATGATTCGACCAAACTGCTCGGCATCGGCTGCCGGCATCGCATTCCCCTGCTCACCGATATATCGCGCCATCCGATCCACGAATCGTGTATCCTTGCTGCGCAATATCAATTTGAAGACCTTGAGACGACGGACCGGATCGACTCGACAGACAGCTTCGAACAGGTGTCTCCCTAAGGCTCCTGTGTAGGGAATGTGCTCCAGATGACGCAGCGCCTCGTCCTGAACTTCCGGATCCGGATGCCAACATTGCTGAGCAATGAAGGCAGCGGAATTTTCGAGATCCATATGGGCAATCGCCCGGAGGAGATCTGTTGCCAGCGTGCCTGGCAGCTGCAGAAAGCGTTCACGGAGCTCCTCGACGTGCCCTCGTCCGAAGTGCTCGATCAACTGCCGCGCAAAGGCCCTCGCCGAGCCACTCCGTTCAGAAAGAAAAGTATCCAGAATCGTGTTGAGAGGGTTGGGGCACAGGCGTTCAGTCAGGCGAATCAGCTCTGGCGGGATCACACGACTGTCCACCGCCGCCGTATGAAGGAGTTTCCTGATCGCGCGATCATCGCCGCAACCGCTGAGAATTTTTCGCACGACATCCTGCCGCCACGGGTCCCACGCCGGTGGTTTGATGGCAGACATTTCCTCAAGCATATCGATTAACTGCTCGAGATGGGTCAACTGCTCGCTCGCCAGCAGGAAATCACGTGTCTCGGCGAAAAGATGCGAAACCTCCAGAAAATGCCACCTCTCGCTTGAATCGTCCAACAGCGCACGAATCCGCTTGAGAAGCGCGAGGCATGATGGCGGAAGCCCATGGTCGGATCCTTCGTTACGAAGCAGGTCGAGTTTATCGGCGGGCACTTCCAACCACGCCGGCGACTCGAAATCCGGAAGATGCGGGGCCGCCCGATCCGATGTGGCGCAGAGCTCCTCCGGCATGTGAATATCATCGCCATCCGGCAGCGTCGATGATGACGACGCCGATGTCGAGTGGCCATCCTCGGGCCGGTCATCCTCGCACGGAGCGAACCCTTCCACGGCGACGACATCCAGATGATTGAAATTCGCCTTCCAGAGCAGCGTGACGACGTCATCCTCATATTGGTGAACGCCGGTATAACGGATGGATAGTATTTGCAGCAGTTGCAGAAGCTCTCCCCAATCGAACCCGGGATGAATCGTCAGGCAACGAACTCCATCACGATAAAGTCGAAATGCAAGACTGCGATCCCGATCCCGATTGAGATATACAACTTCCCCCTCGAACCAGATCTCAAACGGTTGGATAACGGCCTGCAGATCGCCTGTCTGCTTCAGTGTGGCCGAGGAGCTTTCGAGTAATGCCGTCAGAAAATTGCGAATAGCATCATTCCGCGGATCGTACAGTATAAAAGATCGAGCGGTCTTGGCGAGGTTGGAGAGCAGAGACGAGACGGCTGTGTGCCGCGCGCTGTCAAACGATCTGGTTTCCTCACCATCAAGCTGTCCATCTGAAAGCTCCGGTGAAAGGAGATCCTCATTCAGTTTGGCGATTTCCAAAGGCGTCTGCGAAGCTCCGGACGCTTCTCCCGATTCCCAATCCCTGTCATGTGGGAAAGGATGCTTCTGCCCGGTCGGTGTATTTGTCATCGTCACAAATCCGCTCCGTAACGCCTTTCTGCCGTAACGCGGCCGGCGCCGCCGGCCCTGTTACTCAGCCGACTTGATCAACGCGTGCTGATCTTCGACCACACCAACAATGACCTTCTCTTCCGTGATTGGACATAACGACTGATCGGATGAAGCCTCTCTGCCTTTGTGGGCATCGCGCAACAGATCATGAACCTGGGTCAGGAGATCACCGAGGAACAGCGGTTTGTCCACAAAGGAGCTGACGCATGCTGCAATTTTCAAGACCGCCTCCTTGTGCAGATGAGAGCCGCTGAGGAGAATCACCGGCGGGCGTTCTAAACGCGAACAGAGCCGGTCGGCGGCATCAGCCTCGCCCGCACGCAGCCCTGAGAAGTCCAGAATGATAAGATCGATGAGGCCGGGATGAGCATCAAGAACACCGGCAGCATCGGTGAGAGTGCCGGCGGTTGATGTCGAATACCCCGAATGATGAAGGGCCTCGCAAATCACTTCGCGCATATCGGGATCTTCATCGACCACGAGAACCATTTCGTTATGGCTCCCCGTCTGAATCGCATCGGTGAGTGCCGGATGCAGGCTCGGCATGGTCGTTCCACTCCAGGACGGAAAGCACACGGTAAAGGTCGCGCCCTGACCATTGACACTGCTGGCTCTCATGGCGCCGCCCAGGCTCTTCACAATCTCATTGATCATCGACAGGCTGCGATGCGCATCCCCGTCGTCGCTCACATCGTCTGATGCCGACATGAAAATGCTGCTCAGGCTCTCGATGTTGGGCCACTGGCCGGTATCTCTGACGCCAAAGATAATGCATCGCCCTGGGGACATCCCGAGTTTTCGGGCGAGACGGTCATCAAGCCCACCCCAGAGGCTCCTGATCCAGATTCTGTCATCACCCCGAACAGCCGCGACCGCATTCTGTATCAGATGAATGATGATGCGTTGAACCTGAGCCGGATCACCGGCCATCGAAAGGACATCCGGGCACAGATCCATTTGAATGTCGATTGCCGGATCGAGTTCATGTTCGATCAGCGAAACAGTCTCCTTGAGGAGTACATTGAAATCAAATGATTCATGCGTCCGGCGGCAACGGCGTGTGAACCCAAGCAGATGATTCGCGAGGTCTCCAACCCGACGCGCTGATTTTTCGATCGCATCGAAATGCCCGCACTCAGGGCTCTCAACCGGCACTGTCAATCTCGCGAGAGACACGTGACCCAGTATCGCCGAAAGCGAATTGCCGAAGACGCGCGCCATCCCGCCGGCCAACGATTCAATGCTGCCGGCATTGTGAAGTTGAAGAAGCTGCGCCGCAAGCTCACGCTCTTCTGTCACATCGCGGCCGACTCCGAGAACAGCCATGACATCACTGTCGCTGTAGATGGCAGATGTCTTCACGGTCAGCGTGCGGAGCCGGCTCCCCGCGAGCAGCCGTATATCGAACTTATGCGGGCGGCCGGCAAGTGTTGCCAGAATTTTTTCTTCGAAAAGAGGCCGGTCCGGTTCGGCCACGAATTCTGAGAATTCGCGATGCAGCCAGTCGCTGGACTTTCTTCCTGTCAGTTCCTCGGCACGATGATTGATTGAAACACATTTCATCGCCGGATCCACCATCCAAACGATGTCGCTAGTGCTGTCGATCGTGCAACGATGCTCCTGCAGCGCGCTCTCCAGATTGTGCCGAAGCACGCCATTCCGGATCGCCATCGACGTTTGAGATCCAAATGCGGTCGCCACGACCACTTCTTCGGCAGTGATGGAATGAGGCCGATTATAAAAAAGGAAGAGAAACCCGATGGTTTGTCCTTCGCTGATCAGAGGCACGAAGAGCAACGATCTCAGTTTTTCCGAATCGATCGACCGCCTCGCGTTGATCAGGCGCTTGTCGTGCAGGCACTCCGAGATCGGGATGATATCCTGACGTGGATTGTCGAAAAGACCAGACCGCCGTATGTAAGATTCCTTCATCACAGCGCAGAATTCCTCTGGGACCCCTCGAACAAAGAGCTCCTTCAGCTCTTTCTTCGCTTCAAAGATGACGATGGAGTTGCTCTTGAGAATGCGCGAACCGATCACCCAAATCTCCTCTAGGATACCGTCAGCCGGCTGCGCCAGTGTGATGCTCATAGTGGCATGAAAGAGGGAATGCATACGCGAGAGTGTGTCACTCAATTCGGCTTCGTGACCCGTTACCTCAACGGGATGACGACGCCGATAGGCGGCACGGAGATATCCGCTGATGACAAGCAACAAGAGACCGAAGAGGATGAGAATGGCTTCGATGCGCTTTTCCAGAAGCAGGCCGGCACCCGTCACTATCGCCCCGCCTGCGATTGCCAGGCACACCCGAAGCGATGGAATCTTCGGATGTTTTCGCATTTGGTCCCTTGCTGATTAAATGTTACTGTTTTGCATCTCGATGAACAAAGCAGGGCACGAAAATACCCCCTCTTTCACGTATCGATCTCTATTATATCAAAATGTTGACCAAATGTTTCAAGATGGATGGCGATCTCTTTCTACAGCCAGTCAACTCGCTCTTGAAGAGCGGCCGATTCGATGAATTCATGAGTTGCTCAGTATCATCGGGTCTCTCTGGGCTTGCCGGCCTCCGTGAATTCGGTTCTCATTATTTATATGGCCTTCATCATCAACTCCGCGATGAGTTGGCTATAGGCGGCTGGGTCCGGAAGCGGACTTCCCTCGGCCAGCAATGCCTGCCCATAGAGAAGCTTGGCGAAATCGCTTAATAAGGGATTCTTGCTATCAGCATCAAAGACCTTTTGTAACTTGCCGAGCAACGGATGGGCCGGATTGACTTCAAGAATTCGCTTTGTATGCGACGTCGATTGCCCCATCTGCTTCATGAGCATTTCCATCTGGGGGCTCAGATCATGCGCCTCACTCACCAGACACGCAGGTGATGAGGTCAGGCGGTTGGAGAGGCGAACTTCCTTGATATCCTGTTCAAGGCCGGATTTCAGACACTCCAAGAGATCCTTGTATTGCTTCTCCTGATTTTTCCGAGTCTCTTCAGACTCCTTCTTTTCTTCTTCGGAGCCCAGGTCGATGGATCCTTTGCCGATCGATTGAAATTTCTTCCCTTCGAATTCGCTGATACGTCCCGTCCACAGTTCGTCGATGGGATCCGTGAGGAAGAGGACTTCAAATCCTTTTTGCTGGAACGCTTCGAGATGAGGCGAGTGCCCGACGACTTCGCGGGAGGGACCATTCAGGTAATAAATGGTGTTCTGTTCCGGCTTCATCCGGCTGATATAATCTTTCAGTGTCGTAAAATCGGTTGCATGGTGGTTGGACTGTATCATCAACAACGGGAGAAGCCGTTCCTGCTTTTCTTCCCAATCGAGCAGCCCCTGTTTGAAGAAAGCCCCGAACTCTTTCCAGAATGTCAGGTACTTTTCCGCCTGGCTGTCCTGTATTTCTTTAAGAGTTTCCAGAACCTTCTTGATGACATGGTTGCGTATGGCTTTGATCTGGCGGTCCTGCTGCAGGATT
The DNA here is from genome assembly GCA_903916735.1 of uncultured Acidobacteriota bacterium. GTDB lineage: Bacteria > Acidobacteriota > CAIWXX01 > CAIWXX01 > CAIWXX01 > CAIWXX01. The sequence continues at coordinate 78,002 of CAIWXX010000024.1, forward strand.
TCACGCGACACGTTCAGTGACAAACCGTCCGAATCGACGACGCCTCTCACAAAATGCAGATACTCCGGCAGCAGATCCTTGCATTCATCCATGATGAAGACCCGTTTGACATAGAGCTGTATGCCGCGATGAATACTGTCGCGGAACCGGAAATCAAACGGCGCCTTGGAAGGGATGAAGAGCAACAGGTTGGCTTCAAAGTTGCCTTCCAGTTTGGCGACGATCGTCTCCAGAGGATCGTTCCAATCGTGGGCGATGTGCTTGTAGAAATCCTTGTATTCCTGTTCGCCAACTTCGTTCTTAGGCCGAGTCCAGATGGCTTTCATGGAATTGAGTGTGACGTCTTCAATCACCACCTTTTCCGGGGCCCCGGCTTTGTATGTGCCGTCGGCATCTCGTTCCGGTTCGCGTTTCTCCACTTTCATGCGAATCGGATAAGAGACAAAATCAGAATACTTGGTGACGATGGAACGGAGCACATGTTCGGATGCATAGTCCTGCATCCCGTCCTCGGCATCTTCGGGTTTCAAATACAGAGTGACACTGGTGCCGGGTTCGGCTCGTTCGGCGGCTTCCAACGCATAACCGCCCTCTCCGGTCGACTCCCACCTCACAGCTTCAGCTTCGCCGGCCCGACGCGTCACGATCATGATCTTGTCGGACACCATGAAGCTGGAATAAAACCCGACGCCGAATTGCCCGATGAGCTCGGCCGACATGGGCTGGTTTTTTTCCTTGGCTGCTTTCAGGAATTCCCTCGTGCCCGAGCGAGCGATCGTGCCGATGTGTTCGATGATCTCCTGCCGCGACATTCCGATTCCGTTGTCATGCAGCGTCAGTGTGCGATTCTTTGGATCCGGTTCGAGGCGGATCTCCAGCTCTTTGTCCGGAAGCAGCTCTTTTTTCGTCAGCGCTTCGAAACGCAATCGATCCAGTGCGTCGGAGCTGTTTGAAATCAATTCGCGCAGGAAAATATCCTTATGCGAGTACAAAGAGTGAATCATGAGATCCAGCAGCTGTTTCACCTCAGCCTGGAATTCATGCCGTTCTGTTTGCGAGCTCATGGTCTTGCTCCTTCTCTTGACGTTCTGTCTTCTTCAGTTATCGTACCGGCTCATTATTATAGCTCAGCATAGCCGTTCGAATGAACACCGGTGAGGAACTCTCCTTCAGGCGGTATCAAATCCCACTTGAGATTCGTTTCTTCTTGCAACGGCAGAGGCTCACGGAGACGCGGACGATTACCGTCCGCGCCTACATCCGGCAATAAGGCAGAGATGGGTCGCTCAGACACTCGATACGATCACCTGCATTCACCGATCCCCGAATTCGTTCGGCTCTATATGGTAGGCTTTACAGAAGGAGTGCGAATTGATCGATCCATGCAATCCGTCTGTCACAAGATGGCTTTGATACTCTCAGGTGGGAAATCATGCCCGCGCTTTGCTTTGGAACTTTCGGCGAGCCACTCAGTGTTTTAAACCCCATATTATTAAACCTGCCATCTCCCGGCATCGACGACGTTCATGTTCGCATGCGACTTCGTCCTGTGAATCCCTCAGATCTCTACCAAATACGAGGCCGCTATGGCCGCCTTCCTGAGTTGCCGGCTATTGCGGGACTGGAAGGGATGGGCGTCGTGGAAGCGGTGGGATCAGGAGCTCGCGGCATCACAGTGGGTCAACGTATTGTCTTCCGTGAAATACATGGGACATGGGCCGATGTGGTTGTGACACATGAACCGGCGCTGATCCCTGTGCCCGATGACGTTCCCGATGAAGCCGCAGCACAAGCGATTGTGAATCCATTGACGGCTTACGCCATGATACAGGATTTGGCGCCACCCGAAGGAAGTTGGATACTCCTCACGGCAGCCGGCAGTGCCGTCGGTCGATGAGTGCTGGATCTGGCAAGGATGCGCGGTTTCATGGTCAGCGTCTGGACAAATGGAAATCTCGGAAAGTCGCATGCATGCAGCCCTGGCTGATCTTTTTAGTTGCCAGGCTCGTGGTCAACTTTGTCCGCCTGTGGAAGCGACTTATTCATTGAGGGACTATCGCGTCGCCGTCTCTCGGGTCGAAGCACAGGCAAAGCCCAGGCTGGCCCTTCGGCGAGGCTGCCACGAAAGCGCGCGAATGGCATTAAGTCCGGCTCAGGCCAATCGCAACTTCATAGAGGCTGCGGCCCGTCGACGAGGGATTGCCAAACCCACCTGCTTGCATTATATTTTCCGCGGAAAAATGCAACGTGCATATAAAATAAAATTTACTTCAATCGGAGATTGCCATGGATCAACTTGTGAAAGACCTGAGCGCTCTTATTTCGAAAACCGTTGAGAACAATCTTTGGCGCCAGCGGCGCTGCTTCAATCTTATCCCCTCGGAAAACACGGCTTCATTGCTGGTGAAGCTTTGCGAAATCTCCGATCCATCCGGCCGCTACGCCGAACACAAAACGGTCCTGAAGAAAGAGATCGAGGCCCTGACCGGCACCGGTGCCCTCAAGGGAGATCAGGTCTACTATTATCAAGGCACGGATTTTATTTTCGACGTCGAAGAAAAGCTGAAAACCACTTTCGGTCAGTACATTGGCGCGTCTGAGGTCGAAACCCGGCCTATCAGCGGCCAGATGGCAAACGAGATCGTTTTCAAAGCCACAGTGAAATTCCTCGCTTCCAAACAGGAAGGATTCCCCCAACTCTCGGCCAGCGGACGACTGGCCTCAGTGATGAATAATAGCCTCAACTATGGCGGTCACCTCAGCGCCCAGCCCTTCGGAGCCCTCTTCAATTTCGCCGAGAGCGATGTGGTGAACTTCCCGCTGGAGGAGAAGAATTCATACAAAATCGACACGCAGAAAATGCTGGAATTAGTTGAACAGCATCGTCCATCCCTGATGGTCTTTGGTAAGAGCATGTTCCTGCATCCCGAACCGGTGCGAAGCCTTCGTCAGCACATTGATGGGATGGCCGGATACAGGCCTGTGATCATGTATGACGCCGCTCATGTTATGGGAATTCTAGGACCCGGATTCCAGGATCCTCTCGCCGAAGGCGCCGATGTCGTCACCGGATCGACCCACAAAACATTCTTCGGGCCTCAGCGCGGCATCATCGCCGCCAATCTTCCAAAAGAATCGCGCATGCGCAAGCTGTGGACTGAGATCAATGCCCGTGCTTTCCCGGGCTCAACCAGCAACCACCACCTGGGGACGCAACTGGCGATGCTGGCCGCCACAATGGAAATGAACTATTTCAAGGCCGACTATCAGAAGCAAGTCCTGGCCAACGCCCGCGCTTTCGCAGCTTACTGCGCAGCGAGCGGCATCCCGGTTGAAGGTGGCGAGGCGGAAGGCTATACCAGAACACACCAGGTCATCATTCGAGTGAAAGCATATGGCGATGGAAAAGAGGTCGCCTCACGTCTCGAAGCCAATAACATCGTCACCAATTACCAGGCTCTGCCGAACGATGCAACGTTCTATCATCCAAGCGGCATAAGAATGGGCGTCTCCGAAATGACCCGCTTCGGGATGAAGGAGAAGGATTTCGAACCACTTGCTCGCTTCCTGGCCGACATCATCATCCACAAAAAGACGGTGGCGAAAGAAGTGGCGCAGTATCGCGAACATTTCCAGACGATGGGCTACTGCCTGCCTCCGGAAGAGACCATGAAAGTCGCGCCGGCTCTTTTGGAAAGCATCTTCCCAAACCACGGGTATTTCCAATCATGTGCTGAAGCACTTCGCCGACTGTGACGGAATCAGGCATCCGGCAGAGCATAAAGGACTGCAACAATGCCCGTCCGCCCCATCTTTCTCCAATAGCGACGGTCATCCCGGTAAAAGGGGGAGAGTTGGAGAAATTCCTTAAATACGCTCGATGGATTGAAGAGCACGTAGCGAATACCATGAGATAAAAGCATTCGGCGAACATCTATCGGCTTGACGCTCTGGTCGAAGAGGAACTTGACTTCGGGGCTCCAGACGAGGACTGGATCGAATTCCGTCTTCGAAAGAGCGGCGTGCACATACGTGCTTTCGGTGAGTATCCTCCCACCAGAGCCGAGAATATGCCGAAGCTCTTCGGGGAGCCTTGGCTCGGCATATTGAAACTCAACGCGTTTTGTTGCAATGAACGCCCACTCACGGGATGGCAGCCGAAGAGGATTAAAAGGCAGTAATACAGTATTGACAATGCACCAACCCAATGCAAGAAGCAACACTCCGAGAGCTCCAGCTTTCATCCTCGGAGAACGGGTGATACGACTAAGAAATCCACCGGCGGGAACCGAGAGTAATACCAGGGCAGGATTGAGGACTCGAGCAGAGTAAATGACACCGCCGGCTGTATAGCCGACCGACTGCATCCATAATCCAAGAATGCAGATTGAGGAGATCAAATAATAGCCATAACGCCGCAACTCAAGAAGACAGCCTGGCAGGCCAAACAGGGGTGGCAGAATCGCGAAGAGAAAGAAATATCCGAGAAGAGAAAGCCATTCGGAGGAGGTGTTGTTCCAGAGAGTGTGATAATGATTATGTGTTTCCATCATCAACACATGGACGGCATTAACCGGGAAAAAACCTGTCAGCGGGAGGCTGAAAAGTGGATTGCCCGTCATGATCCAAGTTCTCAAATACCATGGAAATGAAATCGCGACGGTGCAGATCGAGAATAAAAACAGATCCTTGCGCGATCGTCGCAACCACAAGAGCACCAGCCAACCACATGGGATGAACACCCACCCATACTCCCGCGACAACACTCCAACCGATGCAGACAACCCGGCCAAAATCATCGATGCCGAATGACTCTTTTGCTCGACGGAAGAAAGAAAATAGATCATCGCGATTATTGACAAAGCCGTCATCCCGGTTTCCTGCCCAATAGCCACCGACTTGACAAAGAGCGGTGTCGATGCAAGAACCGCACAGGCCATCGCTCCGGCTTGCGTCCCATAGAGTCGTCGGGCGAGTTTGTAAACAAAGGCCATGATGCAAATAAACTGGAACATAATAAAGAAGCTGGTTAATTCCGGACGGCGTTCCCCAATAGCAGCATATAACCACCAGTATGAGATCGAGACAATCGGTGGTATTGAATCGACGAATGAATAGTAATGAAAGTCGGCCTGGGTTACTGGAGGGTAAAAATCCAATCGCTCGAGCCTCAGCAACTGCACGGCCAGGAAATCCCAGCGAAAGACGGTATCATAGCCGGAGAGAGGTTGGATGATACAGCGAGCCAGCAAAATGGTGCCGATAATCAACACACTCGAAATCAAAATCAATTGATATTGATCGGCGGCCAGGAGGTGTCTCTCGATAGTGAACAAACCAAGAACAGATCTCCTGCAGAAAGGGAATGCTCCCAGGGCCACGATTACGATTGCCATCTCACACATCAGGACATACCCGAATCGAATGGGCAATCCAGCGACATCAAGCCCGATAACCGTATAGAAGAGAACCAGGGTCGAGATCAGGAACCCGGAACAAAACCGTGCAGTGCTGTTCAGAAGCACAGAGATGACATAGCCAGGGAGGAAGAAACCGATAGTGGCTGCCGGAAGAAAGGCAAAAACGTCGAGAAACCCGCTCGTCAAAGTCATCGTCGGTATGTTGACATATGGATCTGTGTCAGAAACTCGCCAGATAAAACCTTATTGGGATCTAGCGAACTATCAAGGTGCCCTTGGCAATCCGTGCGTTGCAAAGTCCCTTGCGGAGGGAGGTGGCAGCAGGCCAGAGGCTCGCCCTCCTTCCATCCGGGCGAGGGAATCGCGAGGAATAGGGGAGCGAAAGTGTTGCCGACAAGGGAGCCTGCACTGGCCTTATGTCTCAATCTGGATTACTCGCCATCTCTCCGTCCTAATAATTCCGGCCATAGATTTTTTGGAGGAGCTCTGCGTCGATTGTCTCGTCCAAGTAGATGTTCTGATCCAAATGAGTGAAACGCTCATTCATCCTGCGCCTCGCGATGCGTTGTATGTTCACCAGGTGCATGGCAGTGATATTGTCAGTGGTAGTGTTCTTTCCTCCAGAGCCACAGCTGAGAGTGAAGGAAGGATGCAGGGTATTGTAGATTCCTCCGAGAGCCCCTTGGGAGGATGGGGTATTGACGATGATCCTCCCGGCGTTCATCAGGGTCGCGAATTGTTTGATTTTGCTTTCATCGTTCGAAAAGATGCTGACAGTGTGGCCGAGTCCGCCGTGGTAATTCAGATCGAGGCACAGCTTGACGGCGTCGTCAAACCCATCGACGACGTAGAAAGCCAGAATGGGCGCCAGGATCTCGGAGGAGAGTGGGTATACATCCCCGACTCCGGAGATGGGGGCGATGAGGAGAGTTGTATCGGGAGGCACCGAAATGCCGGCCTTGTATGCGATTGCTGTGGCGGGCCTGCCGATGACGGTCACACGCATGACCCCATTCTCCTGATCAAAAGCTATGGGGCCCAGGAGGCCAACCTCCTCTTGAGAAAGAAAATAGGCTTTACGGTGCTTGAACTGTTCGATGACCTGGCCGGCGATGCTTCGTTCGACGACAACGGCTTGTTCACTGGCGCAGACGGTCCCATTATCAAATGTTTTTGACAGGAACACTTGTTCGACGGCAAATGGGATATCGGCGGTCGGTTCAATGAAAGCCGGAACGTTGCCAGAGCCAACGCCAATGGTTGGCGTGCCGGAAAGATACGCAGCTTTGACGAATGCACCTCCTCCTGTCGCGATGATCAATGCCAGGTTCTTGTGCCTCATCAGCTCTTGTGTTTGCTCTCGGGACATCCTGCCGGTGCACTGGATGCAATCCTCGGGCGCATCCTCGCTGAGCGCGGCCTCGTAACAGACCCTCGCTGTTTCCTGCACACAATTCTGAACGAAGCCGGGTGAGTGAATGATAATTGGATTTCTAGTTTTCATCGCAATGAGACATTTGAAAAGAACCGTCGATGTCGGGTTGGTCACGGGAACAATGGCGAAGAGTGGGCCGAGTGGCTGGGCGATTTCAACGATACCACGAACATGATCCTCGGAGATGATACCGACTGTCTTGAGATCTTTGATGTCCTCGTACACGAGTTGTGTCGCGATGACGTTCTTGATGACCTTATCTTTCCACTTACCGATTTCCGTCTCTTCAGCAGCCATTTTCGCGAGTCTGATTCGCTGGTCGAACCCTGCCTTGTAAACCGCTCGCACGATACGATCGGTCTGCTTCTGATCCAGTTGAGTGAAAACAGCGGCTGCTCGAACGGCCCGCTGCATGATTTGTTCGGCCCTGCTGAGTGTTTCTTCCTGCATCATCGGTCATCCCACCCTTTTACCATGCGATCGAGAAGAGAGAAGCATCGTCTCAGTACTTTCTCTCTCCGGCCACTTTCAGGCCGCGGGCTGGACATCCCTGAAATCCCAGCTCTTCCGAAGAGTACTGGTGTGACGACTGAATTGTCAAACATCAAAATGACCGTCTTGATCAGGTCCGATGCGAAAGGGACCAAATGGATTCGGTTTGGACGATCGGGATCGATGAGATCGTTGCAGATCCGAAACCACTGCTGGGATCATTTCATCTCGTCGATGAGATGGTTCTGCACTTCATCCGGAGACACTGCAATTGCAGGTAAAATTCCTTTCTTATTACGACGGCGGAAGTGAGTCCATCATCTGGCGGCATTGAATCACTCCATCTGAATGAACCAGGATGCCGACAGGGACGCGAAAATCATTGACAGAGCCGCCGGCTGAATTTATGGTTTCACTGTGTTTCGCGGTCATCTCCTCGATATCCAGGCCATCAGCGGACAATTTGTATGTCCAGAAAAGAGGCAACCTCATGGAATTTCTTAATTTCGTGCTGATATTCTTGACGGGCTATTTGGTTTTGAAGAAACCTGAGAAGGAGAAAACGGCCTTCTCACTTCTTGTCATCATCGTTCTCTACATGGTCATTCACTTCTTGATCGGATCGAGAGGATCGATCCTTCCGCCGGTGAACTACTGATCCTTGCGGATCGAGCATCAAGGACAGCTAAGATGAAAAAAGAAACTTTCACGATGCTTCTGTCATTGGCCGTCATCGCCATCCTGGTCATTCCGGTGGGAACATCCGTGTTCATTCTCGGCTTCATTTTCGGAGATTCGCCCTGTGTTCTGTGTTGGGCGCAACGAACGGGAATGGTGATCATCTCACTGATCGGTATTTTCATTCTGCGATATGGGCCTCGGCCGAGATATCTGGGGTTGGGGATTCTCGTTGGAGCCGCCGGCATCTACATGAGCCTCCGACATTCCTCGCTCCATATCCTCCGAGATGTCGGGCAGGGGTTCAGCATTGAGATACTCGGAGCTCACACATACATCTGGGCGCTATTTATTTACTGGTTCTGTGTCGTCGCCATCGGCATCGCCCTCCTGCTGATGAAGGAGGGAGATGCGACAGGCTCTATCAATGAGCTTGGCGTGCTCGGGAAGATAGCCCAATGGGCCTTTTTCATCGTCGTCGGCGCCAATATCTTCCAGGCGGTGACGAGCACCGGGCCGCCGCCATTTATGGGACAGAGTGATCCCGTCCGCTATTCCTTTAATCCAAAGAGATGGGTCTGGTCGCTTGAGGAATGGGAGCCTTATCCAATTTCCTTTCGTGGCCGATGGGCCATTGACAAACCCAGCATCAGCACTCTGGACAGCGATCCTCGGAGAGGCCCCTTGGCGAATCTGAGAGAAATCCGGGTGAAAAAGCACGAGACGCTTTCCCTTAACTTGAACGGCGATGTAACGGATATCGCCTACAACGATCTGACGGATCAATTCCTGTTGACCACGAAGCGAGGCGGTGTCTACATCATCGATGGCGCGATGAGAGAAATATCTCGCTACACCGTGATCGATCCAGGGTTCTCCATCGACCTGAGTGAACTCAATGGAGCCGCTTTTATCGACAGCCAGACGGTTGCAGTCCTGGCCGACAATAAGAGCTATGTCATTCTCAAGAAAAACGATAAGGCCGATGCCGACAAGAATTACCGATTTTTCTTGGAATCATTTGACAGGGTTGATGAAATAGATCGATCGCGTTTTTCCACGATACGAGCAAAGATGATGTATGTCATGTCCCTCGGATATGATGCGGCCGGCAGCTCTTTTTACACGATCACGGTTCCAAATAACAGACATAAGAAGTTGGTCATCTCTCGTTTCGACAAAGAGGATATGACCCTCTCTGAAGAATATTCCCCAACAATATCATCTCAATCCGGCCTCCAACTCAAAGATACGAAGCGAAGCATCGATGAATACTATGTCACCGGCATCGCCATTAAAAACGGCCTTATGTACGCCATCAGTGCAGCCTATCATACGCTTCTGGTCATCGATCTTGAGAAGCGGGAAATCATCTCTGCCGACGCCGTGGACGGGATTTCAAAGCCCAACGGCATCGCGATCAAGGGGGCTGATCTCTACATCATCGGAGACAAGAACGACGTTGACATTATCGATCTGCCCCTCAGCAATTAGAATGGCCCCGAGGATCGACCAGGCGGCCTCTCAGCCGGGGTTGGAATGATCGCCAGAGGGGGGGGGGATTAGCAGCCGTCACCTGCCCGGCGGATTTCAGGCAATTTGAATTTCGCATCATGCAGTTGTAGCAAAAATTTCAAAGTTGGCCTCGGCGCCCAATGCCGATCACACCCGGCAGCGCATGCCGTTACTCGCGGCGGGCAAGAAAATCAGATTGACCGAGATGTCATCTTACGTTTTCCGGCCAGCTTCTCAAAAACCTTCGCGATCCTCCGTGCTCGAGTCTCCTGCTTCTTGGCACTGTTGATCCAGTCCACCCATTCACGTTTATGACTGTATGACATTCGATCGAACGCCTCCCAGAGGGGCCTGGAACTCTTCAGCGTCCTCTCCAAATCAAGTGGAACCTCCATGATGCGCGGTGTATCGTCAATAGCTAGCACAAGTGAAACGCAGTCTCCGGCCATCACACCGGATGTTTTCTGCATCTGCTTGTTGACGAGCATCATATGCTGGCCTCGCGACGTCGGAAAGACGGATGTTCGAATCGGCACTCCATTGATTGTGCCGACGACAGGCACTTTTCCGCGCGTACCGATTTTCCTGCCGGCCGATTTCGGCAGGTACAAACACAGCCAGCCCTGGCCTTTTTCAAGCATCGCCCGGAATCTGATCTCCTTAGGGGGATTTTCGGACATGTGGGATCCTCCTTCTGAGTCCTGCGGCATCGACGGCTTTCTGGAACAACTTCAGGTTTACTTGGCTCTCCCGAGATGCATATTATGCTCGCTTGTCTATTCTATCTCTTGAAAGGCCGCTGAGAAAAGCTCCCTTCGTCAAGGGATGATAACCTCCACTTCGACTTCGGAAGAGTCAGCATATCCTATTTGCAAGCGCCGGGAAAGAGGTTTGCTAACCCTCTCTTCTGCGCGCAAGAATCATTGCATTGAGGCGCTGGCAATCACTGTTAATGCGAATGTTGCTCAAGAGAAATTTCAGCTAATTGATAGAAGTCACGTATCGCTTAATCTCATCCTTGTTAATATTCGTACCCGTACCCATGCCCGTTCCTTAAGACTTGTCATCGATCCTCCAAATCGAGTCTGGAACGGGCACCGGTTTTTTCATCGGTGCCTTGGCGGATTATTGTCAAAACGGCACTTCAAGTTGTGTTCGAACGAACTTCACTACTGCCTGTCGCCGTTGTTAGAGAGAACTTCCACAAGCGGCACAGTAGCGGTGGCGTGAATCCGTTGCCCCCGAGCATTTGGGGCACGAGCGTCCACTGCCTTCCCGCGCCAGCTCGCCCCCACAGCTTCCACAGAAAACTGCGTCGGGGGGAAGCGTCATATGACACCATTGACAGATGATGTTACGCAGGTCTGGCATTTCAGGCTGACGAGAAGCTTGATGGTCCGGCCCCGCCATGAACGATTCCGGCAGCCCTGCCGGAGTCGGGCCAGGCCGGGAAATTCTCTCAACCCGCTGCCCTAGAACCGGCTGTGGAGGAGGACCCGCATCGGCTCTTGCCCTTTTTGGCTGCTCAAGCGGTGCGGGGTCTCCCGCTTTTTCGAAGATCAGATCAAACGGGCCCAGATGAAATTCATCTCCATGCTGCAACAGCTTCCGTTCGATTCTCTGGTTCTTAATGAAAATGCCGTTGGCACTGCCCATGTCGATGAGGTGCAGGCCTTCCGGAGCCGCTTCAATCCGGGCATGAAAGCGCGAGACCATGGTATCGTCCAGAATGAGATTGCAGGTCGGATCCCGCCCTATCTGAAAAGGAATGGCATCGAGCCGGGCATCCTGCCATTTCCCTCGAATTTCACCAGCATGCCGCCAGCGAAGGCGAAATGAATCGACAGACGATTGTGACGCCGCGGATTCAGCTTTCTGATGGATGTCCGCCGCTTGCCTGACATGCAATTCAGGCGTCGCCACCGGCTGGCGCAATTCAGGCTTGATGACGGTGCTCGCAGAGAATGAGCAATCAGCAAGCTCAAGAAAAAGAGACCCGATTGTGAACTGGTCGCCTACGGAGAGCCTTCTTCGCATAATGCGCTTGCCATTGACCCATGTGCCATTTGTGCTGTTACTGTCGACAAGCAGCACGTCGCTCCCGTTCACCTGGATTTGCGCATGATGTCGTGAAACACCCTCTTCATCCAAGCGCACTCGATTATCCCGCTCCCGGCCGAGTGAAGTTGACCCTGTTTCCAGCTTGATCTCACGAAGGCCCTCAGGCTTTTCCTGTTTCCAAATTCTTAAGTATAGAGTGGGCATCGCTATCTATGGCTCACAATGAGATGAGATTGATGGCGCGAGGAGACGGCAGTGAAAATGAAAAGATGCATCTGAACCCCTTGTACAGATACCGCCTCATGAGAGAACCCCAACCACAGTCAGCACAACGACAATGAAAAGAAGTGCGTTGAAAGCCATCCAGCCATGCATGAACACATAAAAGAAACTCGATCCGGAAGATGGAGGCGGCTGGATATCATCAGCGGCGAGATACGCCTGCCGGCATCCAATGACCCAGGGTATGATGAGGATGCTTGTCACAAGAATAAGAAATCCCTGTCCGAGACGTCCATTGTATGCCTGGCCTGCTCCCGGGATCAGGATGCCGAGCAACAGGGCTTTGCGGCGGCGGCAATGGGATGGCGGTCGGGAAGAAGGGTGTGCATCAACGGATGGAGAAGAGACAGAAAGCCCATTCCCGCAAAAAGTACAATGGTTCTGAGGGGCATAGTAAAGATGGCCGCAGGAACCGCATGCCTGCTCGCCGGCGGCCGCGCGCAGAATGGATCCACAATACAGGCAAAACTTCCATCCGGCATCGAAGCATTGTCGACATTGCGGGCAACTCATGATTCCTACCGATGTCTTATTGGAAGAAGCACCACATTTGATGACAGCCAATATCCGGTCGGTCATCGGCGTGCTCGAATGAGATAGATCCGAAGCCTAGCAACGTGCCGCAGAACTGTCAAATCGGCCTGCATGGAAGAACCATGACAAAATTATTGCCGGCAAGGAAAAACGTCGAATCCACAAATGAACCTGGATGAACAAGGATCGGATGCCGGGTATCAGTGTTCATCTGTGGTTCCATTCGGTGCACAAAAATTTTCAGGATAAGGTTGGTTATTTCCGACGCACGACGGCATTTATTTCGATTCCACTCATTTCCCGACACGGTCAACCGGGATATCCAGGATCGGCTTATTCTCCCAGCCCTGATAATCAAAATGCCACCACTCAGTTGCAAGGCGTGTGAAACCGTGAGATTCCATTGCATGGCGCAATATTTCCCGGTTTCTGCCGGCATCCGCCGGAATGTCCTGGTATTCCGGGTTGGCCCGTTCGGTGAAATCATCAAAGGCAGAAGGCATCGGCACATCATTTCCATTGAGATCCGTGAGCGAAATATCGACGGCATATCCACGGTTGTGTCGTGATCCGACCTTCGGGTCGGCGACATACCGAGGGTCCGGCATGATCTGCCAAAAGATTTTCTGGACAGAGAGCGGCCTGTAGCCGTCATAAACTTTAAGACGGTAGCCGAGAGGCCGCAGATCAGACTCGACCTCGTGTAAAGAATAGGCCGCTTCCTTGACAAGAAAACATCGTGCGGACGAGTACACGGCATGGCCGGTGAAATTGTTGGATGTCGCGTAGCGAATATCAAGAATGACATCCGGAACTACATCCTTCACTTCGATAAGTTCAGTGCTCTGTTGTGCCGGCGGAATAGCGGGACGAGTGGCGACAAGGGATCGACATCCCATGGTCGGGATGACAACGCATAGGGTCGCCCCAAAAAGGATTTGTCTTATTCCTTTACAATAGCGGTTCATCTTCGCCTCCTTGGCTGCATTATCCCCTATGAGCGGAAATGTTCAACCGTGGAGTTATTATCATCGATGGAGATATTTTTTGTTTGTTCCTATATTGGTTCCCGACGACACGGATGAAGCCCTCCAAATCGAGCCATGAATTGGAATGCAGGCGGAATTTCTCGTTGTGAATTTGAGCGAGATAAGATGCCGACTCGCCTATCCGGGCCTCTCATAAGCAGCGATCGACCTTGCCGCGGCCTTGATACCCTCGCACTGCATGACCTGCCGGATTGGGCGATTCGTGCTATAACATATGAGTCTTTTCGATTGAGGTGTTTTCAAGCGAGGAACGGAAGCAGATCAGAACGAAGATTCTTGGGAGCGGAAAGCCGATCGCTAAGGAAAAATATGATATTGATTGTTGAAAGTGACGAGGCCATTTGCGAGCAGATTGCATCATCTTTGAAGCGCGATAGCTACCCCGTGGCGAGCCATACGACGGCGAGCGAGGCGCTCGCGGCCTCCCATCTGGAACCTGATCTCATCATTGCCGACATCACTTCGGCGGAGACCAAAGGCATCCAGCTGATTCAGGAGTATCGGTGCAGTTTCCCGCATCGTCTGACGCCATTCATACTTCTCTCTTCTTCAGACGACCCGAGCATCCGAGTTCGCGCACTCGATGTCGGCGCCGACGGATTCCTGCTGAAGCCGTTGAATGTCGATGTGCTGAGGGCGGAGGTGAGAGCAATCCTACAGAAAAAAACACGCTATGTGTCGCCGACTTTTTACGGCGATTTGTCACGATTTTCATTCCCGAAACTGATGAGATTCTGCGCGACCCGGGCCATTAGCGGGGAGATCGTCATTTCAAGCGCGACGCGCCATGCAAAGATACAACTCCGCGGAGGCGTCATCATTCCCCCGGAAACAGGAGAGACTGTGGATTTTTTGGCGGGGCTTTTTGATCTGGCGACAGGAACCTGTGTCGTGCGTGTTCATCCGCTCGATTTTAAGGATATCGAAGATGCTGTGGTGCCGCAATCAATGCCGTCCCCCGATCGAGAAAAACCGGTGGGGAGGCTTTCAGTTGTACGGATGGATAAGCGACAATTTCAGGTACAGACCGAGATGACGACTCTGCCTCGTGACCGGATCATGACGATCGTCACACTCGCAGGAAAGATTATTCTGAAACGTGAAGGCCTGCCTCTTCAAGGCACGACTCGCAAGGAGCTTGATGCTCTCATCGAATCACAACATCGGGCTGTGGAGGACGAAATTCGCGAACGTGTCAACCCGGATGTCATCAAACGGATTAAGAATCGCGAACTGCAAAACGAACGCTTCAAGAGGCTCTATGACGCCGGTTGCGAACGCTATCAGGAAAAAGATTACAAGAGCGCTCTCAAGAACTGGGAAGAAGCTTCACTCATCTCTCCAGGCGATGACTGGCTTCTGCTCAATCTGCAGATCGCACGAAAAAAGCTGGGCCTGCCGCTGAGCAAGCAACGATAACACGTGTTGTACGGTAGGTCCATCAGTGCCGTATCATCTTCTTTTCGAAAATGAAATCGGGGCCTGACATTGTGCCTGTCGTCGCCCGGGTTTCGCTATCCCAGAATCTGATGCACGGGTTGGCCGCTGCCAGGTCGCCAAGAGGGCTGACGGTCGGGTTGTGGATTCCGCTATTTCGGTCTATCTCCCAGCGGACGCGCGGTTGAATAAAACGTATAAATCTGAGGAAGATTCACTCCGTCGCGGTAGCGCTCCATGGCAATGGCCTGTTGCCACGATTCCAAAACCGGTTGATCGAGATCCTTCAGATAATCATACACCGCATCAGGCGGATGGAACGTCTCTTGTGATACGTTGACGTAAAAATAGATCATCCTGAAAAGCGTCTTGTCATCAATCTCAGGCCGGCTCTGCGACGCGGTTCTTCTAGGGATCTCACCAAACGATAATTGCCCTAACGTTTGTGGCCAGGCACTGTCACCGCCTGTGGATTGCACATTCTTTTTCGAGTCATCCTTCGTCACACTCTGTTCGGCGCTCATGAGATTCATTGCAAGGCCGAGGATTCCCAAAATCAGAAAGCCAAACAAGCATTTCATTTTACCATTCCCTCTGCTCAATACCCCTTGTCTTAATCATATCATGAGATTTGAAAGTTTCTCTGTTCTTCGGCTTCTTCGCTGTGGGGCGCGCGTCTCGATGCCCTCTCGGGAGCCGGCGGGCCCGGTTTGTCCCGCCGGCTATGGACTATTTTTTTGCTGCGCGCGAGAGGCCTACTGCCACTTCACGTTGACGCCGTTCCCCCTGATATCGTACCCATGGCCAGTACCGGACCAATTCGTTGTTGGTGGATCGTTGTCCCATTCATTCCCGACCGCGTAGACAAGCGTCAACGAATCATAATTAAGGAAGTTGCAGTCAGCGCCCGCTCCCAGATTGTGGAAAATGTTATGGCCCATATGGGAGGCATCGGTTCCAAAGTCGACTTGTGCATTCAATTCGACACCTACACCAAGGTTATCGACAAATCGATTGTCTCGGAACACTCCTACCATGCCCTCTATAATGGCACCATACCCGTTACCATTGAACGTTGATCCGGTCATGGCGATCGCATTATCATTGCCATAAGCAATGATTCCCAATTCCATCGCCGAGCCGAACTTGCAGTTGCTCGCCGTGAGGTCATAGCCGCCTGACATGAAATCAACCATGAAATTGCCCAGCACAATATTATTTTTCAAATTCACCGAACCGTAGCTCGAGATCGCTTTGGCATCGAGCATGAATCCCGCTGCCGCACCAAGGTAATACCCCATAATGCGGCTGTTCTGCACGGTGGTCGTCCCTTCGCCATACATGATGAGTCCTATGAATCCACCACCATAAAGCCCCACGGAATCCAAAACGGTATTGCTGTTCATGGCCATCGTGAGTCCCATGCCGGACTTTTTGGCGCCGATGCCGGTGGAATCGCGCACCCAAGCGAGCGTTCGGGAATGGCTGCTGAGGCAATCCTTGCCGCTGATGACATCACTGGAGATTGGGAATTTCGCCTTGTTCGAATGGCACGCCGATGCGCATCCTCCTCCTCCGCCTCCGCCGCTGATGAGCGTTCTGGTTGAACCGTCTCCCTGGAGTGTGACGCCTTCGGGCACATAGAGCGGAAAAGTTTCGCCGTTGTCGACGTCGTAAACGCCTTCGGCGGCGGACACCGTATAACCGGTCGTGGCGATGGATAATCCCATGGTGATCGATTTAAATGGCTTTTCCATGCTACCGTTTCCGGTGGTGTCATCGCCAACGGCTGCATCGACATAAATCGTCTTGGCTCCGCCGGTGACCTTCACGATCTGAGAGTCGAGTGCAGAGAGTCCATCCGAGTTGTTGACCGTAATCGTATATGCTGTGGTCTTGGATGGAGTGACCGTTGTTGAACCCGTCACGGGTACAGCTCCAACGTCGTGATCAATTAATGCTGAGATGGCATTGAAAGATGTCCAGCTCAGTGTTGAGCTCTGGCCTTGAGACACCGTTTCGGGTAATGCTGTCAGATCCACCGAGACGCGCCACGCGAGAATCTGATCGATGAGCTCTTTGGCCATCAAGCCGAGTGTGATTCGATTCGCTCTTTTGAGCTGTGTGTCGTCCACTTTCTTGATGTATTTGAGGAGAAGCTGGAGGTTATACAGGGTTAATTGCTTATTATGTCTTTTGTAATACTTGTCGGCCCTGTTGAGGTATTTCAGAAGAGTTTGGCGCGTCGATCCGCTCATGTTCATGTCCATGATGGCGCTTCGGAGAGTTGCGAAGTCGATCACGGCGAAAGCGTGATCGGCGAAGAGCGGACCGCCGCTGAGTCCTCTTCTCGGGGTGGTTGCCGGCGCGAAATGGCCATCCCCTGTGCCGCGCGCCAAAGAGACAGATCGGTTGGAGAAGCTCACCGTGGAAATGTCCGGATGGCCGTCTCCGTTGCTGTCATCGGCCGAGATCAGAACCGGGCCGCTGTCCACCTTGATCGATGCCGCATGTACGAATCGATGCTCGGATTTCGCAAGAAACAGCTCCACGCTATTGTTGAGGAAATCCGCTATTGCGAAATCGTCCAGACCGTCTCCATTAAAATCCGCGACCGCCAGATCGGAAATGGCGCCTGACTGGCCGATGAAAAACTGTTCTTGCTGGCTGTTGAAATGATTGGATTCCCCCAATTGCACAAGCATGAGTGGAGAAAAAAAACTCGTCGTCACAGTCGCAAATGTCTCGCGCGATTGGCCTGCCGGCCCATTCGGCACGCGCCGTGTTAACGCTTTTGAATGCGTGGGAGACCAGGATCTGGAAAAGTCCATCTCCTTCGCCATGAGGATGCCGCTCAGAACAAGAGGCACGATAAGTGCCATGGATACCATTACCCCTCGGTATCGGCGATTTGTTTTGTGGATCACACTAAACCTCCTGGGATGATCCGGAATAAATAAACGAACATAACTTTCGGACATTATAGCAGCCCGGAAGTTAATGAGCCAATCAATGCACCGATGTTCGGCGCATCCATGCTGTGTGGGGCTTCTCATAAGCGATGACTCGGAATGCAAAATACTGCATGGCACCCGGGCATAATCACGATCGACGCACGATGGACGATGAATGTGCTCCCACATATAATTGGACGTTATAGAAGGTCTCATAAAATTTCTGTTCTCATTGACTCTCACCGGGTTTCTGCTGGCGCCGCCCCTGAGCGTAGCGTCGCAAAAGACGGAATCCACATCGGAAAAAACGGCGACGAAAATTCAAAAGCCGGCCGCCAAAGCAGACAAATCGGCGATGAAGTCGACAGAAAAAATCGGATGATTCGGACATTTACAGCGGATTGAAATGGCGGAGCATCGGACCGGCGTTCACTTCATGACGCATTGCCGACTTCGCGGTGAGCCCTGTCAATCAGAACACATATTATGTGGCGGTCGCGAGTGGCCACATCTGGAAAACCGTCAACTCCGGCACGACATGGGGGCCGGTTTTTGATAATTACGGCGCCCATGCCATCGGATGTCTGGCTATGGATCCAAAGAACCCGAATGTCGTTTGGGCCGGCACGGGCGAAAACAACCGCCAGCGGGCACTCGGTTACGGCAATGGAGTCTATAAAACCCTTGACGGCGGCAAGAACTGGACATGCATGGGGTTGAAGGATTCGCGGCAGATTGGGAAAATCCACATCGATCCCCGCAATTCCGACCTTGTCTTCGTGGCGGCAGAGGGGTCGGCGTGGGGACCGGGAGGCGACCGCGGACCTTATTAAACCAAAGGTGGCGGCAAAACCTGGAACAACGTTCTGAACATCAGTGACAACACCGGTGTCAACAACGTCATTTGCGATCCCCGGAATCCTGATCTCATGTATGCAACATCTGAACAGCGACGACGCCACGTCTTCACAAAAATCGGCGGCGGCCCCGAATCGGCTGTTTATTAATCCTCGGACGGCGGCGAATCCTGGAACAAGATCATGAAGGGGCTACCTGATGTCGATATCGGCGGCATGGGCATTGATATTTCGCCGGTCAATCCGGATGTGCTCTACATCATCATGGAAGCGGCTGAAGGCAAAAGCGGTGTTTATCGGTCACTCAATCGCGGCGAATCATGGGATAAAATGAGCGACCATCACGAAATCGGTCAGTATTACAACGAAATCTGTTGTGATCCAAAGAATGCCGACAAGATCTACTCGGTCGAGACCATCAGCCAGGTGAGTGCGGACGCCTGGAAAACATGGCATGAGCTCGGCAATAAAGAACGTCACTCGGATGACCACGCATTGTGGATCGATCCGCACAATACACTTCATCTTCTCATTGGCGGTGATGGCGGTATCTATGAAACCTTCGATGCCTGCGCCACTTGGGATCTTAAACAGAATCTGCCGGTCACTCAGTTTTATCGCGTCTTCACTGATAATAGCCTGCCCTTTTACCATGTCTACGGCGACACGCAAGACAACAACAGCATGAGCGGTCCTTCCCGGACGATCAGCTGGGATGGCATCGTTGGTTCTGACTGGATTTTCACAAACTTCGGTGACGGCTTCTGGTCAGCCGTTGATCCGGAAAATCCGAATATCATTTATGCCGAAAGCCAGTACGGAGGAATGGCGCGTTTCGACAGGCAGAGCACGGAAGCTGTGAGCATCCGCCCTGGAAGCTTGCCTGGACGGATTGAAGCAGCTGCACGAGGCGCTCGACGACGGTGAAGGTCGCGCGCAACCAGCACAACGCACCCTCGTACGCGACGGTGGGTTCTGGAGTCCGCAACTGGAGTTGGACCTGGATACGGGCCGGCTACTACAGCCTCATTTCGTTGCCGCTGGGACACAAAGCCTCGGAGGAGGCATTACAGATGGCGGCACGGCGGAGAGCAATGAAACGGCTTTCAGGCAGGCTCAGCCACGTGCGCGCGGCCCGAATGCGAACCGCCATTGGAGAGTTGGACCGCACGCTCGTCGTGGTAGAGAGCGAAGAATTGCTGGAAGGACAAAAGCGTGGTATCGCGATCGCCCTGCGCAAGGCCGAGAAGGAACTGCGCAAGCTCGACAGATTGGTACAAATGGGCCGCATCTCACACAGCAGCCTCGAGCAGCGAGCCAAGAAGGCACTCGCCCGCTAGCATTTATCGAGTTTTGTCGTGACAACCATCGCCGGAACAGACAAGGAACCAGCGTTTCGTTGGAGGGTGGATGGCAGCTTGCGCCGCCAACTGGAGAAGACCCGGCTCGGACGACGCGTGCTTTGCACAGGCCGACACTATTGGAGCACAGGACGGATCGTTCACGCATTCCGGGGCCAATGGAACGTGGAGGAACTCTTTCGACGAGCGAAAAAAGGCGGAGTGGTCCCGTGGGGGCCTTCATACCAGCGGGCGGATGGACCGCTGCGCCTACACACCTTCGCCACTGTTCACGGGTTGATGCTCGTCAGTCTGGCGAAGATGGCGCTTGGAACGGGCGCTTCCGCACGCGCAACCATGAAAAGCCCGGCGGATATCCGCGCGACGTTGGTCCGTACGACGACAGGTGGGACCGGAAGACGACCAACCGTTATGCTCGCTCCTGAATTGACGACCGAACAACGCCGGGCCGTACGGATCTTCAATTTGGAGCACTGGTTCCCTGTTATTATTTCATGTATGACGGTTCGACCAGTTCACACATGAAATCCCCACGAAATTGGCAATTCGATTATCCGGGGTGCGAAGGTAGGGCTGGTGGCTCCAATCAACTTGCGCAGCGGCCTTGAATCATTGATCCAGCGTGAGATCTAACATCAGCAAAGCGGCGAGCCGGGTCATTTGATTTTCAAGGTCAATTCAGCTTTCTAATAGCATATCTCCTTATTGTATCAATCCCCGGTCTTTCCCATCGACTACTGTAGGCAATCCGCTTTTTGCAACTCCTGGAAAGTGACATCGTGAGGCAAAGGAATCTTCATATGTTTAGTTTCGATTTCTATCGTCTCATCGAACAGCGTTTCCGACGACGGGCTTCCAGGGGCCCCGCAATTCTTACTCTCTTTAAGAACAATCTGAAAATCTTGGCCACTAAGAGTCAGTTCGAAATAGTAACATTTGTTGGCAGCCAAGTTGATCGAGGGGGTCCAGGTGTAGGGACCAAAATTGCCGGCACATCCTGTTTTTAGGCCCCATTTAAACATGACTTTGCCGGCTTTTGCTTGTATGTATCCTTGCCAGGTCGCTTTTGCACTGCAACTGGACAACGATGACTGCTTAGTTACACTCTCAATAGTCCCCCAAAATGTGACGGAACCACTCTGTTTGCAACAGACATTATCGTGAACTCCCCACTTAGTCTTGCCTGAGGGTGAACTGCCACCACCAATATTGATAATTGCCTCCTGGTATGATGTTTCACTCCAATGCAGGTTTCCCGTATTGAAGTTGTCGCTCACGTACCAGCCGTCGTAGGAACCCGCCCAGCCCAAATTGATATGCACTGTCTGCGAAGGGGAACTACGCCATCCATCCACAACCACTGAATGCCCACCGGCATTCGGATCCCGGATTTTCAACTGCGAAGGACGTCCATTGGAGACTTCAGTCTGAAAAACGTTCATCCAGGCAGTAGATGAACTGTAATTAACTCGCTTAACTCCTTTGACTCCCATGTATCCGAAGTATTTGGGGTAACAAGTGAGGCCGTCCATGGTCGACGCAGACGAACTATCTGCTCCGTAGATCATATGCCAGGTGTAGCCGACGTCGCGGCAGAGTGTTGCCACAGCATCCTTCTGCGTACTGCTACTCGAATTCGTCGCCTTGCTCGGCATCTGACTCCAGTTATAGGTGTGAGGCGTGAAGGTCAACTTCTGGCTGTGCCATGTATAAGAAGTAGAGCCCTGGCTTTTGCCGGGCGACATGTAAAACCGCATGATCTGGGATGCAGCGGTTGCAACGCATCCTACGACAGAGCGGCTGTTCCCATCCATCGGACAATAATTATCATATGGGGCTCCCTGGTCCCATTTTGTAATCAGAAGCGGACCGTGTTGAGTCAGATCTACGCCTTCGAAAGTGGAATCCGATTCAGATATAAATTTATCCGTTGAGACCCTGAAAACCCGCCATAGTCTCTGGTTCTCCGTTTGCCCGGGATTTAATCTGTCGAATTCAGCCCGGTTATTATCGATCATTTCCTCTGTATCGCGCAGAGCAGTTGAAATCCAATCGGCCTGTTCGACTGTTTTCCCGCCATGCATGTGCAACGTCGCAGTGTCGGAATAAAGTTTCACGGGAGGCAGCTCGTCTCGCGAAGGAACCAGGATGTTCCCTTTGGGGGCAACAAGGAAATTATATCCCACGACTTTCCCTTGGCTTATCACGAGCTCGTATCCAACGATGGCTGGTGTGTTGGAACCACCCCACGAATTGTACGCTCTGACAATGTGAGTTAGCCAGTTTTGCGCCGCCAACTTCGCGTCATCGAGTGTGACTTCCGCTGCTCCGGCTAATCCTCCGAGAAGGAGCACAATAGTGAACGAGATGATTACTCTCTTGGAACCGCTCATTTAAACCTCCTTTTGATAATGAACATCCGCCGGAACGCTGCCTCCGGACAGAGGTTAAAAGATACTTATAGAATCGCCATTACTGAACGATTCCTAGCCCATTGCTGAATCCCGCGATACTCTGCCAGTGAGTCGTAATCCCCCCTTGAATTAAAGGATAGAGGCGGAGTTTTGCTTTTTTTCTCTGGATGCTCAAATGCCACAAACGTAGTAAATCGAGTATCTGCGCATCGATATTGGCACCCATCCCCCGCACCTGGGGACGGAGGATGGCACAGCCCGCCATTATTTTGCGATGATCGATGGTGGAACACGATCAAAATGTAAACTTTCGGCGGGCTGGGGTCAAGGCGAATCGGAAATTGGACAGACTCAGCCAGAGAATCCGGATACCTGCGTTAGAGATAATAGGAATCAGAAAAATCCGGTTGGGGATCGGGAAAAACGAATAGTACCGATGGCGATGCTCGCGATGGAAGCTGCTGAACGTCAAAATAATATTTGATGAACTTCAATATTTTGGCTACCAGATTCGGCTGGGCCCGCGCCTCGATAACTGAAACCACTTTGAAGGTCGAGCAGCATTCGCAAAGCAAGGGATCTGCATCGAATACTCGTTTTATAAGCCGCACCCATGTGTTGCGTCTCTTCTTGTATCCAGTCTTCTTCGGATTCGGCAGGCTCTGTTGCAATTATAATGCCGGAATCCGGCATCGAATGAGCTTGTGCGGCTTTTCCGCGATAAGCATTTCGATAAACATCAAAATAGTGGATCGCAACTGCATTCCCTTTTCCGGCATATGGGATGTGAGGCCGCCGATGTCGCGATCTGGTTAAGTGCCCTTGGCGGCGTACTTCACATATGATTCATTGCCCAAGACGAGCCGGCCCACGGCGGCCGGTGTTCGAACCGTGTAGAGGCCGATTTCAACGATCTCTTTCATGTCCCTGATAGCGGGGCGGATCCAAGCATCGAATCCCGAATATTTCAACGATAAAATCTTGTTCGCGAGATCGTGAATAATCAGTTCCCTTTTCAACAGCATTGAGAAAACCTTGGCTTCAAAAATCCTGCGCATGGTGCAGGCATCGATCGTAGGAACCGATTCGAACTCACCATCCTGCAAAAAACCGCCACACAGCACGATTCTATGCACATGCGACTGCCACCCCAAAAATTCACATGCGGTGTTGATGGTGAGAATGGCGCCGGGTAAAGCGTTCTTCGAAAGTAAGGCGGCAAAAAATTCGCGTAACGATTCCCACGCACAGAGGCAGAGTTGAGGAAGAAGATTTCTATGGAATTTGAAATATGGTCTCAACATTTTCGGCAATGTGAAAACGTTATAAACATGAGGCACCGGCCGAAGGACCTTCTCCTGAACGCTACTCCGCCCAGAGAATCGCACGTTTGGTGGAACACGACGAGCAGGACCCTCTCGTTTTGCAACTCAGGGCAAGCAATTAGGTCTGCCCGCCACGGGAAGGGACGGTGCGCGGCGCGACGGGGTTAGCGCAGGCCGAGGAGGGTGAGCACCGGGTCGAGGGGGATAGACCTCGACCGGATTCGCAAATTGCTGAAGAAGCATCCGGAGTGGAACCGCCGCCGGTTGTCAGTGGAGCTATCCGCTGAATAGGAGTGGCGCAACGGCGCGGGACGCCTCCGTCCGAGCCGTCGGTTCCACTTCCGCCATATGATACTCATTTGGGATTTCTTAGTGCTTGCCTTCAATAGAAAAGACACGTTCCAGCAGATTCGGAATCAGGTGACGTGTCTCGCCTGTCTCCGACCACAGACCTATTTGCCTGTCACGTAGGACCATGTGTTTACTTTCTGTTCGAAGCCCGTAATCTGATCAAACTCCCAAGCCCATTCGTGCTTCTTCACCGTAAATGCTCGGAAAGTAATAGTGACGCTGTTGCCACTCACAGTAACTAAGTTGTAGCCCATTCGATTGGTGTCGTGGAGGTACTGTCTGTTGGAATCCCGAACGTATCCGGGATTCGGCGGCGTAACAGCATCCCAGTCCAGATCGGCGCCCGCAGTACCGACGAGGATTTCATGCAGTGCATCGATGCCGGTGCTGTTGGGAGGAGCAACTGTGTTGTTGATGATGCAGTGATCATAAAGGTGGTCATGCCCCGTGAAATATACTTCCGCTACACCGTTGACGAGATTCTTAAATTGGTCTCGCTTGGCTTCATTGTTGTTGTTAATAAAATCAGTTCGGGTTACCGATGTGTACAGAGGGCAATGACCGAAGGTAAAGCAGTGCTTCAATGACGAATTGTTATGATACGCATTGAGCTTAGCCCCTAGCCAGCTGCCTGATTGAGGTTGACCATTCTCGATCCACTGGCAATTGTCCAGGCAGAAAAATGAAGGGGCCGAACAATATGAGCATGGAGCAACTCCACCATCAAATTCCACTGGAGCTCGATACTCGTCAAGGCAGACGAAAAATGTATTCCCATAAGAGAAAGTGAAGCTGAATCCTCGCTCATCGAGACCGCGAGAGTTGGTCGTTGGGCCATCCTGAGGCATGAATCGGCCTATATCTGAAGTCCACCACAACGGCGAACCGATGAAATAGGTTTCGTGATTGCCCCGTGTGCAGTAAAGGTTGGTTCCCAGCTGGTTGTACCAACTGTTCCAAGGATCCAGCAGCTGGCGGTACTGCCTGTGCGCCTCGATGTTTGTTCCTATCAAATTGCCGCCGGAAATGACGTCCCCGGGGATGATCACGAATTTGCAGTTATTATTGAATGCATCTTGAAACATCCATTTCAGGTTCCAGGAAGCAACACCTGGGCTCAGTATCAAGCCGCCGCGCGAGTCATCTGTGACAGCAAAGCTGAACGGCACGTCTACTCCAGTGCCCTCTGCAGGAACGGCTACGCCATCGGCGTTCTCGGACAAGTGGGTCGAGTGAAGATTGAAAATCGCTGCAATGAAATCTCCTGAGTGTACGGCAACGCCCGGCTTCGTGAGCTGATGATAGCGATTCCATCGCCACCTGCGACCGACCCTTTCCTGGAAGGAAAGGGTTTTAATGGTATGTCCTCCAACTCCAAAGGCGACTCCACTGTTATCCGTATTCACGCCGGTCAGGGTGACAGAGTTGATGAGACGAGCAGCAATGTTGCAGTTGATTGTTGAATACCCATCGCTATTCCGACGCCGCCCGCTTACAAGGACTTCTCCTATTTGCGCCCTCGCACTAATATCCGAATCAACGGCAGGCATCCCAATCATGCCTTGTCGCATGCCTGCCATAATCTGAGTGAATTTCATTCCCGCTGCACGCACCGAGTCAATATCTCCCTTGGAAACAATGTACACACCATCCAGCCACCCAGCCGCAGATACTGTCCCGATACTGGATGCTTGAATAGTGTTGGTCCTGTCAGTGGCCGATGTCCAGCTGTCCACATTAATGCCTGCTATCGGCCCTGCGGATTTCAAATCAAAACCGGTGACAGTTCCGAGCTCGATGCCGGTTCCCGCACGATCCTGTGCATCCTCAAATGAGTTCGTGGCACGCCCGATCGAAATCGTGCCTGGGCCATTGGCATCTGCGAAGCTCAGGGATCTAATGCTGCCACCGGCGGTTAGATCGCCATCGAGATCGACTCGCGGAGCATCGATGTTGCCGATTGTGCCTTCGACACTCACGTACCTGACGCTCGTATGCCCTGCGGTGGAGATGTTGAGCGCGGTTCTCCGGCTGGACCCTTTGACGATGATCTCAGTCGGGTCGGCTCCTTTGGCGATATAGACATAAGCTGTACCATTGCCATCGAGTCGGAAGGTGACCTGATCTCCGTCGGCATCCGAGACCTGAGCTTGTTTGCCGCTGGTAACTTCGTAGACGTCGAGCGGTGCCTCAAATGCACCGATATCTGGAGTTCCGATTTCTCGCGTACCGCCGGTTTGATCCGTGTCGATATGTTGAACCGACATTCCTCCACCGATCAACGGGCTGCCGGGTCGAGGCGCATATGTGAGTGTGGGGCCGCCGTTGGCAGTCAGCAGTTGAAGGCCGGCGTCAACGCCCATGATGTTCCCATCTCCCGTGGCCGTCCCACTTATGTGGGTGATCAGGGAGTGTTCTGCGTGAACCGGCCCGACAATATCATTGAACTCGTGAACGGTAGGAACGTATGTGGATTGATTACCGGAGACCACTGTGTTCTGCAAGGAGACGTCTCCTCCGGCTTTCCTATCCTCAATCACTTCGGCGTCCAAAATACAAACGTAATTGGCGATCCCGCCGCCGAAGGTGGCCGTGTTATTTGTGATCGTACAATAAAGAAGATTCATCTGCCCGATGCAGCCGAACATGGTCGCGGGATCGTTGGCGGTGCTGTCGTTTAGATTGCTGTCGTTGAAGACGCCGCCCCCAAATCCGCGCTTTTCCGAGTTGAGCGAATCGGGAGAATCCGATGAAGAGGGACTCGCGTCAGTCATGTTGCCCGAGATGGTGCTATTCATCAAACTAGCAACCCCGTGGTATGTGCCAGTTCCATCGTTGCTATTGCATATGCCGCCGCCATTTCCGGTCTCCGGGGCCACTCCACCGCCATCGGATGCGCGATTGTCGAGGATGGAGCAGTCTTCGATAATCAGCGTTCCGATATTGTAGATTCCGCCACCGTTGCCGCCTATGGATGTTGCGGCTGCGACATTGCCGGAGACGGAGCACCCAGACAGAGTCAGCGATTCAGTGTTGTAGATGCCACCCCCATTCGCACCCGTCACCTGTCCGTTTCTGATTACAAGACCACTGATGCTTACCACTCTCACATTTCCCGGTTGAGAGTCATCGATCCGCAGGATTCGTGATTGGCCGGAACCATCGATTGCCAGCTTGTCGGCGCCGGGTCCCACAATTTGCAAATCCTTTGCAACGACCACCTCACCGCTCGTCAAGCTAATAACACCGGACAATCCTGTCAGGTCCACAGTATCGCCCGAAGCGGCGTCATTCACGGCTTGCCTGAAAGAACCGGCACCTGAGTCGCTTGTGTTGCTCACGTAAATGGTACCGGCACAAAGCATCAGTGGGGTAACGAGAGTTCCAATGACAGAACGAAAAAGTGCTCTCATAGTGCTCCTCCATTCGAAGAACAAAAAGCTTCCGCTCCTCTAACGATGGCGAATAGAAGCGAATTCCGTGGACCTCGATCTGTGATACACATTTGATGAAACGTAAGCTGTCCCTGCTTCTTTTTTCGCAGTGACGTGCCTGTTGGCCAATTTGATTTCATCCTATGCCGAATTCCCGATGAATTGCAAGGAGGCAAAGGAATGATGTGTTTGACTCAGGACGCGCACCAATGCACGAATACGGCATGGCTCTCGATCGCCGTTGCCAGATGGATGGCATCAGGCGTCCGGAATCCATATCGTGCTCTCAGATCGGTGGCCCGCTCTATGACCCCGGAATCCACTTCCCACATGACGAACCGTTTTGCGGAGAAAAAGTTGTCATAGGCAGCAAGAAGGGCCCTATTGTTCTCGTGCAAGGGATCGGCGGCTTCGACCAGGTAGATGATCGTGCAGGAATTGAAGTATGTTCTTCTCATCTCTCGCCCCAGGAGTTTCGTTCTTCGCGCACCTGCGCATCGATGTCCTCCTTGGTACGGAAGCCTGCCGGCAGGGAAGCGATAAGGTCGAAGACGTCAATCAGCCCATCATGACGCGGCACGGCACTTTTGAGCACGATTTCGACATCAGCTTCCATTTCCATGACCGGTTCAAGATATAGGATTTTGCTTTTCCGCTCTGGCTGCTCAAATGCTACGAACGTAGTAAATTGAGTTTCCCCGTGTCGATATTGGCACACATCCTCCGCCCCCGGGGACAGAGGATGGCACGGCCGGACATTATTTTGAGATGGTTGATAGTGGAACAGGATCGATATTTAGGCTTTCGGCGTGCTGTAGTCAAGTCGAATTGAAAATTAGACAGACTCCGTATCCCTGCTTAAGAAGACGAGCCCATGTCTTGCGTCTCTTCTTGTATCCAGTCTTCTTCGGATTCGGCAGGCGCTGTTTCGACTGTAACATCGGAACAGGGCTTTGAATGAGCTTTCGCGGCCCTGCCGCGGTGAGCATTAGAATAGGAAGTGAAATTATCACTTAACTGCATTCCCTTTTCCGGCATATGGGATGTGAGGCGGGCGATCCAATCGAGATATTCAAAAGACCGTGAAAGCGGTTTGAATAGGCCGCCGATGTCGCGATCCGGCTGGGTGCCCTTGTCGACGTACTTCACATATGATTCATTGCCCAAGACGAGCCGGCCCACGGCGGCCGGTGCTCGAACGGCATAGAGCCCGATTTCAACGATCTCTTTCATGTCCGTGATTGCGGGGCCGATCCAAGCATAGAATCCCGCATGTTTCCACGATAAGATCTTGTTCACGAGATCGCGGCTGATCAGTACGCATGAAGCCTTGGACGATGCCACGTTGGTGGTCATGCGTGCAAGCGCTGTGACGTCGAAAATCAGCTGATCCTTGTTGAAAATATCGACGTTCAATTTTCGGTGGATGCGCTCCAGCCTCTGGAATATCTTGCCTATGGCGATGAATGAGTCTCTGATGCAATGATATGAAGAGGAGGAATGAACCATGAAGGCGATTCCTGAGCGGGTGGAAATGATAGAGGCATTCCGAAACCGGGACACATCTTATGATGGGCTCTTTTATGTCGGAGTTAAGACGACGGGCATTTTTTGCCGCCCGTCATGCCCTGCGAAAAAGCCCCTTGCGGAAAATGTCGAATATTTTCCGGTGGCCAGAGAGGCCCTTTTCGCGGGTTACCGGCCGTGCAAAAGATGCCGCCCACTGGAGAGCGGCGGTGAATTGCCCGATTGGGCATCATCTCTGCTGCAACAGATCGAGCAGAATCCGACGATCCGGATCAAAGACGGGGAACTGAGAAAATTCGGCATCGAACCGGCGACGGCCCGGCGATTTTTCCTGAAAAATTTCGGCATGACGTTTCAGGCCTATTGCAGGGCGAGGCGGTTGGGAAGGGCATTTGATGAGATCAAGAGCGGCGAACAGCTTGACGACGTCATTCTCGGACATGGATTCGAATCGCACAGCGGTTTCCGCGATGCCTTTTTCAGACAGTTCGGCACGCCCCCGGGAAAAGCCAGGGGAGAAGATTATCTGCGTATCGCATGGATCGAAACCCCGCTCGGGCCGATGGTGACAGGTGCAACCGGCAAAGGAATCTGCCTGCTCGAGTTCACCGACCGAAGAATGCTCGAAGCCCAACTCAACACCCTTGCGATGAAATTCAGAATGTCCTTTTCGCCTGGAGAAAACGATTTCACCAAACAGCTGCATGGAGAGCTTGAAAGCTATTTTGAAGGCCGACTGACACAATTCAAAGTGCCCATCGAATATCCGGGAACCGAGTTTCAGGTCAAGGTCTGGCAGGCGCTTTTGGAAATTCCATATGGTGAGACGAGAAGCTATGAGGACATCGCAAAAAAGCTCGGAACGCCCAAAGCGGTGCGAGCCGTCGGGCATGCCAATGGTTTGAATCGAATTGGTATTGTCATACCCTGCCATCGAGTGGTCAATAAAAACGGCGAGCTCGGCGGCTACGGCGGCGGGCTCTGGAGAAAGAAGCGACTGCTCGACATCGAGTCCCGGCGGGAGGCCGATCGCTGAGCGTCCGGTAATAGAATCTGAAGTCCTCTGCGGCCGCGGCAGCTCAGCGCCTCGGAATCGCTTGTACAGGGTCGTCGTATCTTCTGTGCCGAGTTTTTCCAAAATGTTCGTGCGGAAAGAAGTTGCTGTAGTTCTGTCAAAGAGCCACTTCTCCTTGAATGCTTCAAATGCATCGGCATCCGGAACAGCGGCCCAGATATAGGCATAGTAACCTGCGGAATAGCCGCCATTGAAGATATGCGCGAAAAAGGTGGTCCGGTATCAAGCGATAATTTCCGACATCAGCCCGATAGAGCTCATGGCATCCGTTTCAAATCCGTCAATATCAATGTCATTCGTGGGGGCTGATATTGTGTGCCAATCCATATCGAGAATCGATGCCGCCAGATACAATACTGTCATAAATCCCTGGTTGAAGAGGCTGCTTTTATCCAATTTCTCGATAAGATCGTTCGGCATGGCTTCTCCGGTTTTGTAATGCTTCGTATACAACTTGAGAAGCTCAGGCTCGATCGCCCAATTTTCCATGATCTGTGATGGGAGCTCGACGGCGTCGCGTGGATGAAATTCCATGTGGAGAATGCCGACGTGGCGGCTGTCCGATTCCTTCACCTCATGGACCTTCACATCGGGATGATAGATGGGGATATCTTTAAGTTCTGAAAATCTCAAACCATAGAGCTTCTCACAGAGAATGAAAACTCCCTTTCTCACGTTATCGAGTTGAAAATAGTGTCGAAGAGCGGCATCATCAAATGCATATTTTTCCTGCCGCAGTTTTTCAGCGTAGTACTACCAATCCCATGATGCCAGATGGAACCCCCTTTATCGCGGTCAACGATTGGCTGCATATCCGCCGTGAGATTTCATCAGTCACCCTCAGCATCTCGGTTATCGGGATGCCAATGGCCCGCAATTCCGCGATCTGCCCGCCGATGCGGCTGAGCGTTTCAAATTGCTGAGCGTAGCCGCGGATGCGGACCAAGGCTACGGCAAAGTCGCGGAGGCGGGCTGCGTGTGAATGGCGAAGATAGATGGTCGAGGCGGATCAGATGGTCTTGGTTATTGGGTTCCCGGGTTGTGTTGAGCGGTGCTGGGATATGATGACCGATGTGAATTGTGTCAGATGAGCAGCATCGCGCGTATTGAATTGGATTGGAACAAGATGCAGGGAGACCAGTGGGTGTTTGACGTGCTGTTTCATGATCGAGTACGGAGAGGCTGAATCACTGCGCAATATTGATGCCGACGAGCCGCAGTGGCCGGAGCTGGTTCATCCGGCAATGGCGGATAGCGTCGGCGATGTTTACGGCGCCAGCGAGTCGAAGCAGACTTATTGCAGCGTTACAAAGCGATGCCATGGATCCTGAATCTATAAATTCCGCTTATGCTGCCTGAACCAGATTGCCTGTGGCGTATAAAGGAACCGTTTCAATGACCCCATAAGTCGAATAATTTTCGTGAGAAACGCGAATACCCCGCTGCAGATTGCGTTCCGCTAAAAATAGACGCATGCTTTGCATGGCGCCGCGGACTCCGGCTTTCACTTCAACAGGAACGATTACATTCCCCTGCTGTATCACGTAATCCAGTTCGGCATTGCTGTTGCGGGCTTCTCGGTGCCAGTAGAAAAGCTGTGGCTGCCGGTGCGCCGGGCTGTTGGCTACCCATTCCAGACCGTAAAATAATTCCGCAACCGGCCCTTTGTTGATTAACGTCACATCGCTTGACACGAGGTAGGCGGGTAGATCAAGATTGACCAGACGCTGATAAATGCCGACATCAAAGAGCAACGTTTTAAAACGCCTCGGATTGACTTGCGCCCCCAGCGGAACACCCCGCGCGTCAGTATGGAAAATACGGTAAACCAACCCGGCCTGGACCAGCAACTCTAAAGCCTTTTTTAATTCGTTGTGCGAGCTATCCGGATTGACCGTTGAATATTTAAATTTACATCCGGCCTGCAATGCGACCGACTCAAATACTTCATTCAATCTCTGCACAGGGGTTCGCTTGCGGTATTTCGAAAAATCATCGCGCAATCCCAGAATGATTTCATCCGGCGTTTGCTGACATTTCCGGATGTCCCGTGAATTTCGATAATTCTCCACAATGACAGGCATACCGCCGATGGCACAGTAAACGCGCAGATGGTCGAGAATCTTCTGATGTAAAACCGGATCCATGGGGTTTTCTATCGATGACTGGGAGATGACTATTGCAAGCTGTTGCATCCCTATCGCCTGAAGAAATTCCAAAAACGATAAGGGGTACATGAACAACGATGAAATCCTGCCGACACCGAAAGAAGGTATTTCGGAAATCGCGAACTCCAGAAGCGAACCGGCCGCCACCACGTGAAGGCCGGGCATTTTCTCATAAAAAAAGCGTAGCGACCGGAGACAGTTGGGACACGCTTGCACTTCATCGAAGAAAAGCAAGGTTTTACCCTGGCTAACTTGTACTCCGAAATAGGCCGTCAACTTTTCGATAATGCCTTCCGGGGACAGCGGGCCATTGAAAAAGGCTTTTACCTCTTCATGTTCCTCAAAATTGACTTCGAGCAAGTTTTCAAATGATTGCGCGAGTGTTCGAATCGAATATGTCTTGCCTACTTGCCGCGCACCTCGTACCAAAAGCACCTTATGTTGCGGATCGGCCCGCTATTTCCTTAATTCTTCATCAATGGTTCGTTTCATGAAATAACCTTCAATTTTGCAAAAAACCAAACCGTATGTTTAGTCAAATTTACAATAATCCAAGCCGTATTGCAAAAAAATAAATAAAATACGGCTGGCCTCTGGACACGCGCAGATGGCACGCATTAGGTTCGTAGCCGCATTTCTATTTATGTCGTTTCTCTTTGTTAGCAGCTCATTCGCAGATGATGAAAAAGCCTCCACTGAGCAGAACAAAGATAAAGCGTCTCCTCGTGAATATGTCACACATCACAAGATGCAAGTCGGGAAGGTACTGCTGAGCTATGCGGCAATAGCCGGCGAAACGATACTGACCGACCAGAATGGCGACCAGGAAGCCGCTATCTTTTCAATCTTATATTACAAAGAGGGAATCGATCACGCTGAAAACCGGCCGATCACGTTCCTGTTTAATGGTGGACCAGGATCCAGCTCGGTCTGGCTCCACCTCGGCGCTTTTGGCCCGAGACGAATCGCGCTCACAGGCGATCCAGTCAACCCAGGCGGCCCTCCCTATGAACTCGCCGACAATCCCAACGCCCTCTTGCTATATTCCGATCTCGTGTTTGCAGACCCGATCGGAACCGGGCACAGCCGCGCTCTGGGCAAGGGCAAGGACCAGGACTATTGGGGAGTGGATGAAGACTCCGGGGTCCTTGCGCCGTTCATTCGCACGTACCTCACCGTGAAGAAGCGATGGAATTCGCCCAGGTACATAGCTGGAGAAAGCCATGGGACGACTTGTGCAAGCGTCCTGATCAGAGACCTCGAACTGGAATTGCTGGACAGCGTCGCATTCAATGGCGTCATTCTGCTCTCCGCTGATCTCGACATCCGGATGTCTGTTGGCGGCGGGCCGGGAAATGAACTCCCCTATGTCATCGATCTGCCGACATATGCCGCAACAGCCTACTAACATCACGCCTTGCCGGAGCAGCCAGCCGACTTGGATGGCTTCCTGTCCCAAGCCAAGGAATTCGCAGCTTCCGAATATCCGGTTGCGCTCTTCAAAGGGGACTCGCTGCCTCCTGATCAGAAACAGGTCATTGCCGAGAAGCTGCACAAATTCACAGGGCTGAGCACAGAATATCTGAGACGATGCCATCTGAAAATCAACAAGGGTCGATTCTTCAAGGAACTGCTTCGCAGCCGCTGCCAGACGCTCGCCGAACATGACACGCGTTTTCTGGGTAAAGATCCGGATGACGCAGGCGAAGCCGTTGAGATTGATCCTTTCGTGCTCGGGATATCGGGACCGTTTGTGGCCATTATCAATGACTATTTGTCCGCCGAGCTCGGCGTCAAGATTGAGAAGCCGTACAAGGTGGCCTCGCTGGATGCTGCTCGGAGCTGGAAACGCGCAGGGGAGGGCAAGGGGGCATTCGACGGATTCCTCAATACAACAGACTACCTGGCGAAGGCGGCGGCAACCAACAAAGACTTCAGGGTATTTGTTGCAGGCGGGATGCATGACCTGGCGACTCCCTGCTTCGGAGCTGAGTACGTCTTTGAGCACAGCGGGATTGCCAAAGACCGCAGGATACTGAAGAACTACCACGGCGGTCATATGATGTATCTATACCCTTTTTCCCTCCAGAAGTTGTCCGAAGACTTCGGCGGTTTCATGACATTCCTGCTCGTGCGAGATGGTACGCAGGCGAGCCCGTGCGCCGATTCACGAAAAGGCCGATTTCGCGAACAGACGGCGGCGAAATGGATCATCGATCCCTATAGGTCCATCACAATCAACGGTTGGCAGACAAGCAACTCAACGGCACGCCGTTTCTTCTTCACAACCGAGAACCGGTCCTACGCCGAGTGGATCGGTGACACACGCAATATCGGGATGATTTCAACGGCATTTTTCCTGAAGGAGAAGAGAGACACCGAGAAGGTTGATGGCGTCAGGGGCCGGTCCAGGAGGGCACAGATGAGGATGGGTCCGGTCGCGCCCAGCACTCTTCCCCATCATGACTGACAGGTGACGACCCTGCCTCGCGCCTCCATGTTGGTATCATGCTCCGATCACAACCACCCAACGGCGGAGGTTCCACGCACCCATCGAGCATCCCGGGGGGATGCCCGATAGATGCCTGCCGTGCCTCTGAGCCTATTTAATTACTACTCCGGTAGTATTCCTCCGGGTGTGCGCGAAAAGCAACGTCTTATGCTACGCTATGATGCCAAGGTCGAAGCTGCGAGAAATTCAGAAGGCTTTTATGCCTCTCGAACAATTGAACCCCGGTGAGGAGGAGAGCATGAGACGTCGGAGCATCCTATCGATCATCGCGTTGGGAATCATCGTTGCAATGTGTTCCATAACGGCGGGTGCCGCCGGCGTCCAGCCGTGGGGGAAGCTCGATCAGAGGGTCGTCAACGCCGCCGAACGGGATCAGCAGTGTAGGATGTCGCCGGGCGAGGTGGCGGTGCTCGGTGGCACGGATGGTGTGGCGGCATCCCAAGTGGCGGATAGCAAAGGAATCGTCGGCAAGACTGTCGCCGGCGGCGACCGCTTCGTGATCATCGAGGTGGGACAGGACGCAGCTGGAGTCGATTTCGATGACCCGTCGATCGCCCCTGTGTTCCGCTCCGGGAACAGTCCGGATGCCCCCTTCCTCTTTCCAAACGGCGAAGTCATTGTCAAGTTCAAACTTCGCGCCACCGAGAAACAGGCGGCGTCATGGGCCAGCGCTCACGGCCTCACGCTCGTACACCCGATGGTGATCACCAATACGTTCCTCCTCAAGGCAGCGAGTCCGGCGAAAAGTTTGGAGGCCGCCGCGTCGGACAAGGTCATCTTCTGCGCACCGAACTGGATGCGACAGAGGTCATTGCGCCAGCAGGACCCCCTCTATCCCTACCAGTGGCACCTGAAGAATGCCGGGGAGGTCAAGGGGACGGTTGCCGGCAATGACATCAACGTCGAGTCTGTATGGGCCGCCTACAAGGGCAGCGCCGGGCAGATCATCTGCATCGTCGACGACGGCCTCGAAATCGCGCACAAGGACCTCGCAGCAAACATCGTCGCCGGTCTGAGCCGGGACTTCATCGATAAGAAGAACGACCCGACGGCCGGCAAGCATGGCACGGCATGCGGCGGCGTCGCAGCGGCTCGAGGTTTTAATGATATCGGCGTCAGGGGCGTCGCGCCGGAGGCGGGGCTCTGCGGCTACCGGATACTGGACAGCGATGCGACCGACGACGCCGTCGAGGCTGAAGCCGAGACCAGAGCATCCGACAAGATCAACATCTACAACAACAGCTGGGGGCCTGCGGACGACGGCCAGCGGCTCGAGGGGCCGAGGCAACTCACCACGGCAGCCATGACGCAGGGCGTCACCAACGGCCGCGGCGGCAAGGGCGTCATATACACCTGGGCGGGCGGCAATGGCCTCGGCAGCGGCGACAACTCCAACTACGACGGCTATGCGAACTGGCGCTACACCATCGCCGTGGGGGCGTCCAACAGCGCTGGCAAGCAGTCGTACTACTCCGAGAGTGGGGCGAACCTTTGCGTCAATGCGCCGTCGGACGGCGGCCGCGACAAGGGGATCACCACGGTCGACCGCACCGGCCCGATCGGCTACAACGAGGAAGGAGAGAAACAGGGAAACTTCGCCGACCTTGACTTCACCAACGACTTCGGCGGGACCTCGTCGGCATGCCCCACCGTTGCCGGCGCCTGCGCGCTAGTGCTGCAGGCAAACCCGAACCTCGGCTGGCGCGATGTGAAGAAAACCCTTATGACCACCGCGTCTAAGAACGATCCGACCGACGCCGACTGGACCACGAACGCCGCGGGCTACCATGTCAACCATAAGCATGGATTCGGCAGAGTCAACGTCGCCGCGGCGGTCGATGCGGCCGCCACCTGGACGACCCTCGACCCCGAGGTGAGCGCGGAGGGCTCCGCCTCGCCCGGACAGGCGATCCCGCTCGGACGCCAGGGACTCTCAAGCACCATCACGCTGACCAGCAGCATCATCATCGAGAGCGTTGAGGTTTATTTCACCACCGACCACAATAAGTGGGGTGACCTCAGCGTCGTCCTCACTGCCCCGTCCGGCACTTCGAGCGTGCTCGCCGAGAAGCACGACACCTCGGAAAGCACATCCCGCTATAACAACTGGCGCTTCGGCTCCGAGCGGCACCTCGGCGAGATGTCAGCCGGCGACTGGACGCTCACCGTCAGGGATCTCGGAACCACGGGGGGCGGCACATTCACAAGCTGGAAGCTCGTTGTCTACGGCACAAATCCAGGCGCGGATGCAGTGTCCATGACCACCGTCGCCTCGCCGACGGAGGGTGGAAGCGTCTCCCCTATCGGCACGACCCAACTTTGCCGCGGGGTGGCGGCGGGTATCAAAGCCACCGTCGCTTCCGGTTACTATTTCACGGAGTGGACGGCCAGCCCAGAGGAGAATGTCGCGTTCGGCTTTGGCGGCAGGAAATCCAAGGAGACAACAGTCAGGCTCTCAGGCGACGCCACTCTCAGCGCCACGTTCTCCACCACTCTGCCGGAGATGGCGACAGTCGACTTCTCTGTGTTCCCGATGGCGGGAGGGCTCACTGCTCCCGGCGATCAGGCCACGGTGAACGTTGGAGCCGGACTCTCGATCACGACCTTGCCCACCACAGGTTACAGCTTCGTCAAATGGACAGCCGATCCGGTGGCCAACGCGGAGTTCGCAAGCGCCGGAAGCATGAGCACCATCGCGCGGATCAAGGGCGACGTCAAGATAATCGCTGTTTACAGAGCCCCCGACATCAATCTGACCCAGGGATCGGTAGTTGTCGTCCCGGCCGCCGACCTGAATCGCGAGATCTTCACGAAGGCGCCAGTAGTCACAGGGTCGACCCTCCGCAAATCTTACGCTATGAGGGTGATAGGGAAATTCCCGTCGAAAACCGTCATGGCGCGGTGGCCGGCGAGGCCGAGAATCTACAATCCCACCGATTACAGAAATCCGGCCAACGGCCTGGGGGTTCTGCTGGAGCGCAAGCCGATGTTCCCAGCAAGCCTGCAGTCTCTCGTCGTCGACGCCAAGAAGGATGACGCCAGGCTGAACCTCACTAAAGTGGCCGCCTGCGCGGTGGTCCCTCCCGTCGTCGAATTTGTGGCGGGCCAATTGACGGAAGGGTCGCGACTGGGGCTCGATGGAACCTTTTTTGGCACGAACCCGCCTGAAGTCTCTATCGAGTATGCCAGAAATGGGAAATATTTCCGTGAGGCATGTCCTTTGGTCAAAAAGTTCCCCCGCACCGACGAGTCCGGCAATCGCTCTTGCATGAATCCGCTAACAGGGCGGAGCTCGATGAGCGTCTTGTATCCAAAATTGCCTCCCGGCGCGAAACCGACCGGCTATCTTATCCTCGTGAATCCCATCGGCATGTGCTCCTACTACCTGCTGTCACGAGAGTCGAAACGATAAGATGCTCCCCAAGTAAGCCCATTCACGGGTAATCCCCCTGACCGGAGTTGCGATCCGTCGGGGGACTGGCACCAATTGCAACATCTACGCGGGGACAAGCCCCACTTACTTCCCCGACCTTATTGCCGGTGCCAACCGTTTCGGGTACTTGACTCTGATGGTTGTCCAAGAAAGCGGAGCGGCCCCAAAAGCCTACAATGCACCTAACCTGGCGGAGCCAGAATTAACGACGTGGCCGAACCACCCCCCGCCGCGACTCCAGACCTCTCAGGAAGCCAGGAAGGATGGAATGCAGTAACGGAAGGTAGTGTGGCGGCAATGGTCGGTTCGTTCCTGGTTTCCTTACTTCCTGCATTCCTAAGAGGCTCGGATGCGATCTTGCATGTTCCGAAAATCCTGCCATTTCGTGTCGACATTTCGCCGTTGAGACACTGAATCCCCTGTCCAATTTTTTGGAAGCGGTTCAGCCTCTCTGGATTAGAACGGTTGCTCCGGCTAGGGTCTTGAACCATCATCGCTGGACGACTGTGCGTCTTTGTCGAGCTCGGCGCGATCGCGGGCGATAGATGAGCTCTCCAGTGTTTCGGTGATGCGCTGCTGGAGTGTTGCCTTGTCCGGCTTCTTGCTTCCGAGGCTGCGGAGCGAGCCGATGAGGGTCGTGGTGAGATTCCGAGTGAGCGTGCGGATGGACTCGCTCGTCAATTTCTCGCCCCGCTCAAACCATATGATCGATGCATATCCCATAACCACCGTTGTTGACGATGCAATCGCGGCCGCCAGCAGCCAGCCTGGCGGCCCCCCGAGCTTGCTCAGCTCCTGGAATATCGTACGGCCAAGAAACCCCAGCCCGAATGTCACGGCCAACTCGCGCGCCCGGCCGATCGTCATCTTATAGTCATAGATGCGGGCGATGCCAAGCACCAGTGAAGACTGGACCGCCAGCAGCGGAATGACGTCCAAGATGGGAATGGGCGCAAGCGCAATGGCAGCCGACGCCGTCGCCGCTCCTGTTATGGCCGTCCACGCAAGACGCCACCGATATGAAGGGAGGGCGCGGCCCAGCGCCGCCAGCAAACCAGGCTCGGCCTTCGCAACCGCGATCAGGAGGTCGTCAAGATTCTCACCGGACTTGGCCGAGATCGGCACGATTTGCTTCCGCTGCAGCCTCAGGTTAGATGCCGTCCGGTCCAGTACCGGGTCCACTTCCTTGCGGTTGACAAGATCGATCTTGTTGAGAACCACGATGTATGGTTTGCCGATCGCGATCAATTCATCGAATAGCTCCTGCTCGGTGCGCTTCACGCCCTGGATTGCATCGAATGTGATGATGATGAAATCCGCAGCGCGGGTGGCCGCCAGCGCGTGAGCCTTTTCTTCCTCGCCGACCGCTCCGACAGCATCGGCGCCGGGCGTGTCTATGATGCGAAACAGCCCGGCGTCAGCCTCCTGGTTGATGCGTGTCGTTCCCGGAACCGGGCTCACGTCGGCACGATTTTTCTTTTCATGGACCAACTGGTTAAAGAGAGTCGATTTCCCCACATTTGCAGGGCCGACTATGGCAATCGCATGTTTCTCGGCGAACGCGATCCTGAACTGCGGCAGCGCCAGATCCATGAGAAGTCGCCAGCGGAACAGGTCGCTTGGTAGATGCCGAGTCCATGATTCCATCTCTTTCTGGACCGGCTGCGGCAGCGCGTCCCAAGCCTTTTTCAGCCGCTCTCTCGCGTCCTCCGAGAACTCTTCCAATAGGAGGTCAATCGAGAATTCCATGCCCTTGTGTCCTTGCTGGTAATGTATGTATGAAAAGAATTCTTGTCAAACACCGGCACGAAGCCCAAGCAGCTACCAATCATTCCTGGTACAAGTACGGCCGATGGCGAGGGATCGTGGAGGATGTGGTGCGCAGGTACTTGGACTGCGGGAGATACTCAAGAAAGGCTTCGCGCGCAGGTGTGGGCCGAGTTCGTGCAGACCCGGGTCCTACAGCCCGTCCCTGAGAGGCACGTAGTGTTCGCGATACCGAAGATGTTCCGGAAGTTGTTCCGGCAGAAGCGCGCATTGCTCCCGACGCCGGCGTTGTGCGCGTGGGAGGCGCTGAGCGAGTACATGCGTGACGAGCTACCGGAGCCCGGCTATTGACAGCTTGCCCTGACTGCGGCTCTGATGGCTGGTATTGCGGTAATGGGGACTATGTGCATGGCGGCGCTGGTCAGGTAAGGAAGCACAGGAATTATTATTTATGGGATGGTAATTGTTTTTTCGATGGCATCGTGTTTGGGGTGAATGACAGGACGCTGCTGCCGCGGCCGCCAGGATGCATGTAACGAGTTTTGCTCTACAGATCATGAGTGCCTGCGACTACTACATGTCGATCATGGCTCGCCGAGCCAGCCAAGCGCTGCCCTGAGCCCTATCTCCGGCATCTCGCAACGCTGCGCTGTAAGGCTGTCACACGTGCGATAGGCCAACCCATCCCGATCTCCCAGTTCCTTAAAAAATTGGACCGGATGGGCGGGGCATCAAGGCGAGAGGTCGGATGAAGCCGGGGCCTGGCGACTCTGCTCACACGGCGGCGGGAGGTGATGTTGTTCATCTGCGGCCCCGGTGATATGATCGCCCTCGATTCAGCCATGTCTCGCAGGGATTCAGCGGAAATGTGTCGCATGGGCACTCGTTCGCCATGGGACCGGCCGGCGACGAGCCGCATCATGTGCCTGCTGCTGTATGCGCTGCTGATCGGAAGCTGCGGGAAGGACAACCCCGGTCGCGCCAAGAAGTCGGAGCGGACGCGGCCCCTGTCTGTGGCCATCGATTCCGAAGTCCTTACGCTCGACCCGCACCGGTACAACGAGACCATCACGCTGTCGGTCCTGGAGAATATGTTCGAATCCCTGGTGGCGCAGGATGCGAACCTGCGAGTGGTCCCGGCGCTGGCCACAGGGTGGGAGACGCCGGACGACCTGACATGGCGGGTTCACATTCGGAGGAACGTGCGGTTCCATGATGGGACGGAGATGACGAGCGCCGATGTGAAGTTCTCGTACGACCGGGTGCTCTCGTCCCCCGATTCCGGCCTGCGAAACTTCCTCAACGCCGTGCGCTCCGTCGAGATCATCGACGCCTACACAGTCGACGTCAAGCTCAATACACCGTGCGGCGTCGTGGCCAACCTAGGGGCGATCTACATCCTGCCCGCCGACGACATGCGGACCCGCGGGGAGAACCGATTCTTCGAGTCTCCTGTCGGCACGGGGCCGTACAGATTCTCCGGGTGGAAGAAGGGGGAGCGGGTCTGGATGCACGCCTTCGACGGGTACTGGGGTGGCCCGTCCGCGTTCGAGCTGCTGGAGTTCAGGACGGAGCCTGACCGCGAGGCGCGCCGCCGGATGCTTGAGAGCGGTGAGGCCGACATTGCGCTCAACATATCAACCCCGTCCGAGCCGCCGTTGAACTACAGGACGTACAATCAGCCGGACCTGCACCTGCACTATATCGCCCTGGACGCCGTCCGCAGGAAAACCCCCTATGTCAATCTCCCGGCCAACCCGTTGACGGACACGCGTGTGCGGCGGGCCATTCTGCTCGGCATCGACACGGAGGGGCTGATCCGGGATGTTCTTGGCCGAAGCGGGTATCGAGCGTCGCAGCTGGTGACGCCGAGCGTGTTCGGGTTCGATCCGACCATCCGGCGGCCGGAGCCCGATCCGGAGGCCGCGAGACGGCTCCTGGCCGGCGCCGGTTACCCCGGCGGCTTCGGCCTCACGCTGGATCTCCAGCCAAATCGCCGGGCGGTAGCCGAGTACATCCGGCAATCACTCGAGAAGATCGGCATACGCCTGTCGCTGAATGTCGTCTCCAAGGACGTGTTCTACGACAAACTCAACCGCCGGGACACATCGGCATACTATTTCGCCATCTCCTGCACCAGCGGCGACTCGAGCGAGGTCTTCGAATACGGCCTGCATACGCCCGATCCGTCCAGCCGCCTCGGCATCAGGAACATCTTCCGGTACAGCAACCGCCGGATTGACGATCTGCTCCTGAGGTCGCACGCGACGAGGGACGAGCGGGAGAGGCTAGGGCTGCTGCAGCAGGCCATGCGGATCGTCATGGAGGATCTGCCGTGGATCCCCGTGTACATACCGGAGACCGTCTATGGCATCTCCAAGAGCATCTCCTTCACGCCCCGCCTCGACGACCACGTCCTCGGCTGGGACGCGAAGCCGGCCGAGTGACCCCGCGCCGCGCGCCGGAGGTGAGGCTCGGTCGAGAGATGCTCCGTCTCTCGTCCGAGAGTCAGGAGTTCGACAACATGGCTTGGAGAGCGCCTATCACGCAGCATGTGTCGGAGTGCGGCGCCCAGCCATCTTCCCCGTCATGACACTGACAGTTGACGATCCTGTCCCTCGTGCCTCTGAGCCGGTTCAATTACTACTCTGGTAGTATTCCTCGGACTATGCGCGACAAGCAACGTCTTGCGCTACTCGAAGAACCTCCGCATCTCTTTATCGACTTCATCAAAACCCCCCTCCCGCCTCCGGCTCTGCGCGAATTCCCGTGGCTCTCACGCCCCCAGCGGAGAAAACGAAAGTGATCGACGCTCAGTTTACGCACCTCTTGACGGAATTTCCTCTCAGCTGTAAAGTGGCCAACAAGCGTTATCACTTCATGGAGAAAACCATTATGAGAAGAAAACAATCTTGGTTCCGTCGATACCGAAACGTTTCGTTGTTCCTCATCGGCGCATTCCTGGCGTCGATTCTCGTCACTCCCGCCGCCTATGCGATGACCTGGAAGGTATTGAACGCACCCGGCGCTGGAAAGGCCTCAGGCCAGGGAACCTGCGCAGTCGCGATCAATGGGGAAGGACAGATCGTCGGATACTACACTGATGCGAAGGGCGCAGGCCATGGGTTTCTGTATGCCGGGGGGCACTACACGAAGCTGAACGCCCCGGGCGCTGGAACGGCTCAGTATCAAGGAACCTGGCCCATGGGACTCAACAACCTGGGTCACATCGTCGGGGGCTGCATTGACGCCAACGGCGCAGACCATGGGTTCCTCTATGCGGGAGGGAAGTACACTATGTTGAACGCACCCGGCGCTGGAACAGCTCAGTATCAAGGGACCAGGGCTGATGCCATCAATGACCAAGGGCAGATCGTGGGAGTCTACTGGGATACCGAGGGCGCAGGCCATGGGTTTGGCTATGTTGCCGGGCGCTACACAGGAATGAAGGCGCCCAGCGGTGCCGGCACTTTTCCCTTTCCCTACGCAATCAATGGCAAAGGCCAAATAGCCGGATTGTACACCGATGCAAAGAATGTCGGCCATGGATTTCTCTACTCAGCGAAGCGGTATACAATCCTGAATGCGCCCAAAGCTGGGAAAGCGCAGTATCAAGGAACCGATGCTTTTGCGATCAACACTCAAGGCCAGATCGCCGGAGCCTATGTCGATACGAAGAACGTGGTCCATGGGTTTCTTTATTCGGCCGGAAAATACACCGTGCTGAACGCACCCGGGGCTGGAAATACCGAGCATGCGGGAACCTGGGCCTATTCAATCAATGATCAGGGACAGGTCGTTGGAGAGAGTCTTGGCACGAGCGGCTACCATGGATATCTCTATGCTTCAGGGAATTACACTGAGTTGATTGCTTCCTTCGCTCCATCGGGGATCTCGCCCTCTTCAATCAATGGCCTGGGCCAGATCGTCGGGAAATACTATGACTGGTCGGCTGCTATCCATGGCTTCCTTGCCACACCGTAGGTAGAAGACATTAGGAATGGCCCCGCGCCCCGAAGTGATTTTCCATGACTGTTCGGGATCGCGTGGCTCAATGTTCTCGCCGCAGTGCATAAGAACCTGGCTGGAGTAGAAGACCGGAACGGACAACACTACACGGTATACTCCTACCTCGACGGCGCAGCAATGGATCGATGCTCAATTCTTCGACGCCATCCGCAACGCTTAGCCTGAGGTGAATACCGCTCGCCGCGAGTGTTTCTGATGCGAGGCGTCGCATCCGGTGGATCAGCTCTTCGGGACATACCGTGCGTGCGGCTCCTTCCCCTATCGATATTATCGGAAAGGAATGTTGGGGTGGAGGTTCATCAGGTTCATCACCCCTTGAGCTTCTCTGGATATGTGTGAGGCAGAAAGCTGGCGGAGACGAATTCGTCCATATAGGAAGGGACTTCGGAGAGATTCATGTAGGTTATTTTTCTCAAATATGATTCGAGCTCCAGCATGAAATCTTTGGAGAGAAGCGCGAGGGCGGCGCCTTCGAGCGAGCCGTTGTCGACGTAGACGTATTTTTCCGGCGGCAAGTCGGGCAGCAGGCCGATGCCGGCGGCGGCAGGTAGATTAAGAAACCTGCCGAAATTTCCGGAGACAACGAGTCGACTGATATCGCCGGCGCCGATTCCAAGCGAGTCCAACAGAGTGCGGATACCGGAAAAAATCGCTGCTTTTGCGCGAATGAGTCCCGCGAGATCCCGTTCCCACAGAGCGATTTTCTTTTTTTGCGAGAGTCGCAGAGCTCGACCGTGCTTGTCGTCAAGCCTGTACGGGTCG
Source organism: uncultured Acidobacteriota bacterium (assembly GCA_903916735.1). Classification (GTDB taxonomy): domain Bacteria; phylum Acidobacteriota; class CAIWXX01; order CAIWXX01; family CAIWXX01; genus CAIWXX01. Next base: position 122,874 of record CAIWXX010000024.1, read on the forward strand.
GGAAGCTTGTCAGTGAAATGGCCGATGCGATCGATCCAGCCGGCTCGGAAAAGCGCGTCGGCAAGGGAGATCAATCCTGAACCGCAGATCCCACGAGCGGCTCCGCCGCTGATGATAGACAACTCCAGCGTACCCTTTTCCATATCGATCACAGCGCCGTCAATGGCTCCTTGGTCGGCTCGCATTCCGCACCGTATTCCGCTTCCTTCGAATGCCGGCCCGGCACTGCACGCGCACGCCATTGCGAAGTCAGCTCCACCCACTGCAATTTCTCCATTCGTGCCCAGATCCACATACAGCGAAATCCCATCACTTTGGCGTGGCAGGCCAATTCTCAAAATGCCGGAAACGATATCGCCACCCACCCAGCCGCCGATCGCAGGGATCGTATGAACCATTACGCCGCCGCGCCCGGGCCATCCGAGAGACGATGCATCGACCGGCTCGAACGCAAGCGCGGCCGGCTCAGACGGAACTCGGCGGATGCCGGAAGGATCGATTCCGAGAAGAAGGTGGATCATCGTGAGATTTCCGGCGACTACATAGGCTCGTATCAGGTCGGCGTCGTCGGTTGCCTGCGTCGTTGTCTCAAGAATCATCGCTGAAATTGCACGCCGTATGAGTTCGGCCAGATCATCGAGCCGCCCCTTTTCAGCCGCGATGATTCGCGAGATGACGTCGGCGCCCCAAGAGATCTGCGGATTGTATGCGCTCGCCTCTCCAACAATGACTCCATCCACGAGCCTGATCAGGAGAAGACGAACCGTGGTCGTGCCGATATCGACGGCGACCCCAAGATCTTCTGAGCTATTGATGTGTGCCGGCGGATCGAGCTTCAGCGGCCAGGGCGCCCACGCTTCCAGCGGCGCCATCCCAATGGACTGATCGCATGAAATCAGCTTCGGAAGTTCCGATTCCACAAGAGCATGCACGGTTAGCGGTCCGCGCACTGTTGTCTGGCAGGCCAGAATTTCCGAGAGTCCCTCCTTGCGATGAATAACTCGATACTCAGGAACATCGCCTTCCAGAACCAGAGCGAGGCATTTGCCGCAAGCCCCTCGCCCGCCGCATTCAGCCGGCAGCGGCTCTGATGCAAGTCGCGCGGCCTCCAGGATTGATGTCCCTTCCGTCACGACGATCGATCGCCCCGATGGCGAGAAGATGATGCGATGCTTTTGAGCAGTCAAGACCGTATGCTTAGATATCATACAAAATAAAAAATAGATTCCGCAAAGAACGGGATGCTGACACTCCTGATGAGACGACGAAACATTTTCGGCACAGCTCGCCACAGCCTCGCCTTCCCTGTGGTGTACCGGAAGTCTGTCGTTTCATATGGCAAGGACACGGTATCGCCGAGCCAAATGCAAATCGCTAGCCGTTCATCATCGGTTGCCACACATCGCGGAAAAACGCATTGAGGTCCGAGGCTTCCTGCGGTCCTGTCAAGACCCTCCAGCCGTCTCCCAGAGCATCTTCCAATTCACCGGAGATCACCGACACATATCCGGGAATGATGACAGTTTTATGTTTGACATGCTCGGTCGCTCCCAACCGGCGCAATTCCTTCGCGACCTTTTCTCCACTGAATTTGCCTGCGGACCACGCCGTCAGGACGCTCATCCCCTCCGCATCGACAACAGCCAAGCGGCTCGGAACGCCCGTGCCATCCAATTCCGTCGAAACAATAAAATACGTCAGCGAGAAATTAGTCGTCACGAGCAGCGGCGCGTTCTCATCGGGCTCGCCAATCGAGTGAACGGATGGATCGATCTGAAGAGGCTTTTGTGGGTCAGTATAGATGTTCTGCCGGAGAGTCCAGTATGGAAGCCATGCTTCGCCTGCGGCGTTTTCCATCGCAACAAGTGACGCGAACTTGGTGATGCCAATGACGACCTTGTCAAATTCGCCTGCAGCGACTCTCAGGAAAATGGGGTAGCCGAGCCCAGGATGAATCCGATCGAGCGCGCCGCGCCGAAGGCGAGAAAGATTCTGGTGCAGTTCTCTCGCATCCTTCGCAGGCGGTTCTAGAAGCATATCAGTGACACCATGTTTCGCCGCATCGACAGCGGTCGCCGCCACATCATCCAAGTCCTTCCCTGTGATGACCAGCGGCAGTTTGAATTCAGCGGCGAGCGCCACGAAGGGAGACTGATCAACCCCTGGCGACGGTACGATGAGAGGCCGCTGATCCTTGATCTTCTCGACAGCCGATCGAACGCCATCGATTGTGGACGCCATGAGTGCCACAGGCATTCCACGACGGCTTATGGCTTCGGCGAGTCGTGCATATCGTTCACGCGAGCCGGCTGGTTCGATCATTGCAATGCCATCGACCCTGAAAAGCTCACCGGCACGTTCGATTCCTATTGTCGCCCAGTCATCCAGATGCTTCTCGATCTCTCCATCACTCAGCCTGTTCGGATCGATCATGCGGAACAACCCCGTTGGCCGCACGAATGTTTTATCGTGCCTGAAATAAACCGTCTCTTCACCGACGGTGATCGCTCTTTCGCCCTTTCCGATCGTGACCCCGCGGATCGGAGGCGCCGAGGCCGCTCCAAGTGTGGCCTTGATGTCTTCCGATGCAGTCGGGCATTTATCGAGTGAGACCTGTCCGGCAGCCAGCTTCATCGCGAATGCAAGGCATGTCGTATAGCCGCAATCGCGGCAGTTGGTGCCGGGTAGGAGTTTGAATATCTGTAATCCGGTGAGTGCCATATATCACCTCGTATTGTTGGACGCGCCTTCGGCAAACCACGCATCCAGAATTTTCCTGACGCGCGCGAGCGAATCGGGGTGCCGCAAGACGACCACTTCGGCGCCCGCTTCGATAAGAGACCATGCGGTGGCGACCTCCCAGTTGATCCCGCGCGTTTCCTGATCGCCCCATCGCGGCTCCTGCCGTTCAGAAACTTTCACCTCTTTCACCTTCCAGACCTCTTCCCCGACCAGGCAGATCATCGGCGAGTTCAGCATCTGGTCGCCGCCCAAAGCCGCAAGGCGAATCCGTTCCATGACGGAATAGGTGTATTCGAGGCCGTAGCCGAGGCCTCCGGTTAGCGGGTCGATCAACACGCGATCGAGATTGATATTCACATCAGAGAGAAGAATGTCGACCTGTTTCGCGATGTTCAGATCAATGGGACTTTCGGAGACGAGCACATGCCCGTAGGCCACTGTGACGGCGGCCAGTGTCTTGTAATCCTCCTGGCAGGCCGAATGCAGCACGAGTCCTTCGCCATGATATTTCTCTGCTACTCGAGCCAGCACATCATTTTGCTTCGCGCCGGCCCCAGGACCTTTGACGATCAAGGGCACGCGCACGGCATCGAGCACAGCCTCGACATCGATCGCGGCCTGATCGGGCGAACGACCTCCACGGTCAGGATGCGTGCCCATCAAGTTCAGCATGATGAGATCGGCGCCGTATTGTTCGGCTGCCTTCCGCGCAGCATCAGCCGGCTTCCCTAAAAGACCCTCCCATGGCTCCCGCACGATATCCAGCCAGCGAGGTGGGTTGATGTCGGTGACTTCAAGAGCCAAAACAGGCCGATGTGGAAAGTCGGCTTCGAATGTATGCAGCGGGAGCCCGTTTCCCCCGCCCACTGTTCGAGGCTGCCGGTTGCCGGCGCCAAGGGTAACTTCACGGATTTTTCCAGGCCACTTTTTCGGTTGAAGTTTAAGACTCATGTCGCGCCCTCATTTAGCTCCCAGTGCTGTGTGAAATCGTGGACGTGGAAAGATACGTCGACGACTCTTGTCGACTTCCTTCAGGCCCACGTTGAATATCTCCCTGCTTTATGGAACATCCTGCCTAGATCATCTCCCCCATGCCCAGCGCCGGATGATTCACAGCAGCCAGGTGTTCGATCAATGGCTCAAGATCCGTGCAGACCGTTTCATCGGCGATTTTGTCGAATAGATCCGGCAACCCCATCTCGGCGCATCGCTGCCGAAGTTTTTCGCCGAGTCGCTGTTTGATGTTTGTTGTCGTCCAAACCAGCCTCGGCAGGCCGCCATCACCGGTGATAAATTTCTTCGAGAGAACATAGAGAGTACCGATGCCGACGAATCCCGGCGTCTGTTGTCCGCCGCCTGTGATTTCCGCGAGTGATGAGAAGTTCATCCCAACCGGCGTATTGCCTCGATACTCGCGGTCAACCACCATGATCCCTCCGGTTCCAGGCAGCACGCATGCGACACACTCGAAGCAGCCGCAGGAAGTCATCGGGTCATCGATCATGGAATAGGCCGAGAAAGATTGAAATTGGCCGTTGGTCGCGACTTCAAGAAATTCGTTGATCCCTTTCCATTTGCCCTTCACCGGATCCAGCAACTCTTTCTTCGCCACCGGTTGGTTCCCGCCATGTGGGTTGATTTCGTGAGCGGCCTTGCCGTCGAGCCAGTTATACGCGCCGCATAACCCGAGGCGCTGAGGCGTGATGATGCAGACATGATTCGGCGCGTAGCTCTGGCAGAGAGCGCATGAATAGAAGACGTCGACGCTTTCATCCGTCATTGCGCCCATGCGTTCATCGCGACGCCGATACGCTGCAACAGCTTCGTCATAGAGCTGATCCACGTCTTCTTTATTGGTGAATAGCGTCACCTGCACTTTATCGACAATCGCGGGGAAATCATTCTTCAGTTTGTGGAGCAGCATAACGCCGAGGTGTTCGATTCGAAAGCCGGCATCGCGCGCTTTTTTTGAAATCCGCAGCCAGACCGTATCACGCTGGCCCAAGTGCATGACGCCCATCGGTTCTGAGAGAAATGAATGAATATGTCGTTCAAGAATCGACTCGAAGTCAACCTGCATTTTGCGACCGGCGACTTCGACAAAGATTGCGAGCGGCAATTGAGCCGCTTCTTTGACGTCCCCTATTTCCGGTCCAATGACACGAATCCGCTCATCTTCAACTTCATCCATTCGGCGGCTCTTGAGGTATTCATAGGCGCGCGTATACTTGCTGCCGAATTCGATGGCGAGGTCTTCTTTGCGGACGCGTTCACCCTCGAATGCAGGCCCATGCCGCACTGGAATCGGAATATCCAGGCTGGTGATTTTGAGCCCTCGCACTTCGATGGCTCGCGACGGCATCTCCTTGTACGGAACATTGGAGACGACATGTTCATAGGTGCAGATGCCGGTCGGCAAAATTTGCGGGATGTCCGTATCGGCGATCACCGGAAAGCCGAAGTTGATCGCGCCCGCCGCCGTGGCGTATTTTTCATCATCGACGTCGCCCAGCGCCAGCACGAAGGCGAAGACGCGCCGCTTGTTGTACATGAGGATGTCGCGAGCTTCCTTCAGGCCGCCCGGATGCAAGCCGCCGAAGGTCATCGCGGCACGGCAGGCAAAGCCGAGTGCGTGGATGATCGATGACGTGTCCGGCCCGTAGGGAACGAGAAAGGTCTCCCAATTCATGTCGACGCCGCGCCGGTGCAACTGCCCTGCCATTGTTTCGCCATTCGTGTTCGAGCCCATGAAGACAAGGATGTTTTTTTCCTGCAGATCGCGGGCGAGTCGTTCGGCGGTTTCATCATCAGGCAGCGCCCCGACGCATGCCGCAAAGCCGGGCATGCGGCCGTCAACCAGCTTGATCCCCTGTTCCCGAAGGATGCCGTCCGCGGTCGGCCCGAGCCAGTAGTCATAGACGAGATCGTGGCCGTTGAGAGGCTTGAGAGCTTCGACCGTTTCATGCGCAATGAGCGTGGCCGCGCCCGCATCGAGCGCACCACCGAGATATGGTAGCCAGATGTCGCTGTCGGGTATCGGCGGGAGCCAGCGCCGGATTTCCTGCAACACCTCATCAAGATCTCCCAGCCGCATGACCCTTTTGCCGAGAAGCGCGAGGGTGACCGGCAGCGCATAGGCTGTCGCTTCGAAGCCGATGGCTTTATCGCGCCCATGCCGTTCTTCCGTTTCGCTCAACATTTTCTCAGCACGCGCCACGCAGGCATGTGCGCCGCGGATGGCCGCAGTGGCGATTATTCTGGACATCGATCACTCTCCCTCTTGACGGGCGACGAACGGATTCAGGACCCGCACGATCTCCCTGTCTGTCACTGTCGCGATCGTCACCTCATCGATTTCGATCGCATCCCGATAGAGCCGATACAAAATGCCTGCCCCGTGGATGTCTCCGTAAAGAAGCGCTCCCGCGATTCGCCGGCCTCTCATGACCAGCGTGCGATAGACATCGCTGCTCTGAGCCAGGATGCGCGTATGCGCGCCGGCGATTCTTTCCTGTCGCACTTCACCAATCGACACAAGCGGCACCTTGAAAAATGTCGACGAATTCATCCGCAAGGCGCCTCGTGTCACGCGTTCGACACCTGCAGCCGTGCTGCCGGCGGCATATCCTGTTTCGTAGGCGATGGGCCAAATACCGCTCACCGAAAACCTCTCCGAAATCGGATCACTCATTTCAGCGCAATCCCCCGCAGCAAAAATTCCGTCGACATTCGTGTGCCCTGAAAAATCCACGACAACGCCTCGACCAATTGTGACGCCGCCGTCACGCAGCCATTCCACATTGGGCCGGATCCCTTTCCCGACAACCACGAAATCCGCATCGATCCGATCTCCATTGTCGAGCTGCACGCCGGTGACATGATCTTCTCCCTTAATGCTCGCGACATCGCGCCCGGTGCGGATGACAAGCCCATTCTTGGAGAACAACTCACCCACTCGGCGGCCGGCTTCCTCATCCACCATCTGCGACAGCAGGTGCGGCGAACGGACGACGACGGTGACGTGGGTGCCGAGTTTCAGCAAAGCTTCGCAGGCTTGCAAGCCGATGTTGCCACCGCCCAGAACAACGGCCCGTCTCCCAGGGCCGGAATTCCGTGCGATACCATCAACATCATCGATGCCTCGCAGAGTGAAGACACCCTTGAGGTGTATGCCTGGAATGTCGGGCAACTCCCCTCGAGCGCCGGTCGCAATGATCAGCCGGTCATAGCTCAATTCAGTGCCGTTGGAAAGTCGTAGACTTTTTTTCTTTGCATCGAGAGTGACGGCGCTTACACCTGAAAGCACATGAACGCCAAGGCGTTCCGTCAGATAGCCCTCGGGTTTCCAGACGACTCGCGCACGCTGGATCTTTTCTGCCAGCATATAGGCCAGCATCGGGCGGGAATATTGTGGATCCTCATCGAGAGTCACCATGGTCATCAAAGCACCTGGCGCTGCCCGGCGAACACCTTCACAGGCCCCGATCCCAGCCGCGGACGACCCGATGATGACGACATGACCGCTGAAACCACTCGTTGGGCGGGAAACCATCTTCTCAGCAACCTTTAATGCCGACGTCGGGCACGCCTTGACGCATGCCGGCTGCTCATGTTCGCGACAGACATCGCATCGCACAACCGCCGTTGAATCAGCGTCAGGTCGGACACCATAGGGACACACCATGATGCACATCCAGCAACCGACGCACGCGTCATCATCAAGAATGACATGGCCGCTGTCGAGATCGCGATGGAGCGCGCCGCTTTTGCAACTGAAGACGCAGAGTGGCTCGTCGCACTGTTCACATCGAAGCGCGCGAAGAGCTCCGTAAGGCCCGCCACCGCTCAACATGACGCGCCGTCTCGGCGCCGGGGCTTCCAGTATTGCTGTCTCCAGCGTCCCGCTTGCGGAATGTATGACGGCACAAGCAAGCTCGCAACTCCGGCATGCCAGGCACTCATCAGGATTGAAAGCGAGTTTGCGAATCATCTTATTCCACCGGCGGTCGCGATTGGCTGCGGCGCTGAGTCTCGCCGCATCCAAGTGCCGTCACGCCTTTGGGTTCTTCGAAGGCGACGGCCGGCCGGGAGGCCGCGTTATCGCCGGCGGGCGCGCCGCTCTCATAGAGCATCGGCGAAAGTTTCAAAGATTTTCTTTTCTTCGCCAGATGTTCCATCACGCCCTGCGCGGCAACCTCAACATCGTTCGTGAACAGAAATTTGCCACCGGTCTCTTTTTCGACATCCTGTTCCAGATATGTTCGAACGACGCTGCTGCCCGCAACTTTCGGGATCGGCATGAACACAGTGAAAACTCCCGACGCCACGGCATAGAGGCCGATCGTGATCGCTTTTTCGCTCATGGCCTCGGGCGCAACCGCCGCCACCGGCAATTCGGAAAGATCGCCGCCGATGCCGCCTTCCGTTACCATGGCTATGCAGGCCGTCAGGATGCGTGAATTATCGACGCAACTTCCCATGTGGATGACGGGTGGAATTCCGACGGTTTCGCACACTTCGCGAAGTCCTGGACCGACGTGTTCCAGGGCCGTCCGAGGATGCATGAAGCCGGCCTTCGCCGAGGCAATGGCGCTGCACCCGGTTTTGACGACGAGCACATCCTGCGCGATGAGCCGCCGCACAAGAGCGAGATGATGCTCATCCTGCACGAAACGCGTCGTGTTGCAGCCCACGATACCGACAACGCCGCGGATCCTGCCGGCAGCGATGGCATCATTGAGGGGGCGATAAGAAGAACGGAACCGGCCGCCCATGTAAGTAGGCAAATTCTCCGTCGTGAAGCCGGCGACGAGCTCCATGCTCTCTTTCGGAATGTTGACTCGGGCCGGATCCCGACGTTTGTACGCATCAATCGCTCGTTTCACAATCTCGCGCGCGGTGATGAAGGGATTTTTCGGATCGAATTCGACGGCTTCGGCGCCGGGAATTCTCGCCTTAGCGGATGTCGAGACAACTCGCGTGTGCCGGCATGCCGCAATTTGCGGTAGCGACGGAAGGACGCACTGCACATCGACAACCATGAGATCGACGGCGCCGGTCAGCAGGGCCAGTTCCTGATGCAGATAATTGCCGGCAACCGGCATCCCCTGGCGCATCAGAATTTCATTCGCTGTGCAACAGATCCCCGCAATGTTGATGCCTTCGGCGCCGGCGTCACGTGCTGCGGCCAGCATCTCGGGATCGCGACTGACGCGAACGATAATCTCCGAGAGCACCGGTTCATGGCCATGCACAAGGAGATTGACTTTCTTCTCTTCGAGCACGCCGAGGTTGGCGCGCGAGCGAATCGCTTGCGGGCCGCCGAAGAGGACATCGGAGACATCGGTGGCAATCATCGAGCCGCCCCAACCATCGGCCAATGCGACGCGCATCGACGCCCTCAAGAGAGCTATGGGATCCGATTCTACTCCATGATGCGTCCGATGCATCAATTCAACAATTTCGCGATCAATGCCACGCGGCATGATCCCGATGGCTTCCCATTGCTCTTTCTGACGCTTCGGAGCGCGGAAGGTCGGGCGGAGAGGTCCATCCTGAGAGCCGAACTGCGACCTCATTTCCCGCGCCAGATCGCCGATGATGTCCTTTTCAGGACGACCATCGACAACAATCCCCCACTCGACGGCGAGTCGCCGGAGCTTCGCCGGATCGGATATCTGATAGCCCGAGGCGCCGCCTTTTTCGGCAACCATCTGCAAGACCTCGACAACCTCACGCCCATGATCGCTGTGAGCAGCTGCGCCGGCAGCCACGGCACGGGCCATGTTACGAGCCACAATCAAATGTGCATCAGCTCCACAGATGCCCACACTCGCCCCTTCTCCAAAGGGATCGATCCGGCAAGGTCCCATATAGCAGACGCTGCAGCAGATCCCGAGCTCACCGAATCCGCATTGCGGCTGCATGTCGTCATAACGATCCCATGCTGTCTGCAACCCTTGTTCACATGCCAGCGACAGCATCTGCTGCGCAGCCGGGTCAACTGAGCGAGATTTCGGATCCATTGGTTATCCTTTCCCAAAAGGCAGGTAAGAAAGCAAAAAGTAAAAAACTCATAGTACTCACCCAGCATCAAACAAGGTTTTTACTTGTGTCACGGTGTTCAGGCTCCTTCAGTGCATCGGCAATTCGCGCCATCTCACGATAAAATGCCCGGTCGACGCCGATCCGGCCGGAACGCGCATCTTCTTCCACTCCGGCATCGAAAGGCAAGGCGCCGAGAAGCGATATGGCACCCAGGTGACTGCGGATGAAAGCAAGCGCATCATCGCCGGTGACTTTGTTGCCGATTGCATCGATTCGCTTGATGCCGAGATCGGTCGCGAGCGAAGCGGTTCGCTTTGCTGTTTGGAGACTCGCCCACCCCGGTTCGACGACCACGAGCATCGCGTCTACCCCTTCCGCCGTCCCACGCCCGAGGTGTTCGATCCCCGCTTCCATGTCCACGATCACACGCTCATGCTGGGACAGAATAAGATGGTTCAAGACTTCCCGAAGCAATACATTTTCCGGGCAGGCGCATCCCTTTCGACCTCGATCGATGGTTCCCATCACAAGAATTCGAATGCCGTCAACATCGATGCCGAACCGATCGGGGATGTCATCCACGCGAGGATTCATTTTGAGGAATCCACCCCACCCCTGTCCTCCGCCGACTCGCTCTTCGATCAACTCCTTCAAGCCGGAGAGTGGAGTGATGTCCGGCCCACGATATCCGAGAGTCCCGGCCAGATTCGCATCCGGATCGGCGTCGACGGCAATGACGCGATAGCCCATATCACGCCAACAATGCGCCAGAGAAGCGGCGACCGTTGTTTTTCCAACGCCGCCTTTTCCGGTGATCGCAACTTTCATTGTTCCTGCTCCAACCCGCGCAGCGCCTGAAGAGCGGGCGTTTCACGATCCAACTCCAACAACGACCGGCCGATGGATTCGCAAATGGAGACTTCCGGGTCAATGGGCACAATGTATCGTTGAGCGAATATAAAGACGCCGCCTGCAGCCGTTCCGGCCATCTCCTTCGCCAACGGCTCATCAGGCTCGAATCCATTCAATACAAGATCGACTCGGGCCGGCAATTTTCCATGCAATCCTTCATAGAGTGCCAGTGATCGTCGGATGGTTTCGGCGCCCATTCGCGATCTGTTGGTCACGCAAACAAGCCGATCCGGGCGACGCGCCGTTCGGCGTGATATGTGCTCCTGCCCGGCTTCACAATCGACGAGGGCGAGCCGATAGGAGCGGGCGAGGCGGTCGAGATAGTCGCGGAGAAGGTTGTTGACAAAGCAATAGCAGCCTTCTCCCTCAGGATGACCCATGGTAAGCAGATCAAATCCATTTCGCTCGACGATGGCTTCCTCCGCCATGAGCGAAAGCCATTCAGACTTGGAGAGGGACGCGGGCCGATTCGGATCATCGCGGAGAGAATCGCGGAGGCGACCGAGTGTCTCCGCAACAGGCACGCCCAACATGGAACCAAGGCATGATGAGGGGTCTGCATCGATCGCGAGTATCGGCGTGATTTTGGAATCAAGAAGCCGGCGCAGCAAGAGAGCGGTAACGGTCGTCTTCCCGACTCCACCTTTGCCGATCACTGCAATGATCAACGAAGAGGCTCCAACTCACGTCGTCCAGTGAATGCGAAATCCGCCTGTCCGAATCGGCATGCACATTGTTGAATTGTCCACTGTGGATTTCGAAGCCTGTTTTGAAACCAGGGATGAAGAGGGATAAACACAGATGAGAATGGATTGTCAATCGAATATCTCTGCTTCTCAGTGTTCATCTGTGATACTGAATTTTGTTGCCGGAAAATGATTGTGTGCCTCACCTCAGTCTTCGTTTAGCACCGCGTGATTTCGCATGGCGAGCCATGACGAACCATCGTTTGATATACCTGAAGTGAAACCACGGGCGGATCTAGAACCCAGACCGTTCACGGATGTACGCCGAGAGCTCCACCAGCACATGCATCGCCTGATCCGAGATCGCCTCGCTTTTTGAGCCCAACCCGCAGGCCGGAGTAATCAGCGATTGTCGGTTGATTTGAGCTCGATCTATTCCCTTTGCCACAAGAAGGTCGGCTCTTTCACGCAGGGCATCGTAGAGCTTCTGCGCATTCAATTCCATGACAATTTCGGACGTCGGCACGATGCCGAGGCTCAATATTCCACCACGGTCCATATAGGATTTCACTTCGGCCGGATACAGCGGCAGGCCGTTGAAGAATTCATATGCATCCATGTTGATCACGTCAATCGTGGAATTCAGCGGGAGCGACCAGTCGGTGTTGCCGCAGCAATGAAGCCCAGCCAGTGCGCTTTCCTTGTGAATTGCTTCGACCGATGTATTGATCGCCGTGATGACATCTTCGCGCGGAACGTTGATGAACGCCGATCCGAATGAGCAGAGATAAGGCTCATCCAAAACAATGAGAGCATTATCGGCAAGCTCCCTCAGACGCCGAGCGCTCCACCGGGCCTTCATTGCGATGCCTTGGACGGCGATTTCGTTAAGCTCGGTGCTATAGGCAATCGAACGTTTGTTTTCGTCGGTCACTGTCATCGCAAAACTGAATGGGCCGGTGACTTGCCCTTTCAGCCAGAGCGGTTTTTTTGCATCGGATGACCGAAGGCGATCGAGGAAAAGGTGAAGCCCGAGCGCGTACTCGCGACTGATGGCGAATCGTTCGACATCTTCCTCGACGATCGCCTGGTAGAATCCCTCCAGTTCTTCGTGAAAACGCCCTTGAGTCGAAAAATGAATTCGCTCATTCTTGGCGTCGATGACGGCTCCGGGCAACCCTTCCGAGTACTGTGTGTACATGCTTTCGCGGAAGTCCCGCGCCGGTAGCTGAGGCCAGGCCGGCATCTCGGGGAGGCTTCTGAAAATCTGATCCAGCAGTCGTGTCGGCTCGCGATGTGGGAAACTTCCCACCACCGTAGGACAGGCCGCTAATACGGGGCGCTCCATGATGACTCCATTCTTTCGATGTCCTGCCGGGACAGAACAGGCGATCGAATCTCATTGAAACGGCAACCCGTATCCCTGCCCACAGCCACCTATCAATATAGTATCGGCTATCGCCAAGCGTCAAGGAGCACCCAGATCCCGCGATAAGGCCCCGATCCCGCAGCATCCCTAGAATCCGACGGATTTACCGGGCAATATTCAGCCAATCGGGTGATATGTTGGTTGCTGCAGAGGAGTCGAGGTGCCAAGGAGCGGAGGTGAGCAGGCTCCTCTGCACCTCTTCCGTTGCGAGAAGAAAAGAATCGTAAATGCAATATTAATGCCGCGGGATTAGGGGGTCTCGCCAAAGAGCGCTTTGCCTTATAATGCGACGGAAATTCATCGTTGCACATTTCCGAATGAACCGAAAGGGAACACAGAATGAAAGAGCCAGTGAGACAAGGGACGCGGCCTCAAAGAACACCAAGTTTTGGAATCGCACTCATCCCGATTCTCATGATGTTCATTCTTCTCGCAGTCGGATACGGCGTTTATCGAATCAAGCCACAGGTACTCCTGGTGGCATCGGCAGCCATCACCGGCTGCCTGGGATGGTGGCTGGGATTCACGTGGGAGGAGATGCTCAAAGGCATCGTCGAGAGCATCCACAAAGCCATGCCGGCGATCTTGATCATGTTGAGCGTCGGCATACTGATCGGTTCGTGGATTGCCTGCGGCACAGTTCCGATGATCATCTACTACGGGCTGAAGATGATCTCCCCACGGTTCTTTTTGCTGACGGCGTGTCTCGTCTGCAGCATCACATCCCTTGCAACCGGCACATCATGGGGAACCATCGGCACCGTTGGTGTTGCGTTCATGGGAATCGCTACAGCCCTCGGGGTTCCCATCGGGCCGGCCGCGGGGGCCATTGTCTCCGGTTCGTATTTTGGAGATAAGATGTCTCCCTTTTCAGATATACCAAATCTGGCTCCCGTCGCAGCCGGCTCCAATCTCTTTGACCATATCAAGCACATGATGTGGTCGGCAATCCCGGCCTGGCTGCTCAGCCTTATTTTCTATTTTTTCGTCGGGCTCAGATATGGCCACAGCGGAATTGAATCTCAGAGCATGGATGTGATCCTGTCGACGCTTGATGCGCATTTTTCGTTCAACCTTTTTCTTCTCCTGCCGATCATTGTTGTTTTCTATTTTGCCGTCACCAAGAAACCTGTGATTCCCGGCATGCTCCTCTCGGCGCTCATCGCCGGGATTTTGGCAATCCTTTTTCAAAAGTCCTCAATCATCACACTTGCCGCAGCCATCAACACCGGCTATCCATCACAAACAGGTGTCGAGATGGTGGATAAGCTCCTGACGCGAGGCGGCTTGATGAGCATGATGGAAACACAGCTCATCGCCTTCGCCGCCTTCAGCTTCGGCGGGATCATGCAACGGACCGGCATGCTGACGGCCATACTCGATCGCGTCATGAAAGTCGCACAACAGGTCTGGAGCCTGGTGCTCACGACCATCATCTCATCAATCCTCACGGCGATGGTGACCGGCAGCTCTTATCTCTCCATGATCATCCCCGGAGAATTGTTGGCGCCTGTTTATAAAAAGAAAAAATTGGCTGCCAAAAACCTGTCGCGAATTATCGAAGAGTGCGGCGGCATCGTCGTCCCGCTGGTTCCATGGAGTATGGCCGCTGTTTACATCACCGGCACCATCGGCGTCTCGACGTTTGCCTACTTGCCATGGGCCGTCATGAACTACATCTCGCCCATCATCCTGCTTTTTTTCGGAATTACAAAATTCACGATGGCGCCTCGGATCAGAGATGATGAAACGCAGATTGGGAGCTGATCAAACACCGGTTCAAAATCCAACTTTCAATGAATCAGGTATATTGTGACGGCATCTCCTGCAGATTCGGCATGTAAATCGGCTCGCGGATTGGACCCTCTGGAATATGGTAACGGCACAAAATCCATATGGTATTTTGCGCTACGCCCATCCACGATATTCATTCCGAAATAGGCCATCCGCTGGTGCCAAAGGAACATTCTTCATGCACCAGCACCTTGTAATTAAGGCGATCATTGGGGTCTGCATTTTGATGATCGTCAGGGAGGCCGCTGCTGTCACCATCCCGGCGGTTGCGCCTCCGCCGGCGCCGGTTGCCGTGGCGAAGCCCGGGGCGGAGCATTCCGGGCTCAGCCGTCACTTTTTGGATCGCGCGTCACTCTTGCCGAAATATGAATCCAGGAGATCGGCCACGCCGGCTATCGTGGTGATTGTGACTCCATCCCTTACCATGGACTCATCTCCTCCATAGACAAGGATCTGTCCGAAACACTGGTCGCTCACAACCTCCCGGAATCGCTTCAAGCCGATGAAATAATCCGATGTCATCGTCATCCCCGACTTGATCTCCACCGGCAGAACACCGTCGCCGATCTGATAAAGAAGATCCACTTCATTGCCTGTGTTGTCACGATAAAATTGCAGATTACTTATGAGTCCACGGTTAAGCCGATATTTCATTACCTCCATAACAACCAAATTTTCGAAAAGATTTCCACGGAGTGGATGATGAGAAACATGCATGGGTTGTTCGATGCCGCAGAGATAACTTGCCAGTCCGACATCATAGAAATAGAGCTTGAGAGATTTGACGAGCCTTTTGCGAATATTCTTGTGGAATGGCTCCAGCAGAAAGATGATATAGCTCATTTCCAGCATCGACAGCCATTCGCGGGCGGTCGTGTGCGATACACCCGCATCGTTGCCTAATGATTGTATATTAAGAAGCCGGCCGACACGGCCGGCGCACAGCCGCATGAATCGTTGAAAGGTGCTCAGGTTTCTCACCTGGATCAGCTCATGCAAATCCCTCTCAATGTAGCTCTCGATGTAATCACCCAGAGCTTGAGCCGGCGGTATGTCATTGTCATATATCCTCGGGAGGAATCCCCTACACATGAGATCGTCGAGCGAATTGACCGGATAGTGGCCTTTCATTTCCTGAATGCTGAATGGCAGCAGCTTCATGATCGCAGTCCTGCCGGCCAGTGACTGTGTGATGGCGCTCATCATATCGAGTTGCCGGCTTCCAGTAAGCACGAAGAGGCCGGTCCCCCCGTGCTCATCGACGATGACCTGGATATAGGATAGCAAGTCGGGCACGCGCTGTATTTCGTCGAGAACGGCGCCGGATGGAAACTGGCGCAGGAATCCGCGCGGATCCTCGATAGCAAAGCTCCGTGTATCGGGCCGTTCGAGGTTCGCATAAGGCATGTTCCGAAATGCATGTCGGGCCAGAGTTGTTTTGCCGGACTGCCGTGGGCCGGTGATGGTGATCACGGGATACTTGTTCAACGCCTCCTTCGCGATTCGTTCAAGGGTTCTCTTGATGAACACGCACATAGGCGGCGATGATTCTCTGGTTGATACACGTAAATGCAGCTTCATCCAGTTTCCTTCGCGCCGCGAAAAAGGAGAATGGGGCGATTGAGCTTTTTTGAGGCAACGGCAGCTTCAATCTATCGCAACTGTCCCAAAGCTCGTCGATTGTGGCTCCGTAGCTCTGTGAGTTAATGTCGTTCCGGTATTTTTTCTTCAACGATTCCGGTCTTGCTTTGTGGTTACAAGTTGCAGCTCGATGGGACTGATCGCGGAAAACGTATCGTTAATCAAGCGGTCTTCTTCGGGATTCTCTATCCTCACTTCTTGGCGCACCGGTGCTTTGGTTTGTCGCTTGGCCGGAAGCACAACAATTTACTGTTTTGCCCGCTTGTCCAATAAGGCATAACAAGAATGAATCTTGTACGCGCCATTGGGTGAGGTCCAGCTTAAATGCTCACAAAGAGTCTTGGCCAACTCCTTGCGGCTCAGGTTGTTGACAAGGTCCGGCTGAGGCATGGCCTGATAGTCCGGCACGCCGAGATTTTTGTCTGTACGGGGAGATCGTCGCACTGCCGGTTGGAGGCTTGCTGGCGGAGCGCAGTTGAGCCGACTGATCCAGAGGGCGGGAGCCTCAGAGGTTCCGATCCTCGGATGCGATTCGGACGGGGGGCCGAGGCCCGGTGCTCCCCGCGCTGTGGGAACCATGGTGCGCCGGGCGGGCGAGGTGTAGACTGGTCATTGGACCAGAGTGTGAAATCAAATGGAGGGCAGCATGAGTGACTACGCAGATGAATACCGGCGGAAGCTGACAACGGCCGAGGACGCCATCGGCCGGTTCCTGAAGAGCGGTGACGTAGTGATCCACGGTGTGACCATCGCCGAGCCGCCGGCGCTCCTCGGAGCGATCGCGGCACGGGCGCGCGCAGGCGAGGTGCGGGGAGTCAAGATATACTCCTTCAATCCGCAGAAGCACGCAGCGGCGACGTACATGCAGTCAGACCTTTACGATGCCATCGAGCCGTATTCCTGGTTTCTGAGCAAGGCGGACAGGGCGCGCGCGGCTACGGGCCTGGACCAGTTCATCCCAAGCTACCTGCATCAGGTGCCGAAGTTCATCCGCGAATACATGGTGGTTGACCTTGCGGTGACCACGGTCTCGCCCATGGACAAGGCCGGGTTCTTCACCTTTGGCACCGCCAACGACCTGACGTCCACGGCGGCGCGTGTGGCGAAGAAGGTGGTGGTGGAGGTCAACGAGAACATGCCGCGGGTCTTCGGCGACTCGCTGCTGCATGTCTCCGACGTGGATGCGGTAGTGGAGAACCATGTGCCCCTCATGGAGCTCCCGTCGCCGCCTCCCCGATCCGAGGATCCGGCCATCGGCAAGGCGATGGCGGACTTGATCCAGGATGGCGCCGTGCTGCAACTTGGCATTGGCGGCCTGCCCAACGCCATCACCCCGTTCCTCGCCACCCGGAAGGACATGGGGATCCACACCGAACTGTTCGGCCCGGGCATGGTGGACTTGATCCGAAAGGGCGTGATCAACGGACGGCGGAAAACACTGCATCGCGGCAAACACGTATTCGCCGTCTCCTACGGCACGCGCGACACCTTCGAGTTCATGAACGACAATCCGAGCCTGGAGAGCTACCCCTCTTCCTACGTGATGGATCCCACCGTCATCGCCCGGAATGACAACATGGTGGCTATCAACTCGATCATCGAAGTGGATCTGACCGGTCAGTGCAACGCGGAGGAAATTGGTGGGTGGGAGTACAGCGGCACCGGCGGGCAGCTCGACTTCGTGCGCGGTGCATACGCGGCGAACAACGGCATATCCATCATGGCGTTCTACTCGACCGCAAAGCATGGCGAGGTCTCACGTGTCGTGCCGCGGCTTCACGAAGGCGCAGCCGTGACCACCCCCCGCATGGACACGCACTACCTGGCCACGGAGTACGGCATCGTCAACCTCAAGAACAAATCAGTGGGTCAACGGGCACTCGCCATCGTGAGCATCGCTCACCCGCGCTTCCGAGATGACCTGCTGCGCGAAGCGGAGAAGATGCGACTTCTGTAGAAACTGGATATAGGATTTTGCTTTTTTTGCTCTGGCCGTCATGAACTACATCTCACCCATCATCCTGCTGAATTTAGGAATCACCAAATTCGCGATGGCGCCTCGGATCAGGGATGATGAAACGCAAATTGGGAGTTGATCAAACGCCAGTTCAAATTCCGGAGCCTGTTCCATCAAGGTCGTCGATCCAGAGAAATGGCCAACTCTGACTCGAGCATGGATCGGCCTTTTTCTCGAATTCGATCACGTGCTCTGGTGAGTGGCGTCAGCACATCGCCAGTGAGATCGGATGGATTCGAGAGGATGGCTCTATTTCGCTTTTTGGACAGCGATGATCTTGTATGTGTCATCATCGACGCGGACATATTGATGATCAGTCAGGAGGACGATTTTGAAATCTTCGGAATAGGCCTGGGATAGCCGACTTCCCAGATACAGATCTCTAAATGAGGCGTTGCCCCAATGAGGAAATACGATGAAATCTACAAGACCAAGCCCTTGATAGCCGTCGAGGTGCAGGGTGGGCACGGTAATACCCAACTGTGGTTGGTTGGATCACAATGGACGATTTGCGGGATGGTTCTGCATTCTGATGTCTTGTGTAAAAATAAAGCGGAGAGGCGTTGACCCGAGTATGGCGAGCTTCGGAGAGGCAGGGCTGCGGGTTGTGGAGGCTCGGCCTGGTCGGGAGCAGGAATGGAGCAGCCTCCTACCTGTAAGATGGGCTACAGCTGAAACGCACAAGGGGTAAGTGTAGTCGGATGAACTGAGGGAAGGACTTTGCCTGGTGGGATAGTTACCTAAGTACTCATCCGCGTAACTATGACCGCACATAACTGTTGGGCCATTTCGTATTCAATTCTTCGCACGTAGTCGCCAGCTTTAGCCCGTGCTTTCGCCTGCGTTCGGCGGGAAGCGCAGGCTGAAGCCCGCGGCTACGGCATCGAAATGCTATCCAGCTTTTTTTCACACCAATTACTTTTGACTCCACATGACAGTCATAATACGTGGCTGAATTTATGAACCGGAGTACTGAGTTACGAAACAGGACCTCTTCTATGCGAATGCGGTTCGAAGCTCAAGGTGATTTCGGTCATCGAAACACGCAACCAATCGGATGTCGTCGGCAAAATCCAGGTGTGCATCAAGTCCGTTTTCGAAGTTCTTCTGCTCCCAGAGCGTCCGCTTCCTGCCTTCTCCCCCGAGCCGCACGGGGATCGGATCAATGGCTCCAGCTCAGATGCCTTCTGCTTCTAGTCAGCCCCGAGCAATCATGCAGCAGGAAACCTTTACCTGACAAGCCTTCTAGTTAACACGGCTCTTGACTCAACTCTCAAAATGCTTTACTTTGAACCCATGTTTTTGCTGCAAACCGTCAAAAGCGTCTCCTCCTGGCACCCGTCCGTCATCTCCGGAGATGACGGACTGGTGCCGGAAGTGGTTCTGTTGTCCATATATTACTACAGTTGTAGAGTTTTCTGTACCAGGTCGTAAAAGCAAACCCCTATGGCCTCATTTTTTTTACCCGATATAAGGATCATATATTGCGATAATGAAAGATATTGAAAAAATAAGGAATTTCAGACTTGAACTTGCCGGTATTGCCAGTTCGGCGGAATACATTCGCGACTTATTGAATCAATTTAAATGTTCTGAGCAAGACATTATTCGGGCCCAGCTTTTTGCAGAAGAGACGATTATTTCCTGGGCAGGGAATGCTAAAGAATCAGACATCTTAAAAATTGAATTAAGAAAGAGATTTAAAACGATAAGCTTAAATCTGAGTTATAAAGGGGAACAATTCGATCCGCTTTCTTTTTCCAATAACATAAATAATCCTGATGGTCTGAATATAAGCCAGCATATTTTGATTGGGCTAAGCAACGTTAATTACATTTATAGGAACGGAATCAATACTGTAACATTCAGCCTTAAGCAAAAGGGGATTAATCCTGCACTTTCCATACTTGTTGCTCTTGGCACAGCTATCCTTCTTGGGATTTTAGTTAACCGCTATGCATCTTCGGCGGGTCAAAACTTTACCAACTCTTTTCTAATACCTTTGAATCAGGCATTTTTTGGTTTGCTAAATGCTGTGGTTATTCCTTTTCTTTTTGTTTCGGTTATTGCCGGTATTTTCAATATGGAAAGCATTGCCCAGATGAAACATATTTTCAGGATTTTATTTGGCTGGTTTTTGGGACTCTCAGTTTTGGCTGCAATTATTGCCGGGTTTGCCGGGATTCTCTATTTTCATTTGCAAGGTGGAAGCGCCCCGGACGCCGGAATGGGTGATTCCTGGTCGCAGATTAATAAAATGCTGTTTGATATTGTTCCAACCAATATTATTAAATCGTTTTTCGACAATAATACCCTGCAAATAATTTTTCTGGCTATTATTTCAGGATTAGCCATGCTCACATTAAAAGGGCGCTTTACGATAATAACAAAAGTGATTACCGAATGTAACCTTCTGTTATCGACCTTGCTCGATGTGCTTTGTTCCTTAATACCTTGGGTAATATTTACCAGCATATTTTCCATTATTATTTCTGGCGAAAGTTCGGCCTTTTGGGGAGCTTTTGGTATTATTGGTCTGATATGTGCCTGTTTTTTGCTCTTTATCTCAATTTGTCTGGTAAGTGTCGCCCTAATTGAAAAAATGAATCCGGCAAGGTATATAAAGGATATTGGTTCTGTATTACTCATTGCTTTTTCGACCGCCACTTCGAGTTCGACTTTTGTGGAACATGCCCAAATTGCCCGGAAAAAACAAGGTATCCGCGACTATCTTGTGAATTTTTCCATTCCGGTTGGCGCTTTGTTTAGCAAACCATTTATGCTGCTTATCGTATTTCTTTTATCTCTTTTTGTTGGTTATTTTTATCAGGTTCCTTTCACCTATACCGATATTATCCCGATGTTGCTACTTTGCATGGTTTTGTCAATTGCAGTGCCACCAATGCCAGGGATGGGGATATTTATTTTTACGATAGCTTTTCATCGGTTTGGAATTCCTATTGAAGGGCTGGCAATGGCTGCAACACTTTATACTTTCCTCGATTATATATTAACTGCAGGAAATGTTTTTTCGATCAACATCAGCATGATTCATACTGAATACCGTTTAAGAAAATTGGAACAATAAAAACCACGTCATAAAGGAATGGATTTCATTATTTACTTAACGTAATTGATCCGATTAACGGTTGAACAAAAGTTCGCGGTATTTTGGCAATGGCCACAATTCATCGTCGATAATCAACTCCAGTTTGTCGATATGGTTACGGATGTCTCCGAGGTAAGGACGAATATCTTTGTCGTATGCATACGCTTTTTCTTTACCATCTTCGATAACGCCGGCTCGATACCATTAACCTCGAGTCGACGAGCCCCCACACTGTCCGTAATTCTCGACACGACCTATAGGAAGTCCTACTCTGAACCCATGTTTCAGATGCACTCCGCCAAACACATCGCTCCCCGGCCACCATTTGGCATCTCCGGGGATGATCCTGTTGAGCCAGAATTGCTACAGCGGTGGTGTTTTCAATCTCCGGTCGGAAAAGGAGATATTCCTATGTTTTGGCTGCTGCGGCGTCATTTCAGAGTCTCGGGCACTCGTGCCGTGGCGGGGACGGAGAGCTCCTGCCGCATCGCCATGAGAGATAGGAAGTACATAATGATGGCAAGCAGGCAGAGGGACCTGAAGCCGTAGATCAACGTTGCATACTCGGCCATGCCACCAACGACACACCCAATGAGGTTGGCCGAAAGGGCCCTGTTGATCTGGTTTTGCTTGAGTCGCGACATCGAGATGGCGAAGATGACCGAAGCCAAGAACACGGGAACCCCCGTGAAGAGCCCGCTGACGACAATCTGCATCAATAGCCGGCTGGTGATGAGCCATTCGTGAGGGACAATCCAGGTGGCCAGGAGAGCAGACATCAACAAGCAGTACCAGAGAGCATATCTCATCAGTTTCAGCCGCAGGACCAGGAGGTTGGCGAGAAGGATCACGGCGAGAACGGATGAGATAACCACTGCATTGGTGATCCAAGTGGAACCGAACGTCAGCGCCAGCTCGGTGATACTCTTCGCTTCGAGCAACAGGAACCCAGTCCCCATGAAGAAAAAGTGAGGGGAGAGAGAGAAGGACCGGCCGAAGGAGATCAGGACGGCAACTGTCGAGAGGAGCACAATGACGGCGCCGACGATGATGTACTCGTTCGGGAGCTGGTGATGCCTGAGGAAGAGCTGAGGCCAATCATCGGTCGGTATGACCCTCGATTCCGGAATGGCAGCCATGGCGGCTGACAGGGCCTCGGTGGGCACGTGCTTCATCGTCTGCAGATTGACGAGAGGCTTTCCTGCGACTGCCGGCCCGGCGAGAATGGTCACAAATGTCGCCAGCCCGGAATAGACGACCGGCGGACCTCCAAAAACCCGGCGCATCACTCCGTAAAGCCGCAGGGACACCCACAGCTGGTCGAAGGCTAGTGTGAGGGAGATCATTCCGCTTGGAGACAGGAGGCGCCTAGCGTCCTCGAACGCCTGCTGCGTGTAGACGAAATTCTCCATCTTGATGCTGGAGAGTGCCGAGAAGAGCCCGTGAGAATCCAGAGTTCCGAAAATGATCAGATCGTATGTGCTTTGGCAATTTTTTAGATATGTGCGGGCATCGGCGATGAAAACCCTTACTTTCGGGTTCTGATAGGGTTTCTCGACGTTGTACTTCCGTCCGAGGCCAATGATGCCAGGATCGATTTCCACAGCATCGACTCGGTCCGCGCTCTGAGCCAGCGCTTCCGAAACATCATTACCACCGCCCGCCCCGAGAATGAGGACCCGTTTCGGGTGAATATAAGCATAAGGAATCTGGTACAGCTCGCGTAAAGTGTAAGCAGGATCGGTCGTCACGGGGGCACCCGTCAAGAGGAAGAAGTTGTTGACAAGCGCTGCGAAGCCGGATGGGATATGGAACACTTTGAGGTCGTAGTAAGGAGTCCAGACATTCTTCCACGCCGAACGCTCCTCCTCCAGGCGGTATGAGAATGCGACGAGAATGACCGTGCCCGCGATGAGAGCCCCATACAACATCGGGCGGTTCGAGAGTAGCACCAAGATGAGCCCCCCGACGGCCAGCCACACCATGGGCGGGAGCGAAAGGCATGAGAGGCCGGTGAAAGCCAGAACGCCGATCAAGCTGCCGAAGATGTTCAGCGAATAAGCCTTGATGGGTCTAAACGCCTGGAGATACTTCCCAACAAGCTCACCGAGAGGCACGAATGCAACGAGGACAGCTGCGTACACGGACGGAAGCAAGAGTGTGAGACTCAATAGGAGGTGAGGAGCCCTGGCTTCATAGAACTCATTAAGGTCATGCTCCTGAATCGGCACGGTCGCCTTGATTCGCACAAAGAGAAAAAGACAAAGAATTAAGGTCAGGCACAAGACTCCGTACACCGACTTTCTCTCCGGATTTTTCGAGTTGGCTCCACGTGCAACGCCAATGCCGAGCCCCATGAAACTGGCGATCAGTACCAGATTGCTGAAGAAGCCGACGACGTGGATCACCGATGGGATCCAACGGATGTATAGGAGCTCGAAGTACAGAGACGCGAAGCTCGCGAGAAGCAGACTTATGCTCGGGGAGCGTCTCACCCAGCTGATCACTCCGTCCATTCCTTTGACTCTGTGAACCTGCGTCTCTGATTGGCCGACATGGTCGAAAATGGTACACCAATTCGCAGGACTTTCCAATACGCATTTGCCGGCTAAGGAAAGTCAAAGTCGATGTCGGGGAACGACTGTACACTCACCCTGTCTCCGTGCATGATGCTTCACCCGGGTCTGAAGCCGTCAACGACCTTTGACATGTCAAATGGTGCTGACAGGAGCCTGATTACGCGCCTTTGGCCTAGATCTTGCGGATGACACTCGATGGACTGTCAGCAACTGTTAACGGTAGACGGTTCGGTGTTGTGCCGGATTTTGAAGGGAATGGCCACGAAGCGGCCCTGGCCCCGAAATTGCCTTCATGCTCGAATTACGGCCACTCTTCGCGCTCTGAGACCCGGAAGCCGGCCGCATGCAAGCCGCGCCATCCCGAGCGTGTTTCACACTACACCTCTCATGCTTTATGGTTGATGATTCGGTCCAATCCAGCTCGGCCCGTCTCTCCAACATGTTGATTTGTAATAGATCATCCACTATTTGCGGCGCGGACTGGGATCTGAACCACTGGCGGGCCGCCGCGTTGGACCGGATTTGAAGCCGCGAGTTTGCCCGCTTCCGAGTCTCAAGCTGCCTGTTTCTGGTCGACCCAGTTAGCAGGGCTATGGCTGGTAGCGTCGATGTTGCGCATCGTCGTGCCATTCGATCGTCCGTGAAGTATGTTTGCGGCATGCGAGGAGACCCACACTCTTCACGGGAGATGGTCCGGAGCAAGAGACTTCCATTCGACTGCGGGCTCATGTCACTCGATGATTGGGCCGAAACTGAGAATGACGCACTGCATCCAACCTCCCAACTCACCAGGGAAAGGCCGTGGATCGCAACGCCGGCAGAGTATACCTCGCGGTCCCATAGCCCGGCAAGCGGCAACCAGCACCTCGCGTGACGCAGCGCGTCAAGAACAACCGGAACGCATTCCAACTCGGGGATCCATCCATCGCACAGCTCGATCCCGAAATCCACCCTGAGAGAGTCGGCCTCCGGCTCGCTGAGCTGGTCTCCCTTCCGTTCGACGGCGCCCTCCCTCCAGGCATGCCGCACGCCGAAGGCGGCGCGCGTGAGACCTTGCATCAGCCCCAACTTCACTTGTAACACGTGACTCTTCATCGCATGCTTTCGGTTGCACTATTCCGTTGATAGGTTGGTGACACTCAGGCTCAGCTGCTTCTCCAGACCGGTTGAGTCGACACAGATTCTCCACCCCGTGCGGCGCCCAGACACGACA
>CAIWXX010000025.1 GCA_903916735.1 uncultured Acidobacteriota bacterium
ACAGCCGAATGTTCAATATTCAACATTCGGACGAAGTAGTTATATTGCCAGAGGCCTGACCAGGGAGCGATGCATAGAAAGATACCCGCAACGTAAGTGCATGCAATGTAGCCGTAGAGCATCCAGCGTCGACTCACTGTCCCTTGCTTCGAGCGAGAAGGTCCTGGGTCTCCTTAATTCGATCACTCACTGACCGGTAATTGGCATTGTAACCGAAAACATCCTTGAAGGCCTCCATCGCGCGCTCGTACTCGCCGATCTGCTGATAAGCCAATCCGAGATCATATCGAAGGCCCTGATATTCATTTTCCCGGTGCCCCGGCATTTCGATGCCTTTTTTCAACCAGCTCACGGCCTGCTTGGGCATTCCTTTTTCCATGAAACAGAGTCCAAGAAGCGAGCAGCATTCCAGGAATTTATTGGGATCTCGGGCCGCGATCTGAAATTCCCCGATCGCCTCGTCGATCAAGCCCATCTCCTTGTAGGCAATGCCCAGATTATACCGCGTGTCGAAATCTTCAGTTCCGAGCTGCTTTTCGATCCCTTTCTTGAACTCGGTGAAGAGCTCTTCCAGGCTCTTTTCCTGGTAAGCCTGGCTCTCGTCTGTGACAATTTCTTCTTCCCGCGATGCGGCGCGGATTTCTTCTGCCTTGAGGAGCTCAGCCTCGAGCTCCGAGGAAAGATCGAAAAACTCCTCCTTATCACCGGCCGGCCGCTCATCAGGTACAGCAGCCACGGGTGAGCTGCTGACGGCTGTGATCTCGACCTTCTCATTCAGGTCGAGCGTCAGTTCTTCTTCGGCACCGGGAGCAATAGCTTCTTCCTGGAGGAAGGTCTCATCCAAGCCGGGAACAAGGAGCTCAGCCGGATGGAAGGGGGCTACTAGCTGAGCGCCTGCAGGACGCTGTTCATCAATAAACTCGATCTCATCGAGAGAGCTGATGAGATCCCCGGGTAGCTCATCCTCAAGAGGCGGGCCTGGGATTCGCGACGGAGCCGGGGGCGCCTTGGGAGTGGCTTTGCTGACGGTCCGGACGATGGCTTCGAGCTCAGGGATGTCTTCGATCAGGACTTCATCGAGTGTCAGAGGCTTTGGTTCAGACGGTCGATCCGGCGGCGGCGTGATCGCTGGCGGCTCCACGCCGGCGGCGGATGCTTTTGGCGGCCGCCCGGGCTTTTTGGCGGTTGGTGGAAGGGCCGGTGTCGCCGGCGCAGCGGATCGAGCTTGCTGCGGAGACTCAATATGAATATCCATGCTCGCGACGGCCTCCCGCAACTCCTTCAATTCGGGCATCTCTTCTTCGACGAGAGAAGGCTTGGAGATGGCGACCGGTGGGGGAGCATGTTTGATTTTGGGCGGCTTGGGAACGGCGATCGGCGGTGGTGGCTGCTTGATTTCAGGTGGCTTGGCAGCAGTCATCGGGGGTGGAGACTGCTTGATTTCGGGCGGCTTGGCGACTGATGGTCGTGCGGCGGGTGGTGGTGTGAGCGGCGGTGGTATTGGCAGCTTTTTTTCTTTCTCTTCGATCTCGCCAAAGAGCGCCCGAACCGAGACCCCCTCAACCTCTTCCAACCCGCCTTCGATCCCGACCACATCCTCAAACGAAGCGAAATCCAGATCTATATCCGGCATCTCAACTTCTTCATCGTCTGACAGTGGTAGGGCAGGTTCGATCCGAGCTCCCTCTTTTGCGATGAGAGGCTGAGCTACCTGCGGAAGATCGATCTTTCCGATCTCCGCGGCCGGTTGTTTTTCTTCGACCGGCTCTTCGAGCCCCGCGAGATCTATCTCAAGTTCCTCTTCAATCACCTCAACCGGCGGCGGGGCCTGCGGCGGGGCCGGCGGAGCCGGCTTCGCCGGTTCCGTAACCGGCGGCATGCGCTGGCCTCGTTCGAGAGAGCGCATGCGATCGAGCAGTCCAGGGGCATTAGGGTCGAGGCGTGTGGCATCAGCGAGCACCGACCGCGCGTTCTCATCATCCTTCAAATCTTGGTAGATTTCGGAGAGAACCATGCACTCCTTAACGGCTTCGGCCACCCAACCCTTCTCTTCGAAAATTTCGCGCAGGATCGAGTGCCCATGAAGATTCATCGGTTCAATTTTCAGAACATTCGCTACCTGCTCTTGAGCTTTATCATAGAGCTTGTATCGCATGAAGACATCGGCTTCAGTCAGGCATTCCAGGATCTCTGCTGCTGCTCCCTCTTCATCCATCGTTGGCACGGCCGGCTTGGGCGGGGCGGCGCGCTGGGCCACTGTGGGTTCTACGGGTGTGGCCGAAACTCGGACTTCCCCCTTCTCCTTAGCCGCTGCCGTGGATGGTTGAGCAGGTGCCTGAGCCTCTTCTTCATCCGGCGCCGGCGGCTCTTTCTCGCCCTTGAACTTGATCAAGCGCTCGCGATGCTGAAAATTTTCGGGATCGAGATCAATGACCTGCTGCAGAACGCCAAGAGCTTCTTGGGTCTGACCGATGGCATAATAAGCGTCAGCAAGAGATGAGAGCGCTGCAATCAGGTTGGATTGCTGTTTGAAAGCGGAATAGATCTCAACCAATTTCCCGAGAGTTGGTATGTGCGAGGGCGAGATGTTGAGAATCGATCGCATGAGTGCAACCGCTTTCTCGCCCTCTCGCTGCTTGACAAGAGCATCCACAGCCGGATCGAAGAGATCGAAGGCACGATCAAGCTGATTTCGCTTGATGAACGCCTGCCCCATCTCAAGGAGGTTATAACTTTCCGCCGGATCAACATCGACAAGCCTCTTGAAGCATTGCTCGGCTCGATTGAAATCTTCCTCCTTGAGAAAAAGGCCGCCGAGATACTTCAATAAGCCTGGATCATGTGGATTTGCTTTCAACGCCTCGGTCAGGAGGACGATGGCGCTGTCACGTTGTCCAAAATCCAGACGCGCTTGAGCCACAGAGATGAGTGCCTGTGAATTGCTCCGATCAAAATCGAGAGCCCGGTTCAGATACAGGAGACATTCCTCTGTTTGACCCTTGTTTCTCAGCTCAGTGGCAACGCGAGTAAATTCTTCAACGGCCTGCGGAAGCATTTTTTCCTTGACATAGAGTTCGGCGAGCTTGATCCGCATCTTGACGTTATCGCGATCAAGTTCAACCAGACGCCTGTAGGTATCGAGGGCATCGGTAATTCTATTCTGCCGCTGATAATACTCGGCGAGCTCAATGTACTGATTCCGCGATTCATTGACCAGGCCCTGTTTGGAATACAATTCGGCCAGCTTGGTCATCACACCCAGGTTCTGCGGATCGATCCGCTTGACTTTGGTGTACATGGCGATGGCCTTCAGGATAAATCCATCCTGGGTATAAAACTCGGCCATCTCCGTCCAGTGATGCACGGATTCGCGTACTTTCCCGAGACGCGCGTAAAGGTCTCCGACCTGATTCCGAACCTGCCAGTCCTTGGGATTGTCCTTCAGAAGTGTGAGATATTCGGCGATTGCATTCTCAAGTCGGCCGGCTTTGATATATTTCTCGGCGTTCTTGTTGATCTTCTCGCGGTTGATCGCCATGTCATACTCACATACTAGAACGCGAGCCTTGGCTGCTCTTCTTCAAGAAAGCGGCAAAATGAACGTCGGTGCAATTCCGACATTCCGTATCTCTGGATGGCTTCCATGTGCGCCTGTGTTCCATATCCCTTATTTTTGGAGAGATTATAGCACGGGAAGGTGGGCGCATACAGCTGCATGAGACAATCGCGCTGAACTTTGGCGAGGATCGAAGCTGCGGCGATCGATGCACTTGTCTGGTCGCCTTTGATGATGCCCTGCTGAGGAAAGGCAAGATCCTGGATCGGTTCGCCATCGACGAGAACGAAATCGGGAGGAGGATCGAGCAGTGTGAGCGCCTGGCGCATCGCTCTGAAAGTGGCCTGGCGAATGTTCAATGCGTCGATCTCCAGATGTGAGGCACTCGCAACAGCAAAAGTCGTCTTTTTCATGATCCACAGTGCCAACTCGTGCCTCCGTTCGGGGGCCAATCTCTTGCTGTCATCAATGCCAGGATGGCTTCCCCGATCGAGAACCACCGCGGCAGCAACGACCGGCCCGAACAATGCTCCACGGCCGACCTCATCGACACCGGCTACCCGGGCATATCCGGCGCTCCAAAGGCCGTTTTCCAGTTGACAGCCACAGTGGCTATCAAGCCTCCTGGCTCGCGGCATGTGCTCCGGCTCCCGATGCTGTATGCGCAGGAACCTGCCTCTTGTCCTTGAGCCTTGCGGCTTTCCCCTGCAACTTGCGGAGATAATAGAAGCGCGCGCGCTTCGCATTGCCGCTTCTCACCACCTCGATCTTGTCAACATTCGGCGAGTACAATGGGAAAATCCGCTCAACTCCGACTCTGAAACTCACTTTTCGGACCGTGAATGTCGACGAGAGGCCGGCTCGATGACGGGCAATCACGACCCCTTCGTAAACCTGAATTCGTTCCTTCTCGCCCTCTCTGACCTTTACGTGGACTTTGACGGTGTCCCCTCCCCGAAAAGAAGGCAGAGTCTTCGTTGTAAGCTGCGTCTCATCGACCGCTTTGACAGGTTGCATGATCATATCTCCTTATCTGACTATTTCACTGGTCATTCTCAATCGCCGGCATTCGACAAGTCCCCGAGAACGCGACTGCAAACGAAAGGCCTTGCTCCGCAAGCACATCACACTCCTATAAAATGCCATGGGACAAATATCTATCCATGCACATGATGAAAAAGATCCGGGCGATTGATCCGGGTCCGCTTCTCGGCTTGTTCGTGCCGCCATCGATCAACGCGAGCATGGTTGCCGGAGAGCAACTCCTCCGGCACCCCCCACCTTCGAAATTCCGGCGGCCTCGTATACTGGGGATAATCCAGAATGCCTTCAACGAAGCTCTCGGCCTTCACCGAATCCGGATTTCCAACGGCGCCAGGGATGAGGCGAGTTACAGCTTCGATGACCACCAACGCAGCGATTTCTCCTCCGGCGAGGACATAATCTCCGATAGAGAGTTCCTCATCGACCATGTGCTCTGCCACTCGGTGATCCACGCCCTCGTAGCGGCCGCTGATAAGGAGAAGGCGTCGAGCTGTCGCATATCTGAAAGCTGTGGCCTGATCGAGCCGTGATCCCTGCGGTGACAGAAGGATCACAAGAGGCTTCTCTTCTCCGACGGCTGAGAGCGATTCAATAGCGCGCCAGATCGGCTCCGGTTTCATCACCATTCCCGGGCCTCCCCCGTATGGCGTGTCATCGACCTGAAGGTGCGCCCCTTCGGCATAGTCCCGCAAGTTGTGAATGAAAACCGAGGCAACTCCGGCGGCCATCGCTCGCTTGAGCAGCCCGCAGGACAGAGGCCCGGAGAAAAATTCCGGGAAGATCGTGACCACATCAAATCGCATTTAATTCCAGCAGCCCTTCAGGTGGATTGATCCATACCTGTTTCAGCGAAGGCTCGATTCGATAGCAGATATCCTCGCAAAAAGGGATGAGGACGACTTCACCACCTGCGGCAGCGGCCACCTTGAGGAGAGGATTCTGGCTGCCGGTGATACCCGTAATTTTTCCAACAGGCGCGCCATCTTTTAACAGCACAGTGCAACCGATCAGATCGAAATGAAAGTAACTTCCCAGCGGGAGTGGCCAAGCCTCCTCGCGGAACACATGAAGCTCGGCTCCAACCAGCGTTTCCGCTTCATCAATTGTATGAGCCGCTGTTGTTTTGATGACAGCGCCATCCCGAACCAACCTCGCTGATTCGATCTGCACATCGATCAGAGGCTTTCCCGGCAACGCCAGCAGAACATGTTCCAGCTTGCAGATATGCTCGGGGAAGTCCGTCAATACCTCCAGACGCAATTCGCCTCGCAACCCTTGAGGGCGCCTCACGCGCGCGAGCAAGACAGTCCCCTGTTCCGGGTTCTGAGTTCCGAGCTCCTCTTGAACACAGCTCAAAATGCCTGGTTCGGAACTCGAAACCCAAAACTCGGAACTCTCTGCTGGCATGGTTCCAGCGCCAGATCCGCCCTTGCAGGCGGACAGTTCGGCTTCTTTCATCTTACTCCAGGATTTCCAGGACGAACCGTTTTTTCACCTTCATGCCTGCAGCATTCAGGATCGTCCGGATCGCGTGCGCCGTACGTCCCTGCTTTCCGATCACTTTCCCTAAATCCTGCTGTGCAACCCTCAGCTCGAGAACGGTCGTTTGTTCCCCTGTGACCTCAGCCACCGAGACTTTGTCTGGATTGTCAACCAGTTGTTTCGCGATCAGCTCCAACAGTTCCTTCATACGTGCCTCCTCAATGGAATGGGAAAATCAGAACCCGCTGATGTGCGGTACCAAGTGCAATGCATATTAGACCACCGAGGCATTAAATGTCGAATATCCGGCATCGCGGATAACTCCTCTGATTTCACCGCTAACATGAAGGATAACTCCAGATGTCACTGCCGGCAAGTGCACGGCCGTGTCCCGGCTTCTTCTTTCGTCTGTTAGTTTGGTTGAGCAGCGAGAAGCGACCGAACCGTCTCGGAGACTTCCGCCCCCTTCGATATCCAGTACGCCGCTCGATCACGATCGAGCTTGACATCCGCCGCCGCCGGGATTGGGTTGTAAAACCCCAACGTGTCCAGAACCTTGCCGGCCCGGCTGTTGCTCCGTTCGACGACTACAATGCGATAAAACGGCTTTTTATTCCGTCCCAGTCGCTTGAGTCTGATTGTAACCATGTAACCTCCGTCGCTTGATTAAGTCGATTTCTGAAATAATTGCGGTATGCGCTTTCCGAAACGAACGCGCTTCATCATTTTCCTCATCTCGGCATACGAGCGGAGGAGTTGATTGACTTCCTGCACGGATCGACCGCTGCCTGATGCAATGCGCTTACGGCGGCTCCCGTCGATGACATTTGGGGTTTCGCGTTCGAGCAGCGTCATTGATTGGATGATCGCTTCAGTATGCAGGATTGCCCGATCGTCAATATCCGTCTCGCTCGGCAGCCGCATCCCGCCGGGGAGCATCTTGAGGATATCGCCGAGCGAACCCATTTTCTTGACCTGACGTATTTGATCCAGCATGTCGTCCAGAGTGAATGCGTTTTTCCTCAGCTTTTCCTGAAGTCGTTGCGCATCCTTGATCGAAACTGCTTCTTCCGCTTTTTCAATGAGGCCCATGAGATCGCCCATGCCGAGAATCCGCGACGCCATGCGCTCAGGTTGGAAAACTTCGAAATCCCCCGACTTTTCGCCGACACCGGCGAACTTGATCGTCTTCCCAGTGACCTCGCGCACCGACAGCGCCGCGCCACCGCGGCTGTCGCCATCGAGTTTGGTGAGGATGATTCCGGTGAGCGCCAGTCGCTCATTGAACGCCTGTGAACTGCGCACGGCATCCTGCCCCGTCATGCTGTCGGCAACATATAGGATCTCACTCGGCTTCAGCGCATCACGTAGGACAACCAGTTCCTCCATCAGCGCGTCATCGATGTGGAGCCGTCCGGCTGTGTCGATGATAAGCGGATTAAAGCCCTTGAGACGCGCTTCATTAAAACACTCGCGCCCAAGCTCGCGCACCGTTGTCGACTTGCCCTCGAAATACCTGAGGTGATGTTGATCAGAAAGAATCCTGAGCTGTTCCCGAGCAGCAGGACGCTGCAAGTCGGTCGACGCGAGGAGAGGGGTGAGGGAGCGCTTGCCGAGATAGAGAGCCAGTTTGGCTGCTGTGGTGGTTTTGCCCGATCCCTGAAGTCCAACAAGAAAGAAAACTGATGGAAATCCTTTGATGTTGAGTGAATCGCGTCCCTTCAGAAGCGCCGCATCGGAAGGACCGCCCAGCACGGCAACCAGCTCAGAATGAATGATCTTAATGAGTTGCTGAGCAGGCGTGAGACTGAGCAATACCTCCTGGCCTTTCGCCTGCTCCCGAATGTGCTCGACAAAGTTTTTCACCACAACCACATTAACGTCGGCTTCAAGGAGTGCAAGACGGACTTCGCCGAGGGCTTCCTCCATGTTGGACTCGGTGAGAGTCCCTTCCCCGCGGATTCTCTTTACAATCCGCTGGAATTTGTCAGATAATCCCTCCAGCACGCCCGGCTCCTCTCATCAATATACCTCTCCATCGAGAGGGAAACCTGGATACTAACTGATTGATTCTAAAATGTCAATAAATACGAACCCTCCCTAATCCAGAGGCAGGATTTTTGATAACAAGGACTTAGTCGTGGACGAATCAATTGCAGTTTGTTTGCGTCGACGCCCAGAATGGCCCGGTGTTCATCATCCCATGCACCATGGGCATTGTTTTGTGCAGTTTGCCTTCCTAGCACCTAACCCCCTGGCGGAGCCAGAACCAAAGACGGCGGCCACACCACCCGCGACTCCAGACCTCTCAGGAAGCCAGGAAGGGAGGAATGCAAGAACGGAAGGTGGTCGGCCAAAAATGGTCGGTTCGTTCCTGGTTTCCTTACTTCCTGCATTCCTAAGGGAGGTTCGGATGGAATCTTGAAAGTTCCGAAAATCTTGCCATTTCGTGTCGACATTTCGCCGTTTAGACACTAATCAGGAAATCCTTGTTCAGGGGAGATCTGAAAACAGGCAACTGCAGCCTTATTTGAATCAATTCGCTGACATATGAGGATTTATGACAAGGTACTAGCGAGGCAGAGTGTTCGCTTCAACCCATCGGTGATAATTTATTGGAGATCATCGACTATCACGCTAACCTGTGAATGAACCGTACAAAGATGAATGGAAATGAGAAAAAAGTTGTGAAATCATAATCCATCCTGCATCGATTGGAAACGCTCATGGCCGCCATCCAGATGAGCTCGTCTGTTGAAATAACTCCGGAAGCAGAATCGCCAAAAGGCACGACGACAGACAGCCGCTATTTAAAATGCGACGAGATCAGAAACAGCGAAGAGATTTTGCTGCTTGTATCACGCAGGCGGCCCGAGAGCACACGACAGAAGCTCCAGAGGAATTTACAGGCAAGCCTCCGATCGGTATCGAGCAGGTCCAACATCGCGGGAATCGGTATCTCAAGGAGTCGGACGTCGGAATGAGCGAAGGCGTGAGCCGAGCGCGGCACGCGTTCAATCAGCGCCATTTCGCCGAAACAATCGCCGGCCTTCAAAATGGCCAGCGCCTCTTCTCCGACGCCATCGACTACTTTGCTGATGCGAATGGAACCTTCATAGATGATATACAGACGATCAGGATCGGCATTCTCGACGAAGATCGTCGCTCCGCTGGCGTAAGATTTCATCTGTCCCAGGAGAAGAAGCGCCGCGATCTCATCGTCGTCGAGGTCATGAAAAAGATCGATCCGTTTCAGGACTTCTCCCCCACGACCGATATCATCCATTATTTCTCCTGCTCGTGCCGGCGAATCGACTTGAGAGCCTTCTCGGCCGTCACACGGACGCTATAGTTGGGATCCGCAACCAGGAATTCCAACAGGCACGCGCACTCCGGCCCGCCGATCTCTCCAAGCGATTCGGCGAGGGCTCCACGGACTTCCACATTCTGGTCTTTCACGAGATGCGCCATCTTTCCGACGGCCGATGGATCTTTTCGGCGGCCAAGGATCTCCACCGCCGTCGAACGCAGATACCAGAGTCGCTCGTGCAATCGTTCATTCAGTAATTCGATATCCAGATCCTGACGCTCGGCGAGAGCATCAACCGCCGCCGTTCGATTCGTCCAGCTTTCATCACGGAGGGCTTGCAAGAGCAGATCGGGCACCCAGGGCGCCTGGACATCCATAAGACGCTTGATGGCGTCGATACGCACGTTTTTATCCTGGCTCTGAATCATCCGGCTGAAATAACCTTCCTCGCGGGAGCGGTCCCCAGAAATCCCGACGCGCCGGAAAATGTGATCGGAAAGAGTTCGCTGTCGTTCACGGACCCTGTCGAGGCTTTTCAAGGCGGCCAGCGCAGTCCGCTTGACCATGGCACTCGAATCTTCTGCGGCGTGGCTGTAAAATTCACGGTCCTCGAACCCCCGGCGTCGCATGATTCCAACGACAGCACGTCGCACATCCGCCGACGAGTCCTCCATGAAGGACATGATGATGCGATCGACATCATCTCCCGGTTGTGAGGCGAATTCTTCGAGCAGATCGCGGCGTTTCTGCGGCTTCTCCTCATGGATCTTGCGCACGGCTTCTTCCAGATTTATCGCAACTTCGTTATCACCCATGTCCTACACCTTCGAGAGCAGATGGCCCAGTTTTTCCTTTTTGGTTTTTAAGTATTTCCGACTCGAATCCGACGGCGGAATTTCAATCGGAATACGCTCGATGATCTTCAATCCATATCCTTCCATAGCGACAAATTTGCGCGGATTGTTCGTAAGCAGGCGTATTTGACGGATCCCGAGATTGCGCAGAATCTGAGCGCCAATTCCATAATCGCGCTGATCGGGCTTAAAGCCCAGATGCTCGTTCGCTTCAACCGTGTCCACACCGTTGTCCTGCAGGTGATAGGCCTTGATCTTGTTGGCGAGTCCGATCCCACGCCCCTCCTGGCTCATGTACAGAAGAACCCCACGGCCTTCTTTCCCGATGGAGTCCATGGCCTTGCGGAGCTGGTCTCCGCAATCACACCGGCAGGACCCGAAAACGTCTCCGGTGAGGCACTGGCTGTGAGCCCGGACAAGCACTGGGACATCGGATGTGATGTCGCCCATGACAAGAGCCACGTGAGTCTCTTTGTTGATGATGTTCTCAAAAACCTTGACCGAGAACAAGCCAACTCGCGTCGGCAGCCGCGCTTCGGCGACCGACCGGACAATCGTTTCGGTCCGCATCCGATATTTGATGAGATCGGCGACGGTAATCATCTTGAAATGATGATGTTCGGCAAACTGACGAAGCTGCGGCACTCGAGACATGGTCCCGTCATCATTCATGATTTCGCAGATGACGCCCGCCGGATATTTCCCGGCGATCCGACACATGTCAATAACGGCTTCGGTTTGCCCGGTCCGTTCGAGAACGCCCCCTGGCCGCGCGCGAAGCGGAAACATGTGACCGGGGCGCTTGAGGTCTTCAGGATGAGCTGCCGGATCGATTGCCGTCAGCACCGTCTGCGCGCGATCAGCGGCCGAAATGCCTGTCGTGACCCTTTTCCGCCCCTCGACGCTCACACAGAAAGCTGTTTGAAAATTCGATGTATTCTCCGAAACCATCATCGGTATTTTCAGTTCATCGAGTCGTTCGGGCGTCATCGGCAGACAGATTAAGCCCCGCCCATGCGTGGCCATGAAATTGATCGCCTCGGGCGTGATCTTCTCGGCGGCCATCGCCAGATCGCCTTCATTCTCCCGATCCTCGTCATCGACGATGATGATCATCTTGCCCTTCCTGAAATCCAGCAGGGCATCTTCGATCGTGTTAAAGGTGGAACTACTCATGAAATTTTAGAGACTTTTCCTTTCCAGAGATGCGCCCCGGCCGATGGGAAGGGCACGCAGGTAGTTGATGACGTACTTCCCGAGTATGTCCGCTTCGAAATGAACGCTTTCTCCCGGGGTCAGATTGTCCAGATTTGTTTGGCGGAGCGAGTACGGCACCAGAGCCACACTGAAAGCGCGCTTCGTGAGCGTGGCCACAGTGAGACTCACCCCATTGATGGCGACGGAACCTTTAGAGACAAGCATGGGTTCGAAGCCGGACGGTATGGAAAATTCCACTTCTGTAGAATCCGACAGCTTCTTCACTTTCCTGACAACCGCGACTCCATCTACATGGCCGGTGACGATGTGACCGCCAAGGAGCTGATCGGCGCGCATGGCTCGTTCCAGGTTCAACCGAGTGCCTCGGTAGAGCTTTGAAAAGCGGGTCCGGCTGAGGGTTTCGCCGGAGAGAGAAAATTCGATGCTCTTCCCACTCTGCCGCTCAACCGTCAAACAGACGCCGTCAACACTCACGCTCTCGCCAGGCGACAGCCGGCAATTCCACGCGCCTTGATCGACTCTGAGCCGCACACGACCACCGGTCCTTCCGATTGTTTCCAGGCTTCCCATGGCCTCTATTATACCGGAAAACATTTCAGTTCCGAGTTGATGACAGCACGCGTCGGCTCTGCCGGGCGATCCCCAAATCAGTACCTGGACGTCTCATGGAGTTGCCCGATTCAACTTGGAGTAATCCGGCCGTCCGATCGCGATCATGTCGGCTCCCGCTCGAATCCACTTGACGTTCGCCACGGGGATCGCATCGGAAATTCCTCGCGCGCCTTCCCCGGCGACCGGAGACGGCGCGCGTTCGCCACCGATGATCTTCGGCGCGATAAAGATGACGACCTTGTCAACGAGCCGGTTGTCGAAAGCCGTTCCGAGGAGATCGGCTCCTCCTTCCACGACGATCGAAGAAATTCCCCGGCGCCCAAGTTCGAAGCAGGCGGCGACAAAATCAACCCTCCCCTCACGTTCCTTGCACGGGATGACGACGGCGCCTTTGGCTTCGAGTGCGCGACGTCGTCGTTCAATCGGCTTTTTCCCACAGACGATGAGAACGGGATGAACACGCGCCGATTTCAGGATGCGGGCCCATGGAGGGGTTCGGAGGCTCGTGTCGAGTATGATCCGACTGAAAGGACGCTGTGGTCCTGAGCGGTTCAGCCGGCGGGATAGTTCAGGATCATCGGCGAGAACGGTGTTCAGACCGACCATAATCCCATCCACGTGGTGTCGAATTTTGTAGGAGAAATGGCGAGCCATCTGCGATGTGATCCATTTGGACTCGCCGGAGGCCGTTGCGAGTTTGCCGTCGAGACTCATGGCGACCTTCGCAATTAGAAACGGCCGGCCTTTCGTGACATGCACGAAGAAAGCTTCGTTGAGATCGCGAGCCTTATGCTGCAGACACCCTTTCTCGACCGTGATGCCCGCCGCGCGCAGCCTTTTGAAACCGGCGCCGTTGACTAGAGGGTTCGGATCCTGCATCGCAGCCACAACCCGGCCGACGCCTGCTTTAATGATGGCATCAGTGCAGGGAGGAGTCCGGCCCTGATGGCAGCACGGTTCCAGATTGACGTACAGGGTTGAATGGCTCGCACGATCGCCCGCCTGCTCCAGCGCGACGACCTCGGCATGCGGCCCTCCGATGCGCCGATGATAACCCCGGCCGACAATCTCACCGTTTTTCACGATGACGGCTCCAATCAGCGGGTTCGGGCTGACGCAGCCTTCGCCTTTCCGCGCGAGGCGAAGAGCCTCACTCATCATCCGTTCGTCGAAATCATGACCTGTTTTCAAACAACGCCTCCACGAATATGTCCGGCGAAAAGGGAAGGACATCCTCTGCCTTCTCGCCGACTCCTATGTATTCTACGGGAAGCCGCAGCTCTTCCGCTATCGAAAAGACAATTCCGCCTTTGGCTGTTCCATCCATCTTCGTGAGGACAATGCCCGTGAGTGGAACGGACTGCTGGAATTCGCGGCACTGCACAAGCCCATTCTGGCCGACGGTCGCATCGAGAACAAGCAGTGTTGCGTGTGGAGCACCCGGCAGTTCACGCGATGCCACCCGGCCCATTTTTTCCAGTTCGGCCATGAGGTGCTTCTTCGTTTGAAGTCTCCCCGCCGTATCCACGAGTATATGATCGATGCTCCGGGCTTTGGCGGCTTGAATGCCGTCGAAAACCAGTGCCGCCGGATCGGCACCCGATCCCTGGCGAACAACTGGAACATCAAGCCGATCGGCCCAGATCTCGAGTTGTTCGCCGGCCGCTGCACGAAATGTGTCGGCGGCGACGAGCAGCACACTCTTTCCTTCGCTCTTCAACAAGCGGCCGATCTTGGCAACGGTCGTCGTCTTCCCACAACCATTGACACCGACGAAGAGAGTCAGACGGGGAAAGGCGCTGCCCGAGCCGGAGGCACGAGGAAGGATCGCCACCATCTGTCGTTTCAATTCCGATAGCACCTCCCCGGCCGTCTCCAGTTTCATGGAACGAAGCGATATGACGAGCCTCTGCGATGCAGCGATACCGACATCGGCAGCCAACAGTCGCTCTTCCAGTTCAGTGAAGAACGTCGAATCGATGCCTGTCCGCCCAGAAAAAAATGCCCCGATCGATGAAGCGACTTTTTCCCGGCTTCGCTGAAGTCCGGTTTTCAGCCTGTCTAGAAACCCGGGGTTCTCCATCTTATGCCATGCCGAGGATCATGGGAGGCGTAACTATGACCCAGGGACTCATTGTTCGATGGCACTGCACGATCGATTTGAATTGTCGGCTGGTCATCCTGGTTGTGTCCGAGTCGGACAATGAGTAGAATCGAGACATGTTGTTTCGGAAAAAAAACATAACGAACATTGCTCTCTTTCTGCCGCGCTTCGTGCAGGCGCGAAGGCGTTTTCCTGACGCCGGTAGTACTGTAGCATAGGCACGGGATTCTGAGGTAATCAATGAGGAATTGTCTTGAAATGTGCAGCGTGATGAAAAATTTCATGTCCGGCGTTGGGATCCTCTTATTCGCAATGATCATCCTGGGTGCGCCGACCATCAGCGCAGCGGGCAGCATCAAGGTCAAGCTCGAGAGCTCTGCGATGAGCATGTTCGCGCCGGCGCGATTTGTAGTCACAGGAACGCTCATCGGGGGTTCGGACTCCGATCCCGCCCTCCATTGTCTGACCGAAGAATGGGTCTATCAGCGAGTGTACGAAACGGTCACCAACCATGAGGAAAACAAATCGATCCGCTCGTCTCCTTGCAACGGCCAGACACAGCCGGATTCATTCACCCGGGGTTTCAAGAATGAATTTACCTTTTTCGAGGTCGGGCGATACGCAATCCGGCTGCTGCTGAGGAATCCACAAGGAAAGGTTGTTACCAGCTCCACGATATCACTGCGCGTCCTCCAGCCGGCCGATCCGATGTATCAGAGCGAAGAAGAGAAAAAATAGAACCGACCATAAGGGCATGGCTCCCGCCCGAAGAAAACATCGCAGCTATCGATCTCGCTCTCACACCATCCGAGCTTGCCGAGATCGTAGCGATCATGCCGATTGATGCGGTCATGGGCACGCAATATAAGGAACAAGGCATGCTTCGAGTCGGACTGTGACGATGCAGCCTATTACTAATATTCTACAGAAGTAGAATAAACTGCCTATCGCAACGACGATCCGGATTGAGGGGAAAAGGCCCGGCTTGCTGATCAGCAGGATTCATCGTATCGCCACGGCAGCAGGCCTGTTCAACACCGTGACGCCCTTCATGAAAATGAGAATCCCCACAAGCGTGGGCAGCAGGCCAATGATGACGGCGCCGATGGCCACGTTCATCTGATCATCGATTTCCACACGCCCGATGACGAAGGCGAGGCTCACGGCCAGCAGCACCATTCCACCTGCGCTGGCCATGATGCCTCCGAAAAAGGCCAACGCCGCACCCCACAAGCCGGATCCGTGTGTTCCGACAACGGGTATTGTTGCCACCGGCAAATTCCGCAGTGGTGCGGCCATCATAATTCTCTGCCCCTGCTGCGCCCTTCTGACCAGCACAATCGCCCACCGCCATTCGACGATGAAGATGGCGATGCCGCAGAGCAGGAGGAGGCCGATGGCTCCATCCTGTCCCTCGGGTAAGTGGCCGCGAATCCCGTCGCTCATCGCTTTGATTGTGAGCAAAGGGGTATCATAGAGGCCGTGCAGGAGGGTGGCAATGGCCCATCCGGTGAAGAGAAGTCGGGATCGAGACTCAGGCGAGTATTTGGCCCGGCCGGCATAGTATCCCATGATGGCGCCGAGGAACGAGTGTGCAGGAACTGCTGTGAGCGCCCTCATGATGGCGACCGTCGAACCACCAGTCGTTACATAGAGAACATTTTCAAGGGTTGCAAAGCCGAGCGATGCAACCGCCCCATAGACGACCCCATCCATCGGTTCATCGAACTCACGACTCCGCATACTATATCCCGTCAACACCGCCAGCTTTCCCAACTCTTCGGGTATCGCTGCCGTCAGGAAGGCGCTCAGAGCCCCGTAGACATAGAAGTCACGGCAGAATCGAATCATGTAATCCATCGGCAATGCCACAACTAGAATCGGGACTGTGACAAGAATTCCCCACAGGAATGTCATCCACAGGACCCGTGGTGGTTCCGGATAAGCATCCCGGGAATGGAAATACCAAACGAGCAGGATTGATGGAACAACGGCTGAAACGCCGAGTAAGAAAGTGGGCATCGATAAACTCTAGTTCGGTATGTCGTCAGTCATTCGGGAGCTCTTCGGAACCGCGCGATCGCTCATTTGAGCCCGACGCACTTTTTCGAGTCAGGGAAATTGTTATCCGGGTAGTATGTCCGGCGACGATCGTCACCTTTTTCATCGCCGTTCGATAACCGGTTGCGGTTGCCTGCAGCTGATAACGGCCCGGCAGCAGGTTGCGGATTGAAAAGGCCCCTTTGGTCGATGAGCTCACAGGCGCGTATCCTGTTCCGATCAACTCGATCCTGATACCGGCATCCTTGGGTGAATCGATTCGATCCGCAATCCCGGCGATGGAACCAAGAGCTGTCTGGAGGCCGGCCAGCTGGGCTGTGGCCACGGTGACAGTGGCGGTCATTTTTCGCAATTGAGATGTCACAATATTGGAAACGGTATCACACGTCCTGTGATAGCACGTATAGTGATCCCAGTCGTAATCGATGGCAAGGACAGCCGGGTAGCCGTGCTCATGAAACGTCACATGATCGCTTCCCCAACCATCCTCCGGATAGCGGTAGACTGAAAGATCGGTGTACATTCGAGCGGCGGAAGTCAGTCGATCCATGAGCGCCACGGAGCCTGGATCTTTCGGAAAACCCTCGACCCAGAGCTGGGGTGTTCCGGCTTCATCGTAACCAATCATGTCCATATTCAAGACGCCGCGTAGATCCCACTTCTCCTGATCCGCTCTTTGTGCAATGTGTTCAGCGCCCCAATCGCCGACTTCTTCGGCCGTAAGGCATATGAAATAGATCGTCGACTGGGTTTGAAGAGGAGCGAGAAGTCGAGCGGCTTCGACAACACCCACCGAACCGCTGCCATTATCCTCGGCTCCCGGGGCCTCCGTCTCAAAACGGTTGGAAGTTGAATCCAAATGTCCACAAATGATGTAAATACGGCCGGGATATTGTGATCCTCGCTTGATGCCGACGACATTGCGGAGGGACGATCCGCCTTCGCTGAATGTGTCGAAATAGGCATCATCAAGGCCGACGCCGACGAAACGGCTGAGAACGTATTGCGTCGCCGTCTTCATGCCGGCGCTGCTGAAGTAACGGGTCGGGATGACAGTTGAGATAGCGTTGAGGTCCGAGATCATGCCGTTGCTGTTAACGGCATTGGCCAGGCTTTGCAGCAATTGGCTGCGCGGAAGATCGTTCCTGAGAGCCGGATTCAAGTGGTGCGCGGATGCCCGGAAGTCCCGCGATGATTCCGAGTCGCTCGGCACCGACGGCGGGCGGAATCTCAAACCGCGCCCCCGAGTGCGAATGAGAGGAATTCCATCCCATTCATCGTGAGCTTGGAAAACTGGAGTCGCGAGCAGTGCGATCAGAAGTAAAGTCAGAGACCATGCCACGCGATGACTCTTTTTCATGATTACAAAACCCTCGTGACATGTTCATCGGAGTGCATGCTGGAATTGTGCATATCCAATTTCCTTATTCTATCGCACGAAGATGATAAGTATACTCTCATCCAATACCATCTGGGCGGCAAGGCACCGGTGAGTCGCCCTCTGTGACATCTGGTGAAAAGACCATGAACGATTCAGTGAATGTCATCAGCGATGATCCGGTCGATGATACCTCAACGCCTGTCTATCGCAACGGCTTCACCCGATCAATTTGGCGATCC
This sequence comes from uncultured Acidobacteriota bacterium, assembly GCA_903916735.1. Classification (GTDB taxonomy): domain Bacteria; phylum Acidobacteriota; class CAIWXX01; order CAIWXX01; family CAIWXX01; genus CAIWXX01. The sequence continues at coordinate 17,862 of CAIWXX010000025.1, forward strand.
CGAAAGCGGCTGTTGCATCGAATTTTCTTCTTCCGACAACAGTCACTGATAGCCGGGGCTCGATTCCCCGAGGGCCACCAGCATCCCATTTCCCGTTCCCGCTAATATGGCAAATCATCTTCACTACCAGCACGGCGCAAAAAAGATTGGCCGAAAGCATCAGAGAGGTGAACTCCCATTGCCGTTACATTTCCTTGAGTATTTTTCGCAATGTGCATTCAATCGAGTCAACATGAGCGCCTCTCCAATAGATTTTGCTACAGCTGGGGCACATCTTAAGCTCATGGCATGATGAAGAGACATGCAGAGGAATTCGGCCGAAAGCATCGGCTGAGGAAATTGGCGCCAGCACCACATTGCAATCACCACATCGCGTCAGAATATCGCCTTGATGCAGGGTAAAAGAGGTGAAAATATCGCGAAGCTGGTCCCGGCAATGATCCGATCCGACGACATAAGCCGGTCCCGATGCCTTGGCGGCAAGCTTTTTATCGCGCGTGAGAATGATGCGCTTCTCGTCGGCAGCGTGTCTTAGAAATGCTTCGTCCTGCCGATCTCGCTCATAGGCACAATCAACGCCGGCGAAGCGGAGCCACCGGGCGAGGCGGCCGAGCATCGCATCTGCGAGAAATTTCATAAAGGTAGTTTACCAGGAGACGGCCGGTTTTTTCAGATCACGCGGGCCGTCAAAGATCGGAACCACCACGAATCACAGGTTCCGTCATGACATCTCTGTGCGCATCTGCATGTATCTGAGGCTCACCGCGATCGGCGAGTCGGGTTTCTTTATCTCCGTCACATTCGCGATGAATTCCATCCATGACGACGTGTGCGGCTATCAACAACATTCAAGCCCTCGGACAATTGATAATTTCACATTTTCACGAGGCACCACACTAGCCTCGTTCAACGACGAAAACCCCTGTGAGAATAAGGGCGCCACCATAAATGATTTTCGCTGTCAGGGGTTCCTGTCCCAGTGCAATAGAAATCAGGATGGCGACCACTGGTTGAAAATAAGAAAGTGCTGCAATCTTTGCCGCGCCAATATCTCTTAATCCGCGATAAAAGATCAGATAAGCGGTCGCGGAAGCAAAAAGACCCATGTAGGTAACGGCAAGAATACTTCTGTAAGTGACGATGCCGGGGTTGGGAGATCGCAGAAAGAAAACAGCGGGGAGCAGCATCAGTGTCCCGAAGAGGTGGCAATAGGCCGTCGTGCGGAGGATTCCATAGCGAACAATTGTTTCCTTGCTTGTGATTGTATAGATGGAGAAACAGAGAACTCCGCACAATGTGAGGAGATCTCCTGCCAGGCGCGAGCGGTCAATCGAGAAGTCAGCACTCAAGGTGAGTGCGATGACGCCGATGAATGAGATCAGAACTCCGGTGATTTTTCTGACTCCGATGTGCTCATCGAGAAAAACAGCCGCAAGAAGGAGAACCCATATCGGACCAGTTGCGATGACAAGAGACGAGTGTGACGGAACAGTGCGATGGAGCCCGTGCACGAAGAGAACCTGATTCAGACCGACGCCCGTGAGCCCGAGGAAAGCCATCTGGGCCATCGAACGCCTATCAGGCAGAGGATCCTGTCTCGGCTGCAATTTGAGAATCAGAAAAAGAAATGTGGTCGCCAGAATGACGCGACATGCGGCCAATGTAAAAGGATCCAGCTCGGTGAGGGCAATCTTTGCGACCGTATAATTGGCGCCCCAGATCAAGACCATTAACGCAAGAGACAGACGGAGTTCCAATTCGACCCTGTGATCCTCAGGTTCAGACACGCTCATTTCTCCCGCTCATCGATCGCGCCCGCCACCGAGGCTAAGGGCGAATTAGCACCACGGCCGGATGAATCGTGATAATGATTGAATGTCGATCAACCATTTCGCCGATGGCTATGAGGAGGGCGCCGGAAGGATCCATCAGCTTCAAATACTTGCTGGTCGGAACAGAATTCAACTTGCGAAGAATATCTTTGCCGAAGGTGATCTCCCTGACATCGGCACTCGTCAGCGTGATCGAATCGAAAGATGAAAGGAGCCCGGACATCGGCAGAAGAAATGGGGCCTCTTTTCCATCATCGCGTGCGGCACGAAGCTGGTCCAGCGTCACCGCACGATCGATCGAGAATTCGCCGACCTGAAGCCGTCGAAGCGAGTCGAGATGAGCGCCACAGCCGAGTTTCATGCCGAGCTCATGAGCGACTGACCGGACGTAAGTGCCGGTTGAACAGTCGACGAAAAATTCGACAAGCCCATTATCAAATCGCTCAATGTCTAAAGCATAAATGTCAACGAGCTTCGGTTCGGTGATCACGATCTCGCCCTGACGGGCCAGTTCGTAAAGCTTCTTTCCCCCGACCTTGCGCGCGCTGTACGGCGGGATTGTGAGCCGAATCCGACCGACATAAGAACGCGCCTGTCGTCTGATCTCCTCAAGCGAAGGAAAGGAAGAGGCTTCATCTGACACCCGTTTGCCGGCCCGGTCATAGGTGTCGGTGGAATACCCGAGTCGCATGGCGCCGCGATAGCTCTTTCTCTCCATCAGGAAGAATCGAGTCAACCGGGTTGCCTGCCCGATCGCCATCGGAAGCAGTCCGCCGGCAATCGGGTCGAGTGTGCCGAGGTGGCCAATTCTCTTTTCGCCGAGGATCCTCCTGCAGGCGGCGACGACGTCGTGGGATGTTGGACCGGGATCTTTGTCGATGAGTAGAACCCCGTCAAGCCCTCGAGTTCTATAGGCGGCGCGCCCGTGGCTCATCCTCGTCCCGCTCCAGTCGCCGTCGGTTGAACCAATGTCTTTTGTTTAATCACGGCGATCAGCCTTTCCTGGACCTCCGCATAATCTCCATCAATGCTGAAGCCTGATGCTTGCGGATGTCCGCCTCCGCCGAACTCGGCGGCGACCTCTGCTACATCCAGGCGCCCTCGAGATCGAAGCCCCACGCGATAATACCGCGGCCCGACCTCTTTGTAGAAAACCGCGACATCGACACCATCAATCGATCGCGGATAGTTGATGATGCCTTCGGTGTCTCCGTCGGCGATTTCGATATCTTCCAGGTCTTTGAGAAACATCGCGATGGTCGCTGTCCGCAGCTCAGAATTCACCTGCAAACGAGCCAGACAACGGCCGAGCAAAAGAATCTGGCCAGGACGGTTGTGGTCCTGCAACGCATCGGCAACGAAGGCCGGATTCGCGCCCGCTCGCGTCAATTCGGCACAGATCTCAAACGCGCGGGCACTCGAATTGCTGAAGTGAAAGAAGCCTGTGTCCGTCGCAATCGAAACATACAAGTGAGTGGCAATATCGGCCGTCAAACGGACACCGAGCCTGAGAGCCAGATCATAGATCATCTCGCCGACCGCACAGGCATCCGTTTCAACCCAGTTCAGGCAGCCGAACATCTTGTTCTTGGAATGATGATCAATATTGATGACGGACTGCCCTTTGAGACAGGGGTAACCGCATCGTTCGAGTTCGGTGCACTCGATCACGAAGACAGCATCACATGATGCGTCATCGAGACTCTTCCCAATCTGAATGCGCTCGACACCCGAGAGCCGGTGATAGGCCGATGGAGAAGGATCATGATTGAAAACAACCGCTTCCTTACCGAGCTGCTCCAGGATGAAGACCAGCGCCATTTCCGATCCAATGGAGTCGCCATCGGGTTTGAGATGGGACGTCAGCAAGAACCTTCGCCCGGAGCGTATTCTTAGTATGATCTCATCCATGACCACGGCTATTCCTCCCTGTCGTGCGGGTGCAGAAGCTGTTCGATGCGAATGGCTTTTTCGGCGGTCTCATCGAGAACGAAATGAAGTTCGGGCGCGTAGCGCAGCCGGAGGCTATGAGCGATCTCCGTCCTGAGAAAACCGGCGGCATGCTGCAACGCTGCAATCGACTCCTTCCGCGCCTTCTCATCGCCGAGAACACCGACGAAAATGCGCCCCGATCTCAGATCGGAACTCATTCGCACCTCGGTGACCGTGGCGAACCCAATCCGTGGATCGTGCATTTCTCTCTGGAGCAGCCGCATCAACTCCTGCTGGATCAAATCACCGACCCTTTTCGATCTCCCGATATGTGTCACTCAACCTCCCGATAGTAAAGCCTTCCATTTTCGCATAATTCCATCGAAACGCAAATGAAAACGAATGGCACGCTCGCAGCGAATGCTTAGTACTCATCCGCGTAACTATGACCGCACATAGCCGTTTGGACATTTCGTATTTGATTCCTCCGCTCGCAGTCGCGGGCTTTATAGCCCGTGCTTTCGCCTGCGTTTCTGCTGGAAGCGCAGGCTGAAGCCTGCGGCTACGGCCTCGAAATGCTATCCGGCCTTTTTTCGCACCCATTACTCTTGACTCCACCTGACAGTCATAATACGTGGCCGAATTTGTGAACCGGAGTACTTAGAAGTCGATAGATAGCCGATCCGATGTCTCAGCCGATAAAATCCAGAACGCAATTGAAAACATTATCCGGGCCCGCAATTTGCTCGACATCATCCATCACCCGATTGAACATCTGTTCAAGCAGATGACGGCTTGAGCTGACCGATACGACTTCGATGAGCGCCCTCTGCCAGAGATCCTGAAACTCCGTTTCAGCAACGGCGATATTGTATCGTTTTCGAAGCCGATCGCGGAGACTCCGGATGATTTGGCGTTTGTCCTTCAGTGATCCGGATTCGGGCAACCGGATTTCAAAAACCAAGTGCGCAATCATGCCTGCTGAGGGATCGTTACGATGAGACTCTCCTCAATCAATGCCAATCGATAATAAATCCTAACGCGATTCAGAGAGTTCCTGCTTCATGCGTTCCCTGGCGAAAGCTTCGATATGATCCCCCACCTTGACATCTCCGTATCGCTCGATGCCGATTCCGCATTCGAGTCCGGATTTGACTTCAGAGGCATCATCCTTGAATCGTTTGAGCGATGCGATTTTCCCCTCAAAGATGACAACGTTATCCCGGATGAGGCGGCATTCAGCGGATCGAGTGATCTTGCCTTCCGTCACGAAGCAGCCGGCGACAGTTCCAAACTTCGGCACTTTGAAGGTGTTTCGTACCTGGGCTGTTCCGAGGTAATTCTCCTTATAGGTCGGTTCCAGCAGTCCAACCATCGCGTTCCGGATCTCATCCGTAATGTTATAGATGATCGTGTGCAGGCGGATGTCGACCTCTTCCGTTCGAGCGAGTTCGGTAGCTTTTCGTTCAGGCCGAACGTTGAACCCTATGATGATCGCGTTGCTGGCCGATGCCAGCAGGACGTCGGTTTCAGTGATTGCACCAGCGCCGCTGTGAATGATCCGCAGCCGGACTTTGTCGGTGCTGAGTTTGTTCAATGTGGCAGCGAGGACTTCAACGGAGCCCTGGACGTCGGCTTTGAGAATGATCGGGAGCTCCTTGATGGCGCCGTCCTTGATCTGCTGGAACAGATGATCGAGGGTCAGGCGCGTCGGCTTCGTCATCCGGATTTCCCTTAATTTCATCTGCCGGAAATTGCCGATCTGCTTGGCATTGGCGATCTCGTCGACGGCCTGAAGATGATCTCCCGGCTGTGGGACATCGATGATTCCCAGAACTTCGACCGGTGTTGATGGGCCGGCTTTCTTCACGCGTTCGCCGACATCATTGATCATGGCGCGAACCTTGCCGAAGGTTGCACCCACGAGGACGTTATCACCAACATGAAGAGTTCCGCCTTGCACGAGCACCGTGGCAACAGGGCCTCGCCCTTTGTCGAGGCGTGCTTCGAGGACCGTTCCCGTCGCTGCTCGTTCCGGATCCGACTTCAACTCGGCCATGTCCGTGACGAGGAGAATCATTTCGAGTAATGAATCGAGATTTAGTTGCTTTTTCGCGGAAACCTCGACCATGACCGTCTGCCCGCCCCAGTCTTCGGCGACGAGATCCTGGTCGGCGAGTTCGCGCCTGACTCGCTGTGCATCGGTTCCCGGCTTGTCGATTTTGTTGATGGCAACGATGATCGGAACGGCGGCGGCCTTGGCGTGATGGATCGCCTCAACCGTCTGAGGCATGACGCCGTCGTCTGCCGCGACCACGAGCACGACGATATCGGTGACCTTCGCGCCGCGAGCCCGCATCTTGGTGAAGGCTTCATGGCCGGGAGTGTCAAGAAAGATGATGCTCCGCCCCTTCACCGTCACATGGTACGCTCCGATGCGTTGGGTGATGCCGCCTGCTTCCATTCCAGCGACATTCGTGGAACGAATGGCATCCAGAAGCGATGTCTTTCCGTGATCGACATGCCCCATGATTGTGACGACAGGCGAACGGCCTTTGAGCTTGGTGACATCGAACGTCTGTTCAGCTTCAATCTGGACCGCTTTTTCGAATGGAATGATTTCTACTTCCAGATTCAATTGCGGCGAAACAAGCTCGATCATATGCATATCAAGGCTGTGATTGATGGATACAAAGACACCGCGATCCAGAAGAGCCTTGATAATGTCCTTGGCTTTCACATCAACGCGCTCGGCGAACTCCTTCACAGTCACGCCTTCGGTGACGCTGACGTTGCGTGGAGGCAGCTTTTCGGCAGGAGGCTTCGGCTCGGGCGGCTTGACCTCGGGAGCACGCTTTCTTGCTGGAGGGCCGTATTTTTTGTTTGCGGCATGATGCGGCTGTCCACCATGAGGCCGGTAATAGGGACGCGGAGGAAACGCCGGCGGATGCGTGACATGCGGCATCGTCGGGCGTGCCGCCTGCGGTTGAGGCTGAGTTGGTTTCGGCTCGACTTTCACCGGTGCCGCTGGAAGAACCTCTTGGCGCGGCGGATGGGCGGCAGGCGCTGATCCAGAAACCGAACCCGGGCGAATGGGCGTGGTTGGTTGAGCGACGGGTGTTGTGGGGACGGCTTGTGGAGGTGATAGAGTCGGCGGCGACGAAGGCGCCTTCGCTGCAGGAGCAGTTGCCGCTGCATGGGCGGCCTTTGCCGCGGCCTTGCGGATTTTTTCCTTCTCCTCGACAGCGGCCTTGGCTTGCTCGGCGAGCTTGCCGAAATGCTTCCGCACGAGCTGTGCATCGGCGATGTCTACAGAAGAGGAGTGGCTCTTGAAGGTAATCTGCTTGGACTGCAGGAACTCCATGACGTCCTTGTTCGTAATGTGAAGCTCCTTGGAAAGTTCATAAATCCTCGGTCCAGACAAAACCACACTCCTCCTGGTTGCGTATTAGGCCGCCGGCAAACCGGCGGCAGGCAGACTCGCTACCATTAACCTGCCTTGACACATAAAAATTCTTTCTCTTTTCATTCTATCTTGTCAAATCGGCCATCGCGCCTCTGATGATCAGTGCCTGCCAGATCGGTTTCGTTCGAGGTTCCAGATGCAGCTGCCGTCAGCGGAAGTACCTCCTGCAGATCGCGATCTCGCCTCTCGCCGCTCTTGATATCGATGTGCCAGCCTGTCAGTCGTGAAGCCAGCCGGACATTTTGCCCCTTCTTCCCGATAGCGAGCGAGAGTTGTTTCTCATCGACAAGAACATCGACGGTCTTGTCGGATTGACTCCGTATGTTCACGCGGCGGATTCGAGCGGGACTGAGAGCTTTCGTCACGAAAGCAACCGGATCCTGTGACCATTCGATCACATCAATCCTCTCCCCGCGCAACTCCCGAATGATCGCTTGAATCCTGCTGCCCTTGACCCCGATACAGGCACCGACTGGATCGATGCCTTTGTCCTTGGAGCTGACTGCGACTTTGGAACGTTCGCCGGCCTCACGAGCGACCCCTCTGATCTGGACAACACGATTTCGGATTTCAGGAACCTCGCCTTCCAAAAGCTTCTGGAGCAGAATGGCGTCAGATCGCGATGCGACGATCGTCACATCATGGGCGCTTATCAGCACTTTCACAAGAACAGCTCGAAGCCTGTCCCCGAGTTCGAAGTGCTCAATCGGGCTCTGCTCCTTTTTCGGGAGAACCGCTTCCACTCGACCGATATCCATTATGATATCAGAGCCGTCATAGCGCTTGACACTGCCGGTGACGACTTCACCGATTCGAGCATTATACTCCTGATAGATGCCACCGACTTCGACGTCGTGCATTCGGTTCGCAATGACATGCTTGGCGGCCTGAGCGGCGATTCGTCCGATGGCATCGGTATCTTTCATGATCTCCAGAGTTGCGCCCAGCTTGATGTCGGAATTGCCAAGACATGCATCGGTGATGGAAATCTCGGCTCTTGAGTCGACAACCTGTTCGACAACTGTTTTCTTCGAGAAAACCTTGAAGGCACTTTTTAATGGGTCGAACCGTGCAAAGAGCTTTTCCCCGTTGCCGTAATAGCGATGTGCCGCGGCCTTGAGAGCGTCTTCAACGGCGGAAATCAGTATTCCTCGATCCATGCCGCGATCACGGCTCACTTGGTCGAGGACAAGCGAGAGGTCGAGCTCACCTTCTGAAGGTGATTTCTTGCTTCGCCTCAATGATCAGCTCCTTTTTGATTCGAACCGGATTGCTAACCTTTGTCCGACCTTTTTTCGAGTTGTCAACCGGTTGCAAGACGATCTCTTCAGGCGTGGACTCAAGGAGTGTGCCGACGAGCGCCGTCGACCCTGCCACAGGTTCGGCAAGCGTCACCCGAAGCTTTCGCCCGATGACCCGAATAAAATCGCGAGTAGCCCCCAACGGGCGGTCGACGCCCGGTGAAGAGACTTCCAACGTATATGGGAATGGGATGATGTCCTCGACATCAAGCGATGTACTCAGCTGATGGCCGACATCCGCACAATCAGATAGCCGCACTCCTTCATCTCGATCGATCGTCACGATCAACGTCCGGCCCCGGAATTCAAGGCCCACAAGCTCGCTTCCCTCCCCATCGACAACTTTCGTAGCAAGCGGGCGCAGCTGTTCGACAAGCTCAGCATGCAAAATGTTTTTACTCACGTGTCACCGTTCTCCGGAGACGGCCCGAATTCCTAATCTCTCTTCGCCTATCCTGTATGTATGAACGTCCACTATAACACGCACTTATCAGAAGCTCAATGGCAAAGGAGCGCTCCTAATCCCACAGCATCGGGATTGCCGATGAGGTTCTCTTCTTCTTTGGCGGAGGAACAAAGAAACCTGCTCACCTCAGTTTCTCTGCGCCTCGGTTCCCGGGCGGCAATCAGCCTCTCACCCAATAGGTTCAGCGATACCCGGGACATCCGATGGGTACCGAAATGGTAACCGGATCGTGGATTGCTGCAGATCCTGCGACACAGGCGCCGCTGTCTCTTGCCTTTCGTTACCGCGGAATGCACAAACGAAAGTGCGCCCTGCTCCATTCGCCCAGGAAAAAAAGGAGGGATTGAATGAAGGTGAAATCCAGTTGATTTTCATATATAGGAATAGGCAGAATCAAAGTGGGGCTTTGTGAATGCGTCATCCAAAGGAGTCAATAGCATGAATATTCTCATCGTTAGGCACGGCATTGCAGAAGAGATTTCGAGTGGGGGTGACAGCCATCGCGCGCTGACGGAGGAAGGCCGCTGCAAGATCAAGCAAGTCGCCACCGGCCTTGCCCGAATCAAACCCGAGATAGAGAGAATTTATTCGAGCCCGTTGGTTCGCGCCGAACAAACAGCACAGATCATCGCCGAGTCACTGAGGACAAATGTCGAGATCATGATCGAGCTGTCTCCCGGCCATTCCCCGATGGACCTCTGCCAGCGGCTCAGCGAAATCCGCAATGTTTCCGGCGTGATGCTCGTCGGCCATGAGCCAAATTGCTCGGAATTGGCATCCTACCTGCTCGGAAGCACGGGTGAAATCGGTATTGATTTTAAAAAGGGTGCGGCGTGTTTCATTCAAGCAACCCATCCCATTGCATCGGCAGGGACCCTTCTCTGGCATCTCCCGCCGAGAATCCTGCGGCTGATAAATTAAAACTGGTGAGTTTTTTGGCGATGAAACCCAGTGAAAGCCTCAGCAAGGGTTCATGCCGAGAGCGGAGTGCAGACCTATGTGCACCAGGCGCCGGGGCGAGGAATCCGGATCGACAGGCACGTCAAAGCTCCGTCAGCCTTATGAAATTCCGATACATCGATGAGGCGCACTGCTATATTTTTTTCTCTTGAGAGTAAGTCAGCAGTTGCGGGACTTCGGGAGGAGACGAGCACTACAGGCCCCAATACAAGCACATTGGCTCCAAAAGGCTCGATGACCGGAGTGCATCTGAGGCCGGCGTCGCGAAAAGGAGTGATATCCAAGGAGCCGGCAAAATGCACCAGATGATCAGGCCCTGCCAGAGTGCAGGAGGATTTGAGATGCAGTCCGCCTCTAACATTCACAACAACAACATCTAGGCCGTCCAAAGCGGCAATCTTCCGCAGAAATTCAGCTCCCTGCGGATTTGTCCTGGATGAAGTCCCGACAAAGAGCCTGTTGCCTGCGCGAAGTACATCGCCGCCGTCGAGGGTTAGTGGTGCTTCCATCGTATGGAGAGTGCACCATTGATTCAGGCCACTCCTCACCGCGGCAATTTCATGCCGACGTGAAGCGGCGCCTGGACGCGTCACAACGGCATTCTTTCCGGTTATTACCGCGGTGTCTTCAATAAAGCAGCAGTCCGGGCATGTATCGTCCGCAGGAATTCTGTGAACATCAAGTCCGAGATCGTTGAGCGTCTTGACGTAGGCATCGTGCTGAGTGCGAGCACGAGCGGCATCGATTTCCTGGCTATGATTTTCGCGTTCGCACCGATCCATATTCGACGCCACATCACGCACGAGGACTGTTAGTGGAGCGGCAAATGGTAACCGATCCGACATTTCAGGAATTTCCTCTCTTCGGACACGGCATAGATTCCAAATCCAAACCCTGACGAGAGAATTTTCTGCTGTAAAAATTCATGAGCAGGACGATGGCAACGGCCCCGATATGATTGTTGTCTGCCGGCAATAGATGAATATCTCCTAGGTTTTCGGGAACGGCAATTCGGTGCACCGTCCAAGTTTCTTGAGTTGTTCCGCGAGTTTCTCTTTGTCCCCAACAATCAGGACGACCAGTTGATCAGGATGGATATAGCGCCGAGCAGCCGCCAGCATCTGATCATCGGTGACCCCACGGATTTTGTCCGGATAAGTTGCCCAGTAGGTTTCAGGATATCCCTGCAGCTTTTTCACAATTGTCTGCGAGAGAACCTGACCTGTAGAATTGAACTTGAAGACGAACGAGTTCTCCAGATAGTTGAATGCAACCTGTCTTTCTTCAGGGGCGATCGTGCCGGCGCCGAAATCCGCGAGTAGCTTCCGCGCTGTCTCGACGGCCAAAGCGGCATTTTCATTGGACGTTGTCATTTCCACATCGAGGATTCCGCGGATAATGCCTTCAGAAACCCCACCATCAACGCCGTATGTCAAACCACGATTTGATCGCAATTCACGCATCAGCCGGCTATTGAATCCGCCCGTTCCGAGGATGTAATTCATCGGGATCAACGCATAGTGATCGGGGCCGTGGCGGGCTGGGCCGAGATGCCCGAGGATAATGGTTGCTTGTTGTAGTCCCTTTTTTTCGATGAAGTAGGTACCGCCCCTGGGCTCGGTCGTCACCGCCGGAGGGGCCGGCTGCAGATGGACATCAGACTTCCAGCCCCCCAGAGTCCTGTCAAGCAGACCGATCATTTCTTTTGTTTGGAAATCGCCATAAATGGCCAGTGAGATATTGGAGGGTTGCCAGCAGGTGCGGTGGAAATCGATCAAATCCTGTCGCGTTATCGCCTTTATGCTGGCCGTGGTACTGAATCGAGCGTAAGGCGAATCGGCCCCATAGAGCAGTTCCAAAAAGACTGCATTCCCGACCGTCGTTGGGTAATCCCACCGGCGACGAACGCCATCCAACAATTGTGCCCGAGCAACTTCGATCTTGTCGCTCTCGAAACGCGGCGCCCGAAGAATGTTGGCAAAATCGCCCATGATCTCAGGAATATTCTCCGAGAGGCACGAAAAATTGGCGCTGCCGAATTCATCGTCGTAGCCCGCTTCAATAGAGGCGGCGAGAAACTCGAGTCGGCTGTCAAGTTCATCCCCGGTCTTATTGCCGGCTCCTCCAGTCCGCATAACTTCGCCGGCCATCTCCGCCAGACCAGCCTTCCCAGCGGGCTCCCAAATCGACCCGCCGCGTGCATAAGCGAAGCCCTGCACAAGAGGGACTTCGTGGTCTTCCAGGAGATAAAGGGTGATCCCATTACCGAGGCGCTGGATATTCGGCTTCTTTGGTGTGAAATGCAATGGCTGGTATTGCAGGTTGTCGGGCCGGATCTGAGCGACTGCCGGAAGAGCGATGAAGAAGAAGGCCAGAGCGAGCACAAGACGATTACTTCTCATTTTTGACCTCCTGCGCCGGGGCGGGTTTCCTTACAATTTCGGCGACTGTGCAGTTTTCATCGATTAAGTACTTGCGGGCCGCATCCATGATCTCCTGCGGCGTGATACTCGCAACAATGTCAGCCCGCTTCAGATACATCCTCCAATCGTTGTACATCAGCTCGTTGATCAGAAGCGAAAAGGCGAAACGATTGCTCCCGATGCCTCGCACTTGAGATGCCTTCACCTGATTCAGAGCCTTCTCGAGCTCGGTTGGAGTCACAGGCTCTCGGGCGAGTCGATCGAGTTCCTCCCGAATCTCCGCAATGACATCATGGCACGTCGCGGGCGCCACTGGTGTTGCCGCGAAGATCATCAGATTGTCGAAACGACGACCAGGACCACTGCCTGAAGAAACGTCTGAAACTTTCTGTTCCTTTTTAACGAGCCTTTCCCAGAGCCGCGATGATCGTCCGGTGGCCAGCACATTGGAGATCACATCCATCACAAAGGCATCGCGGTTCGGATACGTCGGCTTATGAAAGCCCATGACGAACTGCGGCTCAGCTTCCCATTCCACCTGAATCAGACGCTCGCCTCGTTGAGCCGGTTCTCGTGTTGTAATGGCAGGCGGCCGCGGGGCTGAAGGAGCATCCCCGAAGTACTTATCGGCAAAAGTCAACACCGCCTTCGGATCGACATCACCCACAATCGTGATGACCGTATTGGCCGGCACATAATAAGTTCTGTAGTAGTTCTCGGCAGTCTCCCGCGTCAGCTGGTCCAGATCTTCGATCCAGCCCACAACCGGTTCATGATAGGGATGCGCGCGGAAAGCAGCAGAATAGAATTCCTCCTCCAGCTTCCCGTCCGGCGTGTCATCGTATTCGCGCCGCTCTTCCCTAACAACATCCCTTTCTGTATAGAACTCCCGCAAGACGGTGTGCTTGTACCTCTCCGACTCCATCAAGAACCAGAGTTCCAGCTTATTTGACGGCAAAGACGTGTAAAACACAGTCGTATCGTTGCTTGTCCCCGCATTTGTTCCATTGGCTCCAGCCATATCATAAATTCGATCAATCTCGTCTTTGACGATATATGGCTGCTGTTTTTCTTCCAGTTCCTTGAGCTTCTTTCTGTCATCCTCGACCTTGGTGGGATCAACACCGGTCTTCTTTTGGGCTTCCTGAAGTTCGCGGATAACGGCGTCTTGCTCCTTCATGAGCTCAAGTTCTTTGGCATAGTTCCGAGACCCAATGACAGGAGTTCCCTTAAAGGACATGTGTTCAAAAAGGTGGGCAAGGCCGGTTCCACCCTTGGGATCATCGACTCCACCGGCCAAGACACCCAGAGCACCAGTAAAGGTCGGAATCTCGTGGCGCTCATAGATCAGAATACGCAGTCCATTTGGCAGCGTTGTACTCGTGACTCTTCGTTCCAGGTCCGTCAAAGATGCTGCCCCCAGTCCCAAGGGGATGCTGAGAAGGAGTATGCAGAGCGGATATTTTTTCATGGGTATCCTCGATTCTGAATAACAGATCATGCGCGTACCGGAAATTTCCGTTTGGAAAGTTTCGGGCACTTTCTTGAGCATGCTCTAATGAGACGTCAGCAATTGAAAGGACGCCGATGCATGCGCTTTCTATTGAAAAAAGCGCTGAGGCGCATGACCATCCTGCAAGAATGTCCTGTCAAGAAACGGGTCATCTTACTTATTCAATATGCCCCTGAAACTGATCCACGATCAACGGTGGGGCTGCCCTCTCGATATTCCGTCATCACGGATCAGTGTCCCACAATCTCCAGTTGCACTTCCATCATCAATTATGGAGGGCCTTCAATCGGTTTTCGGATCTTCTATCTGCTCTTCGCCCTAAGCGCCTGAGCCGTTCGAAGCGCTTCCGGCAACCCCTTTACCTTGCGTATTTTGGCGATGTTTTCTCTCTCTCTCGGCGAGAGCTGCCTCAGGAGGCCAAGCAACTGCCCATGCAGTTTCAACTCGGCACTACGCTGTGGAGATATCTTTCTCCTTTTTCTTTTTACAGGTGCCGTTGCTTCTGATGCGCTATCGACCATAATCGTGGGCCGACGAGGGGCTCTCTTCTTTTCGGCGATGGCAGAGCCGACCGATTTATCAAGGGTTCCAGCCAGCGCTTCGATGGCTCCAAGAATCGTGGCCTTGTCCTCATCGTTGCGGCTCCGCCCCAGGATCTCGCATAGTCCGGAAATAAGAACTCCAATTGGTTTTGACATCCTTTACCTCATCTTTCTGCGCGTATTGAACGCGCCAACACAGGCGTATTTCAACGCGTTCAATAATAAATATCATAGAAATTCAAGAGATACAATATGCCAGCCATTGTGACAAGAGGTCGTAGCGATTTTCAAAATAAAAATAAAACATTTGAATTTCAAAGTAAGTCTCAGTTCTTTCCCAAGACAAACGTCGGAATTTCAAAGAAACCTTATGTGCCGCCGGATGTCATGAAAGCATGAATTCATTGGAATAGAAGCCCGGCCGATGATCAATGCTGTCAACCTGATATGCATCGGGCTTGGACGCCGCCTATAAGAAAGTCCTACTGCAACAAAAACCCCTATGACCGCGGAATCTTACTCAAATAAAAACCCTCTGCCTTGAATCGGATTGGAGCCCGTATCAATTGTCAACGCCCACTAATATGATATGGAATTCGACAGACAAGTCATGTCACTCTGGAGCTTCCATGAGGGCGGATATGGTTTTCGAATTGGCGCGCGAAGAAAAATGGGCTCCAAATCAGCTCCATTTTCTCGCTGCCGTCGGAGCATTTCCCAACTCATAAACTATTTCGGACAAGGGTGTTTTTCAGGTCTGTCTCTACGGGCTCAATCCTGCCTTGGTTCTCGCGGATGAAAGGATGAAGCTTGTTTGAAGTTCTCCTCTCTTTTTCGTATACTGCCCTCTCTGGGGGGAGGCTGAGTAGCCAATATGAAGCATGCCATTTTTTCGCTTTGTCTGCTTTTTCTTTTAGCCGCCATCGGCGGGGCGCTTTCTCTGCAAGATGCAGACGGAATCGTTTATGGAATCGGACCCGATGGAAGCGGCTCAATCTCCGGATCCGGCGCAGAGAAAATGATTCCATTGCCGCCATTTGTTTGGCCGACGTTTCGAACCGAGCCCGATGGCGGCATCCTTGCCGCCTTACAGACAGCGATGGGTGTTAATATCATCAAGCTCAGGCCATCCATCAATACGTGGAAATCTCTGGAGATTCTGCGAGGCGCATCGTCTCCACTTCTCGCCGCCGGCGGCCTCTTTTATATAATGGATGACGGCGTACACCAGACGCTTTTCTACAAGCGCACTCCGCCATCCGGCCACGCGATCGCCCGATTCGACGAAATCGGGGGATATGCGGCCATCAAACGAAATGGACGGATCGTGATCGCACTCGGAGCCTCCGAAGGGAATACCGAGAGGGTTTTCATTGTCACGGGCGCCGAGGGCCAGTGGAGCCAACCTCACGCCGTCACACCGAAATCCCAGCTGCGATTCAGCCCTGATCTCACAATCGATGATCACGGGCGCCTCATCCTGGCCTATCTGGGCATGGGATCAAGTCATACATGTCTTTATCTGGCAACCGAAACAAAAAGCGGGACGTTCCGAGAACGCGAGATATCCGTTGCAGCCGAGGAGGCATCATCTCCCAGGTTTTCGCATTCGAGAAGCAATAATCTCTATTGGATTTCATCGGGAGCCGAGAGTGATCACATCCTGGGTGCAACCGTGGATGATCCGACAGCCCGACTCATCACAAGCTGTTCCAGAGATACAGTGATCGAGCGATTTGGCAATGCACTCTTTCAGACCACCTCCCACACGCCTCTCGATTCTTCGAATCCTTCCCTCTCTCCGATTTATCAAATCTCACAACAACCTGTCCCCATTGATCGACGCCACACATACCGAGCATTCGCTGAAGCGGATCATTACGTCGGGTTCGGCGACAGCATCATGGAGGGCGATTCGCCCGATAATAGCGGCAGTGAGGAAAATGCTTTCTATCCTTATCTCCGTGATCAACTGACCTTGATCTATGGGACCGCTGAGGTCTTCAATGAAGGGGCTGGCGGCGATAATACGGCACCAGGCCTTTCGAGAATCGATAGCGTTCTCGCGGCCGACATGCCCGGTTACATCTGCATCATGGAAGGGACCAACGATATCACCCGAAAGCGCGATCACTACACAGCTCAAAGCACGAAGCGCAATCTCATGCACATGGCAGAGAAATGTCAGCAAGCCGGCGCCGTGCCCATCCTTTCGACGCTCATCCCGCGCACACGAAAAGACCCTCACGACCCGCGCAACTCTTTGACGCGGCGGTGGAATCAGGCCATCACATCTGCGATAAATACACACCATCTGGCAAATGTGGACCTATTCACGAAGTTCATCAATACTCCAAATTGGCAATCGGATCTCATGTTTGACAGGCTTCACCCAAATTCAACCGGCTATCAGCTTATGGGCGAAATCTGGCTCAAGGCCATTCAAGACGTGAAGGGACCTCCTCCGCCCCCTACAAATCCTTAGAACCTCGGGCCACGCCTTTCCAGCCCTGCTTGAATAGTGGAGTCCGTAGATGACAGGGCTGAAACCGAAGAGCGAGGTGTATCTGCATGGAAACGGTTGATATAGAATCCGTCTGTCAACCGGATGAAAATTGAGGATAATTGAGAATGAGCATTTTTATGCCACAATGGGCCGAATGATGGATAATGATGGATAACAGCAGGCCGCAAGAGGGACATTCTCGATCGCACCCTCCTCCGACAAAATGTCGCGAGAAGTTTTTCGGAGTCATCCTCTTTTGCTGTGCTCTCGCTTGCTGCTCACTCTATCTGTCAGACGCGCTCACACAGCCGATCGAACAGCTGCTCGTGACGGTCGCCGATGATTCTTTTTTCTATCTCCAGATAGCCCGCCATATCGCCCATAACGGCCAATCGACCTTTGACGGCATCAATCCCACCAACGGCTACCATCCGGCATGGATGGCCCTGATGACGCTCTTCGCAAAACTCGGCGCGGACAAAGAGGTGTTGCTGCGATCATGTCTTGTGACATGTCTCTTCTTTCACATCCTCTCAGGCGCACTCATCGTCATTATTCTGAATCGAATTGCCGGAGGCATATGGAGTTGGCTTGCGGGAGCCGTCTGGGTCATGAATCGCCTTCCTTTATCATTTTGCCGGATGGGATTGGAAACGTCTTTCTATATCTTTTCACTCGGCCTTGTCATACTCATCTTTGTCAAGTGGATGGGGCCGCATATGCACCGTGGGACGCCCTTTCACCCGCCCACCCGAGCACTCATCCGGGTTGGACTGGCCTTGAGCCTGTCATTCTATGCACGGACAGAGGCGGTTCTCCTCATATTTGTCATGCTCGCCTACCTTAGCGCACTCCTGATTTTTCGAAGAGAAGGGCGCCTTATGAGCAGATCCATTTGGCATCGACTTCTAGCGTTGTACGGATCATATTTACTGAGCATTTTTCCCTGGTTCTTGTATTCCTACTACATGACAGGGCATCTGTTACAGAACAGCAGCCAAATGAAAATTTTGTGGGCAATGGATAAGCATGCCGGAGTGGATATCGAATCGCGTATTCGTTCGGCGATCGAATTCCTCTGGTGGCCATGGCTGGGGGTGACAGTCGATGCATTGCTGGGCGTGCCGCAATTCCTGTTGAAGATCGCGCCCCTGGCCGTTTTCCTCGTTCTTATCGGGATTATTTTTTTCTTTCGAGGACGGGCCAGTCACGTTTTTCAGCTGACACTCATACTCTCCATCGCAACTCTGTTGACCGGGGCCGTCTACGCACTCTGGTATACGGATCATCAACTGTGGTATCTCGCCCAGCCCGGTTTTTCACTTTACATCATTGCCGCCTGCTGGATCGGTATCAGTATTCAAAGACTGACCATTTTTCAGAATAGATTATTGGGAATCCTCTCCTCATCCACCATCTTTCTGATCGCTTTTCTCGCATCCCTCAGTTTCCGGAAAGACATGCCCGCCATCTATCCTTGGCAGAGGGACGTTTATACATCTCAGATCCGATTCGAAAAGTTGATCCCTCCATCGGCCCGGATCGGTTGTTTCAACTATTGTGGGATCGCAGCATTTTTCAGTGATCGGACTGTTATCAATCTCGATGGCCTGGTCAATAGCAACATCCAGCCCTATTATTGCAAGCATACCGTTGAAAAGTACTTACGCGATTACCACATCGCTTATATTGCCGACGAAGAGGCCTCCATACGCCGGGTACAACGATTCACATCAGCGCCTCTCAATCTTATCCCACTCGACTCAGCTCCTCTGGCTGGGGTAACAATGGATCGCCGATGGCTGTGGCGGGTCCAGGATCCGCACTCTCCCTGAACCGGCCGCCATTCGAGATTTCAAATGAAAATCCCATTCTGTGGAGAATGCGAAGCATGATCCCCTTGCTGAAAAGGCCTGCAGAGCATCAAAGATGGCTCGACCTCGGCTGCCTTCTTTTGGCCGTCCTCATCGCGACGATAGCGCTCTTTCATGTTCGTGATTTCTACCACGACGACGCCTTCATTACTCTTCGATATGCCAGTCGATTGCTTTCCGGAAAGGGCCTCACCTGGAGCGATGGCGAGCGAGTTGAAGGATTTACTCATCCCCTATGGCTTGGACAAATCGCGCTTTTGGGTGGACTGGGATTCGATCTGGTTGGCGCAACACGAGTACTGGGAGTGACATACCTACTCGTTCTCTTCATAATTTGGCGGCGAGCAGGAGCCTGGCCTCTTCCTCTGCTCCTGATCGCGAGTCAGCCTGGACTTATACTCTGGACCCTTGGAGGCCTCGAGACCGTCAGTTTCTGCACCTGGATGATTCTGGGCTGCCGGCTTGGTCAGCGAGTTTGTGAATACAGTGCGGATCTGAATCCACGTGCTCAACGATATGGCATGCTCCTGGGTCTGGCATTGGCAGGAGCGGCGTTGACGCGACCTGAGGGGCTTGCAACAGGGGTGATCACTCTTCTGGTCGTCCTGAGTCGCCGGCGCCTTCGGCCGGCTCTGACGGCGGCTGCCGCTTTCATCCTGCCGGTTTGCGCATATTTGGCCTTCCGCATTGCCTATTTCGGCGATTGGATCCCCAATTCGGCACGTGTCAAAATCGACGGCATCCCATTCATCACCCAATTCGGTTTCGCTGTCCACTACATCCGGTCAACGGCCCTGGAATGGCTGCCGTGCGTCGCCATAGGAGCTCTGTCAATTCTCTTCCTTCCGCGCTTCCGGTCATTGTGGGTTGTATCGCTCAGTGTGCCGATCCTTGTTTCGATCCTTTTCGGTGGCGGTGATCACATGGTGGGAGCTCGTCTTATCGTTCCCATCACTGTGCTTTTTGCCTATGCCGCAAGCATCAACGGATGGCCATCCTCACGCTTGAATCGATCCATCATCTCCATTGCTCTCTGCGTCGGATTAGCATGGCAATGCCGGATCGACTTTTCACGTACGGTGACCCGGGACGATGCTGCTGCGGTGGGTGAACCAGTCGGGCGATTCTTCCATGAGCACCTTCCACCGTCAACGCTCGTCGCGCTGGCAACAGCAGGCTCGACCCCCTATTTTGCACCCTCGCTTCGTTTCATCGACACTCTGGGTCTGAACGATCGCGCGATTGCATCGCGCTCTTCCCCCGTCATCATCACCCGCTGGCAGGCCATTCCAGGGCACCGCAAAGGTGATGGTGAAAGTGTTCTGAACCGTCAACCGGATATCATCGTGCTTGGCCCGGCCGACGGTTACCTCGGAACAGATCCTCGCCGCTGGTTTCTAAGTGATTTCGAACTGCTCACATCACCACGATTTCAAGCGCTGTACCGCCCCTATGTGTTTCTCGTGCCTGTCACACCTCAGGAAGCTGCGTGGCCGGCTGTTGCTCAACGCCTCATACCCATGAAACGTTCAATCGCGCTTGTGGCCTATCTCCACACCGACTCGCCCTCTGCAGCAGGCTTCGCGCGCCTGGGGGCTCTCCTGCCCGTGCCGTGGCGAGATGCTCCAGCGCCCCTGATGGACTCAAAATCGATTCGAAGCAGTCTCCTTAGAAACTCCGAATGAGCCTCAGGAGTGTGCCGACTCCGTGTCCGGTTCCGCCCTTGGTATTGGGCCCAATTTCCTTTTCGAGAAACGCCGGCCCGGCGATATCCAGGTGCGCCCACGGAGTGGATTTAACAAACTCATTCAGGAAGAGCCCCGCTTTGATGGCTCCTCCTTCGCGGCCATAGTTGGAGTTTTTAAGGTCGGCCACTTCGCTCTTGAGAGTCTCCTTATACTCTTCAATCAGCGGCAATTCCCAGACTCTCTCCCCGGCTTCAGCGGCTGCCTTGAGAAGGGCCCTTTTCACGACTTCGTCCGTACTCATGAGGCCCGCACAGTTGTCTCCCAGCGCGATCACACAGGCACTGGTGAGTGTCGCCAGATCGATAATCCAGTCGGGCTTCTGCTGTTCGGCATAGACGAGGGCATCGGCGAGGATGAGCCTGCCTTCAGCATCAGTATTCAGGATTTCGACCGTCTTTCCATTCATCATTCTAAGAATATCCCCCGGTTTATAGGCGGCTCCGCCCGGCATGTTTTCCGTCGCCGGAATCACGCCGATGATATCGACAGAGGGGTTGAGATCCGCGAGAGCGGAGAAGATGCCGAGGACTGTGGCTGCACCCGACATATCGCACTTCATAGCCATCATGTGATCATTCGCCTTGAGTGAGAGGCCTCCACTATCAAATGTGATTCCTTTGCCAACGATCGCGAGGCGCTTCCGAGGTCGCAGCGAACGGTAGTGCATGACGATGAACCGCGGCTCTTCGCGACTCCCTCTCGCCACACCCAGCACCCCGCCCATCCCCTGTCGTTCCATCCATTTTCGATCGAAGACCCGACATCGCATCCATTTTTGCCCGCGGGCCAGTTCGATGGCACGCGATGCAAGATAGCTCGGCGTGACAACTCCCGCAGGCTCATTGACGAGGTCCCGAGCGTAGCAGACCGCATGTGCTTCGACCTCTCCGGTGTGAACAGCCGCTTTGACGGCGTGGCTTTTCTCACCAACCAGGAGCCGGACATGATCGATGTCCTTTCGAGTATCATCAGGCTTCTTGTATTTATCGAAGTTGTAGAGCGACAGGACGACCATATGACTGAGCATTTCAAGACGCTCCGGTGAGAAGCCATCTGCTCGCACACAGAGATACTCAACGCCCGACTCCCGCGCTTTTCTGAGAGCGAGAAGTATCGACCGGCGCATCTTGAATCCGTCGTCAGATCCACCGGCAATGATCATGATTTCCGCCGGCGTCTTCCCGTGTGTATCAAGAACAGCCACCTCTCCCGCCTTCCCTCGGTATTTCTGCCGGGCCAATGATCGCACCAATGCACCCTGCAAAAGCCGATCGACTTCTGCCACCTCCGGCTTCCACTCCTCGGTAGTAAAAACCAAGAGTCCGTCGGCGCGAGTATTCAGGTAGCTCTGTGTTGAGATATCGATCTTCATGAATCGTCCTTCCTTGAAAAATGCTCCCACGAACCCTCCGGCAGGGGGCGTACGGCCTCGCCATCATCCAGTTCAATGCCGTGCTCTATGATGGTGCCGATGCAATGGAAAGCACCGACGCGGCGAAGAGCCTTTGCTTTTCCAGGCGGCACCGTCAAAAGCAAACCATAATCCTCACCACCGTGTAAGGCCAGGTGGCGAGGATCACTGGACATCTGATCACAGAATCGCTGCAGATCGCGGGATATCGGGAGGGCTCGCACATCGATCGTCGCGCCACAGCCCGACGCTTCACAAAGATTTCGAAGATCACGTGAAAGCCCGTCACTCATGTCCATCATGGCACTTGGGATGTTGTGCTTTGCCAGGGCCTGTCCAATCAGAATCTCGGGTTGTGGTTGCAGATGCCGCTTCAACAGGCCGGGAAAGCGAAGGCCCCTTTGAAGAGCCTGCAGACCCGCCGCCGAATCACCGAGAGTTCGTGTCACATATATTGCGTCACCGGGTTGGGCGCCACTGCGCAAAATAGGACGAGTGGATTCTCCAATGATGACCACATCGAGAAAGAGAGGCCCAGGTGAGGCCGATGTATCGCCGCCGATGAGAGACACACCGTGTGCGCCTGCAACCTTAAGAAATCCTCGATAGAAACTTCGAACCCATGCCGATCGAGTCGTGCTGGAGGCTGCGAGCGACACCATCAGATACAGCGGCCGGCCCCCCATGCCGGCGATGTCAGAGATGTTCACGGCAGCGGCTTTCCAACCGATGTCGAAGGGGGAAGCGCGATCGATGAGAAAATGGACATCCTGAACGAGTTGGTCGCAGGAAATCAAAAGGCGACTGCCCTGACGGCTGCCGATGACGGCCGCATCATCGCCGACGCCGATCTCAAGAGGAAATCGCGTGCGAGCGGGCTTTTTCTGCTTTCGATTCAAGAGCCACCGGATGAGAGCCCGCTCCCCCCATTCTCCAACGGTTGTCTGTCGCTTCTTCGTTTGGCGTGCCACTAGCGGAGTGCTCCCAACGGGTTTTCACAGTTTGCGATTCGCTGGTCTGACCAGGCCGAATTCTTCAACCACGGATAAGCACCGATGGACTCAGAGGATTCATCGCCGGATCTGTGTTTATCCCTGTTCATCTGTGGTTCCATATCCCGACGTGCCGTGAGGGTCGTCGATTGTATACGTCTCGGCTTTTTTGGAACATCACACCGGAATTCATCTCGAACTAGCCCGCTGCCGATTTTGGTCCGTTCTTCCTGAGGGCCTCCTTCAGGACTTCGTCCACTTCCTCGACGAAAATGAATTGGAGGTCTTTCCGGATGTTGGGCGGAATTTCTTCGACATCTTTGCGGTTCAAAGCCGGGAGGATGATCTTGTTGACGCCGGCACGGCGGGCTGCCAGAACCTTCTCTTTCACGCCGCCGATCGGCAGCACGGTTCCTCGCAACGTGATTTCACCGGTCATGGCGACGTCCCTTTTGACAGGCCGTTCGGTGAGCGCCGATGCCATCGTGACAGCCATTGTAATGCCGGCCGATGGTCCGTCTTTCGGAATCGATCCCTCCGGCACATGAACATGAATATCGTGAGTCGCAAACACTTCTTCGTCGAGCCCGAGGGCGGAGGAGCGGGAGCGGATGAAGCTCAAGGCCGCCTGCACGGATTCCTTCATGACATCGCCGAGGTGGCCGGTGAGCGTCAGTGCGCCCTTGCCCTTCATGACCATGGCTTCGACGAGGAGCACATCGCCTCCAGTCTCCGTCCAGGCGAGTCCCATGGCAACGCCGATGCGATCTCTGGTGAGAACGTGCTCCTGAAAGACCTTCGGAGGCCCGAGAACCGCTTCCACACCGCGGGCGGTGAGGACGGTCTTTGACCCTTTCCCTTCAGCAATCTTTCGAGCCACTTTGCGGCAAATTGAAGCGATCTCTCGTTCCAGATTCCTCAGTCCCGCTTCTCGCGTATACTCGCCGATCAGCCGCCGCAGAGAGCCTTCAGTGATGTGGAGTTTGTCGGCGGGCACACCATTTTCATCGAACTGCTTCGGAATCAGATGGCGATTGGCGATCTGGATTTTCTCCTCCAAAGTGTAGCCGGAGAGGAAAATCACCTCCATGCGATCGCGGAAGGCCGGCTGGATCGTGTCCAACAGATTCGCCGTCGTGATGAACATGACGTTCGATAGATCAAAGGGGACACCGAGATAGTGATCGCGAAAGCTGAAATTCTGCTCGGGATCCAGCACTTCGAGGAGCGCGGAGGAGGGGTCCCCTCTGAAGTCGGACCCGATTTTATCGACCTCGTCTAGCATGAATAGCGGGTTGTTGGACCCTGCCGAGTTAATCCCCTGGATGATGCGTCCGGGCATGGCGCCGACATAGGTGCGCCTGTGACCGCGGATCTCGGCCTCGTCGCGCACGCCGCCGAGCGACATGCGGATGAACTTGCGCCCCAGCGCTCGTGCAATCGACCTCCCGAGCGATGTTTTCCCGACTCCGGGCGGCCCCACAAAACAAAGGATCGGGCCCTTCATCTTATTCTTGAGCTTGCGGACTGCCAGGTATTCGAGAATCCGTTCTTTGACCTTATCGAGGCCGTAGTGATCGTTGTCGAGGATCTTCTGAGCGGCAGCGATATCAAGATTGTCCTCTGTTTGAACAGACCATGGCAGATCGACCATCCAGTCGAGGTAGTTGCGCATAGTGGCCGTCTCGGCGGCATCCGGATGCATCCGTTCGAGTTTCTTGATCTGCCGCTCCACTTCCTCCTCGACCGCCTTCGGCATTTTCGCCGTCGCCAGCTTCTCGCGGTAATGAGTGATCTCTTCAGCCAGTTCATTGCCTTCGCCCAGTTCCTGCTGGATGGCCTTGAGTTGCTGGCGCATGAAATACTCGCGTTGCACCTTGTCCATTTCCCCTTTTGCCTGGGTGCTGATCTGCTGTTGGATTGTGAGAAGTTCGATCTCGCGGTTGAGGAACGAATAGACCTTTTGCAGGCGTTCGACGGGGTCAACGACTTCGAGAATTTCCTGCGATTCAGGAAGCTTGAGCTCAAAATTCGAAGCAATCAGATCCGCCAGCCGCCCGGGTTCATCTAGGTTTTGAGCGACAACGAGAATTTCCGGAGAAATCGCCTTGCCGAGTGATGTCGCCTTTTCAACGGCCGCTTTCACATTCCTCACGAGCGCCATGACTTCGATCTTGGCTCTGTCCACATCCGGCTCAGGAAGGGCTTCGATGGTACTGTCGATGAACTCCTTTTCCATGTCAAGCGTCAGAATCTTGGCACGTGAAAGTCCTTGGACAAGCACTCGGATGCGGCCATCCGGCAGCTTCAGCATGCGCATGATCATCGATACAGTGCCGGTCAGATAAATGTCCTCTTTCGCCAGAGTTTCCTTTTCGCCGTCCCGTTGGGCGACGAGCAGAATCATCCGATTGTTGGCCAGCGCTTGATCGACCGCTTTGATGGACTTATCCCTGCTGACATAGAGCGGCACGATCATGAACGGGAAAACGATGATGTCCCGCAGCGCCAGCACAGGGAGCTCGGTCGGTATCTTTAGTTCCTGTTCAGTCACTTCATTTGTTTCGGCGGTTGCCATCGAAGTTCCTCCCTCTCACTCACTATCAACCTGTATCTCAATATCCGTACCCCGCCGATCTCTGATGATCGGCAGCTTCAGAAACAAAACCCCGTCCTTCATCCTGGCCGTCGAGTTCCGTATATCGACGGTGTGGGCGAGGTGAATAACCTTCTCAAAGCGGCCGTGCGTGATTTCCATGCAGTGAAAACAGATCGGACCGGTCAGCGGGTAGCGATTCGACCGCTTCTGGCCGCGGATAACCAGGCCGCCTCCTCGAATCGCAAGACTCACGTCCTTTCTCTCGACACCAGGCAGATCGATCCTCAGATGGAGGTTTTCTCCTTTCTGGAATATGTCCACGGGCGGATCCCAGAGATCCATCCCGCCACCAGTTGATGCGTCCATGAATCGTTCAAAGAGCGCATTGATCTCCTGATGAATTCTCGCCAGATGCCGATATTGATGAACGTTTCGAGCCATAATACTATATTTTATCGGAGAGGCATCCGCTGCGACAAGTCGGGTTAATTCCTGTCAAACAACCGGCCGAACAATCCGATAGTCAGGCAAGAAAATAATCATTTGAACACGAATTCCAATTAGCAATTTTCAGACCGATCCTCGTCCACCCTCGGCTTCGAATCACTTCTTGCCGCGCCCTTTGAGAGGCTGCGACTTGAGCAATCCCTTGACTTCGGACATGAACTCGCCGACCGCCTTGAACTGGCGATACACCGAGGCAAAACGGACGTAGGCTACTTTATCGAGTCTCTTGAGCTTATCCATGAGATAGGCCCCGATTTCCGTCGTCGAAATCTCCTTTTCCGGCTTTTCCTGGAGAATGACTTCAACATCATCGGCCGCTTGTTCCAGCTTATTGACGGCCACCGGCCTCTTCTCACAAGCCTTCATAAGGCCATGAAGGAGCTTTTGCCTGTCGAAAGGCTCGCGCCGTCCGTCCTTTTTAACGACCATATAGGGGATATCCTCAATGCGCTCATAGGTGGTAAAGCGCCGCCCACAGTTGAGGCATTCCCGGCGGCGGCGAATCGCATCCCCTTCCTTGCTTTCGCGCGAGTCGACAACCTTGTCCTCGATTCGGCTGCAAAAAGGGCATTTCATCGATTCACACCTCGTCCCGCTATCTTATCACAGCCGCTTGAAAAGCAAGGAACAGGAAAACCGCCATTTGTGGGGATAATATCGCCGAAACAACCGTATCCTTAATCTTTCTGACGTTTGCCTTATTGCGTACTCACCAAGAGGCGGAAAGAGAAGCGATGGACAAAATCCGAGCGCGACAATCATCCTTGTTCTGAGGTGACTTGAGGCTGGGAGTCTTCTTCGAG
>CAIWXX010000026.1 GCA_903916735.1 uncultured Acidobacteriota bacterium
AGGTTACGATATGGATGGAAAAAGGGAGATTGGGACTCGATTCAATGCCCAGAAAGATATCCATCCAGAACACTGGCGAGACGTTCGGCCAAAGGCTGGCACGCATCCGAAAGGCTGCAGGCTATTCACAACGGAGCCTTGCCGCCGAGATCAGCATTTCACACAGAATGGTGGCCTACTACGAAACTCAGACGTCCAATCCGCCAACGCACATTTTGCCGGCCTTGGCGGAGGCTCTCAATGTAAGCACCGACCAACTCCTTGGGCGATCGCCGGTGTCCCCACGCAAAGCACCGCGAAATCAGCGCCTCTTGCGACAACTCCGTCAAATCGAGAAATTACCACCACGCGCCCGGCATGCCGTCCTCGAAACTATCCAAGCGCTTGTCGAGAAATACGGCTTGGCAGGATAAGGCACTGAGCACAGGAGAAAAAGATAATGGCCCCAGTTAAAGAGAAGGTGATCGAGCTGGTCAAGGCATTGCCCGAAGATGCCACGGTGGAAGACGTGATAGAGGAGCTTTACTTCAAGCTGCAGGTGGATGAGGGCCTGGCTGAGCTGAATCGTGGCGAAGGCATTCCGCACGAGGAAATTGAGAAGCGGATGAGTAAATGGCTCTCGTGATCAGGTGGTCACCGAAAGCCGCTCGCCAGTTCGGAGGAATCGTCGAGTACATCGCACTCGATTCGGATCGCTACGCAAAGATCTTCGCGCGACAGATCATGCGTGTTGTACGCGCTATCCCGGCTCACCCAATGGCCGGCCGTATGGTCCCGGAGTACGGTGATCCCAACCTCCGCGAACGCATCCATCACGGATACCGTATTGTCTACCGCCTTGCTCCTGAAACCATCGAGATCGTCGCCATCTGCCACGGCTCGCGACTAATCGAAGGCGTCCTGCGAGAAGACTGATACAAAGCCCAAATCGAAAACGCCCGCCGCGCCTGAGGCGATGAACTCAGGCGCGAAGAGTTAAAAATCAAGACCTCGCACCGCTCATCTGCTTTCCCAGCCAAAGAGACAGGATTCCTCCCAGTAAAGAACCCATGCCAAAGAGGGGACATCCAATAAGCAGATACGAACCCGTTAAACCAACTATGGTTATTGCGTCTCGATGCGCAAAAAAATGAGCAGCCCCGAGTATCAATACGCTCGGCAACATGATCAGAGGTCCAGCGAAAATGCTACGTAATAGACACCTGAGCCATCGATCACTAAGATGGGCAGTTCGCCATCCCGCCCACACTACGATTAAAATCTGAACTGCGTTGATTACGGAGAGCGCACTAGACATGCTCGCTGGCAAGATAAGAATCCGCCCCACTGCCTGTGTAATTATGAAAATGGTCATGGGGATAATCAAAGCTTGTAGGTATTGCTTCATGAGGTTCCGTCAAGGGGTGTGTAAACGCGCTTAGGCGGCAAGCACTCCCTCCTTGCGTTTCTTCTCCATCAAACCATCTCTGAATTTCGTCCCCGCGTACACCTCCTTCAAGAGTTCCGGTGAGTTCAACCGCCGGAAG
>CAIWXX010000027.1 GCA_903916735.1 uncultured Acidobacteriota bacterium
CTTGCGATTCTCCGGGCATAAAGGCACTTGCCTCGGCTGCGTTTGTCCTTGTTCCAGGATCTCAATAGTTTGACACCAGGATTCCTTCTGACTGTCATTGATCTCGCCAAGATAAAGAACGTGCCTCTGCATAACTCGTCCACTGGCTGTGCGACGGTTCTCTACAATGCTCCAATTGATGGAGTTTTCCATCTTTCATTCTCTTCTTTGCCCGTAGGAACATGCTCGCAGTGTCCCACGGCCACAAACCACAATCAAGAGGGTAGGTCGGCACTACAAGCGCTTTTGCATTCCTCTTTGCAGTTCAATGTGCACAGGCTCTTCTAATCCGCCGTACGTTACCAGAAAAATAATTGAATTTCGGTCGCCGGCGTCGCCAGTTGCGGAAGTCGGGTTCATCGCCGCGCGTGAGCGCCTCAACGACGCCCCGGCTCTTGCCACTCTATGCGATGTGGGAGTATTCACATCTGAGGTCAGTGGAGATTGCCAGCTGCTCGGACGAAGTCCCTCGGCGGTTACGATGGCATGCCAGAATTCAGTCGGAGGCATCATGAGACCGGGCCCTGAGCCTCAAACTCCGCTGTTCGGCAGCACACCTCGGCCATCTCACACCCCTCTCAACCAAATGAATAGTCGAGAGGCGGTCCCGAACCATGGGAATCCTAATGGTTTCATTCCAAAACACGATTTCATAAATAGTCCAGGTTTGGAGCTACGGAACCTCTGATGAGGAGAATGGAATTCTTCGTGAGTCCCTGAGGTCCCAATTGATCGCGTCACCCCAAAATGGCATGTACCCGCTTCCCGCTTGTTCGGACTCTGACGTTGCCGTGGAATTGCAGCCGCCGTCTTGACAATCGCGCACGTGTGGGTCATTCTTTTCCCATGTCGCATATGCGACATGGGCAGAAGAGTTTGAACAGAATTGAGGATCTTGTCTTCCTTGCACGTGACGCTCGCAGCGTTTGGCGTACGCCGGTTTTCGTTTTTTGGGGTTCACGGTTCCCGCACTTCAATGAGCCCGCGAGCGTCAGGGAAGCCAATAAAAACGGAGGATTTCGTATGCACACTCTTGCGCGCCGTCTCGCCATCGCTACGCTGGTGATGTTGGTAACGGCCATGCTTCCACGCGCAGTTCCTGCCGGTCCACCGGGGACATGGACCAGGATTGGACCGAAGATTGGGACGGGTCTCAGCGGCCCGGCCATAGCCAGGACAGCGGATGGCGTTCTGCATGTCGTCTGGGCTGTTGATGGACCCACTGACTCCTATCGTCATGCCGCCGTCGGAGTGAACGGCAAGTCGGTCGGCAGCCTGACCACCGTCCTGTCGAAGTGGAGCAGCGTGATCCATGATCCGGCGCTGATCATCGACGGCGACAAGCTGCGACTCGTATTCAGTGGCATCAAAGGGCCTTCGAATGACCCGTACTCGAGAGGCGCGATGTACACGACCACCAGCGATGCATCCGGCAAGAAATGGACTCTCTTCAACGGATCGATGTCGAAGAACAGCTATGCCTATGCGAGCTATGGCACAGGCGCGACCCTGGATATGAATCTCGTCCCGGTCGCGACTTGGTGCTTGAACAGCGACATCTGGTGGCACGTCGGTGTCGATCCCAGTATTCCGTCAACAGTGAACGATGGAATCCTGCCCGTGAACGGCGGTAGTATTCTTCACACGGCCATCGCCACGGATGCCGTCACGGGGGGCGTGTACGTCGCCTACTACAACCAGGGGACCAAGGGCAATGGAACCTTCGCGAAACAGATCCTGCCCACTCGTGGACCTACGAAGAAGGCGCCGGCATCGACGAGCAACGGAAGCTCCCTTGAACCAGGCCAGAATCTGGCACTGAGCGCACGCCGGGGTGTGGCAGGGGTCTACCTCGCATACGGCGTCGGCTATCCGTCCACCGCCTCCGTCAGACTCTGGAAGCTGGGCACGAATTCCACGTTGACGGCTCCCTCCTCAGCCGACAGCGACGTCATCGCTCTGGCCTCGACGCCCGACGGAGGTCTCTGGATCGTCTGGCATCGAAACGACACCAACAAGGTTTACACGGCGCGCACGGATCCGAACGTGACAGCCTTCGTGCAGCTCACAGAAACCGATCCGCCGGCAAACACCGCCGATGTCTACCGAATCGCCGCTGACGCATCGAAAGGCACGCTGGACATCGTGCTCAACGCTCTCGCTTGGGACAGCACGAATAGTATCTGGCACACGCAGGTGGTGCCTGAATAGTAGCAGGCCTTGTGCCTTCAACCCGTGTCAGGGGATGATCACCTGTTCTTCATGACGCCACAAGGCTGTCTCTCACCCTGGATGCGTCCATGCCAACGGAATGCCTGAGCGCAGGCAAGGTCGGCTGCTTCTCTATGCGATGATTGAAATCAAATCACGATTATATCTTCTGATTATGCTTGCAGAGCAGTTCGGAAATGCCATCCCGGTTGTTCAATGTCAAGAGGCCTCTTTGAGTGAGGACTAACGGCGCACTGAGTGAAAGACCTGTCAGAAGAAACAGATTCTGAAACGCCCGGCGAAGCGGCCGGGTGAGTGCCGTAAACGATCATTGACATGTCTTCGGTTGGTGACAGGACCCTGATTTCAAGCTCCTGGCCTGTGATTTGACGGGTGGTGCCGGTGGGCCTGTCAACTACTGTTGACGGTCGCCGCTGAGGCGTTGCGCTGGATTTTGAAGGGGATGCGCACGAGGTGGGGCTGGCCTCTAAATTGCACCTGCTCTCGAATCGTGGCCACTTCACGCTCGGAAACCCGCAAGCCCTCGGTGTACAAACCGCGTCATCCCGAGAATCGACAAGGTCGTCGGAAAGTAT
This sequence comes from uncultured Acidobacteriota bacterium, assembly GCA_903916735.1. GTDB lineage: Bacteria > Acidobacteriota > CAIWXX01 > CAIWXX01 > CAIWXX01 > CAIWXX01. The sequence goes on from CAIWXX010000027.1 coordinate 2,847, forward strand.
TTTCAATGTGGCGTTTTCATGGTAGGGTACGCCCTTACAGACTACATACAACTCTTGCGGTGCAGTGGATCGCGTCACTATCACTCGACCACATCATCCCTTGCATGGGCAGACGCTGAAAGTGACATGTGGAACGGAGGGATGAGGATCAAAAGGACGCCTCACTGTCGTGCTGCCGGATGGGCATTGCGCCGTCGTTCCGCGCGAGTGGACCGACTTGGATGGGCGTGCATCTCAGTATCGGAACGATAGTTCCTGTGTCTTCACGATTGACGCGGTGCGTCAATTGATCACGGTGCTCGAAGCGCTTCGGGGTCGTCCCTGAACGAACTGTACTCAGTGGCAAGTGGGGGTCGAGGAGATTTCCACATCGCCCCCTCCGCGTGAGTCGTGCAGAAAGAGGGAGCGGAGCGGTGATGGCGATTGATCTATGACGCATCGCGTTACATATTCGAACGATATCGCATGCTTCGAGGCACCGTGGACACCAGGGCAGACGTATCTAATCCGGGCGTGAGCGGTGGATGCGGAGGCGATGACGGTTTCCAGCGCACAAACCCCGAGGACCGATTAGACACCAGCGGTGGAACCGCTTCTTACGAATCGGTGGCTCTGATTATTCCGGTGAGATGTGCCCGTGCCGGAGGGAGATTCCACGTGCTTTTGTGCTGATTTTGGAGGCAGTGCGAATCAGGTAGGGATGACTCCAAGAAGTCGGAGCAGATACCGGTGGTCCCAACCGGCGCATCTCTGCTTGCCACGGATGCCGCGTTTTTTTGTCGTCTCGCGTTTGAGCAGGTTGAGTGCCAAGCGGCGCAAAGTAGCTAGGTTCTCGGCAGCGTGGCCGGTGCGAGCCCGAGACTGGTTCTCGACGCCCCAGTGGCCGCGCGCCGCCTTGGCCAAGCGGGTTATGTCGCAGGAGAGGCTGGAGAGAAAGTAACGGCGTTCAGTTGAGAGGTTTCCTTTGATTTCGCGCACGGCCTCGACGACTCCGACGCTGCACAGGCCTTCCCACTTTTTGAGGTCGGCAAACCTCCCCGATATTTTCGCACTGCCAGTAGCGGCGCGTTTCCAGACGTCCATGGTCCTTCTCCACCGTCTCGATGTGGACCAGTTCGGGTGCGGACCCTTGTCGTTCAGACCCACCCGCCTGCTTAGGGATAGCGTCATCGAGATACACGTCTTGACCTCCTCGTGCACGGTTTCATGATTGCCTTTGAGCGCCAGGACATAATCGGCGCCGGAGTCAATGATTTGTTTGGCGATCTTTTTCTGGCACCCCATGGCATCGGTGGTGACGATGCACCCGCGTAGTTCCAAGGCGCGCAGCAGTTTGGGCACGGCGGTGATTTCATTGGATTTCTCGGCGACTTTGAGCTGGCCCAAGGCTAAGCCGTTTTCCACGGCCCAGGCACTGACGACATAGGGGAGCGACTCTCCCTGATTCAAGGCGCGGCGCAGGGCTTTACCGTCCATCGCGACGATTTCTCCCGCGGTTCGCAGACTCTGGGTCCAGCGCAGGAAACAGTCCGGAAACCGTTGTGGATCCAGCGCCGCAAAGACTCTGTTGAACGTGTCGTGCGTCGGGATGCCGTTTGGCAATTCCAGAAATGTTTTCAGCCAATCGTACTTGGCGTATCCGAACTCTTCCATGTCATTGAAGCTCTCTCCGCAGCACAAAAGCGTACAGATGCCGATGACCGGGATGTCGAGCAGCTTGTGGCTCTTGGTGCGACCAACCCGTGGGTCGGGCACGTCCTGAAAGCAGTCGAGCAGACTGATTATGGTGACCGATTGTTGTGGTGATTTTGACATAATGTATAGATATCCATATACTTTCGCGTATGAAGTCAAGCCCAAAAGAAATTCTGGAACAGATTCGGAAGATTCAGCAGATGGAGAGAGGAAAGATCTGTCCCATGCGCGATGGCCGCTACTACAACCATCAAACGTGGCTGTCGGGACGCAACGTCGTCCAATATGTGCCTGCCGATCAGGTCCCGAGCCTGCAGGAGGCTCTCGCCAACTATCAGCGCTATCTGGAACTCACGCAGGCCTACGCCGATCTGATAATCCATCGAACACGACTGAAGCGTGCAAAGGATTTCCCGAAGAAACAACGTTCCAAGCCCTGACCAGAATACAACGCTTGGCCACGAGGACTACAAGTTCAGGATTTTAAAAATTTAGATGCGTCTGCCCTGGAGACCTTCCAGGCGAAGATCTCGGCCAGCCTTCAGTTCGCCCAGGGCCGAATTGATCAATTTTGCCCGACATTTTTTGCCTGCTCCATGATATCTTTTTCTTTGTTTGATACAGTATGAGCTTGCAGCGGCTGTTCTTCGAGCAGGAAAAATGACAGATGCCGTTGCGCGGTTGCAGGAGACACTCAGGCTGAATCCTGAGCACCTGCGAGCACTGGCGTATCTTGGTCACATTGCCCTGAAGAATGGAGAGGAAATAGAGGCACAGGAATTACTTCAGCATACGTTGTCACTCGATCCTGATCTACCGCAGGCGCGTCTCGATCTTGGCGCTCTCTGGTATGAATTCGGTGAAACCCATAACGCCGCAAATGAATACCAGCACGCATGGGGTTTGAGGCTTGACTGGGGGACCTGATAATCTCATTCTCCAAAATTATAATCGAGGGTGAGAAATGGAACGGCGCGCTGGATGTCCTGAATTCTCTCGTACTTCCGGTTTCATCTCGACCTGCTCCCGGAGCTGTGCCGCTGCGCATGGATGTCGATCAAGACCTAATGTTCTTGAATGGTTGGACGAAGATGTCCTGCCGGTCGCGATTCTCACGATTCATACAAGCGATCAGATCTTGAATTTTAATTCTCATATTCACGGCAGCATGGCATGCGGGGGTTTTGGCGAAAAATGAATTCGAACCGGCGCCGGCGATCAATGCGAAGACCGTGCATGGGCTATTTGAAGCCAAGGGGGTTTCGATGCTTCGTGAAAAGGGTCTCATCAGCCACGAGCTCGTGGACAAGATCAGGTCATGGAAGCACACAGGGGGTTCGATGCGTGGATCGGCCCTCCCATCACAGACATGAAGGAGATCGTACAGATCGGCATGTACACCGTCCGCGCGCCGGACCGCCGACCGGCCGTCTTGTTCTCTATGATGGACCCCAACTGAAATTTTATGCGAAGGGCACGCAGCCTGACCGAGATATCAGAGCTCTGTTCGAACCCGACCCAGAACTTTTGCCTACGTGGATTGGATCGCCCGCCTAAGAAGCTAGGATCAAAAAGAGACGCAAGACCCGGGCTCGTCTTCTTAAGCAGGCATACGAAGTCGACCCCCTTCTCTGCGAATGCGGTTCAAAGTTCGAAGTGATTTCGGTCCTCGAGGCGCGCTATCAATCGAATGTCGTTGGCGAGATTCTGGCGAGCATCAAGTTCGTCTTTGAGGTACTCCAGCTCCAAGAACATCCGCTACCAGTCATTTCCCCGGAACCGAATGGGGGATATGGAGCCGGCTCAGACGCCTATTGCTTCTAATCCGCCCCGACATGCACGCGACGGCCAACCTCTATCTGAAATACCCTATCCTCAATCGTGGCTCTTGACTGAGCCTGCAAAATCCCCTACTCTGAACCCAGGTTTCCGCCGCACACCGCCGAAAACATATCCTCCAGGCGCCCTTCCACCGTCCCCGGGGATGGCGGAAGAGCGCCTGGAGTGGTCCTATTAACCCAATATTACTACATCTGTAGAGTTCTCGGTATCCAACCGAAAAAGCAAATCCTTATAACCTTCCCCTCTTTGACAAAGATTGCTTGTTTAGTTACCTTTTGCAAAAGAAAAACGCATTGTTGAGGAACAAGGTCGACGTAATAATCCAGGAAAGGATGGTTTTCACCGCCATGAAGAAAAAGATGTTGTTGGGATTTTCGAGGTATTTTGGCGCCGTTCTTGTAGGCGCCTTCCTGCTCCTGACCTCTTCAGCCGTTTCTTTGGCCGCCGTCTGGAAAAGAATCAACAAATACGGACCCGAGAGCCGATCCGGTCACGCGATGGTCTACGATGTCACAAACAAACTGGCGCTGCTCTATGGCGGCGGCGCCGCCAGTGGAGGCGAGTTGAATGATTTTTGGAAATGGGACGGCCTCAACTGGACGCAGATCGATTGCTATCCGAGTCCCGGCGATCGCTCGGACCACGCGATGGCTTACGACTCCAATCGAAAAGCGACCGTATTTTTTGGCGGTTGGCGGTCAGGATGGGGAAATCCTTACATGGATGATACCTGGGAATGGAACGGTCGCATTTGGAAAGAGATCCACAAGAAAGGGCCGTCTGGGCGCGAAAAACACGCTATGATCTACGATTCAAAGAGAAAAAGGATCGTCCTTTTCGGGGGATATGACGGAAATAACCGGCTCAGTGACACTTGGACCTATACGGCCAGCGGCTGGAAGAAGGCCGCCGAGTCCTCGCCTGACGGCCCCCCGGGATTACTGCTCCACTCCATGGCCTATGACGCCAAGCGCGACCAGATTGTTCTGTTTGGGGGATACTCCAACAGCGGGTACAACGGAGACACCTGGCTCTGGAACGGAACCAAGTGGACCAAGTCGGCGGCAAAAGGGCCTTCGCCAAGATCAGGGGCTTTTATGTGTAATGATGCCAAAGCGGGGATCATCCTTCTCTTTGGCGGGGATTCCGGGGCTTGGCCAAATTACACGTATCACAAAGACACCTGGATTTGGAACGGATCCAACTGGACCCAGCTGAAGATTTCCGGGCCTTCCAGCCGGAGCGACCACAGGATGGTGTACGATTCGGTCTCTGGCAATATGTTTCTTTTTGGCGGTGACGATCCGAAAGCCTGGAGCGCGCTCAGAGACAGCTGGACTTTCACCTATAAGTAAAAGCTTCAAGGGCTCGTCTCAGAGAACCTTTCTCATCTGGGAATGGGGCCAGGTCTTCATTTTTCACTTTTCGTGATCAGGCGTTGACCCAACTGCTGAAGTTTCGCAGCTAAACTCGAATCGTTCTCAGATTCCCTCTTGATTGCCTTCACAGCCATCGAGACAGCAGACGAGCCTTTCCCGTATCGTTC
>CAIWXX010000028.1 GCA_903916735.1 uncultured Acidobacteriota bacterium
AAAAGAGCCATGTTGAGGTATCACCCAAGCTCGCAGAATCAAACCTGGGGCATCCTGGCGCGTCAAATCCGATGGTTGAGGGGATGATAGGGGATTGACTGCCGCTTTGTCATCTGGATCAGAAAGAATCCTCTCGGCGTCCTCGATGTCTTGCAGATCCTCTTCATCTTGACGTTCTTTCTTGCTGCTGTTGTGATGTGCCTGATAGGTTTTACCATCTCGACCGATTCTTCGTTCTGTTGCAATATTATTGCAACTGATTGGTCGATGGGTCTCAACCATCATGTCACTAACTCCACACATAGGTTGTCGTTTGGTTTAATTTGTCTCAGGCTAACTATGGCCGACTTGGCATGATGCATGCCTTCGCTTGGATTACTGTAGTCTATTTCTGTACTGTCCTCCTGGGTAAAGGGGATTATTTTATCGTCTGGGTCGGCAAGAATCCGCTCGGCGTCTTCGATGTCCTGCCGATCCTCTTCGTCTTGACGTTCTTTCTTGCTGCCGTTATGACGTACCCGATACTCCCTACCATCCAAACCGATTCTTTTTTCGACTCCAAGATTATTGGAGTCAACCGGTCTATGGGTCGAGACCATCATGTCACTAACTCCGCATAATTCTGCAATCGCCCCGTTGGACAATTTGGGAAATTCTGCAATGGCGATCTGCACGCATCTTTGCTTATCCGGATTCGAACGCTTCAGACCAACCTTGGCATTAGCATTCAGCGCAAACTTCAGGGCCTCAATCCGTCCTCCTTCCTTCAGATCAGCCCAAATTACTTTCTTGCCGCACTGATCAGCGGCCATTAGACGATGCCACCCGTCACCTATCCAACTTTTCTCCTTACTGCCGAATAACACAATAGACGGAAATTTATCACCGTTTCTCATTGCATTTGTGATTCCTCTTCCTCTGCATACTGAGAGGATTCTTTGTCATCAACCCCATTATTTTCTTCGGGTTCCGTCCTTTCATGCTTGCTGCTGTTGCGATGTGCCGGACGTTCCTTGCCATCGGCACCCATACGTTTTGAACTTGAAGAATCTTCAAGTTCGGGGGGGCGCATACCATTTATCATCGTATGACTGACACCGCACATTTTGGCTATTGCATTACTAGACAGCTTAGGGAATTCACTCAAGGCGATTTCAACACAGCGTCGCTTGTCCTCATTGGTTCGCCGACGACCTAATGTAGCATTTGCACTCAAAGCAAACTTAAGGGCCTCAATCCGCATGGTATCAGGCATTTAGAGTCATAAAAAGAGTTGACATAACACCCGTTATGCGACGCAGCCGTAGATATATACCTGATAAATATATCTCTTGACATATTTCAAGGCATAGCCTATATTGTCTTTAGGAGGTACGGAAATGAGAAACAAGTTGCTCGCGGCCTCAATCTTGATGCTGTCAGTCATCGGCGGCTCATCAGCGGGTGAATTCAAGGATCTGCTCGGCTCCTGGAGGATTTCAGGCTTTGGGTTCTTTGTCCTGCATATCGAATCGATCAGCAATCGAAGTGAGCTCCGAGGGCATGATGAATTCGGGAATGCCTATGCTGGCTGGCTGTATGGGTCGGTGGTACTCATCTCAGCGGATGGTTTATCCGGCAATGGGATGACCATCTGCTTTGATTATCGGCGGCCTCGGCTGCTGCATAAGCTCATCACCGTGACGACGGCGAATCCGTCACAGGTTCAAACCCGATGGTTTGACATAGCCGTAAAGCGCCTAGGTGGTTTAAAATGCTCGCAGTGTCCGACAAGGTAGGAGGGAAGCGCAATGAAGCACGAAACACCCAAACGACTGACGACCGCACTGAGCTACGCCGACAAGATCAAGGCCGACCTGGAACGGCCGGAGCCTACACGAGAAAAAAAGGTCCTTACAAGCTGGACTATCGAGGAGTATCAGCGACTGAAACAAGCTGCGATGAATCACAAGCTACCACTGGCAAGCCTTGTCCACCGGCTGACATTATCGGCCTTGAATGCGTTGGAGTCGGAGAAGTAGCCGGATCATCATAAAAGGCAGGCGAAATGCGGCCTTCGAGGTCGGGGTGATACCCCAGAGTCGGCTACCGACCGGCTTTTATCGCCTATTCTCGGATGAACTGAAAAGTCGGCCTCTAACCCCGAAACCCGTTTTGAGTGAGACTAGAGTGAGACTACATTTCTACAAACGTAGTAAATCGCTTTTTGGATTCAGGGCGTCGATGCTCGCGAAAGCCTTGATTCATGCGGGTTTTATCATGGTGCCGGAGGAGGGGGTCGAACCCTCATGAAGCTAAGCTTCACGGGATTTTGAGTCCCGCGCGTCTGCCAGTTCCACCACTCCGGCACTGGGTGGCGAGTATCTTACTGCATTATCTGAAAGAGTTCCAGATACGAATAGTTGCCGAAATCCGCGGATAAGGAATGGCGGCAAGCCATCAGATAGTCTCGATAGACCCGGCATGACGGCTCGGCAGGAGCCTCTCCCTCCCAAACCATCGATCAGGGGAATGCTTGATATACGGAGGGGGAGGGCTTGGCATCCTCGCGCGCCGCCGTGCCGCAGAGGCTCTGAAGCCATTTTGTCGCAATAGGCGTGTGCTTACTCGCGGATAGGGGAGTTGCTGGTTTCCCATGATTGGAAAAATTCCCGACGCCGGCTGCTGACCAGCGACTGAGAACTACTCTTATCGAGACATTCCGGGTCTGGATGTGGCTGATGCGGATGTCACTGGTTTGTTGAACGTCGAAATATAGTTTTTCAACCCGTCGAGCATCGCTTCAGCAAGATGTCCACGATAGGTAGGGCTCCTCAGCAATTTCTCCTCGTTGGAGTTGCTCATGAAACATGTTTCAATCAGGATAGCGGGCATCTGCGCGCCGATGAGGACATAGAACGGCGCCTGCTTGACGCCAAGGCTTCTCGCATGCTTATTGTATTTCGCCATGTTCCCGACGAGGCTGTGTTGCATGATAGACGCGAATTCTCGGCTTTCTTCAATTTTGCTGTTCAGTGCGATTTGCTGGACAAGCGTCTGCAACTCACCGAGGTTCTTCGTGGAAATAGCATTCTCTCGCGCGGCGACCTCGATCGCCCTTTCGTCAGTCGCGAAATTCAAGAAATAGGTCTCGGTCCCGTATGTGTTCCTGTTCTTCGTGCTGTTGATATGGATGGACACAAACAGATCAGCCTTCAGCGTATTGCTGATGGCGGTCCTCTCCTCAAGAGGAATGAAACGGTCATCCTCTCTGGTCAGCACAACTCGGCAGTCCAGATTCTGTTCGACGAGTGCCTTCAGTCTCTTTGCAAAATCCAGGGTCAGTTTTTTTTCTTGCAGGCCGCTCCGGTTCATGCACCCCGGATCCGTGCCTCCATGTCCCGCATCGATCACGATGAGATGGACTCCCAGCCCGAGCTGCCGTGCCATGGAGAGAGTGCCATTGGAGTTGGCGGATGGCGGTGTCACAGGAACAGGTGAAATTATTGGAGTCGTTGCTTTCGACGGCGGCGCCTCAGGCGGTGGTGTTGCCGGAGAAGTGGTTTTCGGCGCTCCTGATGGTCTCGCCGCGGGCATCCCTGTTCCCATAACATCGATCACCAGGCGGTATGGATTGGAGATCATGAATGAGGAAAGCCGAGTCTCCTCAAGAAAATCGAGAACGACACGCACCGTTTTGCCGTCGTATTGTCCAACGCGGATCTGTTTGAGCAGTCCGGCATCGACTTGCATGCTCCGCGAAGCAAGCTCTTTGGTCAGCAAACTGCTCGCCAAATCAAAGAAAATTCGAATCCGGCCGGGTTCATTGATGCGGCCTACCGAATATTCCGTCTTGCCACCCAGGTCGATGACGATACGCGTATAATCTTGACTGACGAAATAGCGGATGTTGGTGACTGGAGTCAGCGCGGAGGCCGGCAGCGCGAGCGCCATCATCAGCATAATAAGCGATGGTGTTCTGCGCATCTCTATATAATCTCAAGAGAATACTAGCTCTCTGTATGAAAGTGAGTCAAGCAAAAATGCCGGGAGATACAATGAAATGAAGCCTCATCCAGCTCATTGGACTGCCTTTCTCCTCCCGATCCGGCACCTCTCTGCCTCCGCATGCCTGCCCTTGCAACAGGAACAGAGTTTTATCAGAGAGTTGAAGACCTTCGGATCATGCAATTTCTTCTCGTGTTCCGATGCCGATTAGTTTTATGGTATGGTAAGGGCCTATGATCAAACCGGATTCCTGGATCAAACGCAAAGCCGTTGAAGAACGGATGATCGAGCCTTTCGAAGAGAAGCTGGTTCGTGGCGGGGTGATCAGCTATGGCCTTTCTTCGTATGGATATGATCTGAGACTCGCCGGCGAATATCATATTCTCACTGCCAGCAACACCAGCAGTCGTGTCACGGATCCCAAAGATATGGACGGCACGGCTTATGCAAAATATCGAGGGGAAAGCTTCCTGGTACCGGCCAATTCATATATTCTGTCGCGCAGCCTCGAGTATTTTCGAATTCCGAAGAACGTCATGGCCATTGTTCAGGGGAAATCCACTTACGCCCGATGTGGACTGTTCGTCAATGTCACGCCACTCGAGGCCGGCTGGGAAGGCTACATCACGATGTCCATCGCGAATCTCTCTCAGATGCCTGTGAAGCTCTATGCCGGTGAAGGAATCGCGCAGGTCCTCTTTTTTGAATCCGATCCCTGCGAAACAAGCTACGCGGACAGAGCTGGGAAATATCAGGGGCAAAAAGACATCACACTCCCCAAAGTATAGCCTCTGAAGCCGCCCCATCAATTGAGCTCACTTTTTGAGTTACCGTTGCACGCATTCGAGTGTGAGGCATGGACATTTATGGAAGCAATACAAAATCATTTTTTCTGCCATGATCAAGCCCCAGGATGATTGAACGCCTCTTTCCAGCTTCGCATTAATTTATCGCGGCGAATTGATGGTTGACAATCATGAATTGGGAGGTGATATGTTATGTATACGATTGATCACTTGCCAGAAGGTGGAAAACGGCTCACTGCCAGACAGCACAAAACCGAATGGAGGCTTGAAGACCATGGGTTTGTACTTTGCCGGTTCGTCCGGCCCTTGTTTCAGGGCCCGGATGGCGCGTCGTCAGTTTTTCCGTCGGAGTGGACAATGATCGTCACAAACTCGCTGCAGATCCAATCGAAAGGTCACAATCATTTCATCGATATCACAAAGGATGTCGACGGAGCCCTCAAGAAATCAAGTCTGAAAAACGGTTCGATGACCCTCTTTGTGCCCGGCTCCACTGCTGGATTGACGACGATCGAATACGAAGACGGAGTTTTGAAAGATCTTGATGAACTTCTTGAAAAGCTCGTCCCGAGCTCCCGTCCTTATCACCATGATGCCACATGGGGCGACGGAAATGGGTTCTCACACCTACGAGCCGCTCTTATTGGGCCCTCACTCGCGATACCCTTTTCCGATGGACGGCTGATGCTGGGGCAGTGGCAGCAGATCATCTTCATGGATTTCGATAACCGGCCCAGGCATCGTGAAATCGTTTGTCAAATTTCGGGGGAGTGACGGCCATGTTTCATGATGTGTCCACGAACAAAGACAAATTGTTGAAGATCCTTTATGAGTGGAGACGCGAGACGATGGCCGAGTCGGTCTGCGTTCATGATCTATCTGCCAAGGTCGGCCTCGAAGATGCCGATATCCAATCGGTGTTACAGGATCTTCTGGAAATCGGATACGTGAAGACCGGTACGCCGGTCGATCCCTCGCAGATTTCGACATGGGTCAAGATTACCAAAGCCGGAAGAGATTACCTTCGTGAGAAGGCCATTGTCGATTGAGGTCGGCGAGTCGGGCAAAGGTTGCCGAGAAGATCTTTCCGATGACCGACCATGGCCTCATGGCGCCCTAACGCGGCTTAGCCTCAACCAAACAAGGTGGATTTGACAACCATCGCACCCGAACCTCTCAGGAATGCAGGAAGAGATGAAAGCAGGAGCGGATTTATATTTCGACCAGCAGGGGCTTCATAAGCCATTCCTGCATTCCTTTCTTCCTGGCTTCCTGAGAGGAATTCATGATTATGCACTGTCACAGGTCTTGCCATTTTGTGCACAGAGTTGACTGGTCAGATACTAAGAACTGGGATTGGCAATCAGGAGCTCCTCGGCCTCAATTTCTACTCCCCAGAAAACATGGAATAGGAATGGCGCGCGCAGGGTATGATTACTGGGAGGGTCAAGCGTGGATTGTCACGAATTCGAACGCATGGCGGGTGCCTATCATGATGGGAATTCGGCACCGGACGAACGAAGGAGAATTGAGGAACATCGGCAAAGTTGTAGTCGGTGTGCGAGTTTTCTCAACGAGTTAGGTTCCCTCGGTAATGCCCTCCTGAACTGGCGGATGTCCGATCGAGTGGACTGGACTGCCTTCGAGCGGCGCGTCATGACTGCTGTGGAAAAGCCACGAACCAGCCGGTGGTGGGCCTTCCCGGTTATCAAGTGGTCGGCGCTCACCGCTGCTGCCTCTCTGGCTGCCGTAACGACCGGATTTCTGCTCTGGCACAACCAGATCCCGCAGACTCCCAGTGAACCAAAGATACTCACCGCCAAGGGACCCTCACGTACATCCTCCGAATTCCGGAAGCTCTCATCGGAAGAAGATTCTGATGCCAGAACCCTTTACTATCGCGGGCTCGAATTAATGAAAAATGGCCGGCCTGATCGCGCCGGACAGCTTTTTTCCGACATCAGGCAGCGATACCCGGAAAGCGGTTTGGCTGCGGCATCGGATTATTACCAGGCCTACATCACGGATAGTGCAATTGACCCGGCCCAGCTTGACGAGGGCACTCTTCGATTACGGCTCGCCGTTTGGGAATCAATTCGTCTGGATGCGCTCGGCAGCGAGGAAGTTGAGCAGGCGCTCTTTTATCGGGCCAAGATTGGATTCCATCTTGCCGAAAGGAGCCGTTCTCCTCTGGAAAAGCAGCATGCCCTGGAACATGCACTTGCTTATCAATCCCGTTTTCCAGGACGTTCCCCTGAAGTTGAAACCTGGCTGGCCCGGCTCCGATAGCCTCCGAGTTACTGGCGCCGTGTTTATGAGTACTGCGTCACGTCCCGCCTAGGAAGTAGTGAAGCCGCAGATGAACATGGATAAATACGAATCAAATGCCCGAAATCGAGGTTCATCCGATTTTTCCTGATCTGATTCTGAGTTCCAATTGTTGGTGTGATAATCTGTTCCCCTGATGAATTCGCTGAGTGCTGATGAAGATGTTGATCTGGTAAGGAAGATTCTCGCCGGCGATGAAAACTCCTACAGGCAGATCTTGCGTAAGTATGAACGCCGTATCTATTCAATCTGCTATCGAATTCTGTGCAACGAAGCAGCGGCGGAAGATGCGGCACAGGATGCTTTCATTCGGGCCTATTTTGCACTGAAGCGGTATGACCAGAACAGGCCTTTTCTTCCGTGGTTGATCAGGATTGCGGTCAACCGGGCGATCAGCGTAGCCGAGCGCGAACGAGTCTACGAGCCGCTTCCGCAGGGGTTTTTGGAAACGGCAGGCGAAGATGGGACGTCCGATACGGCATCGCAGGGAAGGGAATTGGAACGCGCCGCGAGAGACGCCGTCGCCGGCCTGCCTCCAAAATTGCGGGCTGTTGTCGCGCTGCGCGTTTTTGAGGAATTGAGCTACGGCGAAATTGCTGAGACCTTGCGGCTTTCGATCGGGACGGTCATGAGTCGCCTGAGCCGCGGGCGAAATCAAATCAAGTCCAAGCTGGTGAAATTTCTCTGATGACAACTCACCTCGATCCTCTTTTTCATTACCATCATTCCAGAAGCACGATCCATCATCTTGGAATTTCCGAGGCACCTTGAGCGGCTTGCTTTCGTAATGATCGAACCGCATTCATCATCTGATCAGGGAGTTTTTCCGAAATTCCATCCAGGAGATCGATGGCTTCTTTTTTTCGACCTTCCGTCAGCAGGAGCCTCGCAAGGTTGATCTTGATGGTCGGAGAATCGGGATCGAGTTGCACGGCCGAACGGAGTAGTTGTTCGGCTTCCTGTGAGTCTCCGCAGTTGATAGCGGCGACGGCAGCTCCATTCAGGAGCGACGAGGACGGCCGCCCGATTTCTCTGGCGCGCCGGTATGCGTCTGACGCACTCCGGCAATCGTTGCGTTGGTTGAAGAGATGCCCGAGGTTTGTCCAGGCATCTCGAAAGTTCGGATCCAGATTGATGGCGCGGCGCAATTGGTCTTCTGCTTCCTTCACCCTGCCATCCATCGCAAACGCGATTCCCATTTCATTGCACACCTGCGCCTCATCGGCACCCGAAACAAGTGCGGTGTGCAACAGATCGCGAGCTCGCGCCGTCTCTCCGCGGTCGCAGCATCGACGGGCAAGAGCGATGAGAAGGCGAGGATATCCGAGGCGGGCCGATTTCGAGAAAAAGTCCTCAAGTGGCTTTTCCAGGCCTGCTTTTTCGAGGCTATCGGCATAGAGAGTTGCCAGTTCGGGATTATCCGGTTCTCGCGCGACTTCAGGTTTCAGGAGGGCCGCTGCCTGCTCTGGCGAACCAGCATCGACCAGTGTCGTTGCCTGATCGATGATCGCGAGCAGCAGGATGCGATCTTTTGGATCCGGCAGGTTCTTTTCGATTGTGCTTCCGCCACCCTGGATGTAGCCCAGTGCCTTGAGCGCCTGGCGTGTTTCGGCATCCGGCTGTTGAGGTTCAGGCGTCGTATCCGACTTGATCTGTTCAGCCAGCTCGGTGCTCATCCCAGCCATTTCCGGGCTGCCGGTGGAGTGCAAATTGCGAGACTCTCCGGCGTCGGATTCGAGATCGTAGAACTCGGGGGTGGGCGCCGAAATGAATTTCTTCTCGGCTGTCCTCAGGGCTCGGAGTTCCGACCAGCCGAGTTCAAGTCGAGGGTAAAAACTTTCGGCATAGATGCTTGGATGCGATTCTCCCTTCAGGAGATCGACGCCATCCACGTTCATAGTCGCTGCTATTCCGATCGCGGAGAGAATTGTTGGAAAAACATCGACAAGAGAAACCAGGCGCGCATCTCTTTTGCCGCGTTCAATCCCTTCGCCTCGCAGAATCAGCGGCACATGCAGCGTTGCGTCATAAATGAACACACCATGAGTCTTTTCGCCGTGTTCACCGAGACTCTCACCGTGATCTCCTGTAATGACGATGAGTGTTCGGTCAAGAGTCTTCCCCAGATATTCGATGAGCCTGCCGACGGCCGCATCGGCCACTCGTATCTCCGAGTCATATGGCGAAAGGCCTGGGAATTCAGGATGGATATTATAAGGAATGTGCGGATCGAAAAAATGAACGAAGAGAAAAAAACGTCCTTCCCGATGAGTTTCAACCCATTTGATCGCAGCATCGACTGTTGCGTTTGCGCTGCGTTCAAGATAGGTGAATTCGCTATTCGAATCAGAATCAGGGCGGTCATCGTATGTTTGAAATCCCTGCCCCAGTCCGAAACGGTGATTGAGGGGGAAGCCGCTGACGAACGCCGCAGTTGCGAACCCCCTTTCTTGCAGGACTTCCGAAAGCAAGTGCAGGCGATCGGGTACCTGGAAAAGACCGTTGTCGCGAACGCCGGTGTGCATTGGGTAGAGTCCCGTCAGGAGACATGTGTGAGAAGGCAATGTCAGCGGGACGGCGCTGAAAGCTCTCTCAAATACCGTGCCTTCCTGGGCAATTTTATCGATGGCTGGAGAAGTGCCGGCTGAATAGCCGTAGCAGCCGAGATGATCGGCACGAAGAGTGTCAATGGAAATGAGCAGAACGCTGTCTGGTTTGTGGGAAGATCTGCATGAGATCAACCCCGCACAAATAGTAATAATCGCCAAAATCCCGAATCGGCGAAGATGAACGTGATCGGTGCGATGCATATAATTCTGCCGATATTCTATCCGGAATTGGCCTTGGGAAAATGAAATTTGAAATTTTTCCAGGGCCGCCGACAAAAGCCGACTTCGGAATAGGGAGGCGTGCGGTTCCAGCGAGATCACAGCGCCCGGCTTTTTGGGTGGCATCCCCGCTGATCAGAAATTACAAATGTAAGGAATAAGAAAAACCGGTGATTTTGCCCTATTTATTTCATCTCATCTTGTTCCTCTTCCAACTTCGCTGGCTCATCCAAATTTCCAGTTATTCGCCACTGAAATATCATATCTCATCCCCAAAATCCGGTATTTCGTACCAGAATCCAAGATTTTGGATTCCGACATTTGACAAATCGTCGCAAGAATAAAAATATCCATTTGAAATCAGCAATTTACTAATCTAGCCTGGCTGCCTTACGTTGGCATTCCGATTGCTTATGAAAAGACAGAAGCTCAATAGGATTTCGTTTTCTGTTCGTGGGGGAACCTGCAAGGAGGTGGGATAGAGGAAGGGGACGCTTACCACCCTATAGGTCGGATTGCTTTGATCCAATTAATCGAAAAGGAGAGATGAATGAACGGTACAAACATTGGCAAAAGCCTTATCATGGCCCTCGCCGTCGTGCTCATCACGACACCGCTTCTCTTCGCACAAGCAGATACCGGCTCAATCGAAGGGACAATTCTCGATTCGGAAGGCGGCGTTCTTCCGGGTGTGACGATAACGGCCAAGAACGTTGCCACCGGCATGATGCGCGTTGATACATCATCTGTCAACGGTCATTATCGCCTGGCTGCGCTTCAACCCGGCGTCTTTAATGTGACAGCCGAGTTAGCCGGTTTCCAAGCCACACTTCGTGAAAACATCACTGTCAACGTCGGAAGAGCCGTGGCGCTTGATTTTAGCCTTGGCGCCGCGAAAGTCGCCGAAACGGTGACGGTCACAGCTGAAGCGCCTCTGGTTGAAACCTCGCAGTCCGATCTGTCGACGATTGTCAACGAGAGGCTCATCACCAACCTTCCACTCAACGGCCGCAAATTCCAGGATCTCGCACTGATGGCCCCTGGCGTCAGAACGGGCAACTATTATGATCCGACCAAAACCGAAATAGGCGGAACGTCCATGGGCGGTCAGCAGGGACGGACTGTCTTCTTCTCGATTGATGGCGGCGATGATCGTGACTCGGTCGTCGGCGGCCTGCTCCAGCAGTACCCTCAAGATTCGATTCAAGAATACGAGGTTGTGACCCAGCGGTTCGGGGCTCAGTATGGGCGCTCGCCGCAGGGCGTTGTAAGTGTTGTCACCAAGAGCGGCGCCAATGATCTCAATGGCAGCGTGTTCGGCTTCTTCCGTGACGACAGCTTGAACACCAATTTCTATTTCAATAAAAACAAGAGGATCGAAGGCGAGGATGTCAAGCTGCCGAAAGCAATAGACAAACCGCCCTTCAGCCAGCAGCAATTCGGTGGTTCTGTGGGTGGCCCAATCAAGGCGGATTCTGCGTTTTATTTTGTTGCCTACGAGCACAACCGCAGGAATGATTACACGACGATCACAACCAACGGAGCTTTGAAGAGTGAGGAAGGCAACTTCGCGAAACCATTCAAGAACGATATGGTGGTCGCCAAGGTTAACTGGAATTTGTCTTCAAAGAACAACATGTATGTTCGATACGCCCTTGAGAACAATAAACGCCAGCATGACTTCATCGGCGGGAATACATTGGCGTCATCGGGTGCTCTGAACACCAACAAGATCTACTCGGTCCTCGGCTCCGAAACGACGATTCTCTCGGCCGACAAGCTGAATGAAATCCACGTGCAGTATAACCATTTCCTGAACGACATCACGGCTGAAAATCCCAACCTTCCGGGAATTTTCACACCCGATTTCAATTTGGGAGCCAATCTGAACACGCCACAAAAGACGATCCAGAATCGCATTCAAGCTCGCGATGATTTTTCGATGCGGAAAACCGGCTGGATGGGTGATCACGACTTTAAGGTGGGTGGTGAGATCATCCGGACGCATTTCGGCGGGTTCTTTGTGCCGACTCTTTATGGCATCTTCCGCTATGACAACAACGATTATCAGCATTCGCAGGCGACCTCGTTCAGCGGCTCAGCTCAGCCGAAATCGATAGCAGACGGCGGCGGCAAGACCGATGAGAACTGGACCTATTTCGGCGGCTATCTCCAGGATGACTGGAAAGTCAATAACAAGTTCACGATCAACCTGGGGGTTCGTTACGAGGTTGAGAAGGGGCCGTTCAACGTCAATTTCCCCGGCAGCAAGGCGATTGTGCTGATTGATACTCTCACGGATGCTGCGGGATTGGCGAAATCGAGCGATCGCAAGACGGACAAGAATAACTTTGGACCGCGTATCGGATTCGCGTGGGATGTCACGGGCGATGCCAAAACCGTTGTCCGTGGCGGCTACGGGTTGTACTATGATGAACTCTTCCAGAACATTACCCTATACGAAGGATGGATGGACCCCGACAACCCGACCCAATTCGTGTCGATTGGAAATCCTGAATTCACCTATCTGGATTACATCAACAACATGAACTACTGGCGGAATAAGTTACTCGATCCAACGTGGAAATCTCAGACACTTCGATTCACGGACAATGCGCTCGTACAACCAATGGCTCATCAATTCTCCGTAGGTCTATCGAGACAGATCCGTGACAACATTGCAGTGGACGCGGATTTCGTGCACGTGTTGAGCCTGGATGAAATCGCCCGCAGAACGATCAATGGCGGCGACGCAAGAGCGGGATATGCAGATCGCAGCACGGCGAAGATATTCCCGGACTACCAGGCGATCTACGTTGAAGGCAACCGAGGCCATTCGCAGTATGATGCATTGCAGCTGGCCATGCGAGCTCGCTACAGCAAATACTCGCTCCAGCTGTCCTACGCCTACAGCAAGGCCAAAAACATCGCCAACGACTTCAACACGCAACCCAGCAACCAGAACAACTGGGAAGCCGATTGGGGCTATTCTCCGAACGATCAAACCCACGTCTTCGCATTGGGCGGTGTGTTTGCGCTCCCATGGGATTTCCAGCTGAGCTCGGTCATCGCAGCTCGAAGTGGGAAGCCGTACAACACCCGAGCCGGCGTCAACCTGGATAATCAGGGGGGTTCCGGCGCCGATAGACCCAATCCCGGATATGTCCTGCCGGATGGTTCCACCTACGATGGCACACGCAATAACAACCGCACAGGCGGTTACCTGAGTCTGGATCTCCGATTCTCCAAGATTTTCCGTCTTGGCGACAAGGCCGGAGTCGAGGCTCTGTTCGAGGTGTTCAACCTCACGAACCACGCGAACTTCGATGTGGACAATGTGATCACCGATGTTCGATCGAGAACCTATGATCCAGTCAACCTGATTGCTGGATTCGGTGATCCCACGAACACTTTCGCTCCACGCCAGGCGCAATTCGGCGTCAAGTTCACGTTCTAAGCACCATTTCGATTTTCCACTCAGGCGGTCCCGAAAGGGGCCGCCTTTTTTTAGGCTGCGCATTTGCTCAGCCGGCGGATATTCGTGTCGGGTTGGGCTGAAACAAATCGTTGAGGCCGCCGCAAATAACCGATAGACGAGGAATTGAAATAGCCGGCCTTTTTCCGCGTTGTAGCCCCTTCCTGCCATCGGTCGTCTGGTTGGTATATGATCGATGAAATACAAGGTTGATAGAGAGGTGTTCTGAAGGATTTGGAAAGGCAGTCGTCATGAGAATTCAATGCCGCAACGATCGCCTCTGCTCCACCGCGCCTCCGCTCCTCTGCTCCTATCCATCTGCTTCTGCGAATCCGTCGTTTTGTGTTTTGTTTGATAACCATTCCAACATTTCGCATGAGGGAGCTTCATGACATCCCGATCAATCCGGCGTCTCACGATCATCGCCATCATTATTATCGCCATCGTCGTTTTGCGCATGACGGTCTTCCGCCCGAAGCTCGTACCGATCACGGTCTTCCGTGTCGCATCCGGGCGTGTCGAGGAGATCGTCACAAACAGCAAGGCCGGCACGGTGAAAACCCGCCACCGGGCGACTCTCAGCACAGAGATCGGTGGGCGAGTGGCCGAGCTGCCGATTCGCGCCGGCACGCGGGTTCGCATGGGTGATATCCTCGTACGACTGGCCGATGCTGATTTCAAAGCTCAACTGCAGCTGGAGAGGCGATCGCTTGATGCAGCGGTTGCGGCTGAGGAAGAAGCGCGAGAGGCTGTTGAGCAGGCCGAACGGGATCTGGCTCGCAACCAACGTCTGTTGCAAGAAGGAATCATCGCGCAGAGCGCTCTCGATCTGCTCCAATCTCAGCGTGACCGGGCGGTTGCTGCGCGCAGTGCGGCTCAGGCTCGAGTCCTGCAGACTCAGGCCGCGGTCGATGTCGCCGTCGCCAACCTCTCGAAGACGATCCTCTTCGCACCCTTTGATGGAGTCATCGCCGAAGTTCAAACCGAGGTGGGAGAGTGGATCACGCCATCTCCTCCGGGGCTGCCGATGCCGCCTGTCATCGATCTGCTCGATATGAAAGATATTTATGTGAGCGCGTCGCTTGATGAAGTCGATGTCGGGAAGGTCCGCTGTGGACTTCCTGTTCGCGTGACAATGGACAGTTACCCGGGCAGATCTTTTACGGGGCATGTCACTAGGGTTGCGCCCTATGTGCTCGATATCCAGCAGCAGAACCGCACTTTCGAAACGGAAGTGGAATTCGATGATCCTGCTTCGGTCGCGGATGTTCTTCCTGGAACATCCGCCGATGTGTCCATCATTCTGGCCGCGCACGATTCGGTGCTCCGCATCCCAAGCTATGCTCTGATGGAAGGGAACCGGGTGATGCTCGTGCGCGATGGAAAGCTCGCCGTTGTGCCCGTTAAAACAGGGCTTAAAAACTGGGAGTTCGTGGAAACCACGTCGGGACTTTCGGCGGGAGACGTCATTGCCGTGTCGCTTGATCGGGTGGAGGTGAAGGAAGGCGCCAAAGTGATGATCGAATCGGAGACGCTGAAATGATCCAGCTCCGGGCTATCTCGCGCGATTATGAAGTCGGCAATCGGCCCGTGCATGCCCTTAGCCACCTGGATCTCTCGATCGCGCGAGGCGAATATTTTTCCATCATGGGGCCATCGGGCTCGGGCAAGTCGACTCTCCTTAACATCATCGGGTGTCTGGACCGGCCGACGGCGGGCTCCTATATGCTGGACGGGAGAGAGGTGGCGCATCTTGGAGAGAATGACCTCACGCTTGTGAGGCGTCACAAGATCGGTTTCATCTTCCAATCGTTTCACCTTGTCCCCCGGCTGACGGCTGCCGGCAATGTGGAGCTCCCGATGGTATTCGCCGGCATCGAAAAGGGGGAGCGATCCGACCGCGCCGACCGCGCACTTGAAGCGGTTGGACTATCGCAGCGAGCCGATCACCGGCCTGAACAACTGTCAGGTGGGGAACGGCAGCGAGTCGCGGTTGCCAGGGCCATTGTCATGGGTCCCTCGATCCTGCTCGCCGATGAGCCCACCGGGAATCTGGATTCCGAATCCGGGGGCGAGATCGTGCGGCTCATCGAAAAAATGAATTCCGACGGGCTGACTCTTCTTGTCGTCACTCATGACCCCGCTATCGGCAGCCGCGCCGGAAGTCAGATCAGACTCGCCGATGGATATACAAGTAATAAGTAAAAATGCTGTACGACAGTGATGTCTCTTTAAGAATTTTTACTTTTTGCTTTTTTCTTGTTCTCAGCCGATGTTCATAAGTGATCTCATTCTTTTCTCAGCCGGTGCTATCCGGAAGCATCGTCTTCGCACGGTTCTGTCCATTCTCGGAGTGGCCATTGGAGTCGCATCGGTCATCCTGTTGACAAGCCTCGGCGAAGGAGCCCGGCAATATGTGATCGAAGAATTTGCGGCGCTCGGCACCAACATCCTGATCATATTGCCGGGGAAAATTGAAACGACAGGCATGGCGCCCTTTATCGGAGGGACGCCTCATGAGATCACGATCGAGGATATCCAGGTCCTGCGCCGGCAGATTCCGGGAGTTCGCAACATCGCCCCGATCGTGCCGGGCATGGCAACCGTGCGCTTTGGCGAGAAAAGCCGCGACATCACTGTCGCCGGCACGACCAGCGAAATGCAGGGTGTGAGAAAACTCCATATCAATATCGGACGTTTTTTGCCGCCGGGGGAATTGGATCGTGGGCAGCACGTCTGTGTCATTGGTCCAAAAGTTCAGGCGGAACTTTTTGCCGGCACCAATCCGCTCGGCGAAATACTCCGCATCGGCGATGAGCGCTTCCGAGTCATCGGAGTGATGGCGCCGCGAGGCATGTCGCTCGGGATGGACCTCGATGATGTAGTTTTCGTGCCGGTCATCCGGGCGATGAAGATGTTCAACCGCGAAGGTCTTTTCCGAGTGCTCATCGGCACCTATTCCTATCAGGATATCAGCCGACTTCGAGCGGCCGTTCTGGCGTTCATGAAACAGCGGCACGATGGCGTGGAAGACGTTACAGCACTCACCCAGGACTCGGTCATCTCCACCTTTGGCCGGATACTGACGATTCTGACGGCGGTTCTGGTTGGGATTGCCGCTATTTCTTTGAGTGTTGCCGGCATTGGGATCATGAATGTCATGCTTGTCTCGGTCTCAGAGCGAACACGAGAGATCGGCCTTCTGAAGGCTGTGGGGGTGTCATCATCGCAGATTCTCGGCGCTTTCCTGGTCGAGGCAGCGGTTCTTTCGACTTCAGGTGGAGCCGTGGGTCTCGCAGTGGCTTTCAGTCTGACGAGGGTCATGCGAGTGCTCTACCCGAGCTTCCCAATAGAACCGCCGGTATGGGCCGTGCTGAGCGCTATTCTCGTTTCGATTTCAGTCGGCATGATATTCGGAGCCTTGCCGGCCCGCCGCGCATCGCGCCTCGATCCCGTGGCGGCTCTTGCAAAGAGATAGCAATGAAAGGAATTGTGGATCTCCTGGCGCTGGCAGTGAAAGCGGTCGTCGCACATCGCCTCCGATCGGCCCTGACGACTCTCGGGATCGTCGTGGGAATTGCCTCGGTGATCCTTCTCACATCTCTCGGCGAAGGAGCTCGAATTTACATCCTGACCGAATTCACGCAGTTCGGTACCAATCTTCTGACGGTGACTCCCGGTCGGGTCCAGACGGGCGGCATGCCCGGATCGGTGCTTGGGACAATCCGCAAACTGACGATCGAAGATGCCGAAGCGATTCGCCGCGCACCCGGCGTCGTCAGCGTCGTGCCGGTTTCATTCGGGAATGCGCGAGTCGAAGCCGGCGAACGAGCTCGGAGTGTTTTTATCTATGGCGTGACATCGGATGTGCCTGATGTCTGGAGATTCGCTGTTGGACAGGGCCGGTTTCTGCCTCCGGGCGATCCGCGCCGCGGCGAGCCACTGGTCGTGCTCGGCCCGAAACTCAAGCGGGAAATTTTCGGCGAGCTGAACCCGCTTGGCGAGCATGTGCGCATCGGCGGCCGGCGATTTCTTGTGATTGGAGTGATGGCTCCAAAAGGGCAGTTTCTCGGATTCGACATTGATGATTCTGCCTATGTTCCGGTTTCTGCGGCGCTGAGCCTTTTCAATCGCGATGAGTTGATCGAGGTTGATGTGCTTTTTACAAGCCATATTCCAGAGAAAAGCATTGTCGATGGTATCCGTAAAATCATGCTTGAGCGGCGCGATCAAAAAGAAGATTTTACGATCACAACTCAGACCGAAATGCTCGATGTCATGAACCGCATCCTGACCATCGTCAGCGTTGCGGTCGGGGGCATTGGAGGGATTTCCCTTGTTGTCGGAGCCATCGGCATCCTGACGATGATGTTGATTTCGGTCGGCGAACGAACGGCCGAAATCGGCATGGCGAAGGCGATCGGTGCCAGCCCCACTCAGATTCTGCTGCTTTTCCTGTTCGAAGCATCGCTTCTCAGCCTTGCCGGCGGAGTGCTCGGCATCGGCATCGGAATGGGCCTCGCCTATCTCATACAACTAATTTTCCCTGGATTGCCTTTTCATACTCCGCCGGAATTTGTTGTCGCCGCGCTTCTCGTCAGTTTCGCGGTCGGCCTCGCGAGCGGTGTGCTGCCGGCGCGGCGTGCCGCGGCGCTCGATCCCGTCGAAGCTCTCCGGGCGGAATAAAAGGAGAACACCATTATTTTCAAGAAAGGATAATAGCGTCGATATGAAGAGTCACCGGAAAGAATTGTGGTTCAATATTCCGAACAGGCGGGGATTTGTCAATATTACGCCGCAGGTTGAATCGACACTTCGTGAGAGCGGGATTCAAGAAGGACTCTGTCTCGTCAATGCGATGCATATCACCGCGAGTGTCTACATCAACGATGATGAACAAGGTCTTCTGCAGGACTATGAAACATGGCTTGAAAACGTGGCACCGCACGAGCCGGTTTCCCGCTACAAGCACAATCGAACCGGGGAAGACAACGGCGATGCTCATCTCAAGCGGCAGATCATGGGCCGGGAGGTCCTTGTCGCAGTCACGGAAGGCCGGCTGGACGTCGGCCCCTGGGAGCAGATTTTCTACGGCGAGTTTGATGGGCGGCGCCGCAAGAGAGTGCTTGTGAAAATCATCGGGGAATAGTGCCTGCTATCTGTTGTTGAGATTCTGCAGCAGGCGCATTATTTCAGGCTGGCTCGGATTCAGGATGAGTGACGCGCGCAACGTTTCCCTGGCTCCGGCTCTGTCGCCTGCTTCAATCTGAGCCATGGCCATGCTGTTATAGCATCCTGTCGTTCTGACGCCGGCTGTGATGGCTCGCTGGAAATAGGGGATCGCGGCAGCGGGATTTTGGTTCTTCGCGAGAGCGCCGGCAAGTGATATCAGGGCAGGCCCGTTTGTCGGCTCGCGCTCCACAACGTCTTTGAAAATTTTCACCGCAGAATCCAACTGTTCCGATCGCACAAGGCAGATGCCGTGCTTCAGCGCAAGCGCAGTATCCTCAGGCTCCAGCTCGCTTGCCTTCCTCATCAGATCTGCGGCTGATGCGAAATCAGAAAGGAGAATATCGATGTCCGCGGTCGTCTGGAGTGCCGATGTGCTCTCAGGTGATAGCGTGAGCGCGCGCATGGCCTCTGCTCGCCCTTCATCCGGTTTCCCTATCGATACCAGTGAACGCGCCAGAGACAGCGCGGCTTCCGGTGATTGTGAATCCATCTGAGCGGCACGTTGAGCTGTTGTGACAGATTGATCGATCTTTCCTGCGAGGCGCTGTATGTCGGCGAGATCGGCGATCATTGGAGCCGCCGCTTTCCCTTGACGATCCAGTGACTCGATCACCGCGGTTGCTTCGTTGTACTCCTTGGCATCGGTAAGAGCGACGGCCAGAATCTTCCAGGCGAGCTGGTTTTCGGGATCGGCGGAGGTGACTTCCTTGAGTGCAGCGATGGCTGCTGGAGGATCGCTGTGAGCGGCAGCGATGGCGGTTTCCAGGCGATTCGCGAGCCCCACCACGTCTTTTGGATCGCGGCCTGTCACGTTCACAGCCCCTGCTCCGGAAATGTATCCGAGACTCGCGAGTTTCCCGGCAGTCTCACGATCAAGTTGATTCACAGACGTGTCGGGAGCTGCTGTCACGGTCTCTTCAGTCTTCAAGCGATTTTTCAGCGATGTCACGATGGAGGGATTTGAAGATGCGACATTATGCACCTCAGCGGGATCGGCTCCGATGTCATAGAGCTCAATCGAAGGCGCGTCGATGAATTTCCATTTGGAATCCCGCGTGGAGCGGAGCGGCGCCCAGCCGCAGTTGAGCAGCCCGAAGAGGGATTCGGCATAGGCCGATCGCTCTTGAGGGAGCGATTCAAAAAGGATGTGCCCATGCATCGTCTCCGGAATTGAACAACCAGCCAACCGGAGAATCGTCGGGGCGATGTCCGACAGCATGGCGATCTCGCTCACAATGCGCGGCCGCAAACCGGGTCCTTGAATGATCAGAGGAACTCTGATGGTCGAATCGTAGACGAACAGGCCGTGTGTGGATTCGCCATGGTCACCCAGACTCTCTCCATGATCCGATGTCACGATCACGATTGTCGGGCTTCTTTGGAGTTCATCGATGACCCGAGTCAGTTGCGCATCGACGTATGCGATCTCACCGTCGTATGGTGTTGAGGCGCTGAGATACTCGGGCGGCGGTTCGTACGGGGCGTGCGGATCGAAGTAATGAATCCAGAGAAGGAATGGGCTGTGAGCCTTGGCGAGCCATCCCAAAGCGGCTTCCGTCGTCCGATCGGCTTTCCTCTCGACATAGGCCACTCGCCCTGATGATCCATGCGGCATGTGATCGTCATATTTTTGAAAGCCACGTGATAACCCGAACCGATGATCCAGCGGGAAGCCGGAGATGAAGGCCGCCGTCTGATAGCCGGCGGCGGCAAGTGCTTCGGCGATGACCAGGGTTTTGTCGCCGAGAGTGAATGACGCGTTGTCGCGAACACCTGCATGCGGCGGAGTCAGACCGGTCATCATCGTGACGTGGGATGGAAGTGTGAGCGGCACATGTGCGATGGCTTGATCAAAACGAATGCCCTTCGCTGCCAGCCGGTCCATCGTCGGGGTCGCCGCCTGAGTGCGCCCATAGCAACCGACGTGGTCGGCGCGGAGTGTATCGATGGTGATGATGACGATATTCGGCCGGGTCGGCGGGTGGTCGCCAAGCCGGCCCGGCCATATGCGCCAAGCTAGCCACGCGAGGAAGCAGAGTGCCAGAGGCGGTAGGCAATAGAAAACTATTCTGGTATGGCGGGATTGTGCTCTTTTCCCCTTTTGCTTTTCTGCCTTATGCCGCCCACTCCGCGCCTTTGGCATTATTTCTTTCTTGCAGCTTCCTTGATCAGTGATTGCCCGATCACATTTCTCTGGATCTGGTTGGTCCCTTCGTAGATCTGCAAAATTTTCGCGTCTCTCATCATTTTTTCGACCGGGTATTCCCGCATATAGCCGGATCCACCCATGACCTGCAATGCATCGACCGTAACCTTCATGGCCATGTCGGTTGCGAATGTTTTCGCCATTGCGGTTTCCTTGGATATGTCTTTTGCTCCGCTGTCGACATATCGCGCCACGGAGTAGACGAGGGCGCGAGCCGCTTCGATCTGTATTGCCATGTCGGCGAGCATGTGCTGAACGGCCTGGAAGCTGATGATCGGATGCTCGAACTGATGCCTCTGCCGAGCAAACTTTGTCGCCTCCTCGAACGCTCCCTGCGCGACACCGACACCCTGGGACCCGACGCCGGCGCGCGCCTGATCGAGTGTCTTCATTGTGATGATGAATCCCATGCCTTCTTTGCTGAGGATGTTTTCCTTGGGGATTCTGCACTGATCGAACACGAGCTCGCGGGTCGCTGATGCTCTGATGCCCAGCTTCCGCTCCTTCTTTCCGAATTCAAACCCGGGTGTTCCTTTTTCCACGATGAATGCCGATGCGCCTCGCGGGCCTTTCGACTTATCCGTTAATGCAATCACCGTGTAGATTTCAGCCTCCCCGCCGTTGGTAATCCACTGTTTCGTGCCGTTAAGGATGTATTCATTTCCTTCAAGCCGTGCCGTCGTCCGGATACCTCCGGCATCGCTTCCGGCGCCGGCCTCGGTGAGCGCAAATGCGACAAGCCTTTTGCCCTTGGCAACCGCAGGCAGAAACTTCTTCTTTTGTTCGTCTGAGCCGAAGAGCCGGATTGGAGTGGATCCCAATGCATTGGCCGCATAGGATGTCGACACTCCCAGACAGATTCTGGAAAGTTCTTCAGTGGCCAGACACAGTTCGAGGCAGCCCTTTCCGAGTCCGCCGTATTCCTCGGGAACAAAGAGGCCGAAAATATCCGATTCTCCGAGCACCTTCATTATTTCCCATGGAAATTCGTCCTTCTCATCCAATTCCGCCCTGACAGGCAGCACTCTTTCTTCGGCGATCTGCCGAACGAGATTACGAATTTCCTGTTGTTCTTCAGTTAAAAAATAATCCACGAAAATGACCTCCTCTTATATGTCCGTTCTCACCCTGCTCATACACAGGGATGCCGCTCAGTATCTCCAGACCCACCGTCGATGTCAATCTCGCAGGCTATTATCGAGGGGTTTCGCAGCGCTGGAGGCGCGGAGGTATGACCTCTGCATGAAGATCGTTCCTGTTGCGAATGAGGGAACCAATTTGGTACGATACCCGGCGTTTTGTGGTGGCGCTGAGATGATCGTTTGGCAAATGGTTACTCATTCTTGCAGGAGATACAAATGAAAGTGAAGATCGTTGCCTTGTTACCGCCTTTACTCATTGCGTTTGGAGTTGTTCTTTCCGCTTCAGATGTTCCTCAAAAAGAAACCGAAAGCACAGTACCGGAACTGATGGATTTTCATGAAATCATTTATCCGATCTGGCATTCCGCATATCCGGCAAAGGATTATGCTGAATTACGATCCTATGTGAAGGACGTTGATGCCGGCGCCAAGAAAATGTTCGATGCCAAACTCCCCGGTATTCTCCGTGATAAAGAGGCTGATTGGAAAAAGGGAATCGAAACCCTGAAACAAGCAGTCATCGCCTATGATCAGGCCGTTGCCGGCAAGGATGATCAGGCTCTTCTGAATGCCGCGGAGAATCTGCATTCCACCTTTGAAATGCTGGTTCGAATCATCCGGCCGGTTTTGGAAGAGGTTGATGCTTTTCACCGAGTGCTCTATGTCGTCTATCACAAGTATCTGCCTGAAAAGCACTATGATCAGATCAGGACCGCGAGCCAGGAACTGGTTCTCAAGGCCGGCGTCATTACCAAAGCGACTTTGCCCGAGTGGCTTAAAGACAAAGCCGAGCCCTTTAAGGCGGCGGCTGAAAGATTACAGGCCGAATCGAAAAAACTTGCAGATATCTGCACAACAGGGAAGTCGGGTGACATCGATCAGGCTGTCGAAGAATTGCACTCTCAATATCAGGCACTCGAAAAAATCTTCGATTAGCATCGGCCTGCTGATGCTTCGATGCTTGCAAAAGGAGAGAGCCGGGCTCACTCATCTTCTCCAGTTGACCTGGCAGGAAGGCGGAAAGCACATTTTAATATCGCAGGCGAGGGCCTCTTTGGCTCAAAATCGGCTCTGACAACGACCAGGCTGAGTCGCGGCGGTGAGCAGGCTCACCAGCACCTCGGCCGTTCCAAAGAGAATAGGAATCTCCTTTGCAATTTCAACGCCGCCAGGTTATCGAATAGCCCCTGGTATTGCATCGTGGATTCTCTTTGGATATGTTAGCCTGGATGAGTCCACAGACGAGCCTTACTGCCACCAAACTCATCGCTCTGGCATTTTTGCTTGTGGCATTATTCCCTTCCGCGTACATGCCTGCAGGCATTGGTCTTGATCATTCGTCTATATGGGGAATCAATGTCGCCGCCCATCTGAATTACATCTTTGGAAAGGACGTCAACTACACAGCCGGCCCTTTGGGATATTTACTATTTCCTCAAGACATCAAAAACAATCTGATCGAAGCTCTCTGTGAGCGCTTGATTGTCCATGGCATTTTGGCGTGGCTACTATTCTTATATGTCCGAAAAGCGCAGCGGGCGGTTTTCGTTCTTCTTTTCGTCATCACTTTTCTATTTTCTCTTGGCCTTGGGCTTTCACATGAATATCAGCTGCTTGTTCTTCAGGCACTTGTTCTGGCGGCATCGCTGGATGGGACCGTGCGCCCAACTCTTGGCGCATTCCTCGGTGGCGTTATCACGGGATTTGGTGTGGTTACCAAATTTTCGATAGGAATGGCTGCTCTCCCAACACTCCTCCTGGCTGAGATCCTGAGACTCAGGGAAAAATCTCGGGAGCAGCGACTGGCTGGTGCAGCCTCATTCGGAGCCTTTTTTGTATTTTTGCTCGGTGTCATCCTTTTCCATTTTCAATCCTTTTCGACATTTTTGGAGTGGCTTCGAATATCGTGGGAGATTACATGGGGTTATACGGCCGCCATGAGCCTCCCCAGCCGTTTGCCTTTGCGTCTGTTGGGGCAGATTTGTCTTGCCGTCTATGTCATTCTCATGGTGCTTCTCTTTCAAAAACGATCCGGCCTACAGCGAGTGGCGCTGCTCTTTTCCATGCCAATCATGCTCGCCTACAAGCACGCATTTATTCGGGAAATAACCCACTTCCTTAACTTCTACCCTCTGATTCTGGCGTTGATAGCGCTCTTGATACTTTTCAGTGAAACACTTCGCGAAGTGCGATTATTCGGCTTGTGCGGGTTTTTCATTTTTGCGATCGCCATCACTTCCATAGACATGGTCAAGCACCTCGATGCCTCCAGAGTCATTCAAGGGATCACCGGAGTGACCGGGGTGAAAAATATCTATTCGCTGACGACACTTCCAACGACACGAGCGGAAATGGCGGTTGAGGGGCAGGCCAGTCTTGCGGGCGACCGTTTGCCGGAAAGCTGGGTGCAGCGAATCCATGCTGACAGAGCATCAGTTGATGCAGTGCCGTATGAAACAAGTATCATGCCGGCAAATGATCTGCCATGGCAGCCGAACCCAATTATTCAGACCTACCAAGCCTATACTCCTTACCTTGATCAGAGATGCTATCGGCATTTCATGAGCTCGCGTGCACCGGGGTATCTCGTCCTCCATTTCTCCACCATTGACATGCGTCACCCATTGCTGGAGGGCCCGGCGACCATACGAGCCATCCTCGATCATTACGCACTCGCTGACTATCGACAAAAGCCTGATCGAATACTCCTCGAACGAACGGCATCAGCGAAAAATTCCACATTGGATGAAGTCGCCCGGATGGCCTGTCAAATGGGAGAATGGGTGACCGTCCCACCCTCGGACGGCCGCCTTTATGCTGGAATCGATATGCCGCTCACATTTTCCGGGCAAATGAGCAGAGCCTTTCTCACGATCCCTCCGGTCACGATCGAAGTGGGCTATGCCGATGGGAGATCGATCCCCTATCGACTCATTGTTGATTCCGCTGTTGACGGCCTGCTCCTTAACGAACTGCCATCCACAGTCGAATCTGCTGCCGCCCTGTTCAACGGGCGCCCTTATGAGAAAGTCACCAAGTTCAGGATTGGAGGCACGGGCTCCCTTTCGTATGACATACATTACACCGTTCGATGGCTTCGCGAAAAGAGGATACCACCGGTACCGAATTGAGGATGACGAGAAATCGGCCTATGAGCCGAGTTTCTGCATAAAATAGTCGATCGTCATATGGAGGCCGTCTTCGAGGGACGTTTGTGGATCCCATGAAAGGAGGCTCCTGGCGAGGGAGATATCCGGCTGCCTGACTTTGGGGTCATCTTGCGGCAGCGGATGGAACGTGATCCGGCTCTTGCTGCCCGTCAGCTTGATGATCGTCTCGGCGAGATTGAGAATGGTCATCTCGCGCGGATTACCGATATTGACGGGACCGTTCGAACCGGATGTCATCAGACGGAAAAGTCCTTCAACTTCATCGGCAATATAGCAGAAACTGCGCGTCTGCTTTCCATCCCCGAAGATCGTGAGATCCTCGCCCCGAAGTGCCTGTGAGATGAATTCGGGAATCGCCCGCCCGTCCTTGACCCGCATTCGTGGCCCATATGTGTTGAAAATTCGCGCGATCTTTACATCGACTCCATGAACGCGGTGATACGCCATGATGAGCGCCTCAGAAAAGCGCTTTGCTTCGTCATAGACTCCACGTGGCCCGACCGGATTGACATTGCCCCAATATGTTTCTTTCTGCGGGTGCTCAAGTGGGTCGCCATAGACTTCGCTCGTCGATGCTATCAGAAATGTGGCCTTCTTCTCGCGGGCCAGCCCCAGGGCTTTGTGTGTGCCGAGGGAGCCGACCTTGAGGGTTTGGATCGGCAGTTCAAGATAATCGATGGGGCTAGCCGGTGAAGCGAAATGAAGGATGTAATCGAGCTTCCCTTCGATGTAAATGTAATTAGTGACGTCTTGCTTGAGGAAGAGGAAATCCTCATTCCGGATATGCGCGATGTTGCCGATGTCGCCGGTGATAAGGTTGTCCATGGCGATGACAGAGAAGCCCTTGGCGAGGAGATAATCGCAGAGGTGCGAGCCGATGAACCCTGCTCCTCCTGTAACGAGCGCGCGTGGTTTACTCAAAGGTTTAAGCTCCCTTTTTCAAATTGAAGCATCATGTGTTGGTCTTTTCTTTATTCGTACAGATCGTGATGTCGCCTCGTGAGGGTGATGAGGATAAAGTTACGGTTCCTATGTGACACAGGCCTCTTAATATGCGTTTGGATCGTAAATTCCACGTCGCAGGGTCAGCCAAAGAATGCGGAAATCGAGAGTCAGCGACCAGTTTTCGATGTAATAGAGGTCGTACTCAATTCGCTTGGCAACCGAAGTGTTCCCACGCCAGCCGTGCACCTGAGCCCAACCCGTCATTCCGGATTTGACTTTGTGCCGCAGCATGTACTGCGGGATTTTCTCTTTGAACTCTTCAACAAAGTTCGGTCTTTCGGGCCTCGGCCCAACGAGGCTCATGTCGCCGACGAGGACATTGAAAAACTGCGGCAATTCGTCGACGCTGAACTTGCGAAGAAAAGTGCCAAGCCAGGTCCGCCGGGAATCGTCCTTGGATGCCCATACTGGGCCGGTTTCCTTCTCGGCATCCTCGTGCATGGATCTGAACTTGTAAATCATAAATTTCTTACGGTCCATACCCATGCGTTCCTGCTTGTAGACAACGCCGCCGCGCGAGCTGAGCTTAATGGCGATGGCGATGACGATGAACGGCACTGCCAGAAGCACCAGTGCGATCGATGAGACGATGATATCCATGAAGCGCTTCATGACGCTGTTCCAGCCCTTGAGCGGCGTGTCATGAGGGTTGATGATGGGCATTCCGTCGAGCTCCTCCAGGCTTGTTCGGATCGCCAGAAATTGGAGGAGATCGGGAACGATTCGTGCTTCAAGGCATTCCCGGCTGGCCTGGTTGACGATATGGAGAATTTTCTTGTGCGCTTCGAGAGGCAAGGCCACATACACCACATGAAAGGCATGCTCGGTCGCCAGGCGATCGAATGCGGACGACGGGCCGATGACCGGGATTCCGTAAAATTCCTTGCCGATCTTCCGGGGATCGTCATCGAGATAACCCGTGATGGTATATCCGAGCTCGCCGTGCCTGAGAATTCGTTCGGCAACCGACTGCCCGACATCACCGGCGCCGACGATCAGTATTTTCAGGAGGTCTTTCCCCTTCCTCCACGCCATCTCCATCGTGTGACGCAGCAACTGCCGGCCCATCATTGTGAGAACGACATTGAGGGCGAAGAAGATCGCGAGCATGCCGCGAGACATCTCGAATGTGCTCTTCCCATAGATGCGAACATAGTCGATCGCCGCCAGCATGAGGAGAATCCCGAGGCCGCTGCTTGTGATGATTGAAAACAGCTCCTCCACCCGAGACCGCCCTCGCTTCAGCTTATAAAGCCCATGAAGTCGGAAGAGAAATGGCCATAAAACGGCGATCGCGCCAATCACATAAATGTAGTATCGCAGCGGGAACATGCCTTCGACGTTCGGCAGAATCTCCACTTTGAAGCGAAGGAAAATCGAGAGCAGGTAGGCGAGGACGGACGTGCCGAGGTCTGTGGCTGCGAACAAGAAGACGGTGATTTTAGCTCGCCGCTTCAGCATCTGCCCTCGTTCCAGAATTCCGCGATCATGATTTTTATCCCGCTTTCGAAATTCGGCCTGGAAAATTTCAGGCTATGCTCTCGTACGGCTTCAGTATTGAACTCGATTTGCCTAACCTTGTCAATAGTTTCGGCCAGGGCACGAGGGTTTTCGTCCCGGAAAAACGCTCCCGTCTTCCCTTCAATCACCGTTTCCAATGCCCCGCCTAGGGCCAGGGCGATCACCGGCCGGCCACACGCTTGAGCTTCGACCGGCGCTATCCCAAAATCCTCCTCACCGGGGAGGACAAATGCGAGGCAGCCTCGATAGAGCGATCTCAGTTCCTCCGGAGAGACATTCCCTACGAAGCGAGCCGTTGACGGCTGGATTTTTTCGAGTCGTGGCTGTTCAGGACCGCTCCCGACAATCACATATTCAATCCCGGCCATCGTCGCTGCTTCAATGCCTCGATCAACTCTCTTGTAGGGCACAAGTGCCGACACTGTCAGCAGATATTCACTCGATGGCTTCATCGTGTCGGGAGTAAAAAAATTAGTATCCACAGGCGGGTGGAGAATGAGCGAATCGCGGCCATAATAGCGGGAAATTCGGCCGGCGGTATTGGCTGAGTTGGCAAGAAAACGCCCAACCCGACTGCTACTCTGAATATCCCATCGCCTGACGCGAGGCATCATCAGCCGGGCCGCAAAATGCATGAAACGGCGACTTGGTGGGAAATACTCATCGAAGAGCTCGTAGGCGTAGCGCATCGGCGTATGACAGTAGCAGATGTGGCGGGAGCCGGGCGGAGGCCTAACCCCCTTAGCGGCACAATGACTGCTGCTCACGATCAAGTCGAATCCGGTGAGGTCGAGTGATTCGATGGCACGAGGGAAAAGCGGCAAATAATAGCGATAGAATTGACGCACATACGGCATCTTTTCGATGAATGTGCTTTTCGTGTTCATTCGTTCAATTGCGGGCGCCTGCGATCCGGGAACGCGAAAGAGTGCGAAGAGAGTCGCTTGAGGGAAAATATTGCAGAGGCATTCGAGGACTCTTTCGCCTCCCCGATCCGTGATCAACCAATCATGGATGATGGCGGTGCGGGTTGGATTCAGACCAGGGAGAATCAATGGCTCACTCATTCTTTTTGTATCGCCGGTGAATGCCCGCAATCTGCTTGCAGGCGTCAGGCCGCCGACAAGGCATCATCGTCTCGTCGCAGCATTTCCCTTATGGGATGATGTCATTGTGCGTTCATTTATCGGGTTCCTCTTTGGCATTTCTTCTCTTTCGTTGGCGGCCCGCCTTTTCGGAAATATGGCCGATCGCAACGGCTTCATAGATCGCGAGGGTTTCGCGGGCGCATGCATCGAAGCTGAACCGAGATGCGTTCTCGATCCCCTTCTCTCCCAGATCAGATCGGAGATGTGCATTCAGAGCCAGCCGTTTCATTGCTGCCACCAGGTCAGATATTTCGCCTTGCTTGAAAAAGGTCGCGCTGGTACCGAGTGTTTCCAGAAAAACGGGAATACCTGATGCGATGACGGGCGTCCCGGATGCTTGCGCTTCCACCGCCGGCAAACCGAACCCTTCGTAGCGGGAGGCGCAAATGAGGGCGAGTGAGCCGCGGTAGAGGCGCGCGAGATGATTTTTGTCGATGTAGCCCAGAGCCCGGATGCCGGGCGGGAGAGGCTGGTCGGGCAGAGGGCCTGTTCCGGTCAATACGAGATCGATACCGTCATGATTGCTGGAAAACCGTGCATAGGCATCTAGAATCAGCGAAAGATTTTTGTGCGGCTTGTTATTCCCGACGCTCAGGAAATAGGGGCGATCGGCTTTCTCCGGCTCTCCATTCGTGGAAAAATTGGGATCGACCCCGTTGTAGACACGATAGACGCGGTTGGTGGCAGCAGGGAAACGCCCGAGGATATCCGCGCGACTCGAATCGGACACGGTGATCACCGCCGTGGCCACCGATACGGCGCGTCTGATGAAATGCCTAGCGTAGAGTCTGGCTGGGAGTCCCGGCAGATTTTCAGGATACAGCAGGTGAATGATGTCGTGGAGCGTCACGACGGCAGGGCAGGGGAGAAAGTAGGGGATGACGTAATGGGGTGAATGGAAGAGATCAGCATGGCACGTGCCGATGGCTTTGGAGATGGCCAGGAGCTCGGCGACGCTGTAGAGCCCCGCTGTCACGATCTTGAGTGGGCATACGGCGCCGAGTCTTTCGGCGTCGCTTTCAAAGCAGAGGAGGACATACTCGTTACGGGTATCGATCCGCACCAGGTTGAGGACCAGGTTTTCGATGTAGGTCCCAATCCCATAATCCCTGATCTTCCGGCAATCAATAGCGATCCGCATGCCAATAGCTTATCGCAGACTCGTCTTCCCGCGAAATGCGATCGCAAGTAGGTCTGGGAACGGGTGCGGGTTTCTGTCGGCTCCCCTCTATCTCACCCCATCCTCATGCCGCTTGCCGGCGAACCACATCATTCAACAGTTCCCTCAGCTCCCCTATCTTCAAAATCCCGATGACATGAGACAGGAACAGGTGCACACTGAAAGCAATGCAGAGAAATGCAATCAACGGGCATTGACGAACCCCATAGAGAATCACTCCAAGGACAGCGCCTTCCGTCAGAATTTGCAGGAACACTTTGGGGAGGCCGTTGACGAGCCTTCTCACATACCAAAGGTTCTGTGCAAGGTCGAACCCGACGCATGCGAGCATGGCCCAGGCCGTTGCTCTATAGCCGCCTATCCATGTGGCGGCACCGACACCAAACAGACAGACGATCATGCTCCGAAAGCCGACCCAAAACCCCCTTCGCTCCAGGCCGGCGGATAGCATCGTCCTGAAGCACACCTCGATGAGGGACATCATCGCCAGAACTCCAGCGAGAATCGGGACGATGGGCCCGGCGACAGCGAAGCGCGATCCCAACCGGAGAAGGTTGAATAGATCGCCACCGCGCAGCATGAGAATAAGGCTGATCGGGATGAAATAAAAAGAAACAGCGCCTGCGGTTTTCTTGAAAATATTGTCAACCTGAGCTCGATCATGAGCGAATGCAGATGAGAGTCTCGGCAGAGCGGCTGTGACTAGGCTCGACGGCGCCATAAAAAAAATCATCACAGCTTTGTTGGCCATGGAGTAGACGCCTGCCTCATAATCGCCTCGAATCCGTGACAGCAAGAGGACATCAACCTTCCAGAAGATGGCGTAGACCATCAAGATCCCCATGAATGTGGTCACGGTTCGGAGATGTGGCAGTGCGGTGTGGGTGGACGTGTGAGCCTTGGGCAGGCGCGCCGTGGCGATACCATAGAGAATAAGCGCCGATCCCTTACCGATGACGTGTGCCGCCATGAGCAGGAGCAGGTTGAAGTGAAAGAAAATGACGGCAACGGAGAGGCTCAGGCGCAGTGCGTTTTCGAACAAAGAAATCCATGCGACTGTTTTTGTCCGGCCGAGTCCGATAAAAGTGGCATCGCAGAGTGACACCAATGCGAAAGGGAGAAGCGCCAGGCTGCCGATGCCCACGGCCTCGATCATCGGTTGAGAGTAACCGGCGATTGTCGTCCCGCACACGGCTGTCAGAATTGATGCGATACAGATCCACAGCACGTACCTTCGGATGCCTTGCAGCAACCCCCGAGCCTCTTCCGGCGCCCGAGCCGCTTCCCGCGTCAGATAGCTGTCGAGGCCCAGGCCACCGAAAAACTGGAACACGGTCAGAATCGTAATGCATGCATTGAACTGCCCAACAGGCTCAACTCCGTGAATCCGGCCCAGTGCATAGAGGATGGCGAAGGTTGAGGAGGGAGCGAAGATCTTGGCGAGGAAAATCAGGCCGGCAGTGCGTCCCAAAAAATCCTACTCTTTTTTTGCCGCTTGTCGCGGATTCTTGTGGTTGGACAGATCGTATTCCCACACCGTCGAAAAGACTTTATGGCGCAGGTGAATCCGCTCTGGGTCCTCTTTTGTGATGAGCGCCCAGAGGTAACGAGCGCCCGTTTTGAGGAGGAGATAGAGCTTCAATATGTGTGCGCGGGTTTGGCTGTAGTGTTTGGAATAGAAATAGAGCTGGCTCCAGCGATACTCTGTGTCTGCTTTGAGACGGTTCATGCCTGTTGATTTTCCGCCGAAATGAACGATGCGCCATTCGGGGTCGTAGCAGATGCGAAGGCCTCTGTTGCGGATTCTTTCGCAGAGATCCACTTCCTCCGTGTACATGAAGAAATTTTCATCGAGCATACCGACGTCGACTAATACAGAACGCCGGGCGAGGAGAAATGCGCCTGAGACCCAGTGAGGGTAGAACACTCTCAATCCGAAAACCCGCCGCCTTAGCTTGAAAACTATTTTCGAAAAATATTTTTGGAAAAATTCGTTTGTGAAGTTGAGCATCCCGCCGAAAGAAACCTGCAGCTCGCCCTCCCCGTCTTCCAAGGCACAGCCGACGGCGCCGAGTGTCCGATCCTCTTCCAGCCGTTTGACCATTGCTTCAATCGAGCCGGCGCGAACGACCGTATCATTATTAAGAAAAAGCACACATTCCCCGGACGCTCGTAAAATCCCCTGGTTGTTGGCTTGAGCAAACCCGACGTTATCGCTATTCTGGATGATTGTGATGGCAGGGAACTCTCGGCTGACCAATTCGGATCCTGCGTCGCTCGACGCATTGTCCACAACGATGATTTCATAGGCGAATGGGAGCCGGGCTTCAAAAATCGATTTGATGCAGCCGATCAAGTAGCTTTGGCAGTTGTAGCTGACGATGATAATGGATAGTTTCACGGGAGTCATTTGAGGATTGTCGGGTGGGGAACTCATACGCTGGCTGTTTCCTCAATGAATGTCAGAAAGGCTTTGGCCGCTGCGACTGGTGTATGCCGTGCAGCGAGTTTGAATCCGCTTTCGCGCATGGACAAACGCGTTCTCTCTTCGGAGAGGATGTCGGCGATGGCTCGAGCGACATCCTCCGACGAAGATGGATCGACCAGTCTGGCGCTGTTTGAAAAAATCTCCTCCAGACTCGACCCCCGGCTCGTCACGACAGGCACCCCATAGGCACTGGCCTCCAGGGGGGGCAGTCCGAATCCCTCATATTCGGAAAGATACACCATGACCGTAGCCTTCCGATACAGTTCCCGGATGGTCCATTCGTCTGTGTAGCCGGTGAAAATGATGTGGTTGGAAATGCCCAGTTCATCGGCCATGCGCCCATAATCGATGTGGGGAGTCGTTCGATTTTCTCCGGCGATCCAGAGAGTCGCATCGGGATAACGATCGAGAATCTGCACGCAGGCTCGCAGCAGTGTATCCGTTCGGCGGCGCTGAAAGAGCGATCCAACCGAGAGAATCAGTGGGCCCTGCCCATGACGGGGGATGGCAGGCTCAGAGCTGTTCTCCAACAATTCAGGATCCAGACCCACCGTCAGGACATAAACACGATCGGCTGGAATTTCATAATGCCGCAGAATTTCAGATCGAGAAAATTCGGAAATTGTGGCAACGGCCCGCGCTCTCCTGGCGGAGAGGCGCGAGAGTGCCGTACGCTTCATTCGCTCCTTCCGTGTGAACCATTCCGGATGGCTGATGAAGGCGATGTCGTGAAGGGAGAACACGGAGGGGATTTTTGCGAAGAGTGGAAGCCAATAGCCGGGCGTGAAAAAAAATTCAATCGCATCCTGCCGCAATAATGAAGGAAGCCGAAACTGCTCGCGGAAGAGCCGTCGCCCTGAGCCGCCGATGGCACGAGGAACAAATCGCTGCCCGGCCGGCATGACAGCGTCTCCCATATGGTAGAGGAAGAACTCGTGCGGTACCGGCATCTCCGCAAGCCCGTGAAGAATGGCCCGCATAAAACGGCCGACGCCGGTCGGCTTTCCGCCGAGTTCACTGCAATCAATTCCGATTCTCATTGCCCGGCCACGCGTCGATAAGTTTCGATCGTCCGGCGAGCTGTTTCTTCCCAGGAAAACATCGGCCATCGCCTCCGGCCGGCTTGAGTGAGCGCCGCCCTTTCTGTTTCGTCGGACCAGAGGCGATCCAGAATGGAAGCGATCTGTTCCGGTTGCTGCGGATCAAAATAGTGCGCTGCGTCGCCGGCGACTTCCGGGATGGATGTTGCTGATGATGCCGCGATGGGGACACCGTGCTGCATTGCTTCCAGCAGAGGCAGGCCGAAGCCTTCACAGAGACTCGGGAAGACAAACACGCGTGCTCGCGCATACTCCGCAGCAAGTTCCAGGCCGTTCATATAGCCGGCAAAGATGATTCGATCCTTCACCCCGGATGACAAAGCCATCGTCCGGAATTCCGAAGAGCCGGCCCCTGGAGGCCCCACGAGGCGCAGCTGAGCATCTTTTTCTTTCATGCGCGAAAAGGCCCGGATGAGATTCCCGATGTTTTTCCGATGCTCGATCCGACCGACAAACAGGATGGAATCCCGCGGTCTGTCTGATATCACGGGAGCGAGTGGGCGCGTGCCAAGAGGGATGATTCGCACCTTCTCGGGATCGACCTGCAAGCGCTCGATAATCTCTCGTTTGGAATATTCCGAATCCGTGATGATGCCATCTGCCTTGCGAGCGTGTTTGTGGACAAGAGCCGGGTAGTGTGTCGACATCTCCCGGTCGACAAGTTCCGGGTGCGATAAGAAAAAAAGATCGTGGATCGTCACGATCGTTCGGGCTTTTCGAGCCGGCAGGATCAGAGGATGAGGTGAATGAGTGATATGAATCGATTCGCGAAAGAGGAGATCGAGTGGAGGAGAGCCGAGGAAATGCCAGGCGGCGTTGAGCACGCGCACCGGAATGTACCAATCCCGGAAACAGCTGTTCGAAAAAGCGGGCAGGGATTCACGATTGTATCGCTCCCGCAGCGAACTGGAGAAGAGCAGATATCGATTATCACGATCGATAGACGCAAGAGCGGGGAGGAGGCCGGCAAGATAAATTCCGACCCCGGTTGGCCGCCGCAACAGCGGCCGGCAGTCGATGGCTATTGTGATGCTCAAGGAAGGAAGAGTAATTCAATCGCGCGTTCTCTTCAAGTTTTTCCGGAAATGCCCGAGTTCTTAAAATGAATACCTGTCAGCACGGGATTGGCGTTAGTCAGGAAGAGCGGTATATTATTCTCCAAGAGGCTAGAGAAATGACCACAATATTTGGCACCGGCCTCCTGCTCATCCGGGTCGCGGACCTGGAAGCACAGGCGGTCTATGCCGATCGTTCAATTGCGGGTGTTCGAGAGTTATTCGGGAGTGATCTGCCGGCAGATGATGAATTCCTTCCAAGGTTTCGGCGTTTGTTTGGCAAAACTCTTCGAAAGTTATTACCCGACGCATTTTCGACCGCCTGTTAAGAGGAGGGCTTCGATCGAGGAAAAGGCCGCTTTCGAGGCAATCATTGACACTGTCGTCATCGTTGGAGAAGGGTGCGATGGCACGGAAATGGCCCTGGATTCTGACAGCTGCCTTCCAGGCACTCTGTCTTGCTATCGGTCTTGCCGCTGAATCGCCTCTTTCTTCTCCCCAGCCGGATGATCAGATGCGAATCGAAGGGGATGGCTATCTTGTCTGGGAAACCAACAGGACGGGCGCCTGGAGGATCTGGACCTGCCGGCTTGATGGAAGCGGTCTGCAGCAACTCGCTCATGATGTCCGCGGCCGGCAGCACTGCTGCCCGCATATCTCCCCGGATGGAGTGAGAATTGCGTACGCGAGTTTTCCAGAGATGGCGGATACTTATCGAGATGGTTTGGCCGTTGGCGAACTTCATCTGATCAAGCCTGATGGCTCGGATGACAAGATCATCGTCCCCAGGGTTCGTACATATGGAGAAAACAGAGCGGTTGTGTGGAAGAGCTCATCAGAGCTTATATATATTTCCGGTGACGGATACACGATGCTTCTTAATCTGGTGGACGGCACGTCAAGCCGCTTGACACGAGAACCGTATGCAAAAAACGGCTACCTGATCAATTCAACCTTGACATGCGCAACCACCGGCACGCCCGTTTTCGCGCCGTTCGACAAAAAGAAAGGCATGATCGGTGATCCGGGGAAATGCGGGGGATGCCAGCCGTATTTTTCGAATGATGGAGTCTGGGGATTCTGGACGGCCGGCGCCGGCGGCCCTCTGAATGCGATCGACCTGGAGAGTAAGGAAATTACTACAATTGTAGAAAAAAATGATCCCAGGCTTCCTGCCGGCCTCGGGTACCTTTACTTCCCGATGCTATCCCGCGACGGGCATCTTTTTGCCTTTGCCGCATCACCCGATCAACATGATCATTTCACGTCCGATTATGAAATCTTCGTTGCAGAGATCGACCCGAAGACGTTGCAGATTATCGACCGGCCTGTCCGCTACACGCATCATCCGGCGACTGATCGCTATCCTGATGTTTTCCTCGAACCCCTGGGACTCGGAGACGAACAGGTGGAAGCGTCCGGCTCTGTGACATTTAAGGCGTCGACATTGCGAGGCGTTTGGGAATGGGATTACGGGGATGGCACAAAAGGCGCGCTCCCCTCGCATAAGTACTCCGCAGCCGGCGTCTATCATGTGCGGGCCACGCAAGGTACTGTTGTTGTGACCGGCCGGGTTGCGGTTTCCAAAGCATCTTCGCCGGCGGTGGCCGCCGTCGCTCTTCACGGAAAACGCCAGGTCGATGTTGTGTTCAATGAGCCTGTGCAGTTTCAGGATTTGAAGCTCACTCTCGATTCTCACCGCGCGATAGCCACGTGGGCGACCGGTTCGGACCATCGAGCTCTTCAGATCACTCTTGCCGATGATCTCACCGCGAACGATTGGCTTAACATTGATGGCGTCTTGGACCTGGCACAGCAGCCTAACCGGATGCCTCCGGCTCGACTGGCACTCTCGCCTCCGTCCTGGCCTTCGAAGATGGATGGATTGCTCTTTCTTTGGAAGGACGCCGGCTCTTTGAATAGGGTGAGCGATCATGAGTCCGAGCGGCTCTGCAGCGTCACTGCAGAGGGGCGTGCGTGGATTGATCGAAATGGATCGATGACGCTTCGTGGTGGATCCTTCCGGGCTGCCGACAGGGACTCAGCGGCAGTCGTCTCAGGCTGCCGGCGAACCAACAACATCAGCATCGAGGCGACGATCATGCCTGGTGAGCCCATGACTGACGGTGCCATCATTGCGCTCTCCGGAGGCACCCGCTTTCGCAATTTTACCGTGGAACAAAAAGGAGGTGATTTGGTTTTTCGACTCGGCCGCGAAAGGGCTTTCATCAAGTGGCCGCAGGGAAAGGATTCCCTCGACCTTGCCCTGACCTACACACCGGGGCGGCTCACCTACTATATCGACGGCCTCCTGGCGGGCGACAGTCGCGACATACTCGGCGACTTTTTTCATTGGAAGCCCCAACGTCTGGAGTTTGGCCGCGAGCACGGGAGTGATCGACTGTGGATGGGCACGATCGATGGAGTCGCCATCTTTGATCGTGTCATGAGTGCCGAGGAGATTCAGGAAAACTGTGGACGCTACAAGGATGCAATATCGAAACGGGTTCCTGCACCTAAAATGGAAATCGATGCCATATTGCAGCATTCTTCCAATGTGCCGTCCCTTGACCGGATCAACCCCTACCGCGATGCGCTCGCGGTCGATGAGTATCAGGTGCAGCGAGTGCTGACGGGGGATTATGCACCTTCGGTGATTCGGGTTGTCCGCTGGGCCATCATTAACGGTGAAGTGCTGCCGCCGCCTGGAGGGATTCGACGTCTCTTCTTGGAAAAATTTTCCGCGCAATCTCAGCTCCAGAGCATCTACCTTTCAGACACACTCAACGAAAATTTCGCGTTGGATCTCTACTTCGATCTGGGCTGGCCTCCAGCGAATACGAGCGCAGGTCGGTGATGGCACGTTCACAGGCGACTCTCAGGATGAGCCGGCTTAAGGTGTTACCGGGGGAATCTGTGCATAAAATGGCAAAAATTGTGAGAGGGCAGGATCGTGAATTCCTCTCAGGAAGCCAGGAAGCCAGGAAGAAAGGAATGCATGAATGACTAATAATACCAACACTAGTCGATATGAAAAATCCGTTCCTGCATTCCTCGCTTCCTGAGAAGTCCGGGTTTGCGATTGGTGCAATATCCTTCTTTGGTTCTGGCTATACCAGGTTAGGGGTTTCAATGGAGAAGCAGAAATGCTGACCTGCGAAGGGATCGACTCCGTCAGTCAATCGCTTACTCATTCAACAGGTTTCATGGCCGCTTTTCGACGATGTCATCGCCCCTATCAGGGGAAAGAATTGTAAAAATGGTCTTCAGTTCGCAGCTTTTCATTTTCTATTTTCTCCCACTGACGCTACTTGTTTATTACGGCCTTCCGCGTCGAGGGAAACACCTGTTCCTGACAATCGCCAGTTATGTTTTTTATGGCTGGGCGAACCCTGGTTTCGCTCTTTTGATGTTGCTCTCGACCGTCATTGACTATTGCGCAGGGCTCATCATCTCCGGATCGCGTATCGGCCATGGGCCACCCCGACCTCTGGATAAGGGCGTGCCGCGGACTCGTGTTCAGAAAACGATGCTGGTCGTTTCAATCGGCGTGAGCCTGAGTCTTCTCGGATTTTTCAAATATTTCAATTTTGCCACCGAAAACTACAACCAGTTCATCTCGTGGCTGGGCTTCCCGGATTTTCGCCTCGATCATATCCTCCGCATCACGCTGCCGCTCGGCATCAGCTTCTATACTTTTAAAACCATCAGTTACACGATTGATGTCTACCGCGGGGAAACCGGGGCCCTGCGCAACTTTGTCGATTTCGCCTGCTTTGTCGCGATGTTTCCGCAGCTTGTGGCCGGGCCGATCATCAGGTTCAGTCATATTTCAGAACAACTCCGTTCACGATCCTACACGATGGAGACGTTTGCTCGCGGTATTGCTTTCTTCTCCATGGGCTTTGCCAAAAAAATCCTTCTGGCAAATCCCTGCGGCAAGATCGCCGACACCGTCTTTGGCGCCGGATCGGCCGGGGTGATCGACTCATGGTATGGTCTCTTCGCCTATGCCTTCCAGATCTATTTCGATTTCAGCGGCTACTCAGACATGGCGATCGGCCTGGGACTCATGTTCGGGTTCTCCTTTCCCAAGAACTTCGATGCGCCTTATCGTTCGCAATCAATCAGCGAATTCTGGCGGCGGTGGCACATCTCGCTCTCCTCCTGGTTGCGAGATTATCTCTTCCTGCCGATCGCCTATTCAATTTCACGACGGATTGAAGCTGATCGTGTTTTCAGAATGAAAACGGAAACATTCATTTATGCCGGTGCCACTCTCATCACGATGCTGCTCGCCGGTCTCTGGCATGGGGCCGCATGGCATTTCGTGATGTGGGGCGCTTTTCATGGCGTTTTTCTGGTAATTGACAGGATGGCCGGGAGAGGCGGCTTGTTGAAGCGCTTTCCGCGTCCTGCACGCGTCGCCGGCACATTCCTTCTTGTACTCTTTTCGTGGATTCTCTTCCGTGCGGAGAACCTCCCTGAAGCAGGGCGTTACGTCTCCGGTCTGTTCGGCTTTTCGCCCGTGCATCCTGAGTCATACCTGCTCGGGGGGCTCATTCATAACCCATACTACCTGTTGACACTGTT
Organism: uncultured Acidobacteriota bacterium; assembly: GCA_903916735.1. Classification (GTDB taxonomy): domain Bacteria; phylum Acidobacteriota; class CAIWXX01; order CAIWXX01; family CAIWXX01; genus CAIWXX01. The sequence continues at coordinate 39,265 of CAIWXX010000028.1, forward strand.
GGCGGCAGCCGTCGTGACATGGGGCGGCACGCCGACATGGGAGTGGACACGGCAGCTTCCATTGACAAAAGCCATTGCGTGCCTGCTTCTCCTGTGGCTCTCTCTTGCCACCCTCTCATCACAGGCCTATAACCCGTTTATCTATTTCATCTTCTGAGGTTGAATCGAGATGGAACGTAAAGAGATCACGTTGACGGCAAACGTGAAAACGAGCCTGAACCCGGCGACGGCTTGGTTATTGCTGATTGTGTTCCTTCTGACCCTCTTTTCGATTCCCGGGATTCAGCTGATTGGTGGAATTAGTAGCCCATCCGTTCTCCAACCGATGGGATTTGGGCCCGATCCGGCAATGCTTCTGCATCATCCGTTTCGATTTAACCGCGCGCTACTTGAGCGGGCGAAAACGATTGAAGAAAGCCTCGATCACGACTCCATTCTCACACGCCTGCTTCTGCCGCACTACCAGTGGATCATGACATCGGCATTCAATGTCGGCAACGAAAAAGCATACTGCGGTCAGAAAGGATGGATTCACTATCGGCCGGAATTCGAATATCTGACCGGAGCCGGTTTCCTTGAGAAAAATCCCAAGCCCCTCCGCGCGATTCTGGACTTTCATAGAGAATTATCCGGCATTCCGCTGATCGTCCTGCCGCTGCCGTCCAAGATGGGTGTTGACCCGGGGACTTTTGCGGATTCATTGCGCGGTGTGGCGGCACCGCTTCAGAATCCATCGTATCATGCATTTTGCGAGACTCTGATCGCGAATGGCATCCAGGTGTTTGATGTGACGCCGATTCTGTTTGGCGCCGATAGTCATACGAATCAATATCTCATGACCGATACTCATTGGCGACCGGAAGCCATGGAATCTGTGGCACATGTGCTCGCTATCTATATTCAAAAGCATGTTAATCTGCCGATTCATCCACCACCTGGTTTTCTGCGCTCAATATCGGAGGCCGAAAACTCCGGAGACCTCGCCGTCCTCTTGCAGCTCCCTCCTTGGCAGAAACTGTTCGCGCGAGAACGAGTCCAGATAACGAAGGTACTCAGGTCAGATGGAACTCCATGGCAATCTGATCCCTCGGCGGATATCCTTCTATTGGGCGATAGCTATGCGAATGTTTATTCGCAGGCCGGCCTCGGCTGGGGTGAATCGGCGGGTTTCTCCGAGCAGTTGAGTTATTATCTGGCACGTCCGATTGATCGTCTTGCGATCAATAGCGGCGGTGCTGATGCGACGCGCCGGCAACTGAGCGACGATCTTCAGAGGGGGATTGACCATCTGAAAGGCAAGCGCGTTGTGATCTATGAATTTGCGGATCGCGAGCTCTCCTCGGGATTCTGGAAAGCGTATCCTCTGGACCGGCAACGTGATAACACGAAACAATTCTCAAGTTATTCTGAATCACTGGGCGGCTTCCAGGTGAAAGGTCGAATCGTTTCGATGTCTCCAATGCCGGATCCGGGAAAAACACCGTATCGTGATTGTATCGTGTCGATACGATTACGGGTGACTCAACCTCAGGAATTTTTTCAAACTCCGTCGAAAAAAGCGGATGTTCTGATCTATGCGTGGGCCATGCAGGATGGTATTCTGACGAAAGCTGCCGGCTATCGAATTGGGCACATGGTTGAGGTGAAAATCAGGGCATGGCAGGAAGTGGCGGCACTCTATGAGAGCTATCAGAGGACCGAATTGGATGATGAAGATGCCATCGATCTGCCCGTCTTTTGGGGGGAGGGGATCGAGGCGCCATGAAAATGAAATCATTGATTCAACTCTGCCTGATGATGGTGCTTGGTCCGCTTCTCTTCATGGCTCTCAGCAAGGCTGCGGCCCTTGGGAGTGCTGATGTGAAAAAGATCATCGACGAGATCGCTCGGAAAGCCGCAGCATCTTCGGGATTGCTTCCGATTCAAGGCAAAGACGGTTGGCTGTTTTTCAGTCCTGATCTGCGCTGTCTCTGTACGGGCAGGTTCTGGAATGAATCGACCGGGGCTCTTCCGGCGATTCTGGATTTTAAAGCACAGCTTGACCGCGCTGGAATTGAACTCCTCTATGTGCCGGTTCCAGCGAAAGCATCGATCTACCCGGCCAGGGTCTGCGATGCGATCAGTCAGACCGCGGGCTCCATCCGAATAGATATTGTTCAGCAGGAATTTCACGCTCTTTTAAAAGATCGCGGTTTGACTGTGATTGATCTGACGCCGGCATTTCTGGAAAACCGAAACGCCATCGCAGGGCCTCTTTATTGTCGCCAGGATAGCCACTGGTCTGGAGTTGGGTGTGAAATCGCGGCTCGAACTGTGGCTGATGCCATCCGATTGAAGCCATGGTTGAAAGGTGTGCCGCGGAAGAATTATTCAACCGAGGAGCGTGAGATTGAAATTACCGGGGATCTTTGGCGATCGATGCCTGATCCAAAGCCGACAAAAGAGAAGCTCAAATTGAGGTTCATTGGCGAGCGGGCGGGTTCCGGAATGGTTCCCGTAGCCGATTGGAGGGAGAGCCCCGTCTTGCTATTGGGCGACAGTCACAATCTTGTTTTCCATGTCGGAGCCGATATGCTTGCCACCGGCGCAGGCTTCGCCGATCAGCTAGCCTATGAGCTCGGATTCCCTGTTGATGTTGTCGCGGTCCGAGGATCGGGGGCAACTCCGTCCAGACTCAACCTCATGCGCCGCGGCGACAGCCTTGCCGGGAAGAAACTCATCATCTGGTGTCTGAGTGTTCGCGAATACATCGACGAGTCGGAATGGAGGAAGATCCCGGTTGTTCGATGATCAACGATGGGAGAATTGAATCAAAGCCGTGAGCTATCGGCACGAATCCTGGGAGAACGATGATGGAAGCATTTCTAATCTGCGCATTGACTCATTACCGGCAGCATTGAAAGCCTATCAAGATGAAATTGCAGACAGCATCTATGTCACAAGGCCGATCATCTCAGGCAAGAGCCGGAAATCGGCTGCAATCTCGCAGTGGCCGATCTGATTGACGGCCGTTCGCCCGTATGAGGGTGGAACTCTGACCCTACCACTTCTGAAAGCTCCCATATAGAATACCGCGAATGCAGAAACGACGAGAGGGCAGCACGGTGATGAGGAAGACGAGCTGGTGCCGATATCCTTACGAGAGAGAGAGCTGTCATCCAACCAATAGCCGGTTTTTCCCGAGAATTGAAAACCGAAACTCGTGATCTGATAACCCAGGAGCTTAATGCGTCAGCGTGTTTTTATCACAGCCGCTCTTCTGGCTTTTCTCGCGTTCGGCATTTCTCGCATAGCCGTCATCAACGGATTTATCGAAATGGACGAGGTTGTTCACTACCTGCAGGCTCGGTATGCGCCGCATCATCCATTTCTTTATGCATCCATCTGGGCTCGCCCTCTCTTCGTTCTCCTCTACACACCGGCGTGTCAATTTCCCTTCGATGTGGCTCGTGGATTCACCCTGTTGATGGCGGCGTTTGCGGGCTATTTGGCATACCGTGAGAGTGACCGCAAAGGAATCCCATGGCCCGCTCTCGCATTTGCTTTGACAGTTGCGCAGCCTCTGTATATCAAACAGTCTTACACGGTCATGACCGAACACACGCTCGCCCTGCTCCTCATCGCCTCACTTCATTTCTGGGAAACGGATCGCCGTGATCTTTCCTGTTTTCTCATGTCCTTGACGCCGCTTTCCCGACCGGAAGGCTTTTTTCTCGGGCCGCTGTGGTTCCTTTTGGTGATCCTCGATCGAAACGCCGCGGTGCGTGACCGTCTGCGCCGTTCGTCGATTCTCCTGACGGGACTGCTTCTCTGGGCGCTCATCAGCCGGCTCTTCTGCGGGACGCCACTCTGGTTTGTACAGAACTTTCCATGGGTCCATCATGGGAGCGCTCATAATGCGACTCTCTGGGATTTCCCGGCGCGTCTTCCACAGTTCGCATCACTACCCGTGATAGCCCTGGCGATGATCGGCCTCGTGACGATTCGGCGTTACAAACTGCAGATGGCATCTCTTCTTTCATTTTTTCTAATCGCGCTGCATTCTCTTTTCTGGGCGCGTGGATACTTCGGTTCTACCGGTTACCTTCGCTATTTTGTGCCGATTTCGCCCTTCATTGGTATGACGGCGGCTGCCGGTTTTTCTACATTGGTAGAATTTTGTACCGGACAATTTGTTCGCTTCATGCCGCGTCTCAAACTCCAGGCGGCCCGTCTCTCCGTGATCGCAGTTCTCCTGATCGCTCTCGTCTCTCTCTATGTTGCACATCTCAGGGCTTATCCTGTTCGGATGCCGGCGCCGCGTCCGGAGGCGCTGATACTGCTGCAACTCCATGAACTCCTCCAACCGGCAATCAATCAGGGAAGAATTGTGTATTGTTCCGATCCGCAGTTCTACCTCCTCGCGGATCACGATCCCTGGGATGTCGGGTTGACTAACCGGGCATTCCTTCGATTTATCCGAAATGATCAATTGAAGTTAAGGGATCTTCTGGCTTCTTTCCCGAAAGGTTCACTCATTATTTTTGATCATTTCTGGATGGAGACATTCATGGGTGTCGGCCAGGATGATCTATCCGCCATCGGCTATGCACCCGTCGTAAATGATCACGTGCGCACGATGCCGGATGGAAATGTCATTCGTCTCTTCATCAAGGCCGGCGCCGCGCCTGTCTCGAAATCACCCCCAGTCCGATAAAGAGAACATTCTTTTTATTCGGCCGCTCTTGTTACGACGGCCACATAGAGACCCGGCACCACCTTGGCCGTTCGAGGTTGTGTGATTTCGAACCATATGGCGACTGACAGGAGAACCACAGTTGCCGCCGACCAGGCGACAATTCGTCGGATTGCTTTCTTTCACTCCGCCTTGAATTGCATGGGGTGCATAATGGCGCCGTTCATTTGGCAACAATAGCGCAGCCTTTGATTTCCTCTGGTCAAGCCCGTGATATAATCCATGAGCATACTTCGAAAGGCATTTGCATGGATAAACGGATCGCCGGAGCTGAGGCTGCGGTTTCACTTGTCAAAGACGGCTCCACTATCATGGTCGGCGGATTTGGGCTTTGCGGCATACCTGAAAATCTCATCCATGCCCTGCACAGGAGCGGCGTTAAAAACCTAACGATTATCAGCAACAATGCGGGGATCGACGGCGCCGCCCTCGGATTGCTGCTCGAAACACGGCAGATCCGGAAGGTGATTGGCACGTATGTCGGCGACAACAAGATCTTCGAGGAACAGCTCCTCAGGAAGGAGATCGAAGTCGATCTCATTCCGCAGGGGACATTCTCCGAGCGGATTCGCGCGGGCGGTGCCGGCATCGGCGGGTTCTACACGCCGACGGGCGTCGGCACACTGATCGCCGAAGGGAAGGAGACTCGCACGATCGACGGTCGTGAGTTTCTGTTGGAAAAGCCGCTTCACGCCGATTTCGCCTTCGTCAAAGCCACGATGGGTGATATTTGGGGAAATCTCGTCTACCGGAAAACAGCCCGCAACTTTAACCCGATGATGGCGACGGCCGCCGACTGTACCATCGCCGAGGTCGAGACGCTTGTGGCACCGGGAGGAATCGCGCCGGACATGATTCATACGCCCGGCATTTATGTGAAGCACATTTTTAAGGGCGAATTTTATGAAAAACGTATCGAAAAGAGAACGTATCGTCAGACGGGTGGCACAGGAGCTTAGGGACGGCTATTACGTCAACCTGGGGATCGGCCTCCCGACACTGGTTGCCAATCACATTCCCAAGGGAATGGATGTGATTCTCCAGTCGGAAAACGGGATGTTGGGCGTCGGCCCGTCTCCTCTGCCGGGCGAAGAGGACCCGGATCTGATCAATGCCGGCAAAGAAACAATTACAGAAGTTCCGGGCACGGCATATTTTTCTTCAGCCGATTCATTTGCCATGATTCGTGGCGGGCATATGGATCTGACTGTTCTCGGCGCCATGGAGGTAGACGAAAGCGGGAGTCTCGCGAATTGGATGATTCCCGGCAAGATGGTCAAGGGAATCGGTGGCGCCATGGACCTCGTGGCCGGATCCCGCCGCGTGATCGTCGCGATGGAGCATACGACGAAGGATGGAGGGCACAAGATTGTCAAGACATGCACATTGCCGTTGACGGGAGTTGGGGTTGTCGACAGGATTATCACAGAAATCGCCGTCATCGATATTTCTGAAGGCCGGCTGGTATTGCGGGAAATTGCCGATGATACAACCATCGATGAGGTTCAGCGGCGGACGGCTCCGACACTCATCATCGATCCTCACATTGGGAAGATTCGGATATGACTCGAAATCGCACGATCACTGGAACTTGTGGGACTAAGGCATACATGCAATATTATTGCGTGATGACATTCGTCGAATCCTGCCGGAGTCGAATGAAGATGAGTCGGAATCGGGGGTAAATCATGGAGTCGCAATCGATCATCATCGCATATCTTCAGGCGCCGAAGGAGAGGTATTGGGGTATCCTGTTGACTCTGAACCAGTCGGGGCTCACTCTGCGCGGCATGGATCTCGCGTCCTTTGATGATTGGACACAACAGGTGGCTCGTAGCGAAGAGCCTTCCATCGGGCTGACGACAATGTTTTTCCCGATGGCCCGCATTGAGAAACTCATTCTCGATGAAGCAACCGGCTCGGCGCTCTCCTTCTCCGATCAGTTTCTCACTCGCGTGGGGCGTAGCGTCAGAGAGTACCTGGAGCTCTAAGCGTCGCCACGCCTCCGATGCCTCTCGATATCAGCCTTCCGTGCCGACATGGCGACAGGAACGGGGTTTTCTATTCTAGGCCATGCACCTCCAACCGATCTCGGTTGGTGTTCAACAGCCGGTTATGCCACGAGGAGCGTTCGTTGCCGGGAACCTACAACCGAGAACGGTGGTTGAGCGGTTCTGTTGCTCTACCACGGTTTCTCTTTTATATTTTCCAGTGATGACGATTGGATAATGGTTTGAAAGACGTACGGCTCTATGAAAAAAATTAAGAGATCACATGGCTTGATATCGGCGCCTCGGAGCCGCGGATCCCTGGCAGATGAGATGGCCAAGGCGGCGACAACCGAGAAAAATCGCCGGCGGTCGACTCAGCTCAACGCGATCCGTCAGATGGCGCTGGATATGACGACTGAGCTGAATCTGGATACCCTCCTTCGCTCGATCTGCTCGAATGCGATTGAGCTGCTGGGATGCGCCAGTGGTGGGCTTTATCTCTACCGGCCTGAAATGGACCTTTTGGAATACTGCATTGCTCTTGGGACCATCTCATTGCCTCTCGGACATACGCTTCGGAAAGGCGAAGGACTTTCGGGAAAAATACTCGAAACAGGCCGACCTCTTGCTGTCGATGACTACATTCATTGGGAAGGCCGGGCCACCCAATTCGATGGTCAGCCTGCGAACGCTGTTGTCGGAGTCCCGATTCGGTGGGTAGATCATTTCCTGGGCGTTCTGAATGTCATGGCCCTGGCCCCTCGGCGGTTTACACCTGAAGATGTCGAAATCCTGAGCCTTCTGGCCACTCACGCAGCCGCCGCCATTGAAAATGCCGCCCTCTATGAACGGGTCCGCACATCAGAGGAGCGTTACCGCGTTATTTCAGAACTCAAGTCCGACTTCGCGATGTCTTACTGCATCGAGCCCGGTGGGAAGCGCGTGCTGGAATGGGTGACGGATTCATTCGTCCGTGTCACGGGATGGACGTTCGAAGACGTTTCGCGGAATGGGTGGGGTGGCCTCGTTCACCCCGATGATGCGTCTCTCATGCTCGATCATCTCCATTCTGCGCTTTCGGGGAATCCTGTTGTGACAGAGTTTCGCATAGCGACCAAGGCGGGTAAGGTTCGCCGGCTTCACATCAGCGCCCGCCCTATCTGGGATGCCGACCACACGCGAATCGTTCGCATTTATGAAGCGGCCTCCGATATCACCGAGCGAAACCGGGCTGAAGAGGCGCTGAGGGAGAGCGAAGGCAAGTACAAATCGCTTATGGACCAGCTCCCGGTCGGGGTTTATCGTACGATGGCCGATGGACAAATCTTGCATGCAAACCCGGCGGTGGCATCCATGTTCGGCTACAAAAGTGTGGAAGAACTTTTGGAATCATGCCGGGCGCAAGATGTCTATCAGGACCCGCAGGAACGCCGAAAACAAGTTCTGGAATGGAAGCTGACCGGGGGGGTTACCAGCCATGAAATCAGGCTTCTCCGGCGAGATGGAAAACAGATTTGGGTGCGTGATACAGGGCGGGTCTTTCTCAATCCATCGGGTGAGATCAACTATATCGACGGAATCATGGAGGACATCACCGAACACAAGAGAATGGAAGAGGAACTTCTGCAGGCGCAGAAGATGGAAGCGATCGGGCGTTTGGCCGGCGGAGTGGCTCATGATTTCAATAACCTCATGCAGGTCATGTTGAGTCTCTCCCCACTGCTCCTCTCCCAACGCCATAACCCGGATCGAGTCGCTGAAATCGCGGCTGAGATGGAGCATCAGGTAAAACGCGGAGCTCACCTGAGCCGGCAGCTCCTGCTCTTCTCGCGGCGCCATACAACCAAGTTCGAACAGATTGATCTGAACTCATTGACCTCCGATACGGCGGAGCTGTTGCAGCGGCTGCTGCGCGAGAATATTGTTCTCCGTCTCGATCTCGCGACGGAGCAACTACCGGTTGAAGCAGATCTAGGTCAATTGGAGCAGGTGCTGATCAATCTCGCCTTGAACGCCACCGATGCAATGGATGAAGGTGGGACACTCACAATCCGCACTCATGCCCAGGGGTCCGACTGGGTTGTGCTTTCAGTCAAAGACACCGGTCATGGAATACCGGAAGAGATACGCGAACGTATTTTTGAACCCTTCTTCACGACGAAAAGTTCGGAAAAGGGGACAGGTCTGGGGCTCTCAGTTGTTCATGGAATCGTTTCTCAGCACAAAGGCCGCATTGAGGTCACGAGCCGAGTCGGCGAAGGGACCGTCTTTGATGTTGTGCTGCCATATGCGCGGGGCGATGGAATTCTTACAGCCGATGCGAATACAGCCGCTTTGGAAAAAACCTTTGCGGGCTATGGCGAACGGGTGCTTTTGGTTGAAGATGAGGAAGCGGCCCGAGAAGGCTTGCGCGATCTCCTCGGCGTTCTGGGCTATCATGTCATCGATGTCGATAGCGGTGAGCAGGCTCAGTTACTGCCACCGGAAACCGAAGTCGATGTGCTTCTCACGGATGTGATGCTTCCCGGCATCTCCGGATCCGATCTGGCTGATCATCTCAAAATCCGATGGCCGGATTTAAAAATCATTCTGATGTCCGGATATACCGAGGATGTTGCCGTGAGGCGTGGTGTTCGAAACAAGCGGTTGCGGTTTCTTCAGAAACCGTTTGATATGCGGGCTCTTGGCCGAGAACTACGCGCCGTGCTGGAAGAGCCGAATTGACAAATCTCCCCGCCGGCCTATTGATGATAATAAATCAGGTTGCCGTTATTCTCCCAATCGGTGATGCCCATATCCAATTTGACTGAGTGTTGATAGGTGATGACGATGCTTTTCGCGGGGGGCGTTTTCAAAGAAATCCAGCTGTTCACCAAGTTGCAGCAATAGCTGGAAGAGTGTAGCGGCTTTCCATCCACGACCACCCGAAGAATTTTTTCAATTGGTTGCCTGTCCAAATAGTACAAGCTGCGAGGCGCAGATTTGATTTCGCTGAGAGAATGCAGCGCTTTTGTTTTCCCAGTGACGATATCTTTGTTCTCTTTCGCCGTCCTCAGGCCGTCCCGATTCACATCGCCGAAAAAGATCGCTTCTGCGACAAGCGAGGGAGTGGAGTCCCAGGTTGGAGTGGCAGGCAACCCAGAGCTCGTATTAAGAAAAATATGGACTTTGTCCCACCAGGCACCTGTCGCCATATCCAGCCGGCCATCGTTGTTCAGGTCGGCCAGGGCGACTGCGGAAACCATGCCGGCGTCGTATGACCAACTGTAAGTCGGTGTGAAGGACCGGCCTGTGGCGGCATACAACTTGAAAAGCCCGGCACCTCCGGGCATCTGATTGTTGTCACTCACGATCAGATCCCGGCGTCCATCCCCGGTCAAATCACCGAGGGCCAGAGTGTTGGCGAATTGAGTCATGCTATCGGTGCTGTGCCAGTCAGGCACTTTCCTGATCACACCCTTGTTGTTCCGATAAATCCAATTTGAAGTCCCGCTGCCGATGGCGACCACATCCTGATCCCCGTCGTCATCAACATCGCAGAACTCCATGTGATCCAGGTTGAGTGTATCCGTTGTCTGCCAGGATGGCGAAGATTCCAACACACCATTATTGTTAAAGAAAATGAAGTTCGGCCAGCGTCGAGACCCATACGAGTCTGTCGAACCAACCAGCAGATCCAGGTCCCCATCCCTGTCCGGGTCGCCGAATGCACAATGCCATGCATTGAAGCTGTTTGACGAGATCCAATCAGGAGTTCGGGAGAGGGTTCCATGTTTGTTGAGGTAGAGTTTTACTCCCGGCCTTCCCCCATCAGCCACCAGCACAGTGACGGCAACATCAAGCCAGCCGTCCTTGTTGACATCTCCAACCGCTAAATGCCCATGCTCATCGATATCATCGGAGATCCAACTGGGACTTGTTTCCAGGATGCCCTTCTTGTTGATGTAAACACATAGCGGTTCACGCCTCATGTCGTTGCCGTTGGAGACCACGAGATCCGGCCATCCATCATTATTGAGATCGGCAAACTGCCCGCCGGTTGCGTAGTGTTGATCCGTGGACCGCCAATCCGGGCTTGTCTTGTAAATGGTTTGCCCTTGAAGATGAACAACCGCGAGAAGGCCGGCCAGGACCGGCAGATGCTTCTGAATCGATCCTCGTCCCACTATTTTTTATCTCTTTCCGCCGTGAATGTGACCCATTCCCCTTCGTGCCGCCGCTTGACGATAGAGAAATGGTGCCGCTTCAATGCACCCGTCACCTGGGCTTCTTGCCGCCCAGCGAGGATGCCGGCAAGGACGAGCCGGCCGCCGTCGGCGCATTTTTCCGAAAGAGCCTGCATGTGAGCAAGGATGATCTCGGACGAGATGTTCGCCAGCACCATCTCATATATTCTTCCAGTGACGGCCGCTAGGTCACCATGAATCGCCCGGACGATCCGCTCGACACCGTTGCTGGATATGTTTTTCTTTGCGATGTCGACGGCGTCTGGATCGTTCTCGACTGCATCGACCCGGCGCGCTCCGCATTTGGCCGCAGCAATGGCCAGGATTCCACTTCCTGTGCCGACATCCAGAACTGTCATACCCGCCCCGACGAATGACTCGACGGCCTCGAGGCAATGTCGTGTCGATGCATGTGAACCGGTTCCAAACGCGCGTTCGATTGGAATATTGATCGTGTGTCTTCCCGTCCTCTCGATCCCATCCACCGGCGTAATAAGAAATGCATTCCCGACTTGGATTGGCACCTGAGTCTGTCGGAAAAATCGAAGCCAGTCTTCGTCCTCGATGATCGAGTAGGTGACAAGCGTCGACGGTGGCGCTCCCTTTTCGATGATCTTCTTCAAACGTGGCAGGCTGACCTGATGATCGAAATAGGCAACAATTCTGAGTTGTTTTTTTGAGATCTCCTCTTCCTCGATCCCAATCGTAGCAAAATCATGGCAGTGCGAGACGACGACCTCTGAGAATTTCGGCGAACAAGAAATCTCGATCCTCTTGAAAATTTTCATCCGAATCCTTTTCCACAAAATCTGCGGAAATCACTGTGGAAATAAGAGAAAAAACCTCCGAAACTCACTGACAGCATTGACGTTTCTTCAGATTGCACATCTGTTCGGCATTTGCGAATAGCCGTTATTATTCAGTTACTTCGGCTCGCCGCGAATCCCAATAGATATAGGCGACGAGGAGCGCGCACATGATGATACCGATCGGCTCTCCCAGCGAAGTGTACCAGTGCGTTGGTTCTCCATCGATCCATTTTCCATCCTGCAAAATTTGCGGAATGCCGAAGCTGATGAAGCGATTAATGCCGAAGAAGCGCAGGACGATTCCGACGATTCCCATTAAAGCGCCGCCCGCGATGAATCCGGAGGCGATGAGAGTTCCGCGGGTGATACGTGCGGCGCCAACCTTCGGGTCACGCGCCCCTTTCTCGAGACGATGTGCGATGTAACCGCCGAGAAGCAGCGGAGTGTTAAGCTCCATGGGCAAGTACATGCCCAGGGCGAAAGCGAGAGGCGGGAGCTTGATCAATTCCATGGTGACCGCGATGAATGCTCCAACTCCGTAGAGAATCCACGGCACAGGCTCTTCCGACATCATTGATTTGATGATCGTTGCCATCAAATTGGCCTGAGGGGCGGGTATCTTGACCCAGCCTTCAGTTCGATTGATCAGGAAAATGGCAAGACCGACGAAGAAGGCGGCCAGGATGATCCCGATGAACTTGAACCGCTCCTGATTACGAGGCGTTGACCCGCACCAATACCCGATTTTCAAGTCCGTGACAAAGCCGCCTGCGACGCTGAGAGCCGTACAGACAACGCCTCCGATGAGGAGTGATGAGAACATTCCGGCCGGCCCACGCAACCCTAACTTGACGAGCACCAAGCTGCTGAGAATGAGCGTCACGAGTGTCATGCCGGAAACCGGGTTGGTGCCGACGATCGCTGTTGCATTGGCGGCAACGGTTGTAAAGAGGAAGCTCAGGATAAAGGCCATCAGGATTCCGACAAGTGCGATTGAAAACGTCGTAAGCGATTTGAAGAAGACGAGAAGGCACAGTCCCGTGATCCCGATGACCATGATGACGGTCGACATGCGGATATCTCTGTCCGTGCGGATGTTCTCGCCATGAGCTCCCTTGAATATCTCACGGAATCCCAGCGAAAAGGATGCGATGATTATTTTCATGTTCTTGATGATACCGATGAACCCGGCACACGCCATCGCGCCGATGCCGATTTTGCGGGCATAAACCGAAAAGATGTCGGTCGCAGACATGACCGAAAGAGGCACCGTTCCCGGGTAGACCGGCATGGAGACGTGACTACCGATGTAGCCGATAATCGGCACGATAATCAGACAGGACAAGAAACTCCCGGCGCAGATAATCGACGAATAGCGGAAGCCGACGATATAGCCCAGGCCGATGATCGAAGCCAGCCCATCCAGGCGAAACATCATCTTGGCTTTTTCGGTGAGTACCCGGCCAAACTCGAATGTCTGGAGCGTGATGTTGTCCTTCCAGAGGTTGAAACTGGTTGCGAGCAGATCGAAAATCCCGCCGATTCCCATGGCGGTCACGAGCACTTTCGCCTGTTCGCCGCCGGCCTCGCCGGTGATCAGCACTTCCGTTGTGGCGGTTGCTTCGGGGTAGGGGAGCTTCCCATGCAACTCGGCGACAAAATACCGGCGCAGCGGAATCAGGAGAACGATGCCGAGGCATCCTCCAAGCAGCGCCACGAGAAAAATCTGGTAAAGATGGGGAGTCAGTTGCAGAATGAAGAGCGCCGGGATTGTGAAGATGGCCCCGGCGACGACGACTCCGCTGGCTGCCCCAATCGATTGAATGATGACGTTCTCGAGGATCGTGTTCTTGCGGCGGAAGAGGCCGCTCATGCCGACCGCAAGGATGGAGATCGGGATGGCTGCTTCGAAAACCTGCCCGACACGCAATCCCAGGTAGGCGGCTGCAAATGAAAAAATGATGCAGAGCAGCATTCCTGCAAAGAGGGACCTGACGGTCACCTCTTCGATCACCCTCTCGGCAGGGATAAACGGGATGTACTTCTCTCCAGGTTTCAATTCCTTGTAGGCATTGTCGGGAAGTGTCTGTGCCACGGCTCTCATTCTCCTTGGAGTGATGTAAAAAAAATTTATCGGTCCTCAGCCCCGATTGAGTCGCTCGTCAATCCGTTCCATTGCCTGGTCTGCGACAGGCATATCCAAGACGTAATTTCAGAGTTCTGTTTGCAGGGCAGATCATGTGAGTCATTTCCACTCATTTGAATTGTAAATAGGTCTTCCACCAGTCGAGAATTCGAATGGTTCGATCAAAACGATGATGAGGCTCGCCGATGGATCGCCACTCATGGCTTTCTCTGGGGTAACGAAGGAAGACGACTTCCTTGCCGAGCCTCTTGAGCGTGATGAACCACTCTTCCGCCTGTTGGATGTTCGTGCGGTAGTCATCTTCGCCATGGATGATCAGGAGCGGCGTCTGCACATTTTTGGCATAGGTGATCGGCGATTGTTTCTTATAGAGGCCATCCTTCTCCCAGGGCAATCCGAATTCACTCTCCCAATCGATCTGACAGTCATCCGTTCCGAAGCTGCTCGTGAAGTTGCAGAGTCCTTCTTCGGAAATCGCCGCGCAAAAACGGTTGGTATGACCGATGATCCAATTCGTCATGATTCCGCCATAGCTCAAGCCTGTGACGGCGATCCGTTTCGGGTCGATGAACCCCGTTGCCACAGCGGCATCGACGGCTGCCATCATGTCCTGGTAATCGCGGTTGCCCCAATCAGCTTTGATGGCATCGGCAAAGGCCTGGCCGTAACCCGAGCTCCCTCGCGGATTGCAGTAGAGAACGACATACCCTTGTCCGGCCCAGAGCTCCCGCTCGAAGTTGAAAGCATTTCCATAAAACCAGATTGGGCCCCCGTGGATCGTCAGGATCAGCGGATATTTCCCGGTCGAATTAAAAGCGGGAGGCTTGAGAAGCCATCCATCTATTGATGTTCCATCGGCGGAATGTATCGGGAGTTTCTCCGGCGCACCGATCCAATGGTCCTTGAGCCATTCTTGTTGATGAGAGGTCAGACGCTTCAGGTTCTTGCCATCGATCGTGGAAAGATACACTTCAGTTGATTCGACCGCCGTCTGGCGCCCGTGCAGCAGGAGTTCCGTTCGTTCGTTGAAAAACGGGTATTCGACCTGCCCCTCGCATCCAATTAGTTTGATGGGAGTACCGCTTTTTGTTGAATCACACTGGAAAAGCGCGGTGTCTGCGCCGATCTCGAGCAGAATGTAAATCGACTTGCCGTCGCGACTCCATCGAGGCGCGCACAGCCGTTCATCGTTGTATCCCTCAAAGGATACATTCCGATCGAATGCGCTCGTGAGATCGACAGCGTTCCGACCGCCGGCGTCCATCGACCAGAGATCGTACATGGCGTACCAATCGGTTGCGCGCCGGGATCTCAGGTAAGCGATCCGCCGGCCGTCCGGCGAATATCGCGGATTCTCTTCGCTTTCGGGTGTGTCCGTCAGTCTTTCTATTTTGCCGCCGCCGGTTGGGATCGAGCAGATATCGGTATTGTAGTTGAAGTCGTGGTCTTGAGTCAGATTGGCGGTGAAGAGGATTCGTGCGCCATCGGGCGAGTATGTCGGATTGGCGACCGAGATCATGCTGTCCGTCAATTTTCTCACCGCACCCGTCCGGAGATCGCCCTCAAAGATCTGTTCTTCGTGTTCGTCCAGGTAACCAACCCCGTCAATCCTGTACCGGTACCGCGTGATCACCTTCACATCCGTCTCTTGTTTCTGGGCAGGCACCTTCGCGAGGAAACAGAGATGAGTTGAGTCCGGTGACCATGTGATCGACGACATGTCGGAATCCAGCGTGAAAGGCGCAAAGGGTTCGCCGCCGTTTCGTGGCATCAGGAAGATTCGCGACGTGCTTTCCCTGCTGGAAATAAAAGCCAGCCATCGGCCGTCGGGCGAATAGCGTGGTTCGGAGTCATGCCCGTCACCGTTGGTGAGACTGCGAGGCGCAGAATCGCCCGTCAGGCCCACTTCATAAATATGACTTAGATATGAATTTTTATTACGGTTGATCGTCGACAGAACATAGGCTGCATAGCGCCCATCCGGCGATGGAACGATCTCGCTGACAGAGGATTCGTTCCAAAGATCTTCAGGGGCCAGCGGCTTGGTTTCGGAGGCGGGAAGCAGGAGAGCCAGGGACATACACAGTCCAATTGCACTGATGCTTATATTCATAACGGGGTATTCTAATACAGGGATGGCTGAAGGCAAAGAGGATGTCATCTCCCAGGAATTCCGTCACGCCTCCAAGCCCGCGTAGCGCTTGTCGATGACTGGCAAAGGGCGCACGAAAACCGCTATGATGACACCATGCGACGTGATAGATATATTTTTATTTCCATTATTATATTGGCACTCGGTATTCGAATCGCGTGCACGGAGTTGGTCTTTCCACACGGCTATTTTCTAAAATACCCCGCGTTGATCGATGAGCTGGATCGTGGCGCGGTTGATCGAGCCCTTGATGGAAGCTATATCTATCTCTCATTTCATCGTCTTACTCGCCTGGTCTTTGGCTCCGATCTGAGATGGCCGCTTTATCTTCAGCTTCTCATCGGTTCCATGTCTGCCGGCTTCCTGGGGATGATTGGAAAGCGACTTCTTGGCCGCTGGGCGGGCTTCCTTGCGGGCATTCTCGCGGCTTTCTCTTCCGGCCTCATCATTCATGACTCGATCTTCGAACCGGAATCTCTTCTTGTTTTTTTCACATTGAGTTTTGTTTTCTTTTTGATCTGCTGGGAAGAACAGCCAAGAAGTTATCTCATGTCCGCTCTGGCGGGCCTCACTTATGGAGTCGCCGTCGCAACGCGCCCGGTCTTGCTTCTTCTCATCCCTTTTCTTATTTTTCGGCGACCCGAAAAAAAACGACGCTTCCTGGCTTTTATCATCTCAGCATTTTTGCCGATGGCGGCCCTCCTCTTCCACAACTACGCCATGCTCGGCACCTTCACACTGTCAACGATGAATCCGGGGACGGTCTTATATGAAGGCCATAATCCATGGGCCTGTGGAGCTCAGAGTGCCTATCCTCTTGTGCTCAAGGAACAAGAAATGCAGTATCCAGGCCGCTCTGACTATGCCCATGTGCTTTATCGACAGATCGCGCGATCGGTCCTCGGCCCCACAGCATCGATTCAGGAATGTAATCGTTATTGGTTTGGCCGATCACTGAGCTTCATGAAAGAGGAACCGCGGGCCGAGTTCCATTTGCTTCTCAATAAGCTTCATTTCCTTACTTCCTCTTATGAACCTCATGACGTCGAGCAGGCAGCCGCCGCCGAGGAGTCTCTCGCCCGGTGGCCCGTCGTGCGATTTAGTGCCGTCGCCGCTTTTGGATTCCTTGGGATCCTCTTAGGCCTGACTGACGCGCGGCGATTTGCCGTGGCTTATTTACTTTTGGCATGTTTCGCATCCACAAATCTCATTTTTTATGTTTCAGCTCGCCAGCGCCTGCACCTCGTCCCATGGCTCATATTTTTTACCGTTTTGGCTCTTACGGAAATGATCACAATGGGTCGATCGCGGAAGTATCTTTCGCTGACGGCTTCTACGACGTGCGTGATACTCTTCTATGCAGGCACTTCTCTCATGCCTGCGGCCGCTCAAGAGCTGATTCGTCTCCGCTCAGATGGCCGTCAAGCAGGACGATTCTATAGAGCCGCCATGCAGACACTGCGAATCGATGAGAGAACCGATGATATCGTCAAGGCCCTGGCGACCGCTCCTTATGCTGCCGATAAGCTCCGACTGACCGGCGTGAACTACGATTCGGCATTCTATGGACGCGTGGTGGAAATTCTGCAAACGAGAACCGGAAAGGCGCCGACCGACATGAGCCTCTCTTTCAATCTGGGGATCGCGCAATTGCTGGCCGGCCACCCGGCTGCAGCTCGCATCGAATTCCTAAAGGTCGCTGCATCAGGGCAATGCGTTTATCGATACTACTTTGGACCGTCGAGCCCGCATTACTATCTCGGGCTGTGTTCCGAACGAGATGGGGGAAATGATGATGCACTTCTAGAATATGGCTTCGCCCTTGAGGATCAGCCCGGCTGTCCATGGACAATGGGTCGTCGTGCCGATCTTCTGCGAAGGCTCGGAAGAGATCACGAAAGCCGGCTCACCGTGGCCGTGATGGAGCGCATCCTTGATCCTGCAACAAAAAGTCTGTCTCTCGGGATGGCCGCTTATGAGGCGGGCGATTATATCGAGAGTACACTTCAGTTTCGAGAGCTCACGCGAATACTTCCCGATTATATGAAAGCACATATTTTTCTCGCGGCATCACTCGAGCGTTCCGGCGATCTCGCAGCCGCCGCGACGGAATACGATCAGCTTTCTCGATTCAATTCAACCTTGGCGTTTCCGGAGGCGGGGTACCCGCGCCGTCCCAATTAACAGTTCCTGGTGCCGTGCCCCGAACGCTTTTTCATAAAGCCACGCCGCTTTTTTCGATCTGCCGCGAGGATCCATAGTGCGCGTTAAGGAATACTCGATAGTTGACGCTGGAGACCTTGAGATCAGCATGCGAAATGCTGATCACCCTTTCCTTGTTCGGTGAAGATGAATATATGCACGGCAGAAAGCCGGCAAGAGATGCCAATCGCCTGCTCGAACAGCGCGGACATAGAGGCCGGCGGCTTCGAGAGTGCGTCCTTCCAAGGCATGATATTCCCCGGCGTAGAGGTACTTTATTTGGCGAGGAACTTTTTCATCGGATAGATAATTCTCCACTTTCGTGAGCCCAAGCATCAATGACGCCGTTTGGGGAACACCACCAATTTCCGATTCGGTAAGCTCCAGCAACAATTCCCTTGTCTGTAGCCTTTTGCCGGCATCGATACACATGAGCGAGAGGTCGATCTGGTCGAGCGCGGCCTCTTGGATCGTCCCATGTGGTCTCTGGAGCTCTCGACCCAGGATTTCGATCGCGCCGTCATGATCGCCTTTCTGCCATGCATCAAATGCCTGCCACTCGGTGAAGAGTTGTTCCGGAAGTGGATCGCCTCCAAGTTGTCTTCTCATCCGGTCGGCGATTGCTTCCGCTTCCTGATTTCTTCCGGCAGTTGAAAGAGTCAATGCTTGACAGTAAATCCCGCAGATGGAGAATCGAGGATTAATGCCGGTGAATTCTTTTTCCATCCGGCGATAGAGTTCCAGAGCTGCTTCCCAATCTCCCTGCATGAATTGCATGAGCCCCAGCAGATTTTCTGCTTCATAGCGTGGCTTTCCAATTCGCTTGTACGTGCGCAAAAATTCCTGTAGTGCCTGTCGGCACTTTTCATCATCAGGTTGGTTGGCCGCCAACTTCAGCGCGGCCCGTTCGGTCAGCAACGGTAGGTTAGTGAAATGATCAATAATGAATTGAGCCGCTTCCAAACCTCGGTCTGACCGTCCGGATCCAATGAACAGGGAAATAAGCTGGTTGATCTCATTGGCGATGCCATACCTCAAATCCTCATCGAGCGCTTCTGCTTCGAGACCGGCGAAATACCGAAAAGCATCATCGAGCGCTCCGGCCTCGGACATGGCTTTGCCGATGGAAAGCCGGGCCAGATCCCGATAAAACTCATTGGCCGGAGACGCTTTGACACGCCGAAAAACCTCTTCGGCTTCATCGAACTTCTTCTTTGCAATCAGACAGACGCCGACTTTGGCGAGTGCTTCGCCGGCGATTGCCTTTTCCGAGTGGTCGTGCATGACCTGCTCGTACTCAATCTGAGCGACATCGTATTGGCCTCGGTCGAAGAGACGATCGCCAACCTCAATTGGCTGCGACAATTCCGGCACGCGCGCTCGATAGATCCGCAGATTATCGATGCGGAGAATGCCGTCATATGTGCCGATTCGCACGATGGCATTTTGATTCGGGTGAAGAGGGATGGGATCGAGATAACTGACTATTTTCTTGCCGTCCATCGACATTGAGAATTGGTTGCTGCGGCGCACAACGGTTATGTGGTAAGAGTGCCCAGCTTGAATCTCCGGCATCATGGCAATTTTAACCTCGGTTCCATTCCGATCGATCGAGGCAACATCATGATCCGAGCCTGCTCCGGCATAGTACCCATCCTGAATCGATTGAAGGTCATGATGCAGAAACACAGCCACTTCCCGTTTGGCGCTCTCGGGGGGCATAACGACATCAAATTGAATTTTGACCTGGCCGGCGAAATGGGGGACGAGATCGATGTTGACGAACCCACTGCCTTCGCCCTGCAATCCTCTCGATGCAATCATCCATCGTCCGGAGGAAACCTGGTAATCGGATCCCACCTCCCATCGATCGAAATCATCGGCAAATACCTGGACCCAATCGGAATTGTCGGCCATATTTTGATTTCGAATGATGAGGAAGATCGCGAGAGCGAATATGACAGCGACGATGAACGCCGAGAGTAACCAAAAGCCCCTTTTCCCCGTGCTGGATGATTCCTCCGATTCCGGCTCGCCCTGAGCCTCAGGCGGCAAGTCGGGAGAAGCCTCCGAGCTCGCGGCTTCCGCCACATTGTTCGAAGATGGAGCCGGCGTCGCCATGGCCGTGGCTTCTCCATCCCATTTGTATCCTTCGCCTCGGACAGTTCGAACAAGTCCTCCTTGGTCACCCAGAGCCTTCCTCAGCTCTGACACCTGGAAAGTCAGGACTTCCTCAACAACGAAAACACCGGACCAGAGCTGTTCGAGAAGTTGCTGCCGGGTGAGAACCTTTCCTGCGTTCTGCAATAGGATCAGCAGAAGATCGCTGGTTTTCGGTGCCAGAGATATCTTCGCGTCTCCCCGACAGAGAGCTCTCCGATTCGGGTCAAAGTGAAAATCGCCGAAGATGAAATTCATATCTCGCGTCAGAGACGCTCTTGGATTCTCCTACGATCTTGCCCGCTTGACAAGGGAATTCACGAACGTGTGACAAAGATGACATCTGGATGATCCACATGGAAAGGGCTGCTTTTGTAAGACGCCTCACAGAACCATGCACGATCTTGATAAATGGGATCATAAGGATTTCCTTCTAAATGGTTTATTGAATCTTAGCTGGATGCTCAGGCCGAGATGAGGGGCCGGGTGCTAGATTATTGGTGAGGAATTGATAGGCAGACGGATATAGATTATGAAACGCATCATGAAGAGAAGATTGATTCTGGTCCTGCTTGTCTTCGTTCTCTTTCTCATGCACGGAAGAAATCAGACAACCAGTGGTGATGGCGCACTCCTTGAATTTATAAATTCGTTCTTTTTCTCAAATCTTCCTAATTCCCATGCCATGGGCGCGTCAGGAGTCCATCCGTCTGCCGCAAAAAGCAGAGTTCTGATCGATGAGGGATTGACCGCGTCGGGGATCGCAGGACGCCTTTTATTTATCCCGGCAACAGGACCAGATGGTTACCATCAAGGCTCGCCGGAGGACGAACCATGCCGGGGTTTTGATGAGAGGCAGTTCCGGCATGTCTTGACGCGGAATATGGCAGTCATGGAAACGGAAGTGACTCGACAGATGTGGGCGGATCTCAAGCATCAGCAGCCGACACTCCCCGATGATCCGACCTACCTATTGCGCGGCGCCGGGGCGACCAATCCAATTCAGCATGCCACCTGGTATGAAGTTGTACTTTTCGCGAATCTCCTCTCCATACAAGGCGGCTTGCCGCAATGTTACTTCACGACTCAATCGAAGACACATCCGATCGATGCCAATAATTACCAGGATGGCGCCTATTATTGCGATTTTTCAGCCCTGGGATACAGGCTCCCGGCAGAAGGGGAGTGGGAGTATGTGGCGCGCGCAGGCACCATGACCCCGTTCTGGGCCAAGGAAGATGGCTACAATCCTCTGTCCTGTTCATCGTGCGCCGGCCGCCTGCCTGCACTTAGAACTGCTGCCATTTTCTGCAATAGCGACTCCGGCGGCACACGCCCCGCCGGCACTACATCCCCGAATCCATGGAATATTAAAGATGTCTCGGGGAATGTGGAGGAATGGTGCTGGGATTGGTACCGGGCTGAATATCCAAAAGGGGCGGTCACGGATTATCACGGGCCCTCTAACGGCATCTACCGCGTGACACGCGGCGGTTCATGGCTCTGGTCGGCACGAGCCTGCCGGTCTGCGAGCCGAATGAGTGCCAGACCTTCAAACCGAGGTTCCGGGTCGATTGGATTTCGCCTCGTTCGAACTCTACCATACTCAAAGTGAATCGGCACCGCCAACAAGATCGTAGAGGGTGGGTGAATAGGAATATCCAGTGTTGGTTGCGGCAACACGGCGTGGGCGATGATCTCGATCTGAGTACGCACACCAAAGCTTCCGACTGCACTTCGGGCACTATCTACAGAATGATGTGGACTCTGGCGGACTTGTGTGACACGGGTTTTGGATCGAACAGCAGTGGCAAATACGGATTGACCTGGCCTTTGAACCAGAATTCCAGGTGCCCAACCTGTGTTGCGAAGGTCGCTGTACACAACTCAATATTTTATCGATATCGACTTCCTGCCATTGTCTCCGGTGGACGGAGGATGGTTGTCTTTGGCTGTGTCGGGATGCTGACCTACTACGCCAGTAGTATTTTAATTCGGGGGCATAAAAGCAAATGCCTCTCTCCGCTGAAGCATCCAAATCGGGATAGCAATCCGCTGCTCTGCCATCCGGATCCTACAAAACGCCTTCTTGATCAATGCGGATAAAATGCTCAACCTAAAACTGATGAATGGCTATTACACCCTCTTTTGGCGCGGGGGCTTGAATCAAATTGCAGGAGTATTCCGTGGTGCCGCAGGCGGCTTTCTCGATATGAATTTGACTAAGACCCTGACTCGCGGATCGGGGTCTTTTCCAGAACGCGAAAGGTTTTCCCGCTATTCTCGCGGAGGTTGAGGGCCCGGCACGATTCCAGCCAGATCGGGATCCGCTTCCCCGGCAGGGCGCAACTTATTGTCCTTCGCTTCTTTTCTCTGGTTGCGACGTTCCTGCTTTTCCTTCTGTTTCTCCAGCTTGGCTCTTTCACGAATACGCTTTCCCTGGGTCGCTCTTCCGGGCTTGGCCATCGAGACCTCCTTATACGTAGAAATGCATGATGTGCTCAAAATCACGCATGTGATCTATTGAGATGACGGTGAGCCGGTAGAGCCGACGCGACAACTTAGAAAGTAAAAATCTCATTCGCGTTACATCCGGAATTTTTTGCTTCGCATATTCACGGCCTTATTGATGACTGTGACGAGGCCCGGCGTACATATGAGAAATCCTGCGCCACTGACTCAGGTCTTCTGGTATCACGAGGCAGAGGGATTCCCCTTCGGCTCCAGCGCGGGCGGTTCTTCCAATGCGATGAACGTAATCCTCCGGCACATGAGGTATGTCGTAGTTAATGACATGAGCAATATGCGGAATGTCCAGGCCTCGCGCAGCGATGTCGGTCGCCACAAGAATCCGGTAGGCACCGGATCGAAAGCCTTGAATCGCGTGGTTGCGCTGGCTCTGGCTTCGGTCTCCGTGGATGTGGGCTACTGAATGGCCGAATCGCGCCAGGTGCCGGGCCAGGCGATCGGTCCTCCGCTTAGTCCTGGTGAAGATCAGGACCGAGCCTTTTCTCTCCTTGAGCTCATCCATCAGCACGTCGTTCTTGGCGGCGCCGGTTGTCCGAACCATGGACTGCTTGACTTCCTTGACCGGCTGGGACACGGCCCCGACGTTGATTCGCACGGGGTCCTTAAGGAATTTTTCCGCCAGCCCGAGGATGTTGTCCGGGATCGTGGCAGAGAAAAGCATCGTTTGCCTGGATCCGGGCAGGTAGCGCCGGATTTCGTCGAGCTGCGGGGCGAAGCCCATGTCGAGCATTCGGTCGGCTTCATCCAGAACAAGGATTTCGGACGTCCATAGCATGGCCGTGCCACGGTGGAGGTGGTCCAGAAGCCTCCCAGGAGTCGCAACGATGATCCTGGGCTTTCGCGCGAGCATCCGGATTTGCTGCTGCATTGAGGCTCCGCCGATCAGAAGCGCGGAGGTGATGCCGGGTGTTGCAATGGTGAGTTTCTCAACGATGTTGATGATCTGTTCAGCCAACTCGCGTGTCGGCGCGAGAATCAGTGCCGATTTCCGTGGGGCATTCAGCAGGTGGATGATCAGCGGTATGGAAAAAGCTGCGGTCTTTCCGGTCCCGGTTTGAGCGCAGCCGATGAGATCTCGGTTGGAGAGCGCGACTGGGATGGCTTGAGCCTGAATGGGGGTCGGTGTTTGGAAGTGCATTGCTTCCAGCGCCTGTTCGATAGAAGCAGGCAAGTTCATTTTCGTAAAGTCAGACAATTTGTTTCCTAATTAAAAGTAAAAAATCACCCGCCATGAGAACCATGAAGCTCCCATGGCAGGGGAATACAGGGACACACGGATCGGGCAGAGACAAGGATCCCTGCGTACTGTGCAGAGCCCGTTCGGAAAAAGGTCGGTCTCAGAGGAGCGTCGATTAGTAGCGCCGGCCGTAGCCACTGCCACTGCGGCTTCCGCGGTCCCGGTTGCCGCCGCCGAATCCGTCGGTGCGGGGGGCCATCGGCTTGGCTTCATTGACGGTCAGCGGACGGCCGTCTTGGTTGTAGCCGCTGAATTTCTTGATCGCATTGGCCGCTTCCTCTTCAGTCGACATCTCGACGAAACCAAAGCCCTTGCTCCGGCCGGTATCACGGTCGTTGATGACTTTGGCCGATTCGACCGTGCCGCATTGAGAAAACGTGTCATTGAGGAACTGGTCGGTTGCGGTGAAGGGGAGATTTCCGACGAATAACTTTTTGCCCATATTAGCCTCCTTAAGGCTGACAGCCGCTAAAGAGGTATGGGCACCATTGCCCGCAGACTCAGTCGCGACAAGAACCCATTATAGCACAGTGGACAATAAAATACATAGTCATGGTCAATCTCGTCTGCTGATGGCGTGAAAAGGACCGCGGAGACTGAGGAATAGATATCATCTGTATTCCATCTGTTTCCCCTGTCAGCTCGACCGAACCTCCGGCTGGGAACCGGGAATTGCAGGCTGGTTACTCTATCGCCGTTCAATCCTCTTCTTCTTCGGCTGGTTCATGTGCGGCCAGTTCCAGTGCTTTTTCCGTCGTCTTTCGATAGACGTCGCTCATTATTTTCTCGAATGTCGCCGCCTCGCGCCAGAACCTTGGCTTGCCGAGCCTCTTCAGCACAGCCGTTTCGACCTCTGGTGGCTGGATGCTGACCCAGAATTCGTAGAGTCGCGGACCTGTTCTCCAGAAGAGCTCAGGATCTGCAGGCAGCGCTGTCTGTCCGGATTTCTCCTGGGCGCCGAATCTCCCGCCGCCGCGACGTTCGCGGAGCGCTTCCAGCAGATTCTCTTTCGACATCCCGCGGAGCTTGAAGATCATGAATGGATCGTGATCGAACTCATCGGCCGCAATATAGTGGACCGCCGCGATGTGTTTACAGGGATTGACGTGGTCTGGGCAGCTACAGGAGGCGACGAAGTCTTTCTCCTCACGCGGCAGCAGCGGCGCTCTCGCCTGCTCAAACGCCTTTTCGATATTCTGCGGCATTTCGCCGGCCAGCAGCTTTGCCGTGAAGGAAGCCCTCTGCGCCATGATATAGACGATTCTCCGCCATTCCTTCAGCGGGATCACGTGGAGATGAATTTCCACCTGGTAGGGGTCGGGCCGAGTGCCCTGGACAAGGGCGGTGATGATGCCGGGTTCGACGTTGATCTTGAGGACGTGCCCATTGAGCGCATAGTTCTTGCCTCGCCTCAGTCGCGTCTCCCACCCGAAAGATTCCAGCGCCTTGATCCACAACCCCGACCACCATCGCTCACCGAACCGTCGCTTGCGCGGGCGCTTCTTCATGGTCATATTTCAATCACCGCATCTTTCTGCAAGGTGAACATCGTGGCGAGCTCGTCGGTCGAGTACTCCGTCAGCCAGTTTTCGCCGGCTCCGATCAGCCCATCGGCCATCTGCTTTTTTGATTCAATGAGCGCATCGATTTTCTCTTCGACCGTGCCTGCGCAGACGAATTTATGAACCATGACATCGCGCGTCTGGCCGATTCGGAAAGCGCGATCGGTTGCCTGATTTTCGACGGCCGGGTTCCACCACCGGTCAAAATGAAAAACACGATTGGCGCGTTCCAGGTTGAGCCCTGTGCCGCCGGCCTTGAGCGACAGGACGAAAATTTGTGGGCCGTTTTCCTCTTCCTCGAAACGCTCCACCATTCTCGTCCGGTGCTTCGCTTCGATTCCTCCATGCAGAAACAACACTTCACGACCGAAGCGGTTCTGGAGATGCCGGGTCAGGATATCGCCCATGATTTTAAACTGGGTGAAGATGAGCATGTGATCGCCTTCTTCGAGTGCCTCTTCGACCATCTCTTCGAGTCGTATGAGCTTGCCGGAACGGTCTGGTATGGGAGTGCCGTCGTTGAGCAGATGTGCGGGGTGGTTGCAGACCTGCTTGAGTCGAACGATCGCCGCCAGAATGGCCCCCTTGCGCTGGATCCCGATGGAGCCGGAAATCTTCTTCATCGATTCGCTCTCGATTGCCTTGTACAGCGCCGCCTGCTCTTTCGTCAAACCGCAGTACACCTTCATTTCGTGTTTCTCAGGAAGGTCCTGGATGATGTCCTTGTCGGTCTTCAGACGTCGTAGCATGAACGGTTGCACCAGCTTCTGCAGCTGCTCAATGGCCCGGCGATCCCGGTTGACTTTGATGGGAAGATAGAATCTCCGACGAAACTCCGGGGCTTTCCCAAGATAACCAGGGTTGAGAAATTCCAAGATTGACCACAGTTCGCCGGGATGGTTCTCAACAGGAGTTCCTGTCAACGCAACTCGATAGTGGCCTTTAATGGATCGAGCTGCTCGCCACTGCTTTGTCGAATGATTCTTGATGTTTTGCGCTTCGTCGAGCACGAACCCATTCCAGGTCATTGATGTCAGATCGGAGATATCACGAGCCAGCAAGCTGAATGTGCTCAAGACGACATCCACCTTCATGGCCGCTTCTCTGAATGGAATGCCTTTCAGTCGGGAACCTCCATGATGGACATGCATCGTCAAAGACGGCGCGAATCGTTTCAATTCACGTTCCCAGTTCCCGAGCACGGATGTCGGGCAGATGAGCAGAGTCGGGCTGTTATGTATTGCCAGAGCTTGCTGATAGAGAAGCAGCGCGATCATTTGAATGGTCTTGCCGAGACCCATGTCGTCGGCGAGGCATGCGCCGAGGCCATATTTGCTGAGAAAATCGAGCCATGAAAAGCCGCGTTCCTGATAGGGTCGCAGCTCACCAACAAAAGCAGCCGGCTGTTTCAAGAGAACGAGGCGTTCCGGATTGGCCAGCTTTGACAGAAGTTCGTCGAGCCACCCAGTGGCGACCGCGCCGGTGACAGGAAGTCCGGCGACAGTGGCTCCTTTGCCGCCGCCCATACGCAAAGCATCCCGCAGAGTTATCGTTGCGGTCCTTTTGGTTGCGAGGAGGCGCATCGCCGTGGCGACTTCATCGCGCCCGATGAGAACCCATCGCCCATCGACTTCGATCAGAGGCACCGGTTTCTCGGCGAGCGACTCCAGTTCTTTCCGATCGATCGGCACATTTCCGATGGCCAACTCCCAGTCGAAATTGACGGGCATGTCCATGCTGAGCGGCGCGGGCTCGGCGGAAAATTTCCCTCGAATGCCCAGTCGCACAGCGGTGGCCGGATCGAGGCTCGCGGGCAGAAATATTCCGAATCCGCTCTCTCGGAGAAGTGGCGCGCCTTCAGAAAGAAATTTATATGTCAGATCCGGTCGCAATGACACCGCTTCCGGACGCCGACGCCGGAGGCTGCGTTCGATCGGAGAGAAGAGACGAGCAGCGCGCCCCAGATCGCCCAGCAGCTTTTCCTGCGGATGATGGAGCCTTCGGCCAGATGCGATCATCACCTCGCCGCGCTCTCTCCACACTACCCGCGCCTGAACGATCACGGCCGGATCATCGGCTGCCTGAAGGTGGTAGCTGAGCGCCCATGCGTCAGGCTCCCTCGGATTGTGAAAGAGCTCATTCCCCGGTGGATCCAACCTGAGGCACGTCCGTGCTCCCGATCGATCGATTTCCATACGAACAGCGGCGGTCCAATCGAGGACCTCCCGATATGTGATCGTACCGATTCCAGTCCCCTTGTCTGTCGGCCGGCCTAGGAGTGCAGCAACCCATCGGATCAAGTCGTCAGTGGATGAAGAAGCCGATCCGCGTTGCTGTTCGGCTTCCTCCTTCAGAGGTAAATCCATCGCCTGGCTCCACCGCTTGATGCTGCTATCAACCGTTGTCGTCAGGAAACTGGCGAGAAGATTGTGAACAGGTTGAGGAGGGTTGGAAAAGGCTCGACAGATGCTCGGCATATTCTCCGCGAGTGTTACGACACGATTGGCGACTTCGGTGTCTCCGAGAATAGGACGCCATAGCGGTATCGGTTGATCGGTACCTCCATCTTTAAGGAGGGTCGGGACGAATCGTTGCCGAGCGAGTATTTCAATAGCGAGGAGGGCTGGTTGCGACCAGTAACGAAGATCATCGGCGATGAGGAGCCCGGGCCGGCCATCGAAATCTTCGTTGATGCGAGAGGCCAGGAGCGGCAGCGCGGTATCGACACCAAGTTCGATTCCTTCAATCAGCCATGGCGCAAGTGCGGCATCGCCCCAGTCGCCAATTTCGTGATAGGCCGAAAAAAGCGGCGATGGGAGAGGACTTTCGCCGGATGAAGGGAGAACTCCGACTCGGTGGGCCACCGGTATCGATCCTGTGACCACGGCTTCCTGATCCTGAAGCGCCAGAAAGACAAATGCCGGAGGGGCCGTGAATGGGTGAGTCGGCGCTCCGGCGTCGGCTGACCATACGGCGCTTGTGGTTCCGGCCTTCATCTCTCCCCAGATGAAGAAAGAACCACCTGTGTTCGAAGGAATCCAGGTGCCATGCAGCACCATCGGCTTGCCTTCGAGCCGATCCGACTCAGTCCCGGGTTGTTCCTGTGGCTGCATCCATCTCCGATAGGCATTGGCATAATGCACCACTGCCTTTTCAGCGTGCCGGGAATTGCGCTGCCCGGCTTGCAGCACCGTCTCGCTCACTGATCCCTGACGGCAAGAGCTATTCTGCCATAGGAGACCGCGCAACGCAAGCGAGCGAATTATCAAAAGTGCACGATAAAATTATTGCCGGCAAAGAAAAAGCCTTGAACCCACTGATCAACGCGGATGAACACGGATCGGATGCCGGGCATCTGTGCTTATTTGTGTTTATCTGTGGCTCCATTCAGGGCGCTAAATTATCAGTATGCAATTTTTCTGACGAACACCCAATTATCAAATTCGATGGCGACTCGTTTTGTTATCAACGGCGTTCTGGGAAATCGTTCTTTCCGACGAGCATCCCCCTCGAACAGCATCAAGCGATGTCAGGGGTTGCCTGAGGCTACCTGGTGAATGATTTTCCAGTATTCCACGCCTTGCCGATGCATTGGCCAACGGCCCAATAGCGGTTGTCCGGAATACTGACTGTAAACGGGGCGATCTTTTCGATGTCCGGTTTGCCGTCGGTAAGAAATTTCTCGCCACACCAGACACTCACGAGCTCCCCGATAAAAAGATCGCTATTCAATAGATCAACTATCTTGAACATTCGGAATTCCATATTGAGTGGGCATTCCTTGATCATCGGCGCGTGTTTGAGCTCTCCATAGAATGTCTCGAATAGACGTGACTTATCAACATCGGCTCCGGAGACGAGGCCGATATGATCGGTTGCCTGGAGCAGGTCCTGCCCGGGAATGGAAATGCTGAACTCCCCATGCTCACGGATTCCTTTATTGGTGTCATGGCTTCTTCCCAGGGCAACAGCGAACATCATCGGGTTGAAGCCGACCGGCGTGACCCAGGCCACCGCCATGTAGTTCGGTTTCTTTGCCACCTCAGCGCCGACAATGATCATCGGCATCGGGTAGATGAACGCCTGTTTGTCGAGCTTAACCTTTTCCATGTTTCCTCCAGGTTTCACTATTATAAATACCATTGCGAAGAAGTGGGTAGGAGAATCTGCGATTCAGACACACCTGGACCTTGCGCAATGCCTGAGTGCATCGAACCGTTGCCGAAGTGGGGTTGGCCAGACAGCGTTGCTTGGCGTGCCGACGGCGCGCCTTCCCTGGGAGGGCGCCGCTCCTGCGGCGCCTGTCATCTCTGCTGCTGGTGGCCGATTCATCGACAACGGCGACGGGACGGCTACCGACAACCAGACTGACCTGATGTGGGCGGCGAAGTACAATCGGCAAGATATCAAATGGGACGATGCTAAACGCTATTGCAAAAACTACACAAGGGGCGGCTCAAGCTACCACTGCAGTGCCCAATAGATCAGGCGGTCGCACCATAGAACAACCCGAGCAAAAATCCTCGAAAAACGATGGTTTCATGGACTGTATCATTCTGAGCAAATCCTGGTTTGATGCACCAATTGGGTTGACAGGGGAGGTTATTGGTTCTGTCGGAGTTACTCCACTCGTCGTATGGCAGGTCCCACCTGGCACTCCTCAGCCTTCCAACAAACATCAACGCAGCCTTGATCAACAAGTATTTCGAAGTCGATTGTAGTGGCAATGCTTCGCCTTCTACTTCTCCGATTCGCCAGGCTCCTCCAATACAGAACAGATCGGGAATGCACACAACACTCTCGATCGTTTACCTACAACAGCATTGGAGGTGCTGAAGTGGCTGATGAACCCCTCTGAGGATCGGCGGCGCTGGTGGTCGAAGCCATCGTGTCCGGTTGCAGCTCTGCCAGGTAAAGACTTTTTTGAAGGACTTGCATTTTTCTCTGCAATCGCCTCAGAATATCCCTCGGGCGTAAAAGTGCGGCGCGGTGTTTATCCATGCCCGAGTCTTATTCTCAATTGAATGGCGATGCCAACCCTTGGACAGCGCCTTGATTTGATCGGAGGTTGCTTCTCGACATGAGCAATTTTGAACAATCCACTTCCTTCCAAAGGCCTTCCCGTATTAGGGCTCTCGTTCCATGGGCACTGGCTGTTGTCCTGACCCTCGCTTCGGTTGTGTTCCAACGCGTGACCGGCCCGACATATCCGATTCGGGGTTCATATATGCTGGCCGGCGAGAAAATCAGATATAAACTTCCGCGGAGTCATGGCGGTGAATCGGGGGCTGTTATCAGCATTCCAGCCCCGACTGCCGATGCAACCGGCGTCCTTCGCTACCGCCGATTCAAAGTGAATGAGCCCTTTAAAGAGACGCCCTTGCAGCTCGAGGGTGGCCATCTCTCGGCGACGCTCCCTCATCAGCCACCCGCCGGTAAGCTTGAATACCAACTCCTTGTGAACTCCGGCGCGGAATCTGTTTTCATCCCTTGTGAACACACAGCTGACATCAGATTCAAGGGTGATGTCAGCGCCTGGGTTCTGGTCCCGCACATTTTCCTGATGTTCTTCGGAATGCTGCTGGCTGTCCGCGCCGGCATCGAGGCTCTCCAGCCGGACGCCGATCTGCGGTTGATGGCCTGGTGGGCCTTTG
The DNA here is from genome assembly GCA_903916735.1 of uncultured Acidobacteriota bacterium. Classification (GTDB taxonomy): domain Bacteria; phylum Acidobacteriota; class CAIWXX01; order CAIWXX01; family CAIWXX01; genus CAIWXX01. The sequence goes on from CAIWXX010000028.1 coordinate 70,668, forward strand.
GTTTGCTGACAGCCGGCGGCATGTTGCTGGGGCCGATTGTTCAACAGCAGGCATTCGGCGCCTATTGGACAGGGGTGCCCTTCGACTGGGACCTCACCGACAACAAGACCCTCATCGCTTTCGGTCTGTGGCTGGTGGCGTGCATCAGTATCGGCACACGATCTCGACCCGTCTCTTCTTCCGTGCGATGGCTCACCTTCGCAGCCGCTCTTCTGACGATTGTCGTGTTTATGATCCCTCACAGCATGTTCGGCAGCAGACTGGATTACACAAAAATCGATCAAGGGATCTCATCTTCTCAATCGATCAATACTCAAAAGCGATAAGGCAAAATAGAACCAAGCCGAGCTGATCGTTGGCGCGTGAGGTGATGCCGCATGCCGATTATTCGATTTCCAGATCCGCGCAGCGCAGGACCTGAGGGAATTGTTGCTGTCGGCGGCGATCTTCATCCCGATTCCCTCCTGCTCGCTTATCGAAACGGAATTTTCCCATGGCCCATCGACGATGACCCGCTTGTCTGGTTCAGCCCTGAGATCCGAGGAATTCTTAATTTCTCCGACCTGCACATCCCACGAAGACTTTCCGGAATTCGCCGAACAATCTCACTGACCTTCACGATCGATGCCGACTTTGAAGGAGTCATTCGAAGTTGCGCCGGTGTTCACGGCGAACAGAAGGAAGAAGGAACATGGATCCTGCCCGAAATGATTCATGCCTACTGTGCCTTTCATCGCCGGGGCCATGCTCACAGCGTGGAAGCCTGGCATGGGCTGCGCCTGGTTGGAGGCATTTATGGAGTGGATGCCGGGGGCGCTTTCTCCGCGGAGAGCATGTTTTACATCGAGCCGAATGCTTCAAAATTGGCGCTCCTTCATCTCATCGACCACCTGCAGAGTCGTGGCTTGGACTGGATGGATATCCAGGTCATGACTCCGCACATGGAACGGTTCGGCGCCACACCAATGCCACGCGATCACTTTTTAGAGCTTCTCTCTTCAACTCTGTCGAGAGGATTGGAGCTTTTTCCACAGTCGATATCCTTTGGTGAGAAACCCCTATTGCGGTGAGCAATAAAAATGCCACCGCGACATTCCAAAATATGGTCAGCCGGGATTAGCGCCTGCCACGGGAAGACAGGAGGATATGTCCGGATGTTTCACGCGCTCAGAGGTGGAAGATTCCGCTCGTAGATAATGCGGAGGCCGTCCAGAGTCAAGTCGGGATCGACTCGATCAATGAGCTTGATCTCCGGCGAAAGAACTGTGGCGAGTCCACCTGTTGCGATGATGGTGGTCTTGTCTCCCATCTCTTTTTTCATCCGGCGAAGGATTCCTTCGACGAGGCCGATATAGCCGTAGTAAAGTCCGCTCTGCATGCTCGTGACCGTTGACTTTCCGATGACGCCATCCGGCTTGCGGATTTCCACTCGCGGCAGCCTCGCCGCTCGTTGGAAAAGCGCTTCGGCTGATATCATGATTCCGGGAGCAATTGCGCCGCCAAGATATTCTCCACGTTCGGAAATGGCATCAAATGTCGTCGCCGTGCCGAAGTCCACGATGATCGCCGGGCTGCCATATTTTTCACACGCCGCCACACCATTCACGATCCGATCGGCGCCGACTTCCTGAGGCTTGTCGTAGATGATCGGCATACCGGTTTTCACGCCGGGTTCCACCATAAAAGCGTCCTGGTCGAAATACCGGCGGGCGACGCGTTCAAGGATCGGCGTCAGCGGCGGGACGACGCATGAGACTGCGAAGCCGCCTATTTTTTCAAAATCAATCCTGCCCAGGGACAAGAGATTACGGATCGTGACGCCATACTCATCCACAGTCCGCTCCCGCTGCGTCGAAATGCGCCAGTGAGCCTGCAGCTTTGTATGAGAAAAAACACCGATCACCGTATGGGTGTTGCCGACATCCAACACGAGAAGCATTTTCCCTTTCAACATCAAATCTCTCCAGTCTGTGTTGTCATTGATCCGAAGGATATCCGTTGCAGCATTTCGTGCGCTCCCTGGGGCTGTCTCCCGCTCTTCCATGCAGAGCCAGCGTCACTGGCTGCCCGTAGATACGCTCTCGTCGGCCGTCGGCATGTTCGACGAGCAAAGAGCCATCGTCTTCAACATCGACGGCGATGGCCTCAACCGATCGGCCGTCATCATGGGAGATCCGCACCGGCTTCCCGGAACGCTGCAGACATCGCGAACGATACTGGTCCAGGATGGCCATTGCGCGGCCACGGCGCAAATGAGTGTAGTTCGTTTCGATTGCATTGAGCAGTTCTGAGATGAGGTCTTCACGTGGCGTGTTGCATCCAATGCATGCGGCCCTCATGGCGATCTCCGGCGGCCATCCTCCCTCCGGTTCCTGGACATTGATTCCGATGCCGGCGGCAATATGCTGAATCCGCCCCTCTCGAACCTGTGACTCTGCGATGACTCCTCCGAGTTTGCGCCCCTTCAGAATCAGATCGTTCGGCCACTTCAATTCGACGATGTGCGCCGAAACAGCTTCGACTGCCTGGGCCGCGGAGAGACCCAGGGCGAGAGGAATCAGCGCGACGGTTCGGAAATCGGGACGCAGAAGGACCGACACGTAGAGTCCGGTTCCTGCGGGCGAAAACCACCGATCTCCTTGACGCCCCCTTCCGGCCGTCTGGCATCCTGCAACAAGAACAAATCCTTCCGGCTCGCCTTGTTCAGCCCGCCGGAGAATCTCATCCTGAGTCGAGTCGATGGTGGGAACCAGCTCGATTTTTCTACCAATGTGGTATGTTTGGAGTTTCCGGATGAGCCGAGCGGCTTCCAGAAAAGCGCCGCCGTTTTCATAAATAGACCGAGAGAGCCTTGGCATCACACCGGAGGTTCCTCTGAGAGTCGGATCCATGAATGACTGTGTTTCCCCGGTCTGCCGGCTTGGCTATTATCGGACCAGGGTCATCTCAAAGGAGATGTCGGAAGCGGGAGCCGAATGCGTCAGCGAACCGATCGAAATAAGATCGACATTCGTTTCGGCATAGGCTCGGATGTTTTCGAGGGTCATGCCACCGCTGGCTTCTAGAGTGGCGCGGCCGGCGGTGATCTTGACGGCCTCGGTAACCATGTCAACGGTCATGTTATCGAGGAGGATGATCTCGGCGTTCTCGGCGATGGCTTCCTCAAGCTGGGTCAGATTTGTGACTTCAACTTCGGTCGGGAGTTCCGGCTGCGGCGTGCCGCGCCGCACGCTCCAGATGGCTTTCTTCACGCTGCCCGCGATCATGATGTGGTTGTCCTTGATAAGGATGCCGTCAAAGAGGCCGAAGCGATGATTGCGGCCGCCGCCCATTCGGACGGCATATTTTTCGAGTGCCCGCAGCGTCGGGACGGTTTTTCGTGTATCTGTAATCTGGGCTTTTGTTCCCTTGACGGCCGTGACGAACTGGTGCGTCAATGTCGCGATTCCGCAGAGGTGTTGTAGAAAATTCAACGCCACCCGTTCAGCTGTCAGAAGCGATGCCGCGCGACCTCGGATCTCGCAGAGAACGTCGCCACGCGTCACCGATTCACCGTCGTTTTTCTTCACAATGGATTGCAGGTCCGGGTCGAGCTTTTGAAAAACTTTGATGAAAATGTCGAGGCCGGCGAGCACGAAATCACCTTTGGCGCAGGCGAGACCAACCGCCTGTTCGTCGCCCCGGACAATCAGACTGGTCGTCAGATCGCCATGACCGATGTCCTCCCGCAACGCCGATTGAATAAGATTGTCCAGATATCCTGAATGCATCACCCCAGCCTCCGTAGCATGTCTTCAAGTTTATCTTTTCGTGCCACGACGTCGCGGTGCCGTTGCTGAGTATCTTTCACCACTTTCCCGGGGGCCTTTTCGAGGAAATCGTGATTACTCAATTTGCGGGTCAATCCGGCTGCTTCCTCTTCCGCCCTACGTATCTCGCGTTCGACTCGCGCCTTCTCCGCGGCCAGATCGGTGACATCGGAAAGTGGAATCGCGAATTCAAAGGCTCCCGAGACCGCTCGCAGAGCCTTCTTGTCGTCGGGGAGCGATGTGGCCACCGTCAGGGATTTCGCTCGGCAGAGGTTGCAGATGTGCAGGCGCATTGTGTTAAGAAAATTTCGATCGCGTTCAGAAAGCGATGCACAGATGAGCTCAATTTTACGGGCCGGATCAAGGTTGTTCTCTGCGCGCAGATTCCTGATGGCGACGACGAGTGCCTGGAGAGATTCCATTTCGCGGATGGCATCGAGATCGATGGCCGCTTGATCACCTTCGGGGAAGCGACTCACCATGAGAGCCGGCTCGTCATGTGGCAGCTTCTGATAGAGCTCTTCAGTGATAAATGGCATGAACGGGTGCAGAAGCTTCAGGACGTCGCGGAGGGATTGCATGAGAATCGAGTTCGATGCCGGCGAATCCCCGGCCATCAGATTCGGCTTCACCATCTCGATATACCAGTCACAGTACTCATGCCAGAGGAAATGGTAGAGTGTGTCGGCCGCTTCATAGAATTTATATTCCGAGAGGGACAAATTGACCTTGAGGGCCACCTGGTTGAGCCGTGAGATGATCCAGCGGTCGGCGAACGTCGGTTCTCCGGATATCGTGGTGCCGGCGATGTTCTCCGGGAGATTCATGATGACGAATCGCGATGCATTCCAGAGCTTGTTGGCAAACGCGCGATACCCTTTCATCCGGCCTGTGTGCAGAGGAATATCCGTGCCGGGCACCGCCTGAATCGCGAGTGCAAAGCGCATGGCGTCGGTGCCGAACTCGCGCATGAGCTCATCCGGCGTGATCGTGTTGCCCCGGCTCTTACTCATCTTCTGCCCCTCGGCGTCACGAATCAGACCCGTTAAGAAAACCTCACGGAAGGGCACCTGGCCGGTGAATTTGAGTCCCGCCATGACCATGCGAGCCACCCAGAAGAAGATGATATCGAAGCCGGTGATGAGAACGTCGGTTGGATAGAATCGGCGGAGATCGGGTGTGTTCTCAGGCCAGCCAAGCGTGCTGAAGGGCCAGAGCCATGAACTGAACCAAGTATCGAGTACATCTTCGTCTTGATGAAGGCGTGTGCTCCCGCAGGTGCATGCCGTGGGGTCAGTGACATCGCAGATGACGGCTCCGCAATCGTCGCAATACCAGACGGGGATCCGATGCCCCCACCAGAGCTGCCTCGAAATGCACCAATCCCGAATATTCTCAAGCCAATCAAAGTACGTCTTGGACCAGTTCTCCGGGATGATGCGGATCGAACCGTCTTTGACGGCATTGATGGCGGGCTCGGCAAGACTCTTCATCTTCACAAACCATTGTGTCGATTGAGTCGGTTCAACCACCGTGTCGCATCTCTGGCAGTGGCCCACCATGTGAGTGTGCTCGTCGATCTTGACAAGGAGTTTCTGCTTCTTCAGCTGATTGACGATCTCCTTACGCGCCTGGAAACGGTCCTTGCCGGCATAGGGGCCGGCGTTCTCATTCATTTTCCCTGCTCCGTCCATGATGGTGAGCCCGGGAAGTGAATGGCGCTTGCCCACTTCGAAATCGTTGGGATCGTGAGCCGGTGTGACTTTCACCACACCTGTGCCGAACTCGCGATCAACAAACTCGTCTTCAATGACTGGGATTTCGCGATTCATGATCGGCAGGATGACCAGCGCTCCTTTCAATAATGCCGCCCTCTCATCCTCGGGATGCATGGCGACGGCCGTATCGCCAAGCATCGTTTCGGGGCGTGTTGTGGCGACAACCACATAATCCTTACCGCCTTTGATGGGGTACTTGATGTGATACAGCTTACCAGCCGTTTCTTTTGGAATCACTTCAAGGTCCGAGAGCGCGGTCTGGCAACGCGGGCACCAATTGACGATGTATTCTCCGCGATAGATTAATCCTTCTTTGTGAAGCGTGACGAAGACGGTTCGCACGGCCTGCGAAAGACCGGGATCCATCGTGAACCGTTCGCGGCTCCAATCGCAGCTTGAACCAAGGCCGCGGAGCTGAGCCGTGATCCGGCCTCCATATTCCGCTTTCCATTGCCAGACTCTTTCAACGAACTTCTCCCGGCCGATGTCCCGTCGAGATGTTTTTTCGATATGGAGCTGTTTCTCGACGACTGTCTGTGTTGCAATGCCGGCGTGATCGGTCCCGGGGAGCCATAAAGCGGCATAGCCGCGCATCCGTTTCCACCGCGTGATGATATCGTGGAGAGTGTACTGGAGGGCATGACCCATGTGAAGTGAGCCGGTGATGTTGGGCGGAGGGATGGAGATTGAAAACCGCGGCCGCCCATCATCGTCATGCGGCGCGAACCACCCACCTCGCTCCCATGACTCGTAAATCCGTTTTTCGAAAGTCTGGGGCTCGTACGTCTTGGTAAGATTATCCAACAGGGACTCCTTAATATGAATGAGGAATGATGGCCTGTACCCGCAGAAGTGACGAGAGAGGCTACATGCCCTTCTGGAGTCTCTCGATTTCCTTCTTGATGAGCGTCTCGGCGAGGTCCGGCACGACCTCCCATGCAATCTGCTCAATCATTTTTTCCGAGAGCATCGATACAGCGCGCCTCGCAATCGCGTTCACCATCTCTTCCGGCAGAGCATCAAGCCTGAGCATCTGCGGGCCGGCTTTGAAGATATCCGGAAGCGTCTCCATATAGGACGGCCTCATCGCAGGCTGTTCGGCGTCTTCAGGAACACCGGCAAACTCGCTTGGAGCTTCTACAGGTTTCGCTGCTTTGACTGCGATTGACGGCGCAAACTCTTCAATCGGTGCTTCCTCCACTGGAAGCGAGATTTCAGCCGACTGTTCATCCACGGCCAGAGGTTCTTCCTGTAAGTGAAGCTCTTCGGAAGGAGCCGGTGCAGCGATTTCTTCCTCGGTCACTACCGGCGCCGGTTGTTCGTCGACAGCCGGCACCGCGACATCCTCTATCTGTTCCACTTGTTCATCACCTGGGGCTGCTTCGATAGATTCGCTGACGGGAGATATCTCCAGAATCTCCGGAGGGACGACAGCCTCCTCTGCCGGAGGCTCGATAGAAACGATGTCCTGTGGAGGTTCAACAGATGCTTCTGCCGTTTCGGGAACAGCAACCTCAAGAGGCTCTTCGAAAGAAGGGGCTTCCTCGGTGATCGCAGCCGCTGCTTCCGCCCATGGGAACTCCTCCTCTTTTTGAGGAGCTGCCATCGGCTCGATTTGTAAGGTCGGGACAATCGGCGGGGCTTGTGAGATTTCACTACGTATCATGGGTATGCGAAGAGGCATTGTGTTCGAAAAAATGACCTGCGGCTCGTTGATATACGGCACTTCGATCGGTTGTTCTCCCGCTTTCTCACGTGCCTCACCCGGCATCACGGCCTCTCGTGTGAAGTCCAGATTCTCATCTGTGACTGGCCCTGGTGTCAGATCCAGCTTCTGGACAACCACTTCTTCGTCTGTAATGACCCGAGAAAAAGGCGCCAGCGGCTCGTCGATGATGAAGTCCGGCTCAGGAGCCGTTGCCTCTTCCGAAATAAGTATCTCCTGTAGTGCCGTGGCGACTGCTTCGTGAGGGGCGGGAACGAATTGCTCTTCCTCCGGTTGCAGCTCCACCGCAGTCTCCGACGACTCATCGGTCACCGGGATCTGCGCCGGCTCGCCTGTGGATGTCATCTCTTCCAACGTGAATTCGCGTTCGTAATTCTCTCGAATATATCCATAATCCTGAAGAGGCGGTGCGAGATCGGCCGCTGCCGCGGGTTCGTCCACTTCAGATATCAGCTCGAAAGGCTCGGTGGATGTTTCCACCACTTGCGGGGGTTCTTCACCCGGTATCGGTTCTCCCTCAATATACAGCTCTGGTTCGACACGGTATGGCTCTTCCACAAGGATTGTTGGTTCTCCGAGCGGGGAAACCTCTTCAGTGAGTGGCTGTTCCTCAGTCTCTGGTTGCTCTTCGACAACCGCCTCGCCCGGCAGTTCGGGAACAGCGGCTTCGTGGATCGCATGAGTCAATCGTGGAAGGGGGTTCGTGTCGAGGGACTCGTGCGTGCGCGCCAATTCCGGACGCAACACCGGAGCTCCCGGAATGGCTAACGGCGTTGGCTCAATACGCCATAACGGCAACGGCTCGATGATTGGAGCAGGCGGGGCTTTCGACGCCGGCTTTTGGGGCAGTTCCACTTTCAGAGGAAAGATCGGTTCCGCCGGCATGGTTGTCGCAGACTCAGGTGGAAGGACAGGCGCTTTCCGATGGCCACTCTGGCTCCGCTCCCATTCCTTCAGATCATCTGCGAGATCGGCAAAACTGGCTTCAATTGGGGGTCTTGGAGGTGGAAGCTTATCAGCCGAGATCGCCGGCTGTGATGTTGATGCAAAATCTTCGAACCCGATTCCATCCAATGCGCGGACTTCCTTAAAAGCGGGGAAAATGATTGTTTCATCAGGTTTCGACACTTGTGGAGTTTTCGTGACGGGCTTCGCGATGTCCGGTGCTGCCTCTGCCATGATCGGCTCCGGCGTCGACGGCGGAGCTGCTGCCATTGTGGCAGCATTTAGAAGCTCATTGATGCGAGTCACTAGGCCGCGTGAATCGAATGGCTTTGAGAGAAAGCCGTCACTTCCAGCTCTCTGCGCACGCTCTCTATCAAACGGCTCGAAAGAACCCGCCATCAAGAGCACGGGAATGGCGGAGAGATTCGGATCGGCTTTTACAAACTCACAAATGTCATATCCATCTTTGCCCGGCATGATGACATCGAGAAGTATTACATCGGGCCGACGCTCGCGGATTTTCTGCAGGGCGAGCTCACCGTTGGGAACGGCGACGACTTCGAAGTCCGAATCGGCGAAGGTCAGCTCCACCACTTTCCTGATGGTATGGCTGTCGTCGGCCAAGAGAATTCTTCGACCCATTTCACGCCCTCCTTGATTGCCGCGGGAGCTAGCTTCGGCTTGAAATTATCATCGACTTGCGCATTTTGTCAAGGTATTGACCTGAGTAGAATCAAGCAATCCGAGGATTGCACTTTAGCTCTGTGATGTAGATCACTGAAACCCACGCAAAATCCAAAGTTGTCCGGCTCGATATTATGGAGCCCTGCAAAATCCAGCCGGGAGTTTTGAACCAATATGAGAAGCCTGATCAACAGGGAGCGCCGTTGAAAGAGGTGGGTCCCATACACTGATAGAAATCTTCTTACATTTTCAAAGATAGCTTTCATTTTACATATCTTCAAAGTCCGCTGCAATGATATCAGGCCATGCACGTAAAACAACTCCGAGAGTGCTGTTCAGCACAAAAAGAGGAAGCGAAAAAAGCCCTGGCGATTGCCGATGACTGATCAGAGGCGGCTACCGGTATATGGGGGATTTTGTCGTCATTCATTTTCGTCATCGAAAAGGCCGGATTGGCGAGGCTGTTGAGTCTCGGGAGTGCGACTCAGAGAGGTGAACCCCAGACGTTGAAACAGATCCTTGAGAGGGCCATGGTCAAATGACTGAACTCTTAATTGGTCGATGCTGATGGAGAGTGGCACATCCCGGTGCATCGTCGCCAGCCAGCGGCTCATATAGGCTTGTTCCCGCTGACTTTCGATGCTTTTGCGCACTCTCTTGTTTTCGATTGCCTCGATATTCTGATAAACGAGATCCAGCGTGCCAAACCGTTCAATCAGTCTTCGCGCAATCTTGGCGCCGATTCCTTCAACGCCGGGGATATTATCCGAGCTATCGCCCATCAGTGCCAGAAGGTCGGGGATGGCAGCCGGCGGCACTCCGAGGATCTCTTCCGCCGCAGCGACATCGATCCGCTTTCCTCCCTTTCGTGGATTGTAGAGAGAGACGTTCTCTTGCAGAAGCTGATAAAAATCCTTGTCCTGACCGACGATAACGGTTCCAATTTTTAGTTGAAGAGCCTTCGTCGTCAGCGTCGCAATTATGTCATCGGCTTCATATCCGGCCAATTCAATCGCTCTCAATCCATGCCCGCTGACAATTTCCTTGATCGCCGGAATCTGCGAAATCATCTCCGGCGGTGGAGGCTTGCGTGTGGCCTTATATTCAGAAAAAGCTTCGTGCCGGAATGTCGGGGCAGGCAGATCAAAGGCGACGGCGCCGTGAGTTGGCTTTTCGGCATCCAGGAGCCGCCGAAGCATCAGCGCGAATCCGAAGGCGGCACCCGATGGCACACCTTTGCTTGTCCGCAAATCCTTAAAAGCGTAGTAACTGCGATAAATTTCGGCGGTGCCGTCAATGAGGAGCAACAATTGTTTCATCTTAGTAGCCGGCGATTCAAGAATTTTCTGTTGACCTGGAATCTTTGAGATCGTTTGTCCATATAAAACAAATCCTAGGACGCGCCGTTTGTTGGGGAAATTCCGACCGATTCGAGCCAGACGTGGCCTTCTGTTCCAGCCGCTACTGATCTACGATCGAACACCAGGTAGATGCCGGTAATTTTGCCTGGGTCCAGAGTCCTCCCTGCCATTTCGGGGACTGGTTGGAGATCCGTCATTTTGACGACCTGAAGCGACGCCTCCACGTGACTCTTCACTGATGCACGAAAAATCATCTCACCTTGGTGTACCTGAAGCCAGATGCGATAGATACGATCGGAGTGCAGGCGGATGACAAAGGAATCGGATGTTGCGAGTTGCAAAGGCGTTCGAAGACAGAGAGCGACGACCGGCCATGCTCGTGGATCCCGCGACTGGCCTATGCGAAAATGAAGATGAGACCCATCATAGTTCGCCCTGCTCAAATAATCAGCTTCGGCGTGAAAACGCCTGGATTCGAAGAGAAGCTTTTCGGGCGCGAGTCCCGGCGCCTTCGATAGGGGAGGTTGATCCGCATATTGCGCGCCCACAAAAATTGGATTTGAAAGAATCCAAGGCACATTCGGATCGAACGGATGGCTGCGTTTGGGCCTGTAGACTTCAGCTCGATAGGCGCCCGAATCGATTGTGACAAAGCTGACACGGCCGTCCCCGGAAGCGACTTCGATCCCATTGCGCATGATTCTGATCCGGCAGCCGGCCTCCGTCAGAGCTTCGATCCGCACAGGCCCGCGTGGCACAACATCCCCCATCGCATAAGACACCTTCCCATCCAAGGCCTTGAACCCGAATCCGGTTCCCGAAGCGATGCCGTCGATAGAAATATAAAAGGATCCGTGGCGTAAGGCGGCAATAATCGCTTCGCGCGTTTTCGGCACTTTCCCTGGAATCCTGATTCGAAGCGTTTTGAAAAGTGGAAGATAGTCGGGTATGTGGAGCACCATCTGTTGGGAGAGCTCGATGCGAGCGTGCGCGTCGAGCCCGGCAAAGAGAAGGAAATGCCTCTGAGCCGCTTCATGATCGAAAGCCCGAATCGATTCGGTTGGATAGTGCAGGAACTTCAGATGGAAGTAAACCGGATTGAGCCAATAGAGAGGCAGCGAGGTTGCGATTTTCATCCATGAGGCGCCTCGCCAATCGCTGTCTGCATTGATGACTTCCATTCCATCTGCCGGTGGAAGAGGCCACTGTTCCCATGGCGTTTTCATGTGGAATGGGTGGGCAATGACACTGAACCCACCTTCGCTCGCAATATCCTCCACCGCCTGATCCGGCACCGGCGAAAATTCATACGCCGGCGGTGTATTACCGATTGCCAGCATATGTCCCGCGTCGGTCGATACCTCGCTGCCGATGATGAACAATGGTGAATCAGGAGGCTTTTCCTCCGGCCTGGTTGGGCTCCCATGATCAGTCATGACAACAAAATCAAGGCCGGCCAGCGATGCCTTTCCAGCGATGGCCGCGAAACTCCCGCCTCCGTCGGAATGCGTCGAATGGACATGAATGACACCGATCAGCTCAGTGCCGGCGCGTTCCTCCGGTGAGTACCGTGAAATCTTCGTGACAAAAGCGGAAAGAAAAAGAAGGAGGATACAGACGAATCCAGTGAGGATGCGTCTGAGTTTGCGGGATGGTGGTTCGGTCAACAGCTGTTTCCGTCGCTGTTCGGGACGACTCGAAAGATGCCTTCCGGCCGGCATTCGCTGAGGCTCCCTGATTTAAATTTCTGTGATGAGTTATTCACAATTCGTTCATGTGTCAAGTATTGAGGCGGATTCAGGCGGGGCGAGCAGCCGCTCGATCGATCAATGACTTTAGCCCGACGACCGCCGGTCCGATGCCGTCGATGATGGCTCTCGCAAAAAAGAGCCGGCCGATATGCAGCTCATCCAACTCCGGAATGCCGGCGAGTCGCCTCATCGAGGCTGCGGTCAGGCCGCGACCGGCCCATGTCTGCAGGTTGAGTTTGTGCGCGAGCCGTGCGCATTCACGGAGAACCTGCAAGTCCTCTTCACGACCTGATTCCGCGAACTTCAACGTGTTGAGCTCGACTCGGGCAATATCCAGTTTGTGGCACGATTTAATCTGATCAATCGATGGGTTGATGAATGCCGCCACATCGATGCCGGATTCCCGCAACATCATCTGTGCCCTCTTGACCTGTGTCTGATTGAGAACGACGTCCAGTCCGTCTTCCAGAGGGAGATCTTCGCGCCGTTCAGGCAGGAGAACCACAGCCGCCGGCTTGAGGCTCACAGCGAATTTCACAAGCTCATTCGATGTTGAAATCTTGAGAATGAACGGAACCTTGAGAACATCCCGCAGCAACAGGCAGTCGCGCTCGCCGATGTAGCTCCGTTCTCCTTTCACATTGACGCCGATCACATCGGCGCCGGCACGCGTTGCCAGCAGTGCCAGCTCCACCGGATCCGGCTCAGGTGGACCCACAACCGCACGAATCGCTGCCGCGGTTGTCAGGTCCAGTGCAAGTTTCATAGTTGACTCCATTTGAGGTTCCTGAGGACTGAGGGCGGGGAACCCGGGACCATGAGTGTGCTCACTTCCCGAGCTGCTCTCCGATCAGCGCTGCCAGTCCCGCGGCCATCCCCTCGATCTCTCCATGATTCTCCCCTTCAATCATGATGCGGGCCATCATTTCGGTCCCTGAGTACCGGAGAACAAGGCGCCCCCTCCCCTGGAGCTCCTTCTCGATCATTCCCGCTTTTTGATGGATCTCTGGAATTTCATCAAACACTTTCTTTTCGCGAACCGGCACGTTGAGCAGCACTTGTGGGAATTTCCGCATTGGGGCGCAGAGCTGGGAAAAGGGCCTGTCGGCGGCCGTCAGAATGTTAAGCACTACAATTGTAGTAAGAAGTCCGTCTCCGGCCGGCTGCATATCGAGGAGGATCGTATGGCCGGACTGTTCTCCGCCCAGGGTGGCGCCACGCTTTTCCATCTCCGCCAGAACATACCGATCGCCGACGGTTGTCTTGATGAGGGTGATTCCGGCTTCCCGCAGGGCGACATCGAGGCCCATGTTGGCCATGACGGTGCTGACGACGAGATTTCCCGGCAGATTCCCGGATGAGGACATGGCGCGGGCGAGTATGTAGAGAGTGTAATCGCCGTCACGTACTTGTCCCGTTTCATCGACGAAAATAGCACGATCTCCATCGCCGTCGAGCGCAACGCCGATTTCAGCGCCTGTTTCCCGGACGATGTTTTGCAAGGAGGCCGGATGAAGCGATCCGCACTGGTCGTTAATGTTCCTGCCGTCGGGCGAATCATTGATAATCATGGCATCCAGCGGCGCGAAGAGCTTCTGAGCGGCTTTCGCCGATGCGCCGTTGGCGCAGTCGATTGCGATTCGAGGGATGCGCTTGAAGTCTGCGTGACGCTTCAGGGCTGCGACATAATCATTGATGTAGGCTGCTGTCGATGCGCCCGCCGTCGTCGCCATAGGGACGGCATGTGATGGAGATTGTGCAATGGCAGATTCAATAGCCAGCTCCTCTTCGTCGGGGAGTTTCTTGCCGCCCGCTCCAAAGATCTTGATCCCGTTGTCTTCGTACGGATTGTGCGACGCGGATATGGAGACTGCGGCGCCAAAAGAGTGTTTCTGAGCGAGCACTGCTGCTGCGGGCGTCGGCAGCACGCCGCCGGGGATGACGTGCCCGCCTGCCTGCTGAATACCGGCGGCGAGAGCCGCATAGATGGACGTCGAGCTCTGTCGCGTATCCCAACAGATGAAGACGCTTCTGGCGCCTGTTCCGAGTACCGATCCGAGTCGGATGAGTGTGTCGTCGTCAAGCGGATAAACTCCCGCTTTCCCGCGGATGCCGTCTGTGCCAAAGAGTGCTCCCATAGGTTGCCTATCTTACAGCAACTTTGATCTTTTCCGGCTGGATTTCAAGGACCTTGAAAATATTGTCGGCATAGTTGCTGAAAACGATATGTGGCGCCAGTTCGTGTTGTCCCGATGCCAGCGTCGCCACATCGATCCGCGCTCGGATCTCCTCTGACCGAAGATATCGCAATTTGGAGATCGGTCCTTGAACCCTGATCTGGACCGTTGTTGGAGAAACGGTTACCTGCTTCGATCCAGGCACGGTCTCGACGGGGACATCCATCAGGGTTCGGTACTCCTGCTTCTCAATGATGGTGATGTCGAGCTGTGCGGAGTTCTCCTCGGGGAGTCGACATGAGGGATCCGGTACAACCAGGGCCACGCGCTGGCTGAGGGATGTGACGAGTCCTTCGACCGAGACCGCTTCTGTCGTCACCGAGCTCAACCGCCGGACTCGCGATTGCGGCCCTTCAACGAGAACGCGGGCAGGAGAGGCGTTGAGCGATACAATCTCAAACCCCTCGGCAACCCGGCCTTCCAGGCGAGGACTCACAGCGACACTGCGGCTGTCGCGTTCCTCAATCGCAATGTCAAATCCGGTGGGATTAATCCGGATGACCTGGCATCCGAACGGAAGATCGAAGTTGTCGGCGTTCAGCGCAATGAGTCGCGTGCCGGGTCTGACGAGACGCATGTCGATTCGAGCGACGAGGCCGGTTTCCCAGATCTTGCGCATGATGGTTGACGACGTCCGAATCCTGATTTGAACCTGGCTGGGCGGATCGCCGGCAATTTCGAGCGATGGGGGTATATTCACAAATTCGACCGGCGCACGAAAAATCGCCTCCGACATCTCCTCTCGGGCGACAATAAACCACAAGGTTGTGGCCATGGCCAGCGAAAGCACCTTCAGGCCGATGTTGCGAGTCGGATGAATGGCCACGATCTGTTCTCTCTATCTGAGCTCTTCCAGGACGCGCTGCTTGAGAGCATCCCCGGTTAGGTTACGGACAAGGCGGCCTGTGCGGACGAGTGAAATGATACCGGTCTCTTCGGAGACGACAAGAATCACGGCATCAGTTTCTTCACTCAGCCCAATCGCTGCGCGATGTCGGGTTCCCAGATCCTTGCTGAGATCATGGCTGAGTGTCAGCGGCAAAAAACAGGCGGCTGCGGAAATTCGGTTTCCCTGAACAATGGCGGCGCCGTCGTGGAGAGGGGAGGAAGGATTGAACACTGACAGCAGAAGATCGTAAGTGACATGCGCATCCAGTGTGACACCGCCTTCAATGTAATTCTTCAACCCGACCTCGCGCTCGATCGCCACAATTGCGCCCATTCTCTGGCTGGCGAGGGTCGTGCATGCGATCAGGATTTCATCAACAATTTTTTCAGTGGTTGAACGGACGACCCTCGCAAAGAACGGGTTACGCCCGAAACTCGCCAGCCCCTTCTTGATCTCTGTTTGGAACAGGACAATGACGATGATGACGATATAAGTGAAGAAATTCCTGAGCAGCCAGTTGACCGTCCGGAGGTGAAAAAATTGCGAACCGTAATAGAAAGCGACCATGACGGCTATCCCGAGCACCATCTGGTAGGCCCTCGTGCCGCGGATCAGAGTCAGCACGTTGTAGATGAGGATGGCGATGATGAGAATATCGACGATGTCGCTCAATCGAAGGTTCGTCGAGTGCAGGAAGGCCGACAGGCGTTCGATAAAGAGGCTCATGACCGCACCTCGGCGCCATCAACACTCCTCTCGATTGCGAGCCAGACATCCAGTGCGCGCTTGACGGCAGCCACATCATGGACGCGCAGAATGTGAGCTCCCTGCGCGACGGCGTAGAGAGACGAGGCGATGGTGCCATCGATACGAGCTTCGGGCAGGTCCTGTCCCGTGATGCGTCCGATGAATGCTTTGCGGCTGGTGCCGATGACGACAGGCATTCCGAGAGACGCGATTGCCGAAAGGTTCCGAAGCAGCAGCAAATTGTGTTGGAGAGTTTTCCCGAAACCGATTCCGGGATCGATGGCGATGTGATCACGACCGATGCCGGCGCTCACGGCAGCCGTGACGCGCGCATCGAGAAACGCGCGGATATCACCGACCACATCCTCATACTGTGGATCGGCCTGCATTGCGCGGGGAGTGCCCTTCATGTGCATGAGAATAATTCCCGCGCCTGTTCCGGCGACGACTCGAAGCATCTCCCGATCCCCACAACCGGCTGTCACGTCATTCACGATCGATGCGCCGCATTCGATGGCGCCGGCAGCGACATCGGCCTTCGTTGTGTCAATGGAGAGTGGAATATGAATTTTCTGCCGCAGCTCCCTGATGACCGGCAGCACTCTGTTCATCTCCTCGGTTGCCGAAACCGGATCACTTCCAGGCCGCGTGCTCTCGCCACCGATATCGACGGCATCCGCGCCTTCGCGGGCAAGCCTTTCTGCATGTTCGATGGCCCGATCCAGCGAAGCGAATTGGCCTCCATCGGAAAACGAATCAGGCGTGACATTCAGGATTCCCATGATGAAGACACGTTGGGCTCGAAGATCCCATGACCCATCGAGAAAATGAAACGCCACTCTTCTCCTCTGATTCAAAAAGCCATCGTCAAAACGAATCTATCGCAAAGGCGGGGCAACGCCAAGAGGAAAACGTCACAATGGGCAAATAAATGTGAGAATGACGATCCGTTGGTTGAGGTGAGATGATATCCGAAATCGAGGGTTTATGGGCGGTAACGACTCCATTCACAATTGGCGTTCATGAATCATTTGCGCTAGGGCAAATCCTGGGCGGCAAAAAGCCGGCCCTTAAAGCTGACTGCCAGGAGAATCCCCAGACCGGCGCGATCAGAAGTCAGCCGCCAGATATCCCGATGTTGCGGAGGCAATCCATCGTTCAGCTCCGACCAAGTTGAACCTCCGTCGGTGCTTCTGAAAACGCCTCCTGTGCCGCGTCCATCGGAATACGTTCCGGCACATAGGGCTTTCGGATAGCCGGTGCTGAATGTCAGGCAGGAGACATCCCTCTTTGAGAGACCGGCAAAGGTCCAGTTTTCGCCCAGATCCAGAGTCATATAGGCGCCATTCTTGCTCTTCATCATCCCAACGCCATACCTTGCGCCATAGAGCCGATAGGGATGCTTTGGATCCATAGCAAGCCCGCCGCAGAGATCATATGGCATCATGATGGAAAAAGTACTCATGCCATATTCACTCCATGTCTCTCCTCCATCGATACTCCTACCGACACCAGACGCGTACTGTACATACACAAATTGGGGATTTTTTTCAAAAACAAGGATGTGTTTTGGAAAGCCTGCCTGGGACGCCATCTGATTGCAGGATAGGCCTCCGTCCGTGCTCTTCCAACTTTCGAATCCAACTGCGAAAATGGTGTCGGGAGAATGAGGGTTGATGGCCATTGCTTCAATTGAATCATATCCTCCCCACACCTGCTGCCATGTTCGACCGCTATCAACGCTCTTCACGATCAGGCCTTCACCACCGGCATAGATGATTTCCGGATTGGTTGGGTGTGTAGAGGCATCTTTGATATTTGCCCCTTTTAGCCCCCTATTCATCGGCTCCCATATATCTCCTGACGCTTCATATTTGGCAACGCCTGTGCCGTATGTTCCGGCCAAAACCATCTTACTTTCTCCGGAACCTGTTGCTGCGATTGTCATTAAAGGACTGATGGTCTCTTTGCCAAATGGCTTCCATGAGGTGCCACTATACAGAGTTACATAAGCACCCTTTGATGTCGCTGCACAGAGCATCCCCGGGCTTGATCTGCCTACTAAGTCAACGTCCTCTCAGATCTTCACGGGTTGCGGTGCGAGAGGCATGGCGGGGCCTTCCGCTGAATGTGGCTCATCGGCTTTGATCGCCGATGACGGCGGCATCGATGCCGATGTCGGGCGAGGCTTCCGTTCCTCCAGGGGCTTTCCTTGGATGATCAGCAGGAGCTCATGCGATTCGAGCACTTCGCGTTCCAGCAGCGTATCAGCGATTGCCTGCAATATATGTCGCCGGTTGCTCAGGATATCCTGCGCCCGGTCGTAATTGCGGCGAACGATTTTGTTGATCTCCTGGTCGATTCTCACTGCAGTCGATTCACTGTAGTCCTTGTGAGCGACGAGCTCCTTGCCGAGGAAAATCTGCTCTTCCTTGCCGCCGAATGTAAGAGGCCCGAGTTCCGACATGCCCCATTCACAGACCATTTTTCGTGAAAGCTCAGTGGCCCGCTCCAGATCATTCCCGGCGCCGGTGGTCATGTGATCCAGCATCAGCTCTTCGGCGATGCGCCCGCCCATCAGGATCGTGATCTGGTCTTCCAGGTAATCACGCGAATAATTGTATTTATCGTCGGTCGGGAGTTGCTGGGTGAGCCCAAGAGCCATTCCGCGAGGGATGATAGTCACCTTGTGGATCGGATCGGCGTTCGGAAGCATGGAAGCGACAAGGGCGTGGCCGGCTTCATGAATGGCTGTGTTCTTCTTTTCCTTTTCGGAGATGATCATGCTCCGGCGTTCCGCACCCATCATGACTTTGTCTTTGGCGCCTTCGAAATCGGACATCGTCACGAATTTCTGGTTGCTTCGTGCCGCCAGCAAAGCAGCTTCGTTGACGAGATTCGCCAAATCGGCGCCTGAAAATCCCGGAGTTCCTCGTGCAAGAATCTGAATGTCGACGTCATCACCCATCGGAATTTTCTTGGTGTGGACCCCGAGGATGCCTTCACGGCCGCGCACATCAGGGCGACTGACGACTACTCGACGATCGAACCGGCCTGGCCTGAGCAGCGCTGGATCCAGAACATCTGGACGGTTTGTGGCCGCCATCAGGATAACGCCTTCGTTGGAATCGAAGCCGTCCATTTCGACGAGGAGCGCGTTCAGTGTCTGTTCACGCTCATCATGCCCGCCCCCAAGGCCGGCGCCGCGATGGCGCCCGACGGCGTCGATTTCGTCGATGAAGACGATGCAGGGCGCGTTCTTCTTGCCCTGCTCGAAAAGATCCCGCACACGACTCGCTCCCACACCCACAAACATTTCGACAAAATCCGATCCGGAGATCGAGAAAAACGGCACATTGGCTTCGCCGCTGATGGCCCTGGCGAGAAGTGTCTTGCCGGTTCCCGGCGGCCCCATGAGCAGGACGCCACGAGGAAGTCGCCCGCCCAGCCTCTGGAATTTTTGTGGATCCTTTAAAAACTCGATGATCTCCTGAAGCTCATCCTTGGCTTCATCGACCCCCGCCACGTCCTTGAACGTGACCTTCTTCTGCTGACTGTTGCTCAGCTTCGCCCTGCTTTTTCCAAAAGACAACGCCTTGTTGCCGCCTGTCTGCATCTGCCTCATGAAGAAGATCCAGAAACCGATCAGGATCAGGATCGGAGCATAGGAGAAGAGAAACGAGATCCACTGCCCCTGATTGGGAGGCTTGGCCGAAAATTTGACTTTGTGCTGCCGCAGGACCGGGACCAGCCCGTCGTAATCCGGTGGGGTGATGGTCTTGAACGCGTCGTTGTTGATAAATTTCCCTTTGATCTCATTTGCTACGATCGTTACTTCCGTGACCTGCCCGGCTTCGACCTGGTCCATGAATTCCGAAAACGTGATGGCCTTCTCCTGCTCGAACGATTTCTGCATGAAAGACCACATGATAATGATCAGAATGGCTGCGATCAGCCACAACAAGATGTTCTTAACTAGAGAATTCAAGCCACGCCTCCTATGCCGTTTCTCTTTCGGCAAGGAAAGGAAGGTTTCGGTAGCAACCATCCACGTCCAGACCGTAGCCAACCAGAAATTGGTCGGGAACGACGAACCCTGAATAATCGCAAGTAAACTCCACCTTCCTCTTTTGTATCTTGTCGAGAAGGAAGCAGCTTTTCAAAGATGCCGGAGCCTGCAACTCCATTTGCCTGAGCAGATAATCCTGTGTGATGCCAGTGTCGATGACCGATCCGACAAGCAGAACATCCCGGCCTTCCAGCTTAGTGTCGCTCAGAAAATGGATCTCCGTCAGATTGTGGCGATTACCGGCACCCGTCTCTTTAACAACCCTGACGAAATAGCACGAAACAGGAACATCGAGCTCACGGACGAGATCGGCCAAAAAGACAAACGAGCTGTTCAGTATCCCGATGGCCGTGATCTCTCGGCCGTCATAATCCCGGCTGATAGACTTGCCGAGCTCTCTGACCTTCTCGGCAATCTGCTCCCGGGAGTACACAACCCTTAATTCACTCAAATGAAGATTCCTCCATGAACCGGCGTTCCGACTCCATTATCCGTTAGGCTCACTCCAAATTCAATAGCGTTCATGTGCCCCCATGGTGACGCCAAAGTCAAGCCGGAGTTTCATCAGGAATTTCAAAATTGGTGACGTCTCAGCAAGAAGCAAAAAGTAAAAAGGCAACCCTCAATCAAAACGCCTCGGGAAATTCTTACTCTTTGCATTTAGCTTCGCTCTATCAACATATTATTGCCGACTTTGACCGAGACTTGAGTGCCTCTTATCTCGCGAAGCAGATGCGATCAGAGATTCCGATCCCGCGGGTGATCCCTGCCACAAAGGCGCATATCCTGAACTTTCTTTTCCGGGATTTCCTCATCAGGCTGCTTTCCACTTTCGTCGCGCTCCCGGCGAAGGGTTTCTTCCATCTGCTTCCTCTTCGTGATGTTGGTGAAGAAGACGGCGAGGCCATCTCCGAGCTTGACGGCCATGTTCCGATACCAGGTGCTTGTGGCTCCTGATTTCACCCGGAAGTCCGATTCGTGCGGTTTTCCTGTCTCAACGACCTTGACGTAGCTGTGAAAGATACTCGCCAGTTGTTCTGAGTTGCTGAACACTTCGCACAGCCTGTTGCCGATCAAGTCCTCCGGAGTCGCCCACAGCATCTGCAACGCCGCGGGATTGGCGTACTCCCATTCGAAATCCGTGATCGCCCCATCGCTTTCCCGGAGACTGCGCAAAATTGAAAATCCATCAGGCGAAAGCTCTTCCGCCACGCGGAACCGTTCTTCGCTTTCCCGCAGCGCTTCCTCGGCTTGTTTCCTCCGGGTGATGTCGATCCCGATCGCAATGCCGGTGCCGTCTGACAGCCTGACAATCCGCCAGGAACAGAGCGCCGATCCTTCCCGCGTTCGCAATTCAATGTCCTGCCATTCGGATGTGGCTTCGTTGATAAAGTCCCAGAGTCGCCGGCGGAAGGCCGGATCGGGACTGCTCAATGCCAGCACATCGATCTGCCTCGCATCCTCCAGCGACCATCCGATCACGCGTTCGAATTCCCGGTTAAGAAGTCTGATCTTCATGTCGGAATTGAAAAAGCAGAGCATCACCGGGATTTGATCGATGATCGTTTGAAGAAGCTCCCGATGGCGATTCAGAATCTGCTGGGCTTCCGCTGATTCGGTGATTTGGTGAGAAAGCTGTTGATTGGCGGCGGTCAATTCCTTTGTGCGCTTCTTGACCCGTCGCTCAAGGTCATCATGGGCCTTATGAAGCAATTCTTCATCGTGTTTACGGTTGGAGATATCTCTGAAAAGACCCTGCAGAATCTTCCGGCCATGGAAGTCGATCGTACTGCCAGTGATATCGACGGGAACGACCCGGCCGTCTTTTCTGACGACGCGTGTGTCGTTGAGTGTCCCGAATCCCTTCCTCAGAATCACCTTGAACGCGCGGATGACGCGCCGATGCTCCTCATCGGGGTGGATCATGTTGATGTTCATGCGAGAAAGGGGTTTTCCGGTGTAGCCGAGCAGCTTTTCGGCCTGCCTGTTCGTTTCGACGACATTCCCTTGTTCATCGGCCAGGATGATGGCATCGCTCGCATGCCGCATGAGCGAACGATATTTTTCTTTGGAAATTCGCAAAGCGCTTTCGATCCGTCTCCTCTCCGCTTTCTCCTCCCGCCATCTCCTGTCGGCGCTTGGCCGGCTGGTCGAAGCCGCCTTCTTTTGCTTGCTCCTCTTCCCTGTCGTGCTCATTTTCTCAAATCCCGGCTTTCAGGATGTTCGACTCGCCGGCCTGTCCACGCCCCACTCTCCGTGAATCCTAACATTTTCCTTTCGAATTCACATCTCAACGATGCGCTCTTTCGCCTATCGACAATGTTCACGTGTGAAAAATGGGGAAGATCATCATGCCCATCGATTCATGTGGGCTCGTGATCATTACAGGAATTTGAATCGAATCTCCAGTACCTGCCGAGTTGAACGGGTTACTTTGAATTCGTCGGCGACGGGCAGGCCCGGTATCCAACAAATCCGGGAATCGTTGGAGATGACCGGCAGTATGGACGCGAGGCATGCTGGAATTTTCCGATTGCTGAGCATTTTCTTCACCTGCCGCGGAAGGCTTTCGCCGCATGGAGTGTAGGTTTCATCAAGCCGACGGTTCCGAACCACGAAATGGCTGCCTGTTTTGTCGAAATCCATATAGCAGGCGCGGGAATCATCGATGTCGGGTTTCGGAGGGAAATCAGCTGGATAAAGCAAACGAGATTCCAGAATGCCGGATGGAGTATCGATGCCCCCGGGGATAGGCAATTCAGCGAGAAATTCGGGGGCGTGTCGGGTCTTACGCGCGAGCCAAATGACGCCGCCTTGACGGAATGCATGAACCCCCCTCGGCAATGCTCCGCTGAAGGCCGCGGGTGCTCCTGGATCCAGGCTCCAGTGAATGAGTCTCTCGGTGACTTTGAATTCCAAGTGACTTTTTAATTGGGCCGCGGCGAGTCGAAGAACTCGGGAGATCAGAGGCAGCGGGAGTTCTGCAAGCTTCTGCCTTACGATGCCGGTGGCTTGACGGCTTTTGTGTTGGCAGCATCGATCGAATGCGTCCTGTGCGAGTCCCTTCAGATAGGATTCTTCCCACTGCAAAATGGCGATGGTTGACTTGATTCGCTCCAGGCTCCCGGAAGAGATCGCTTCCAGCTGCGGAATCAGCCCGGCACGGAGATGGTTTCGTAAAAACCGCGTGTCTGTATTGGATGAATCGATGACAAATGAAAGGCCGTGTTCGTGGAGGTAGTCGATCAGCAGCGCTTTTCTGATGTCGATGAGAGGCCGGACGAAGATGCCGTGAACGGGAGCGATCGCCGTCAACCCGGTGCGTCCACTCCCACGCATCAGTTTCATGAAGAAAGTTTCGATGAGGTCGTCAGTGGTGTGGCCCAGGGCGATTTTTCCAGCGCCGCATTGCGTGGCGGAAGAGCGCAGAAAAGATCGGCGCAAACGTCGTGCGCAGTCTTCCAGGTTGCCCCGCTCACGCCGCGATGTTTCCGCAACATCCGCTTCGCCGGAAAAGAACTCGAATCCCAGAGAGGCTGCAAGGTCGCGGACAAACCCGGCATCCCGATCAGACTCGGCACCACGCAGATGGTGATTGAAATGCGCCACTGCAAGTTCCAACCCCATTTCTCGAAGGAGATAGAGGAGTGCTGTCGAGTCAGGGCCGCCGGAACATGCGACAAGCACTTTTTCAGGCGGCGAAAACATTTTGTGTTTTTCCACGGTGGCGCGGACAATTTCCAGAAGTTCCATAATGCACTATGAAGGTTGCACAGTCCTGAAAAAATCACAAGGGAAATCCGGTGAGAACCAGGATCATGTCAAGGTGAAGCCGTTGCTTCATCAGGATATTTTGAATCGGTGAATAAACGGATATCCCGGTGTCGGACGCGTTCTTAACTCCATTCCTCACTGGTTATACCTAACCCGGCGTAGCCAGAACCAAAGACGGGGGCCGCACCAATCGCAGCCCCCGGACTTCTCAGGAAGCGAGGAAGGGAGGAATGCAGGAACGGATTTTGATATCGACCAGTGGTGGTTCCATAAACTATTCCTGGCTTCCTAAGAGGAATTCACGATCCTACCTGCTCACAATTTTCGCCATTTTATGCACAGATTTCCCGGGGTAACACATTAATGGCTCTTTTAATGAACGCCGGAAAATATTTCGGATATGACACCAGAGCAGGGTTTTTGCTTTATTGAGTCGAGCTTTGGACGCGGCACTAGCCTGTTTTAGTGGGAATCATCATGGTGGCGGTGCAGGGACTCGAACCCCGGACGCCGCGGATATGAGCCGCGTGCTCTAACCAACTGAGCTACACCGCCTCGAACGCGCCTAATCGTAGAAGACATATCAAATGGTGTCAAGAGCTGCGGTTGAGGCCTCATCCAGAGGCGAGGTTTTCGCTCACGTCGGCGTCAGCGTCGACGATTCGACTGCAGCTTATCTGCTTTGCGGCTGCTCAGGAGGCTTGACGCCGCTTAGCAGGAGCCGAACCAGCAGGAACAGCAGAACCACTGTCGCGACGATAAGCATTCCCCAAAAAAGCCGCTTCTGCAGCGGCGCGGCGCTGGTGGCAGGAGACAAAATGGTTTCTGGAGAGAGTGATAGTTCATGCGCAGCCGCCCCCGTCAGACGTGGTGCCAACAGCGCAAGATCATACCGCGGGCGACTGAGAGAGGGCGCTCCATAGTAAAGTGTCAAGCTGGCCCCTGCGCCGTGGAAAAACCGGAGCCGGTAGGATGGAAACAGCAGTTGGATGCTTTTGATCGGTAGCGGGCTGTTGTCTCCTTCATCAATTGAAATTGTCAGCTGTGATGTCAGTAGCTCGGCAAGATCTAGGACAAGCAATGGATCGGCTCGGTCTTCGGCGAGGTGCCGCCACCTGGCCGAAGCCAAAGTTTCAACGCGAGACTCTGCTCGTCGATCCTCCGATGTTCTTTCGGCGTTGATCGTTACCATCCGGTCAAAAACCCGGGCCACGGTAGAGAGGACCAATCGGCAGGATGGCAGCGAATCAAACTGGAGATCGACCTTGTATGTCGACAGATAGTTGGACGTACGATCTTTTCTGCCGGAGATCCTTTTGTGGATTTTAAGCTTGAGCACCAACGGCTCATCGCGCTTTTCGAGAAGATAGGGAACCTGGCGTCCGCTCGAATCAGCGATTCGTAGGTCGTCCAGATCGCTGTGAGCAAGGACGGCGGCATCGAGAGTCACCGCGCTGAGCCCGGGATCGCCCGCCATGATCCGTCTCGAGTACCGGAACTGCTTCCCATCAATGGGCGCACCGATCAGTGGGAGAGGGCTGGTTTGTGGAAGCGTGGCGCTGAGCGGAATCAAGTCATTGACCTCTCCCCATTGAGCATCCGAACACTTCGTCTCTGGAAGCAAATTCCTCTCGGCTTCCAGATCATACTGAGGCGGCGGCATATGGCCGGCTCCAAATCTCGCCATGATCGGTTCCCCATTCTCGGATTCGAAAAAGATCCATGGGAGTGGAGCGAGCTCGGCGCGAACGCCGCTCAAATCGAGCGGCGGATTGTCACCGTCATCGACGACCAGTTCAAACTCGGGCTCCTTCGGTGCCGTGATCGGTATGCGAAGATCCGCAGCGACCAGGTCGCCGTGCCCAGCACGTCGGATAGTGGCCGTGCCGAGCGGCAACGATGCCACCTCTTCTCCGGAGAGAGTTGCTTCAGTGATCATTGCCTGCCTGAGGAGCGGCCCCCCGCGGACAAGAAGTTCGATGGCTTGGATTGGGAAGTGTGGGCCGGGAAGCTGGATGACAAATCGACTCTTCCCGGGTTCACTCACAATGCGTTTGAAAGGAACATCAATGCGCAGCGGTGGCGCCGGAAGAACGGCGCCTGGCGATCGAGCTTCCGCAATTCGAGGAACCGGCACGCGCGCGCTGGTACGGTCATCCCATGTGAATCGGAAGTAGCGATACTCGCCTGCCATGAAACTGATCACCGTCCGTTTGAGGTTCTCATCGGGAAGGTCAAATATCGTGCCTTCGTCTTCGAGGACCGTCCAGCGGCTGCGATCGCCACTCCCTTCCAGATGGAATTTTTTCAGGAATGGCGCTGGGATGCCTATCAGGCGGAGGTGATCGGCAAGGCGAAGCACCGATAGATCAACTTCGAAGCCGCTGCTCTTATCCTTTTTCGGCGTGATCGGCAGAATCGTTCCGGATATCCACCGCGCAGCCGGTGATGGAGGGGGAACGAGCAGGTAGGGGATTTCGCGGTCCGCCTTGTCGAAAAAACGCAGATCGGCCAACCCTCCTACAAAAACCTGCCACTCCTTGCCGTCCGCATCCCGATAGCCGACATATTCCAGAGGATCGGAGCCGACGAGCAGCGGCACATCGATCTCGATGCGATTGGCTCCCTTGGCTCCCGGCGCCGCGGGGCGCTCATAACGAAAGTCGGCCCTGGATGCCGGCAAGGTCTGATCTTGCGCAATCGCGGGATTAAGTAAAATTGTTCCTGCCACGATCGCCCATGTGCACCGCGCGACGAACCCCACGTTCTTCATGTTGTTTTCTCTTTGGAACCGAGTATGAATTTCTGGAAGAGGACGGCAACAAGCGCCAGGCAGATGGCAAGCCCTGCCAGAGAACCGACGCGAAAAAGCCCGCCGAGCCGCCATAGATCAAACACGAAACACTTGAAGATTGTCACACTCAACAAGATGATCGACGCGATTCGTGTCCCACGGCTGGCGGTGATAATTCCCGCGATCAACAGTCCGATGGCAAACAGGCCCCATCCGATTGTATACGTCAGGTTCTGAGAAAGGTCGGCGGAAAAATTGAAGGTGAGTGCCGAGCCTGACGAGTAGAAGTCAGCGATCTCGATATTGAGGAGCAGGAACAGGAGGAATGTTGCGCCGGCTGGGAGAAGATTCGATAGTCGGATTCCTCCGAGTCGATCCTCGGTGCGGCGCAAAAGTCGAGCGCCCGCGAAGAACGCAGCGGCCGAGACCAGGTAGCCGTACAGATACCAATTCCAGATTGGAAAGTCACCTCGCGGGTGATAGTCAAAAACAGCCGTGTTGAAAACGAGCCTCACAAAAACGGCGATGAATAGCCCTGTTGACCACAAGAGGAGCCCACGGTGCGGGATCTTGCGATAGAGCCATGTCATTGCTGCCGCCTGCAATGCCCAGCCGATTGTGATCCACTGCTTTTCAAGCTGCAGTGGAATCGCAGCTGTGATGAAAGCAAGCGCGGTGCCTGAGATGAGTGCCAGTCGGCCGATCTGGCGTGCACCCGCCGGTTCCAGGCTCAATAGCCGCCACAGGAGAATCAACATGATGGCTGCCTGGCTGACCGGGAGGAGGCCGATGACTCCGCCGAACCCACCCTGCAGCATCGCATCGCGCGCCAGGAAAAAGAAGACCGCACTCGCGAGAACCGCAGCGACGTAAGGCTGGATGAGCTTCTTCACTCGGTCACCGAGCAGAAGCGGAAAAGCGATGTAGGCACCGTAGATGGCGCCGGCGAAGGCAAATTCCTCTTGCCAGAGACCAGGATGAGCCTCCCGCCAGAAAACAACTGCCAACGCTGTCGGGACAACACTAAAGATCGAAATTGTGTACCATCGGGTCAGCCATGCCATGCTGAACAAGGCCACAAGCAGTATCATGTGGACGGGAACGAGCGCGCTCATCCCGATCCTCTGGTCGGTACCGGCCGCCAGGATGGCAACGATCTGCGCGAGAAAGAGGCCGGCGACGGGTGCTTGCGCAAAACGATTCTGATCGCTCTCTTGCGTCGATGTTGTCAGGACTCTTCGTGCCAGGAAAAACCACGCGATCGCGAAAAATGCAACAGCCGTTGAACAATACATCGATACTTGAGGCCAGGGGGCGTCGTGGATGGCTGCGATCCAGGCAAAAATGATGACTTGCGACGCGCAGACGGCGGCTGTATGCAGGGCGGTGCGGCGAGTGTAAAGCGCCGCCACACCGATCGCCAGATCAAGCACGGCCAGGATCGCAAGGAATGGCCACGGCGGTACAGCGAGGCGTGCTTGCGTTGCAACGAAGAAAATGAAGAAATGCCCCGCAAGAGCCAGATAAAGTCCGCTCGTTGATTCAGGTGTCTCTTTTCCAGCACGCTTCTGCAACCATATATTTCCACCCATAACCAACACGGCGAAGCCGGCGACGACCAGAAGAGCCGGTATCAGAATGGCGGTGATCGTTGCTGTCCACCACCAGACAGCGATGACAATCCAGGAAAGAACGATGCCGAAAATTCGGAGGATCGGCCAGTGCCCAGCGGCGCCTTCGATGAATAGCCCCAGGTTCAAGATCATCAAGAGGAGAGCCATGCCCCAAAGCGCGATTTGAGCAACAGTCCCGGCAGCCAGGAAAAGCAGCAGGCCGATGCTCAGGAGCAGAATGATCGATCCTGTGCCTTCCGGTTTCAAGGATTTGTGGAAAGAGCGCGCGGCCATCGGCACGCCCAGGTAAAAAACGCCGAACCCGGCATAGATAATGAGGGCGGGAAGGAGCCGCTCGGGCACCAGATATCTGGTTGACCAGACAGCCTCAGCGGCAACCGCAAATAACGCGCCGATAAAATAAAGCGCCCCTTCTTCAGTGGCGATCGCCACGGCTGCCAGGATGGCCAGCAGAAAAAAAAGAACTCCAAAGAAAAGCCCTGGAGATGCAGTCGCCGGTTCGATGGCCGCGAGCGCGGCGAATGTGAAGAGGAGCACCGGGGCCGTGAGAGAGGCCCGCGCGGCAGCGTCGCTGAATGGCCGATCGAATCGGCGTGCAACCATACCGGCGACGGCGTACAGGATGACGCAAAGCGCCACAAAGATGAGAATCCCGGGCCAGGCATTGGAGCTGTAGGACGTATTCATCCAGATCGCGAAGACGATGACCGTGGAAATGGCTCCGGCGACGTGCAGCATGTCCAAACCGCGGGCGATAGCGATCGCCGCAAGCCCGATGTCGATAACGAAGAGGAATCCGAAAAGCATGCCGTACTGAGAGCCATAGGCCGGGATCGCCGAGAGGTACACGGCGAAGAGAAGAGGCAGAGTTGTGGCAGCGGCAACTGTCTTGCCGAAAATGGGATGCTTTTCCTTGGCCGTCTGATCGCGCGAACCAAGCAAGAGCCCCGCAAAACTGATGACAGGGAACAGCAAGAAAATGCCGATGGCGATCGGGAGTTGCCCTGCCGTCAAAAATTTCATCACCCATCCCCATTGATACAGAACGGTGAAGACAAGAGACAGCGCCGTCAGGTGCGGCCAGTTTTTCTTGTAGGCGACCCAGGCAAGTCCGACGTTCAACAAAAGAAGATATCCAAAAAGTCCGAATGGCTTGTTTTCACCGGTCGAGAGAAGAGCGGGTGTCGCAAAGCCACCCAGGAGTCCGAGGAGAGCAATGAAGACGGAATCATGACGGATGGACAGCAATACGGCCACGGCTGTCACGAGAACCATCAGGCCGAAGGCGGGGATTGAATCGACCAATTTCCAGAGTGCATGGGATGCGAAGAATGTGGAGAACAGGATGGCGATGCCGGCTGCGTCCATGGCGTTGGCTGTGATGTGATAGCGACGCGCCATCTTCAATTCGCAGAAGACGAGCAGAGCGACGCCGACAAAAACTCCGATGACCATCCGCACGGCCGGTGTCAGCCACCCCTGATCAATGGAATAGCGGAGGAAAAAGATCGCCGCCAAAACGAGCGCGATTCCTGCAATCCATGAAAACAGCTTCACACCGATCAGGCCTTCCCAGTCGAAAGCGGAGAGCCTGGAGGCGGGCGGAGCGGCACGTGGAGGCGGTATCAGCGGCGGCGGTGTCACAGGGCGAGGCTTTTCGGGAACGGCAGGAGGCCGTGGCGGCATTTCAAGAGCCGCTTTCTCAGGGGCTTTGTCGATAGGAGGGGCGGCACGTGGTGGAGTCGGCGGCGGCGGCAGTGGTGGTGGTGGTTGCACGAGGATTTCCGTTCTCGGTATCGCTGAGGCTGCGACACCGGCAAGCGGTAGAGCCTCCTCTCCATGCACCGCCGCATCCTGTTGAGCTTCGGCTGCCTCTGTGGCGCCCGGCGCATCCGGCACACTCGCTTTGCGGAACTGCTGTATCTCTTTTTGCTGTTCGCCAAGCATTCGCTGCAAGCGTGCGATCTGTGCCGAGAAGGATTGCAGAGTCGCTTCCATTTCCTCTTGCTTCCGCTGCAAATTCCTCGAATAGTTCAGCGCAATAAGCGAGAGCACAAGGGTGATGAGCACAAAAAATATCATTGGATCACTGTCCTGGTTCGTTGAGATTATGATAGGGCCGATCCGGGAGTCAAATCGATCTGGAGAGCCCCGGCTCCCGCGCCAATCCGGAAATCCGCCGGATTTCCGGTTATCGTGCGTTGGTTTTGGGGAGTGAGAAGTGAAAAGCAAAAATAATAATTTCCGGAAACGCTTTAATTGATGTTTTCCCTCTCGCTTCTCACTGTCTGCCATCCTCGGACCCCATTTTTATCCCTGTTGCCTCTGAGCCCTATTCAAGGTAATCTTCCCCCCTGCGGATCATATGGAAAAGCCGGGGTTCAAAGATGCGACTCGGGCTCAGGCGAGCCTCCTCGCTCCACTCGAAAAAAAATGCCTCATCTGGTTTGCTCGCCATATGCCTGCCTGGATCAATTCGGACCACCTGACCATCATCGGCATCATGGGCATGTTGTTAGCGGGAGTCAGCTACTGGCTGGCACGCTGGAATCGCAACGCGCTGCTTCTCGCCATTTTTTTCCTGGCTGTTAATTGGTTCGGCGACAGCATGGATGGGACTCTCGCCCGCGTACGACAGAAGCTCCGCCCGCGCTATGGCTTCTATGTCGATCACGTAGTCGATGCATTCGGCCAGTTTTTTCTACTGGGCGGCCTTGGGCTGTCCGGGTATATGAGCCCCTGGGTGGCGATGGGGTTCCTTATCGTATTTTACGTCCTCTCGATTGAGGTTTATCTTGCCACGTATTGCCTCGGCACTTTCCATCTTTCGCACTGGAAGCTGAGCCCCACTGAACTACGCGTGTTGCTGGCGATTGGCAACATCGCCTTATTTTATCATCCACGAGTAACGATTGCCGGCGGGCGATACCTTCTTTTCGACGTTGGTGGCGTCGCCGGGATGGTCGGAATGACCCTGATGCTCCTGGTCGCTGTCTGGAGGCATACTCGGACGCTTTACCGGGAGGAGCCCGTTTGATGGATCGCCTGTTCGGTTCTTTGGGCGACTTAAGCCGGCACTTCTGGAGATTCAACATCGTCGGGATTATCGGCATCGGTGTGCAACTGGCTGTCCTGACGGCATTGGCCAACGGCCTTCGCATCAATTATCTCCTGGCGACGATGATCGCCGTTGAAGTGGCGGTGCTGCATAATTTCGCGTGGCATCAAAAATGGACCTGGGTCGATCGTCTGGCGGAATCACGAGGGGAAGTGGCGGCACGGTTTTTATGGTTCAATCTGACGAACGGCGGGCTTTCCATCATCGGCAATCTCATCCTGATGCGCATTTTTGTCGGGAAAGTACATCTTCACCTTATCCTGGCCAACATCATGACGATTGGAATCTGCTGGCTGGCCAACTTTCTCCTGAGTGACCGGGTTGTTTTCCGGATGCGTGCAGCCTGACCTGGCGGAGCCGGAACCAGAGACGGTGGCCGCACCACCCAAGACTCCGGACCTCTCAGGAAGCCAGGAAGGGAGGAATGCAGGAACGGAAGGCGGGTGTGCTGGCAATGGTCGGTTCGTTCCTGGTTTCTTTATTTTCTGCATTCCTAAGAGGTTCGGATGGGATCTTGCATGTTCCGAAGATCTTGCCATTTCGTGTCGACATTTCGCCGTTGAGACACTAAAGTTCACGAGGGAAGCTTGAAAATGGACAGATTGAAGAGCCGGGTTGTGGTTGTGACCGGGGCGTCGTCTGGAATCGGCGCCGAGTGCGCTCGTTCGCTGGCTCAGGAAGGCGCGCATGTTGTGATGTCGGCGCGGCGATCCGATCGCCTTGCCGACCTCCACGACGAGATCGCCTTTGCCGGCCATGGCGAGACGACCGTGGTGGCAGCGGATATCACGCGGCCCGGAGATCGTGAGCACCTTGTCAATGAGACAATGTCTCGTTTCGGGAGGATCGATGGGCTCGTTAATAACGCAGGGTATGGTCAGCCGGGACCGGTCGAAATTGTTCCAATCGAACGAGTTCGGCAGAACTTCGAGACGAACGTGTTTTCACTGATCGCACTGACACAGCTTGTTATTCCAATCATGCGGACTCAGGGCAGCGGCCGGATTATCAACATCGGATCGGTTGCCGGCAAAATTGCCCGGCCCTACTCATCGATTTATGATGCCACGAAACATGCGTTGGAGGCCATCTCCGATGGCATGCGCTGTGAATTAGCCCCCTTTGGAATCACCGTCAGCCTCATCCGGCCCGGCATTGTCACAACCAATTTTTTAAGCGTTTCCCGCGATTCGTATCGAGAAACAAATGGTGACTACTCTCTCTATCCGGGCTTTTTGAGCACGGTTGAGAGAGAATATGCGGATATCCTGTACATTGCCGGAAGCCCCGAAAGTATCGCACAGAAGATTGTCCGTGCACTCATCTCCAAGCACCCCTCAGCACGCTACGCAGCGCCCGGCCACGCTCATCTGCTGCTCGCCCTGGAATGGCTCCTTCCAGATCGGCTCATGGAGGCTCTCATCCGCCGCTTTGGCCAACCACCGGGAAAAGCAAAAAGCAAGAAAGATGAAGTGTCCTAAATCCGCCGCTTTAGCCGCACGGAATTTGTCGGAGTGCGACGATCGTCACCCGGACGCCGATTCAATTCCGATCAATGCTGTATCGTCAACTTCCTTTCTTGAGCAATCTGCCGCCATCAACTCTTTGCCAGCACTTCATCAGTTGTTCATTCCGGGAAATCAATGGAACATTGCTAAGATCCGGCGCGTAAGTTGGATGAACGGAACGCCGGCAAGAGAGGCGCGAATGAACTCAGACGGGGCCGACGCAGAACAGGAATTGATCCGGCGGCTGAAGACCGGGGATGTGGATGCTTTGGGAGAATTAATGGACTGCCATGGTGAAAACCTCATGCGATACCTGCACGCAATACTTGGCCGAAAAGAGATGGCGGAAGACGTCTTTCAAGATACCTGGCTGCGAGTGATGCAGAAGGCCGGCTCTTTCCGAACAGGGAATCCTGTTGCACCATGGCTTTTCAGGATCGCGCGCAATCACGCATACGATATGCTTCGGCGCGACAGGAATCGCTGGCTTTCGTTGAATGATGGTATGGGCGTATCGGCCACTGCCGAAGAAGCTGATGCGCAGGGCTTTTCGGAACAATATGAACGCCGGGAGTTGGTCGAACGGCTTCTGCCGAAACTCGACCCGGGTTTTCGCGAGATTTTATGGCTGAGGTTTTTTCATGATGAATCCTATGACAGTCTCGCCAAAATCCTCGGCATTCCGATTGGAACCGTCAAGAGCAGGCTCCGGCGAGCCCTGGATCAACTGGCATCGGTCTCGCGCGATTTGGAAGGAGTCAACATATGACCGACAGCGGAAATAAATGTCCTGAGATTCAAAAGGCATTGCTGGACGGCGTTGCCGATGGTGGACGAACCTGGAGCCCGCCGGCCGATTTGCTGGTTCACATTCATCGGTGTGAGGAGTGCAGCCGTTATTTGAGAGGCCTCATGATGACGGGCGATCTTTTCAACAGATCTGATCTCTATTCCGTGGCCTTGCGACAGGGAACCTTGAGAAGGGTACGGCAACAATCCGATTCTCGAATAGACTGGGGTTCGAAATTCATACCACTCTGGGCGATCCTGGCGACCGGGTTTTCTTTTGTCATCCCTGTATGGGTTCTCATGCATATCTTCAACGCCTGGCTGCAATCACCTGTTGTGTCGTTGTGCATTTCGTTGACGGCTCAGACGATGATAGGGATCGTCATCAGTTGCGTGTGCGGGGTCTTCTTTGTCGGAAATAGTTCTCGATCCGTCACCGTGCGTAGCTTATCCTTGGAGGAAAATCATGCATAAGAAGCTCGTCAAGAAACTTGTCATATATTATTTGCTGTCTCTTATCCTGCTCTGCAGCTCGTTCGCTTTCGTCTTTTTCACCAATCAACATCCCGAATTACCTCTTTTAGTATTTATCTTCTTTGGCTGTGTCGTCGGGATGGCCATTCTCTTTCTCAACATTGGAATCGGCCATTTCGTGTACCATGATTCCAAATCACGAGGCATGAATTGTGTGCTCTGGACGTTGGCGGCAATTTTCGTGCCCTATCTCATCGGGATTATCATCTATCTGGTCGTGAGAACCCCGATTCTTATTATCTGCCCGGCGTGTGGAGCGGTTTCGCCTCATATGGCCTCATTTTGTGCCAAATGTGGTCATCCCTTGCAATCACGGTGCACACAATGCCATGCTTCGTTGCGCGACACAGACATCTTCTGTCCGAATTGCGGGGCACGTGTAAATCCGGTCGCGGATCATCAATAATCGGAATCAGCCGAGCTGTCTTGAGACGACATGCTTTTGAAGGCGCCCGCTTAACGATTCCTTGATCCGATCCGCCTGTAGAGCACCATGCGCCTCTGATCGGATCGGAAGATTTCGGCCGTTTCATATGATGACGTGAACCATCCATCGGCTTCGAGTCTCGATGCGATGTCGCTCGCCAGCAGAAGATAATCAGATTGAACATGGCGGATCGCGCCGATGAAGTCGAGTCGGGCGCGGTAGCCGACGAGTGCCGGCGTGATGAGACCCGCGAAGTCATCGACTCGCAGGTGCGAATAATAGCCGAGATACCCAATGTCCTTGATGAAGAGCGTCGATCCTGCAGGAGCGATATGACCGACGGCGCTGCCGGTGCTGTGCAGGAACGCGCCCAGAGCCACGGATTCCTTCAAATCCCTCTGGTACATTCTCAGAATTCCGAAAAGAGACGCTGCTGCAAGAAGGGAGAAAGCGATGGGGGCGAGCCGGCGGAGCCTCTGCAATTGAAACATACCTGATAGACCTGCGGCTGCCAGCGGGAGGTACCCGATAGAAGCCGGCGGGTAATACCACGGATGCAGCTGAGATCGAGTCAACGTATAGGCAAGGATGTAAGCGGCGGCGAAGAATGACCAGGCGGAGAACAATTCGCGCCGCGCCCAGAAGATCGCGCATGCCGCCGATATGAGGAGAAGAGCGCCGATGGGAGTCCCGGGGTGGAAAAAGCCCTTGATGAGAATATTGACGATCGCATCGAAAAGTCCGGTTTTGGGGAGAGCGGCTTTCGCGAAGACGGATTGGGGAATCGGGTTGCCGAAGTAAAGCCCCGCGAAGATCGTCCACGGCGCCAGGATGAGCACCATGATGAGCATCGACAGCCATGGCATCTTCCGTCGACGAAAAAGGTGGTGAACAAAGAGAACGAGTACGAGCAACCCCGCGTCGATGCGGATGAGAACAGCGATGGCTGATATAGCCGCCGATGCTGTGAGCTGCTCTTTTTCATAAAAATACAGCGCCAGTGCAATGGCACAGCAAAAGAGGCCGGTTTCCATTCCCGATGCCGACCAAAAGGCGTTCATCGGGCTGAGGGCGTAGAGAGTCGGTGCCAACATGAGCCGGTCGGCATGCGGGCGGCGAGAGAGAATCGGTGCCACGAGGCTGTCGGCGATGACGTTGAGGAGCGGCCCGACAAGCATGGGCTTTAACCCGATGAGGGCGCAGAAAGCCAGTATCAGCGTGTAGAGAGGAGTGGTGACACCGAGGATGTGTTCGCCTGGATTGTAGACAAACCCAAGGCCCGCAGCGATGTTTTCGGCGTATCGATACGTAATGAAGGCATCGTCGGTTGTTTGGGCCATGAAAGGATAACGCGCCATAACCGAGACGACGAAAAGCAGCATCAGAATTTTATGTGATTGCTTCATCAGTTAATTCTATTTCAGGGCCATTCCTGCAGTCCATGTGATTTTTGCAATGGTTCGACCTGATGGTAGCGTTGTTTGCCTTGACACATTTATGGTTCGGCCCTAGATTCAATCTATGACCCGCAAGACGTCGTCTGCGAGGTGAACAGTCACCTTGCAGATACTCCGGTTGCATGGCGATGTCGACGTGAAAGTGAAATCATCCTCGGAAAAACACTCAACATCAGCGCCTGAACTTTTGAAAAGCGCATAGGAGGAAACATGAGCAATGAACCTACACCCCGCCCGATTGTGGACATCGCATCGGATCTCGGTATTCAGCGGGACCATGTTGTTCTCTATGGCAATGATAAGGCAAAAATCAAGCTTGATGCATTAAACTCGGGGAGGCCGTGGGGCAAGCTCGTTCTCGTTTCGGCCATTACGCCGACCGATGCAGGAGAGGGAAAAACAACGACCTCGATCGGCCTCGCTCAGGGCCTCGCCGCCATCGGACAGCATGCCTGCCTGGCGTTGCGCGAACCATCGTTGGGGCCAACCTTCGGCCTCAAGGGCGGCGCCACCGGCGGAGGCAAATCGCGCATCGTGCCCGAAGCCGACATCAATCTCCATTTCACGGGCGATTTCCATGCGATCTCGACGGCCCACAATCTGCTCGCAGCCATTCTCGATAATCACATCCACCACGGCAATGCGCTCGGCATCGATCCTCGTCGCGTCCTCTGGCGCCGCGTCATCGACATGAATGACCGCGCTTTGCGGCACGTCGTCATCGGGCTCGGAGGTGTGCTCGAGGGTGTGCCTCGTGAAACCGGCTTTGACATTACGCCGGCCTCGGAAATCATGGCCGCTCTCTGCCTCGCCGAAGAGGCCGACGATCTGAGGCAGAGGCTTTCGCGCATCATCGTCGCCCTGACCTCCGATAAGACCCCTGTCACGGCTGCCGATCTGAAGGCTGTCGGTGCGATGATGGTGGTTCTCAAGGACACAATTATGCCCAATCTCGTGCAGACGATGGAAGGCGTGCCGGCCTTCGTGCATGGTGGTCCTTTTGCGAATATCGCTCACGGCTGCAACTCAGTGATCGCCACCAAGATGGCTTTGGCCCATTCGGATTGGGTCGTGACAGAAGCCGGTTTCGGGTTTGATCTCGGCGCCGAAAAATTCTTCGACATCAAGTGCATATCGGCCGGTCTCGACACCGCCGCCGTCGTCCTCGTCGCCACCGTCCGCGCTCTCAAGCTGCATGGCGGAGTCGACAAGACGGCTCTGACAGCGCCCGATCCGGCCGCGGTTGAACGCGGTATCAGCAACTTGGTTAAGCATATCGAAAATATTCGTCATTTCTGCGAACCTCCTGTGGTCGCGCTCAATCGCTTTGCCACCGACACCGAGGATGAGATCGCCGTCGTGCGGAAAGCGTGCGAAGCGATGGGCGCAACTTTCGCTGTTTCCGATGTGTTTTCGCGCGGCGGTGACGGCGGCCGGGAACTGGCTGAAGCCGTCATGACCTATTCGGAAAAGCGATCCCGGCATTTTTGCCCCCTCTATTTGTGGACGGAACCGATTATAACGAAGATGTTGCGAATCGCGCGTGTCATCTATGGCGCTCGCGAAGTGATCTGGAGCAAGGAAGCGGAGAAAGATCTTGAGTTGATCAAGAAGTTCGGGTACGAAGATCTGCCGCTGTGCGTGGCGAAAACCCAGAAGTCTCTTTCGGACGATCCACAATTGCTCGGGCGGCCTGCGGACTTTGAAATCCATGTGAGAAACGTCGTTCTGGCCGCCGGCGCCGGCTACCTCGTCCCCATGCTTGGAGATATCATGCGGATGCCGGGCCTGCCGGTTTCACCACAGGCGGAGCGTATGGATTTGGTCAACGGCTCGGTTGTGGGCATGATGTAACGGAAGAAGTCGCTGTTCAAGTAGAGAATGAGACACCTGCCGATCAATCGGAGCAGTCCCCGTTGATGAGATCCCACACCTCCTCGTTGACACCCACAAGTGATCTCCTTGCAGCGGCATGAACCTGCAAGGAGAACCCGCGCATGAGTTGATCATTCCGTTCATTGGCTGGTAGACTGTGATGGAAAATTATGACACTCAGAATTTTGGACGGCAAACAGATCGCTGATGAAATCAAGGCTGAGGTCGCGCGGGAAGTTAAGGAGCTGATCCATCAAGGAACGCGGCCTCCTCAACTCACCGCCGTGCTTGTTGGAGAAAATCCGGCCAGCCGGGTTTATGTCAAGAATAAAGGCCATACGGCCGAAGAGCTGGGAATCGAGTCTGCCACGATTCATCTGCCAGAGACGACACCGACGGAGCTTTTGCTGGAAGAAGTTCGCCGTCTGAATCGCGATGATGAAGTTGATGGAATCCTGGTTCAGCTCCCGCTCCCGCGGATCATCAATGCCGATCAGATCCTCGATGAAATCGATGTGAAAAAGGATGTCGACGGTATCCATCCAGCTAACCTCGGCCGGCTGGTGCTCGGCCAGCCATGCCTTGAGCCCTGCACTCCTGCAGGCATCATCCAGATCCTCGAAAGAAGCGGCATCCGGATCGCCGGTGTTCGTGCCTGCGTCCTCGGGCGGAGCCGCATTGTGGGAAAGCCGGTGGCGGCGATGCTTCTCAACCGTCACGCGACTGTCACGATCTGTCATTCCAAGACTCCCGAGCTGGCATCGGTCACTCGCGAAGCCGATATTCTCATCGCGGCCATTGGGCGGCCGGGGTTTGTGACAGGCGATATGATCGGGCCTGGAGCCACAGTCATTGATGTGGGCATCAACGAAATCTCCAGCCAGACGGATCTCGCACGATTCTTTGATGGAGAAGAATTGGAACGTCGTTCGGTTGTCGTCGCGCGCAAAGGCCGGACTCTGGTGGGTGATGTTGAATGGAAATCGGCGATAGCGGTTGCCGGCCTGATCACGCCTGTGCCCGGAGGCGTCGGACTGCTCACGATCGCCATGTTGATGAAGAATGTTCTCGAAGCGCGGAAGGCGAAAGGTCGGTGAGCGACGACCGACCGGCGCCCATCCTCCGCGTCGGCTTGACCGGAGGCATTGCCTGCGGCAAGAGCATCGTCTCGCGCGAACTCCAACGGCTCGGCTGCTACATCATCGACGCCGATCAGATCGCGCGCGATATTGTGGAACCAGGCCAACAGGGCTGGTGCCGTCTCATCGAAAATTTTGGCGAATCGATCCTTCTTCCCGAACAGAAAATCAACCGGCAAGCACTTGGCCGGTTGATTTTTTCGGATCCAGCCAAGCGTGCCATGCTCAACGCCATTCTCCATCCGCTGATTCTCACAGCCGAAGAGGACCGAATCTACTGGCTGGGGAAGGGCGGCTTCCATGGGATCGTCATCGTCGAAGCGGCACTCATGATCGAGACCGGCACCTATGAAAATTATGATCATCGCATTGTCGTTTTCTGCGATCCTCTCGTGCAACTCAAACGGTTGCAACTACGCAACGGGCTCGACATCGAAGAGGCCCGGCGGCGGATCGAATCACAGTTGAGTGTTGAAGAGAAAAAGAAATTTGCAACACACCTCATCGACACCACCGGCAGCCTCCGGAGCACTCACGAACAGGTTCGCAAGATCTATTACTCGCTGCTCGACGCCTTCCTTCGTCGTGATGCCGGCGCATCCGAACCCCTTGCCTGAATCGATATTAATTCCGTTCTCTCCTCTGAGGAGCCAGGGAACCGTTATGTAAAGCTTTTGGGGTTCTATAACCAATCTACTTATGAATGATACTCACATTTTCGGAGGGGGCAGCCGAGCAAGAATCCGGGATCGATTTTTTATCCGTCCCTTCCCTCTCTGCCAAAATTCCATCTGGGGAAATTAGGCCTAAGCATGAAAATCAAATGTCGCCTATGCATCAGCATCATGGTTGCATTCGTCGAAGCCTCATTTGTGTCATCAATCTGTATGAGCGACACAACATGGGGTAAGCTGATCGGTAATAACAGCCACACGGAAGTTGGGAACGATATCGAGTCGGTTAGCGAGAACGGTTATGTTGCAACCGGCTGGGAATTCCACTAGTTACTATTTACAAGCTGAGTGCATTTAAACAAACGGCACCAAAGTCCCACATGATTTTGCCTTACTCCCCATGCAGGTTGATGTGCTTCCAGGTTATGACCGAGCCGTTGCGGACCGCCTCGATCAGTTCAGCCTTTCGTTCCTCGTCGTCCAGCGTGGCGAGCTCTGTTGAAGACAGGAGGCAAGTCAAAAGCTTCTGTACCATGGTGTTGAGGATCTTCATTTTGGGCATAAGACCGTCTCACGAATTGGAAAATGCTATGGGGAGTCTATGCTGAAAACGATCATTTATTGATGGAAAATTTTTAGCGAAACTCGTTGTAACCCTAATAATCTTTTTTATAGAATAAGGGTGGTATTAGGGTTTTTTGTGAACACAAACGGAGAAGTCGAATTCGAATGAAAGGTCACTCACACAAGACGGTCGCTTATCTGAGGGTGTCCACTCTGGACCAGGATATCGAGAAGAACAAGGCGGACATCCTTCATCTGGCGAACAACAAGAATCTTGGCCAGGTCCATTTCGTCGAAGAGAAGGCTTCTGGGAAGGTTCTCTGGAAGAGCAGGCGGATTGCCGGGATAATCGAGGATCTCCACGAAGGAGATAATCACCTGGTCAGTGAGCTGTCGCGGCTTGGCCGAAGCATGCTGGAGTGTATGGAGATACTTTCCGTCGCGGCTCAGAAAGGGATCAATATCTACGCCATAAAAGGAAACTGGCAGTTGGATCACTCTATCCAAAGCGAAATTTTCGCCATGGCCTCTGAAATCGAGAGGGATCTGATATCGAAGCGGATCCAAGAGGCTCTCCGGGCGAAAAAAGCCGCCGGCATGAAGCTGGGGCGTCCGCCAGGTCCTGGCAAAAGCAAGTTGGACGCATACAAGCCGGAAATCGAGGCGTCACTGGCCAGTGGATCGACCCATAAATTCATCGCCAGCCGATATGGGACCACCGGGGCTAATCTTCATGGATGGCTGAAAAAGCGCGGCATCAAGAGAGCGTGCCTGATAAACCATGGCTGAAATGATGGAGAAGCTCCCGTGTAAATATCTGGGTGGGTTCGTGGAGTGGACTGCAGAACGTGAAGGACACATTGCGGACAATCATCCCGACCTCATGCCCGCACACCGAGGCAAGATAGCAGAAACACTCGCCGACCCGGACCAGGTACGCAGGAGCGTCCGGCTTGGCAGTGCCAGACTCTTTTCGCGTTGGTTCTCGGGCGTCAAGGGCGGTAAGCATGTGGTGGTCGTGGTTGTCAGCGATGTGGCGAAGCAGCGCCACTGGATCATTACCGCGTACATTGCCAGAAAGCTGGCGGAGGGAGAATTGGAATGGAAGAAAAACTGAGCTTCAGCTACGACCGAGTAGCGGATGTTCTCTATATCAGCAAGGTAACACCTTATCCGGAGCAGGAGTCCGAGGAGCTGGGGGACGAAGTGATCGCGCGGTTGAACCCCAAAACTGGCGACGTGGAAAACCTGGAAATCTTGTTCTTCTCAACGCGCCTTCTCCGAGGTGATCTGTTCGCGATTCCGCTCAAGGCTAACCTTCGGCTGGTCACGCAGTAGCCAGATAGCTCAAAAAACATCGGTTGAAGACGGCAAAATCCCCAGCGCCCACCCCCAAATCCTCTGGGACATTAGTGCCGTTAGTTAAAATGCACCCAAAAGTAAAGAAGCGTTGGGTGCATTACAATATCCTCTAGCCGCTCTTCGTTCGAATTGCGAGCAAAGAAAAAGGCAGGCAGCGACATTTGTCTGCTGCCTGCCGTTGTTTCGATTCTATTAGTTGATATTCTTCAGGATTGTAACCAGGAGATTCCAGAACTTCTCGACCGTGTCAACGTAGATTTTTTCATCCGGCGAATGCACGGCTTCGAGAGTGGGGCCGAAAGAGACCATATCCATGCCTGGATATTTTTCGCCGATGATTCCGCATTCGAGACCGGCGTGAATCGCCTTCACATGAGGCATCTTCCCGTAGAGCGAGTGATATGTCGTTTTGGCGATTTCCAGAATCTTCGATGCGAGATCCGGTTTCCATCCGGGATACCCATGGCTATGCACGGGTTGGGCGCCGCCGAGCTCGAAAACGGTTTCCACAGCGGCTGCAATCTCCTGGATTTCCGAGGCAACCGAGCTCCTCTGGCTTGTGACCACTTCGATCGTCTTCCTTCCGGTTTTGATGACGGCGAGGTTCGTCGATGTTTCGACAAGTTCCGGAATATCGGCGCTCATCTTGTCGACGCCGTGTGGCATGATGGCCAGCGTCTGGAGCAGCCTTCTCTGCTGGCCTTTCTTGATGACCTTCACCTTTTTCTTGCCGGGCAGTTCGGTCAGTGTGATGGTGAGATCCGGTTCGACTGTCGCGAGTTCGGCCTTGATTGCTTTTCCAATTTCTTGGATGGCGGCCTTGGCCTCATCCACGGCTTTCTTGGGCAGTGCAATGACCGCATCTGCTTCTCGCGGGATTGCATTATGTTTATTGCCCGCATCCAGGCTTGACAGCCGTCCGCCCAGATCTTCGAGGCGCCGGAGGATCCGGTTGACAATTTTGATGGCATTGCCGCGACCTTTGTCGATCTCCAGGCCGGAGTGCCCACCCTTGAGCCCTCGGACCATGATTCGATAGGGGGCCGTCTTGCCGGGAGCATCATCCAAATCAACCTTCCATGTGCCAGCCGTGTCGATGCCCCCCGAGCAGCCGACATACAAAGCCCCTTCTTCTTCGGAATCCAGATTGAGGAGCATCTTGCTCTCGAGCAGTGCCGGATCCAGGTTGTTGGCGCCTGTCAGCGCTGTCTCCTCGTCGATCGTAAAGAGAAATTCCAGCGGCCCGTGCTCGATGCTCTTTTCCTCCATGAGCGCGAGGTTCGTGGCGACGGCAACTCCGTTATCGGCCCCGAGCGTTGTCCCATTCGCCATGAGCACATTGTCCTTGCGAACGAGCTCGATCGGGTCCTTTAGAAAATCATGTACCTTGTCCTGATTTTTTTCGCAGACCATATCCAGGTGCCCCTGGAGGCAAACTCGATGAGCGTGCTCGTGGCCCGGCGTGGCCGGTTTGCGAACGATGACGTTTCCGATCTTATCCTGTTTGGCTTCCAAGCCCAGCCTTTTTGCCGTGCTCATCACATACCTGGCGATAGCGGCTTCGTTTGACGAGCCCCTTGGAATGCGCGAAATTTCGCCGAAATACTTCCACAATAGTTCCGGTTTCAAACCTTCCAGAGCGTTAGACACGGATGAACTCCTTGTATAACTTGTTTAATCTTGCCGAACAGTCATTCAACTGCGTCGGCCCCCTGAGTGCTCACTGTGCGACATGCATCCACATCGATGATGAGCAGATTTTCCTGATGAAGCTTCCGGATGAACCTTTCTATCCGGGCATAGAGAGGTTCAACCGATTCGCCGAATCGTTCCTTCAGCTTTTCGCCGATCTGCTGGATCGTCGTACCGCCGTCGCAATGCTGCCAGATAAAGCTGCCGATGTCGTCGAGTTTGAGGCGGAAATTAGGTCGTTTCAGGTGGCGCATGAACCATCGCCCAAGATAGCCGCCTGAGAACCTCGGAACGAGCAGCACGATGAGATCGGCGTTCGCTTCCCATTGCACATTTTGACGCGGTTTCAGATCAAGCAGGTTGACTGGTTCCGGATTCGTTGTCCTCTTGAATTTCACTTGTCCCTACCGTGATCCAATGGAACGTGCTCCACTGATTCTCGAAATCACTTACATGATCGCCGTTGGAGGCGCCGGTTCATCGGCTTTCCCGGCTTTCGACAGCGGGATGAAAATGAGATACCAGCCGAGGAAGATGAACACGGGAATCGCCAGCCATGGTGCCACAGACTCGAAGCCCGAGATCAGCCAGAAACGGTTCGAGCTTCGCAAGCCGACGACGGCAGCGATGAGCAGGCCGAGCAAAGCCTCACCAGCGATCAACCCTGAGGCTGCGAGTATCCCGGCGTTTTCCACGCGCGCCTTCTGAGCCGCGTTGAAATCGCGCCGTGCGGCAAGTCGATCCACGACACCGCGGATGATTCCACCGATGAAGATCGCGAAGGTTGTTTCGACCGGCAAGTACATGCCGACCGAGAAGAGCATTGGGCTGCGGACCTTGATCATGATCAGCGAAAACCCCATGGCGATGCCCACGATAACCAGAGGCCATGCCATTTCGCCGCCGACGATGCCCGAGGAGAGAGCAGCCATGAGCCCGGCTTGGGGTGCCGGATAGGTTCGTCCGCCGAAGCCTCCCGCGGCGCCGAGCTGCGCGACATCAGCGTTGTGCATCAAGTACAGCGGCCAG
The DNA here is from genome assembly GCA_903916735.1 of uncultured Acidobacteriota bacterium. GTDB lineage: Bacteria > Acidobacteriota > CAIWXX01 > CAIWXX01 > CAIWXX01 > CAIWXX01. Next base: position 115,034 of record CAIWXX010000028.1, read on the forward strand.
AACATGATGGAACCTGCAATGATGACGCCGATGATATCCCCGACCTGCATCTTCCATGGAGTACCGCCGAGGATATGCCCGACTTTCAGGTCCTGCAGCATTTCGCCGGCGACGGCAGCCGAGACGCAACCGATGGCTGCGACACCAAGAGTCGCCATGATGCCTCGTTCACCAGCCATTCCAGCGATCACCATCGTGAGCGCCGCGACAATGGTTGTCGCCAGTGTCAAACCGGAGATCGGGTTGTTTGAGGAACCGATCATGCCCACGAGGTTCCCTGAAACAGCCGCGAAGAAGAAGCCGAAAACGAGAATCACAATGCCGGCAAGAATCGCCGCGCCAATCGCTTGAGTGAAATAGAAGTAAAGGGCGATCATCATCAGAACAACGGCTGCAATTCCCAGAAGGACGACTTTGAAGGAAATGTCATGTTCGGTGCGCAGCTCCGGCGCCTCCGACGTCGCCGACTTCCTGACATCGGCGATTCCTCGCTTGATGCCGATGATCAGGTTATTTCGCATTCTGTAGAGTGTATAGCAGGCGCCGACGAGCATCCCGCCGACGGCGATCGGGCGCACGATGAATCGGTAGATGTGACCGGTCAAGGCAATCCATCCTTCCGGAGTGTCCCCACCATAAGAACCGATCAGCTGCGGTCCGAGGAAGTACACGAGGAGAGGCACAAACAGGCCCCATGCCAACAAGCTGCCGGCGAAGTTCAGTGCGCCGAGCTCGGGTCCGATGATGTAGCCGACGCCGAGATAGGCTGGAGTCGCCGCAGGGGCGCTGAATGTCGTAACGCCTCCGGCCTGGATGATACGATCACCGCCGAGCCGAACGATGCTTTCCTTAAATTTTCCAACGTGAATCTGGAATCGATGAACGGCGTCATAGATCCCCAACCCATCGAAGGTTTCGGCATCTGTACGGCCGAGCAGCTTGACCAAGGCTCCGACGCCCATCGCCCTGAAGAGCTGCATGGCGGCTTCGGCGCCGCGCTGGCCTGCTTTATGAATCTCGCTGGCGGCCACCGATTCCGGAAACGGCAGCGACGCATCTTCGACCATCACGCGACGCAGGATGGTGACAAAGAGAATCCCGAGGATGCCGCCGAGGATCATAAGGGCTGAAGCAAGCAGATATTCCTTGAGCATCGTCGCCGGCTCGAATTTCCACATCTTGAGAATGACAAATGCCGGGATCGTGAAAATCGCCCCGGCCGCCACCGACTCGCCGATGGAGCCGACCGTACGAGCGAAGTTCTCTTCGAGCATGGACCCCTTCAGGATCTTGAGGAGCGCCATTCCGATGACTGCCGCCGGATAGGTTGCGGCGATTGTCATGCCGGCGCGCAAACCGAGATAAGCGTTGGCCATGCCAAGGATGATGCACATGACGAGCCCGATCAGCAGCGCCCGTACCGTGAATTCGCTCATCGAGGTTTCAGCGGAAACATAGGGTTTGTACTTGAGGCCCGAGCCTCCAGTCGCCTGGTTTTCAGCCATACACGTCTCCTTTAGTTTTTTCTCGCAGTCGAATATGAGAATAAAGCGTTTGCTTTGCTGATCTCAAAGAATGCTTCATCGCGGATAGGAGATTACAAGACCATCATCACTGTGAACATCAACGAAGAGAATTTCAATACCCCTTACATCCGAATCAGAATCTCAAATCGCCTCCTTTTATACCATAGCGCGTGCCGGAGGAACAACCAAGTTTCGGGCAGAAACAGGGTAACGTCCAAGTCAAGCCGGCGCCTCAACAGGAAACTTTGACGTGGTGAAGTCTGGCAAAAAGCAAAAAAGGAAACCCTCAATCAAAACGCCTCTGGAAATTTTTACTTTCACTTTCTACTTTTGACTTCGAAAAATCAGCACATTTCCGGGATGTTCCCCCCAAAAAAACAAATGCCATCCTGAGCAAAGCGAAGGAACTCCTGTTTCAATCACTCCGCGGTTCAATGCGTGAGATCCTTCGGTCGCATGTGGCTCCATCAGGATGATGCCGTGAGCGGAAGCCCGACCCCTATGGAAGAGGTCTCTTTTCTCATCAACGACACCCAAAGAGTCGAGTCGCTTTGCATCATCAATCGCTTTCTCTTAGAATTTGATAGGTGAAATCTGTGCACAAAATGGCAAAAGTTGTGATAGGGCAGGATCGTGAATTCCTCTCAGGAAGCCAGGAAGAAAGGAATGCCGAAATGACTTATGAAACCACCGCTGGTCGATATGATAATCCGTTCCTGCTTTCATTTCTTCCAGCATTCCTGAGAGGTCCGGAGTCGCGGGTGGTGCGCCCACCATCTTTTATTCTGGCTCCGCCAGGTTAGGATACCAGGGGTTGCACAAATGATACGTCTTCGAATCGCACATGCCGCCATTCTGCTGTTTTTCCTGCTTCGGGCGGCTGTTTTTGCACAGGTCATCGATGAACGCGCTCTGCGAATCCATCGTGAAGCGATCGTTGTCGACGCTCACGCGGATTCTCTGACACGCATCATTGATGCCGGCGACGATCTCGGTGCTCGCACCGACCATGGCGATATCGACATCCCGCGGCTGCGAGAAGGAGGCGTTGACTGCCAGTTCTTTTCGATCTTCGCCGCGCCTATTTTTCGCACGTACGGCTTCTTCAAGAGGTCCATCGACCTCCTGGATGTTTATCACAATTTTGTCGAACGTTATTCGCAGGCACTCGCCCCGGCCCGCACGATCGCCGACGTCAGGTTGGCGGTTGCTCAGGGGAAGATCGCAACAATGCTCGGCGTCGAAGGCGGGCAGTCCATCGACAACGATCTCCACATTCTTTCGATTTTTTCGAGGCTTGGTGTCCGTTATATGTCTTTGACATGGTCGTTTTCGATGGACTGGGCCGGATCGAGTGGGGAGGCTGCCGGGGAGAATCTCGGGCTGACGGCTTTTGGTAAAAATGTCGTTCATGAAATGAATCGACTCGGCATCGCCGTTGATGTCTCACACCTGTCGGACAAGGCCTTCTACGACGCATTGGAAGCATCGAGCAAGCCGATCATCGCGTCGCACAGCAGTTGCCGCGCTCTGGCGGCTCACCCACGCAATCTTTCGGATGATATGCTGCGGGCGCTGGCGGCCAGAGGAGGAGTCGTCGGGATTAACTACTATCCCTGTTTCCTCGATGATCGTTTTCGCAAAGATTTCAATGCACTGGAAGAACATCTGGCGCCACGCATCAAACAGATTCGCGATTCATACAGAAGCAGGCCGGCGCTAGGCTGGGCCGAACAGGAAATTTTCCTGCGGCAAGAGTCGAAAGTTCTTCACCGTGTCTCAATCGGACGATTGGCTGATCATATCGAGCACGCTGTCAAAGTGGCCGGTGTCGATCATGTCGGGCTTGGATCCGATTTCGATGGAACCGATGCCCAAATCCAGGGGCTCGAAGACTGCTCCAAGCTGCCGGCATTGACAGCGGAACTACTGCACCGCGGATTCTCTGAATCGGACGTAAAGAAAATCCTTGGCGAAAATTTTCTCCGAGTTTTTCAGGAAATTATTGGAAAATGATCGGCCTCTCGATATCATTTCCATTCGAATCGAGCCTCCTGATTTCTGCGTGTTGAGATCCGTGCGCTGAAGGCGGAATTCGGCGCGTGCCCTACTGTCACGAATAGCCGCGGCTGGCCTCCCCACGCCGGCTTGATGAGCCCCGGAGCGAACTCGATCACGTATGATCCTCCTTCCGGAGGCAACGAAATCGGTATGCCGACGGTCGCCGTCTGACCGGAACCGAAATCACCAGTTAATGCAGGTTGCCGGTGTTCGCATAGCTGAAAATCATGCTGCGCCAGCACGCGATAACTGATCGTCAATGGATAGTGCATGCCGGTGCGGCGATGACTGAACGTCGCTGTGCCCTGGTTGGTCATCGCAATAACAACAGTCAGGTTGGGCGCTTCGACGTGGCTCGGAAACTCCAGAATACGCAATCGTACGGACTGTCGAGTTTCTTTCGTTGTCGGAGGCGGAGCGCCATGATGCGGATCAACGATGGCTCCAGATGGTGGCGTCAGGAAAAAAAGTCCTTTGTGCCGTTCATACTGATTTCGAATTCTTTCGAAATAAATTCCTTCAACCCGAAAAATATCGGGTAGCTGAGCCAGGCTTTTGGAATCAATCAGAAGCTTCCGGACGCTTCCATCCCTTGAAATGTAGGCGATCGGGAGCCATTGGCCATAGTCGAGATCTGCTCCTAATTGCCGCTCCGCGAAAATCTCAGGGTCTGGGTGATAGAGATAAGGGGCATGATCGAGTATGAAGGCGGCGAGAGGCTGCTGGGTGCCACCCGCATCAGAACGATCACCCGCAATCAGAACGAGTGCCTGAATGGCAATTCCGGCTATCGCCGTGATCCCCAGGAGGCGATTGAATGGAAGATATTCCGCGACGAGCCAGGCGAAGATCGGCAGCGTCCACACGGCGTACCGCATCATCCCGGCGCATCCGGAATTCCAATTGGCTGTCATCTCGCTGGTCACGATCATTGCGGCGAGTGTCCCACATGTCGCCAGGCCGGTTCGATTGAGTGTCAGGGCAATCCGAAGCACGGCCGCTGCCGCCAGCGCCAGAAGGAGAGGAGCGTAAGGGAGTATCCCCTGGTTGAAGTCAGTGAGGAAGCTCCATGTCCGCCCCCATGAGATGAAGTTATAGTCGGCAGCCCCTTTGGCGATGATGGGATTGGCGGTGCCGAATACGACATAAGAGAAAAGAACGGGGACGAAGGAAAGAAGTCCGGCCGCTCCCGCCGCAATTCCTGTCCTGATTTTTTTTTCGCCGAACGACAGCAGGACCATGAGTCCTGTCAGGAAAATAACCGGAGGATTCTGCATGGCGCCCAGTGAGGCCCAAACGGAGCCTTGCAAAAATCTTCGATGGCCGAGGTGGACCAGGGAGATCAAGACAAAAGCCCATGTCGCCGCTTCAGGATGCATCCAACACAGATACCAGAGAACCGGGCTGACTCCGGCGAAGCCTGTTAAAACCAATCGCTGGTGGATGGAAGAGCGGTTTCTAAAGAGGGCTGTGTAGAGGGCGACGAGAAAAATGAATGCGTTTGTCACCTGAAAAGCGGCCAGCTCATTTGCGGAAACGATCCGCAGGATTGCCTTCGCGGGAAGTGCCAGGAGGGAGTAGAGCCAAAAATGCTGCGAGTAGAATCGCCCGTCTTTGGAACGAATGAAAAAGCCGAAGGGATCCGGCAGCGAAATCTGATTGGCGCGGAGAAGAGGGGCCAGTTTCTCGACATCTTCAGCTCGCAGGTCCGGCGTGCCGTGATCGGACCAGGCTTGAAGTGTGTAGACGTATTCAAGGCTGTCGCCCGGATGGATTGGTTTTATGAAGAATGCGAAACCGGCGAGGAGGATGATACCAAAAAGCCCAAAGACAGCATGGTGCCAGGGTCGAGTCGCCGTTTGTCCGAGCCTGGATCTCTTCGATTGAATGCCGGGATTTGTTTCTCCCATGCGTTTCCAGTTGTTGCCGTTCAGTTCCTGTTAATGCAGGCATTCCGCCTGTTTTGCTCTATGCATGACGAGATGGCCGCAATCATCATATTGCGCCCTGCCGGCGACGCCTGCACCGCGCCAGCGCCTCTCTCTCCTATTTCATGATTGAAGAAGGCCATCCAAGAGGCAGTTCCGGCCAATTCAGCATCTGGATAAGGCTCTCCAGGAATTCTTCTCTTTCGCTTCCCGAGATGACGAATCGAGGCGCCGCCCAGATTACGCGCTTCAGAGTTTCCGGGGCTATTGTGGCATTAGTGGCCAGAAGAGCTTCCCTGATATCGGCGGGCAGTTTTTCGAGGAAGAGGCGCTCTCGAGCCGTTGGTTCACGTTCACCGGGTTGGAGTTGTTGCCGCACATCCTTGACGGTCACTTCGCGGAACCCGGAAGCACGGAGCACTTCTTCAGCGCGCTTTTCTTCTGCCGGTGAAGCGGCATAGATGGGTTCAAATTCGGCGAGAGTCACTCGAGGCGTCCGAACCCGATTGCTTGTGGCGATCGTGAAAAAATGCCCGTCGATTGCGATTCCAATTTCCGCGATATACTCAGTGTCCGGTTCCGCCAGCAACCACCACTCCAGCGCCGGGCCGACCAGAAAGATAAAAGTATCCCGCGTGGCGATTCGGGTGATCTGCAAAGCGATCTGGCCGTTCTTGAATCCAAGTTGACTAGCCTTCTGGCCGGTTCGCTCAGATCCGGGCCCGGATAATTCCCAGAAAAGGTAGATACGATATGGATCCTGCACCAACATGCGGATCATATCGACATCGTAACCTTGAGGGAGTGGGAGGCCGTTATCGATGAAGATATTTTTGTTGGATTCGGATGCGGTGGTGGCGCTCTCCGCCGACGCATGATCCGGAGACTCCGCCGGAAAAAAGCCTCTATCTTCCATGGAGCAGAAGCTTATCGTTCGACGTTTTAAAATGCAAGCTGAAGATGAGAGCGTGAAGCTTGGTGGGGGGAAATAGAGGGACGATGAGAGCGTGCATCCCACTCTCTGGCTGCTATTCCATAGCCCCTTTCTCTCTGATCTCTTGCTTCATCCCGGACCGAAGTCGAGATCGATTGCGCTTTTTTCCTCTGCTTCCGCGCTGGTCTTGAAAATGAGGCCAAAACCTCCTATGCTACAAATAAGATTTTTAGTATATGAGCAACTCCCAAGAATCTCTCAAGAATATGACAGATCGTGAGAAGACGATAGGAGATTTGGGATTGCGGTTGATCGACTCCTTGGGCAGGAAGAAATTGTCATTAAGTCGCTCGGTGATTATCTCTGTGACATCAAGGGAATTGCCGGCGTCGCAATCATGGGTGATGGACGAGTGACCTTGATAACTGACACGGCACAGCTTCTGTCTCTCCTCCGGCATGCGGGATGAGTACTCAGGCTTTCGGCACCTCCTCCTCTTCCTCCGCCGTTACTAACGACGGGCTTTTCGAACTCCGTGATCTCATCTATGAAGCCTGCGGAATTTTCTTTCCCGACGGAAAACGCTATTTCCTTGAAAGCCGTTTTGCCAGGCGCATGGAAGCGGTGGGGGTTTCTTCTTATTTCGAATATCTGCGCTATCTCCGTCAGTCTCCCCAAAAAAACGAGGAGATGAAGAAACTGATCGAGGAGATCACGACCAACGAGACATCCTTCTTCCGCAATATGCCGCAATTCCAGGCGCTGCAAACCATCATTCTGCCGAAGATTGTGGAGACAAAAGGAAAAGCCGGTTTTAAAAAGCTCAAACTCTGGTCGGCCGCCTGCAGCTCGGGGGAGGAACCCTATACACTCGCCATGATCCTCAACGAGAAATTGCCAACTCTCCTCGCGGGTTGGATGTTCGATATCCACGCCACCGACATCAATGATCAAGTTCTGGCGAAAGCTCGCGAGGGTATCTATGGCGATTATGCCCTGCGTTCGACCGTCGATTACTTCAAAAATAAATATTTCACCCAACAGGGCCCAAATTACATCATTACTCCTAACCTGAAAAAGTACATCCGATTCCAGAACCTGAACCTCTATGATGACAGCAAAATGGTTTTTATGAAGGGATTTGATATCATCTTCTGCTGTAATGTTCTGATCTATTTTGACCAGAGCTCGAAAAAGAAAGTGGTTCAGCATTTCTTCGGCAACCTCAATCAGGGTGGATATCTCTTCATCGGACATTCTGAATCTCTTTACGGCATCAACAACGATTTCAAACTGCACCACTTTCCAGGTGGCGTGGTTTATCAGAAGCCATAAATATGGATCAACAGAAACAGACGGCAATGGAGCTCCGGCTCGCCCAGCTCCCGGACCTGCCGACGCTCCCCGTGATCGTTCTCAAAATCGTCGAACTGATGAACAAGCCGGAGATATCCATCCTGGAGATCGCGAAGCTTGTTTCGGCGGACCAGGTCATTACATCGAAGATCATCAAGGTCGTCAATTCGCCCTTCTATGCGCTCCGGCAGGAAATCACTAACCTCCAGCATGCACTCACGTACCTTGGACTGGACAAAGTGAAGAGTCTCGTTCTGACCTGTTCCTTGATCACTCATCTGGAGGGCAAGGGCGGCGGCTTCAACATGAAGACTTTTTGGGAGCATTCTTTCGGCTGTGGGATTGTCTGCCGGATTATTGCCGAAAAGATCAAGGCGGGACCGGTCGAGAATGTCTATCTGGCGGGACTCGTGCATGATCTCGGGGAAATCGCCATCAGCACTGGGTTTAAGGCCGAGTTCCCGGCGATTTTGCGACTCGTTCAGACCGAAGGTTATTCGTTCCATGCCGCCGAGCAGGCCGTACTTGGGTACACACACTGCGAAGTGGGCGGTTGGCTGGCCCGCCGGTGGCGTTTCCCCGAGGATCTTGTCGATACAATGGAACATCATCACGACCCCACCAGCGCCACGACAGCTCCGACAACCGTTGCGATCGTCAACCTGGCCGATCTCTTCTGCCGGGTCCGAAGCCTCGGTTATGGGTTTTTCGAGAACCTGGATGTGTCCTTCGAAGAGGAGCCCGGCTGGAAGATGCTCAAGGCGAACCATCCATCGCTCGACGGAATGGATCTAGAACGCTTCACGTATGAGCTGGATGAAAAAATGGAGGAAGTCCTGGCCCTGATCGCATCGGTGTATTAGGATGACGCAACCCATCATGAACAGTGACAACGTGAAGAGGCTCATCAAGATTCTGGCTGTCGACGATTCTGCATTCATGCTGACTGCGATCACGAAGATGATCCGCTCGGATCCGGAGCTCGACGTTGTGAGCACGGCGCGCGATGGATATAAAGCCCTCTTCAAGCTCAGCCAGACTCGGGTTGACCTGATTATCGGTGGTGTTAATATGCCTGATATGGACGGGTTGGAATTCGTCCGCAATCTGAACGACATGAAACTTGAACCTCCAATCCCCATTATTATGATCACAACAGAAGGAACAGAGTCCAAGGTTGCTGATATACTCTCGTTCGGGGCGATCGCCTGCATCGCCAAGCCTTTCACTTCCGACCAATTGAGAGAAAAGATTGGTAGGGTGTTCGCCACATGAGGAGGACCGACATGAACCCAACAATTCTCAAGGATCTCGTCGACTCTACATTGGAGGTCTTCTCCAAGATGGTCGCCATCCAGCTGGCGCCGAATCCGGAACTACGCCCTGAGGAGGATGTGCAAAAATGCCAGATCACAGGCATGATCGGCTTGGCGGGCAAATCCATGGGCATCGTCTCCGTCCACTGCAGTCCCCGGATGGGCATGACCATCACATCCAACATGCTGGGCATGGATGTCACGACTCTGAACGACGACGTGAAAGACGCTGTCGGCGAAGTCACGAACATGGTCGCTGGGAACTTCAAGACCAAGATGAGCAAGAATGGAAAGTTATTTGATCTCTCCGTCCCCACTGTGATCGTCGGAGAAAAATACACGACCAAGACAATGACGGATGCGCCGTCTGTCGTGATCGAGTTCCAGTGGCAGGAAGAGAAGCTCTACGTCAAGCTGAATCTGAAAACGTAACGATTGACGATCTGCTTGCAAAAGCGTTCCGGCGGATGATTGCTGCTTGGACGACGGCGGCGGCGGCGGGCGGCACTATTTCAGAGCTGGAATCAATCCTGAATTCTCGAGCCAAAGCTCCACCGACATGGCGGCTGTGACTCCATCCCCGACCGATGTTGCGATCTGCCGGTAGGAGGCGCTGCGCACATCGCCCGCGACGAAGATGCCGGGCGCGGATGTGGCCATCTGGTGAGTCGCCAGTACAAAGCCGTTTTCGTCCAGTTTGACCAGAGGGCGGAGAAACCCTGAGTTGGGCGTCATTCCGATCGCGACAAAGACGGCAGATAGGGCGATCTCGGATCGCTCGCCGGTCTTGACATTTTTCACCCGCACCGATGTGACCTCTTTTTCGCCGACAATCTCTTCGAGGACCGTATTCCAGCAGAAGGAGATGTTGGAGGCGGCGATCGCGCGTTCTTGGAGAATTTGTTCGGCCCGCAGCTCGTCTCGGCGATGGATGATGTAAACCTGGCGGCAAAGATTTTTCAGAAAAATGGCTTCGGTGAGCGCTGAGTCGCCGCCTCCGATGACCGCGACGATTTGGTCCTTGAAAAATGCGCCGTCGCACGTCGCGCAGACCGAAACGCCTTTCCCCCAGAGCTCCTTTTCACCCGGGACGCCGATGTGGCGATGGCTGCTGCCCGTCGCGACGATGATCGATAGTGTGTGATAGGTTTCTTCCCCGGTCACGATCTCGTACCCATCGGCGTTGGGCCGCAGATCGTGGACTTCACCATAGGCCAATTCAGCGCCGAATTTTTGGGCCTGTTCCAGAAAAGTTTCCATGAGCCGGCCTCCCTCAGTCTGGAGGATGCCGGGATAGTTTTCGACGTAATCCGTCAGAAGAAGCTGGCCGCCCGTCGCAACCTTTTCCAGAACGAGGGTCCGGAGTCGGGCACGCCCGGTGTAGATAGCAGCCGCTAGGCCCGCCGGTCCGCCTCCGATGATGATCGTCTTGTAAATATCCATCGTTATGAGATATGCCTGTCGACCATCTTCGCCAGCTGTTCTTTGGATTGAACTCCGACGACCTGTTCAGCGACTTTCCCGTTCTTGAAGAGCAGAAGCGTTGGAATCCCACGGATCCCATATTGTCCGGAAACATTTGGATTTTCATCAACGTTGAGCTTGCCGACGACCAGCTTGCCAAGATACTTCTCTGCGAGTGCTTCAACATGGGGTACGATCATTCGGCAGGGGCCACACCAGGATGCCCAGAAATCCACCAGTACCGGTGTTGTCGATTTCAGGACTTCACCATCCCAGTTGTCTGATGTGAATGTTTTGACGTTCGCGCTCATGGTCTTACTCCTTCCTGATAATGGATGAAACGCTGATGCTGTGCTTGTGCGCGCCGATAAAGTTCGATGTATTGGCGGGCCGACCGGTCCCAGGAAAAATTCTGAGCCATCGCCCTCTTCTGCATGTGTGTCCATTGATCCCGGTCCTGGAAAACGTTGATGGCTCGCACAACAGCATAAAAAAGATCCTCGCCGTCATAGCTATAAAACTTGAACCCCGTTCCGGAATCTTCGAGGGGGTTGAAATCCTCGATGGTATCGTCCAGCCCACCGGTGGCGCGCACGATCGGTATTGTCCCGTATTTCAGGCTGTAAATCTGGTTTAGCCCGCAGGGCTCATAACGACTCGGCATGAGAAACATGTCAGCGCCGGCCTCGATGCGGTGTGCCAGTGCGTTGTTATAGGCGATTCGGAGACCGATCTTCTGAGGGTGATTGGCGGCGAGAGCCAGAAAAAGGTGCTCGTATTTCGGCTCGCCCGAGCCGAGCACGATGATCCGGCAATCGAGCTCCATCAGTCGATAGGCGATCCCGGCCAGCAGATCAAACCCCTTCTGGTCGGCGAGGCGGGAAATAATGCCGATGACGGGCCCGGCGTATTCCGGATCCTGCCCGAATTCTTCGAGTAGTGCGCGTTTGCAGGCATTCTTCCCCGAGAGATCGGCGATCGAATAATTCGCGTCGATAAAGCGGTCCGTAACGGGGTTCCATTCGGTGTCGTCAACACCGTTGACAATTCCAAATAGATCACTTCCGCGTTTGCGGAGGAGCCCCTGGAGCCCGTAACCGCCCTCCGGAGTCTGGATCTCATAGGCATAACGGCGACTGACAGTGTTGATGAGGTCGGCAAAGATGATGCCGCCTTTTAGAAAGTTAACTGAGCCGTGGTGTTCGAGACAGCCTGGGGTGAAGTACTCCCAGCCAAGTCCCAACACAGGATAGGCTTCCGGGCCGAACGCCCCCTGGTATCCCATATTGTGAATCGTCAAAATCGTTCCTGCTACCCGGAATTTATTTTCCGATGCGTAATGGGTTCGCAGGAAAACAGGAACCAGAGCCGTCTGCCAGTCATTGGCGTGGATGATATCCATCTCAGGCAGGACCTGTTTCGCGAGCTCACAGACCGCCATTGAGAAGTATGCGAAACGGCCCGCATTGTCCCAATAACCGCCGCCGATCGTCCCATAGAGAACATCGCGATAAAAATATGCCTTGTGATCGACAACGAAAAGAGGCAGATCGGGGGCCAGAAATTTCTTATAAATTACACATCTGCGATCGCCAAAAGACACAGGGACATCCAATGATCCGATCGGCTCGCCTTCGGGATCGATGCCGGGATACATCGGCATTACAACAGCGACCTCGTGCCCCAGTGCTCTCAGCGCCTTGGGCAAAGATCCCGCGACATCTGCCAGCCCCCCAGTCTTTGCAAATGGAGCGACTTCACTGGAAGCGATCAGAATTTTCAATAATTCCTCCCGGATCAGCAAAAGTACTGCATGGGGTAGGGGATGTCAAGGTCATGGGACAGATCATCAAGTCGCAACAAAATTATTGTGATCATGGCCGTGCTCATCGGAGGATTTCCAGGATCTCACCTCACCTTCACACGACTATCGGCAGGAATGCAGCGGCGCCTTTTCGCTCTCGTCATCCTGGCGGCAGCCGTGAGAGCGGCTGTCGCTCGAATCCTCCGTTATCTGAAATGATCCTCGCGCGCGCGTGATGCCGGCCTCAGGCTATGGACAGAAGCGATCCGTTGCCCACACGGCGCAGACTTCTCCGACGAATGCGGTGTGATAATCGCGTTCCGGGTAGAGCTTTTCGATGGCCTTGTCCAGGAATCGAACAGGGTCCACAATGAAGCTGGCAATGACACGGCACTCGAACGACAGGTCAGCTCCATCGACACGCGGAACAGTGACGACGTCGCTGTTCAGGGCTTTCAGGCCGGCGGCTTTCCATTTGTCAACGGTGCGCCCTGATTGATTGCCGCAAATTTCCAAGGCTTTGCGATACGTTTCAGGCATGATGTTCAAGGTGAATTCAGGCTGATCCTTGAGAATGCTGAAGGTGTGCCGCGTCGGCCTCACGTAGATTATTACGACCGGCTTGTTCCAAATCGTCCCAAACCCTCCCCAAGCAACGGTCATCAGATTTGGATGCTCTTTCCCGGTCGCCAGCAAACCCCACTCCTTGTCGAGAAGATGAAACGGCCGGATGGTCAATTCGGATGGATCCATTTTTTTCATTTTCAGCGGCCTCCCATAATTATCCCATTATCTTCGTTAATCGTATCGAATACCAGATAGCCTTGGATGGCAAAGAATTGCTTTTTAATGGATGCATGTTGATCTCCTGTCTGGAGCATGAAGTTTCCTGCCATTCTCTGAGGCGGATTTGATATCGACAATGATAGATGCGGTATGAAATGATGGAATATGATTCGTGGATAAACGGTATTTGTTTGGCATGCCTGTGCAGAGCGGAGCGAAGCCGAGAGGATTCGACTGGAGCATCGCGATGCGCCACAGTTCGAGTAAATTCAAGAGGCGCCGTCCGGGTTCCATCGCACCGGCCCCGGTCGTGAAAGAACATTTTCCCCGAACTTGAGTTGAGGAGGCTACAGATGAGACGTCGATGGCTGGCGATTTCGGTTGTTGCATGTACGATGTTGTGGGCTGTAACGGTTTCGGCTCAGATCTCGCCGCCGCGGATGGTGCGGACGCCGGACATCCATGGCGATCAGGTTGTGTTTAGCGCAGAAGGCGATCTATGGCTTGGTTCGTTATCCTCGGGTATAGCTGAACGGATCACCATGCACGAGGGGATTGAAGAGAATCCGCGTTTTTCACCAAACGGCGAGTGGATCGCGTTCACGGCCGGCTACGATGGCGGGCAAGATGTGTATGTCATGCCTGCCGCCGGCGGAACTCCACGCCGGCTGACGTACGATCCGATCGGCGCCGAAATGATCGGTTGGTCGCCGGATGGTGCCAAGATCCTGTTCCGGTCCCGGCGTGCCGTCCCACTGTTGGGCCCCCGCCTTTACTTGGTACCGATGGCAGGTGGATTACCCGAGCCGCTGCCGATGGAGCGAGCGGCGCAAGGGTCTTTTGCACCCGACGGAACGAGGCTGGCCTACTGTCGCCTGCCCATGGAAAAACACCACTGGAAGCGATATCACGGTGGTGAGGCCAATCAGATATGGATCGCTGACTTGCAGAAGAAGTCCTTCAAGCGCATTCATGAGTTGGAAATCAACGAGCAGTACCCGGTATGGGTGGGCGAGTGGATTTTCTACGTTTCGGAAAAGGACGGCTCGGCCAACTTGTGGCGCTACGACACTCGCAACGGCGAAGCGACTCGGGTCACCTCACATGCTGATTATGACGTTAAAGCGCCGGCGAGCGACGGCAAGCGGGTGATCTACCAATGTGGCGATGCGCTCTGGGTTTATGATCTGAGCTCAGGAGCGACCACGCAAGCAAAGCTGGCACTGACCTCCGACCGCATTCACGCGCGCCCTGTGTACGTGGCCGGTGAACCGAGCGTCTTCGGCATCGGTCCGACCGGCAAGCGCCTTATTGTGGAAAGCCACGGTATGGTGTTCACGATTCCGGCGGAAAATGGGGAGATCAGATCGATCGCGACTCGACCGGGAAGTCGATCGAAGGAACCGGCCTGGTCGCCCGATGGAAAGTGGATCGTGTTCATATCTGATCGTTCCGGAGAAGAAAATCTCTGGCTCGGCCCCGCTTCCGGCAGCGGCGAGCCGATACAGATCACCCAACTTGAGCGCGTGCGTCCTGCCGATCCACAATGGTCGCCGGACGGTACGCGCATCGCTTTCCACGACAACACACTCGCGCTCTGGATCGTGGACGTGAAGACCCACATCGTCGCCGAGGTGGCCCGAACCGCCTTCGGCGACATCAGCGATTATCGCTTCTCGCCGGACGGCAAATGGCTCGCCTACGTGCGTCCGGAAAACTACTTCGTTCGCTCTCTCTACCTCTACAATCTGGAGGACAAGCAGACCACTCGCTTGACATCGGCACCCACTCGCGAACGGACGCCGACTTTCGATCCTGACGGCAAGTACCTCTACTTCTTCTCCGAGCGAAGCGTCACGCCTAAGTGGGACGGCTTCGACTTCCAGATGAATCATGAAAAAACAACCAAAATGTTCCTGATCGCTCTGGCAAAGGATACGATGTCGCCGCTTCCAGTGGAGAGCGACGAGGAACCGGGCATCGGAAGCGAGCCAAAGAAAGACTCCGAGCAGAAACCGGCAGATGTCAAAAAGATCACCGATAAAAAGGATAAGGCCTCATCCGCAGACAAGGACAAGAGCGGCGAAAGCAAGCCGGAGTGGCCGCCGAAGCTGCCGGAGATGAAGGTCGACCTGGACGGAATCCAGAGACGTCTGCTCGAGATGCCAGTGGAACCTGGGAACTATGAGAGCCTCGAGGCTCTCACCGACAAAGTGCTCTACTTGGCTCGCGAGGATGCCAAGAACGATGAGGAGAGTGATGGACCTCCAGAGCCCGAACTGACATTGAAGGCCTACGAGTTCAAGGAGAAAAAGGAAACGGACCTGGGCACTGGCATCGCCGCCATGGCGCTGTCGTTCGATCATCAGAAGCTGGCTGTGAGAACCAAGGCGGGATTTCAGATTGTCGACGCCGGGACGGCCATCAAACCCGACACCGGCAAAGTCAATTCCGATGGCTGGCGCTTCGAAGTGAGCCCCGAGTTGGAATGGCGGCAGATATTCTTGGAGGCCTGGAGGCAGCATCGCGATCTCTTCTACGACCCAAAGATGCATGGGATGGACTGGGATGCCATTCGTCGCAAGTACGAAGCGCTGCTGCCGGCCGTCGGAGCCCGCTCGGAGCTCAACGAGATCATCGGGGATATGCAGGCTGAGCTGAATGTGTCCCATGAGTACGTGGGCGGTGGTTACAATCGCCGTACTCCGTCGAAATCGCCGGTTGTTGGCGCTCTGGGCGCAAACCTGGCTCTGGAGCCAACCACGAAGCTCTATCGATTTACCCGTCTCTTCGACGGCGATGGCTTCGATGCCGATGCACGCTCTCCGCTGCTGGCGCCGGGCTTGAAAGTGAAGGAGGGGGATTACCTTCTGGCCATCAACGGCGTGACGCTCAAACCCGACCAGGATCCCAATGCCTTGCTGATCGATCAGGCCAAGAAGGTGGTGGCTCTGCAGATCAACGATCGTCCGAGTACCGAGGGGGCCAGGGTCGTGCGGGTAAAGGCGATGGCCAGTGAGCGCGATGCCCGCTACTACGATTGGGCACAGCACAACCGTGAATACGTTGCGACTCATGGCAGCCCTCGTCTCGGCTACATGCATCTGCCGAACATGAGCGTGGATGGGATGGCTGAATTCGCCAAGCATTTCTACGCTGATCTCGATAAGGATGGACTGGTTATCGACGTGCGTTATAACGGCGGTGGGATCACGTCAGGCATGATCCTGGAGCGCCTCAACCGGGTGATCTTCGAATACGACCAGGCACGCTTCGGCATGCCGGAGCCATATCACCGCACAGCATATCTGGGAAGAGTAGTGGCGCTGTGCAATGAGCGTACGGCTTCCGATGGAGAGTACTTCATGACGGGCTTCCGAATGATGAAACTCGGCCCGACGATCGGCACGCGCACCTGGGGCGGTTTCATGTCCGTCAACGGCTTTCAGATGATCGACGGCGGATTCGTCTCGACGCCGGTACAGGGCAGCTTCAGTCCTGAAGGGAAATGGTTGCCCGATGGCTATGGGTTCAACCCTGATGTGGTCGTTGAAGAGGACCCCAACGCCTTTCAGGATGGGCGAGATCCCCAGCTCGATAAGGCAATCGAGCTGCTCCAGAAGGAGATCAGCAAGAACCCGCCACGATGGCCGACGCGGTTGGAGCCGCCATCAGCAGAAAAGGCCTTCAAGTAGGAGGCGCTACCGGGAGCGACGCCGGCCGGTCGCTCCCGGGATTCCTGATAATCGCGAAAAGGATGTCATCGCGATAATTCCTAAGGCGCTAATTGGTATCTTACCAGTCAACTCTGTTTACAAAATGGCATGACTTGTGACCGGGCAGAATCGTGAATTCCTCTCAGGAAGCCAGGAAGAGAGGAATGCAGGAGTGGTTTAGTAAACCACCGCTGGTCGACGTAAGTATCCGTTCCTGCCTTCATTTCTTCCTGCATTCCTGAGAGGTTCGGGGGCGATGGTTGTCGAAGCTTTCTTGTTTGGTTGCGGCCATGCCGCGTTAGGCCTTCTCTTGTTCTCTCCATGCAAATAATGACCTTGGTTTTCGTATGATTCATAGTATGGGGTATTTTGGTGACAGTTTCTTGCCGGAAGATCCGACTATTCGCATGAGAAAAAAGCCTGCCGCAGTTGGCAGCAGGCATTCGCAATAATTGCACTTGACCATACAAAATTCCAACGATTCGCAAAAGGATCAGATCAGTGAGAATCAAACATCTCCTTGCGCTCAGCAGCGCCATGTAGTCCTGTTCGCTTCTCGTCAAGGCCGCGGGACCATCGCTGGAGTTCAGTCGGTACCATAGTCCGGCTGATGTCACGCAGTTCCTGAAACAGACGGTCGCCTGCCACAAGGATTTGTGCCAACTGTATGCAGTTGCCAAATCCCCCGGTGGCCGGGATGTGCTTCTGATCGAGATCGGCACGGAGATTCAAGCGGCCAAAAAGAGTCATCCATCCGTGTTCGTCGCGGCGAACATGGAAGGCACGGTGCCGCTATCGACTGAAGCAGCGCTTCTTCTTATCCAACAAATCCTGAAAAATGCAGATTCTTATCGGGAGAAAACCTGGCTCGTGCTGCCGGTCGGAAATCCGGATGCGGCTCAGCGCTATTTCGAAAAGCCTCTTTTGATGGATCCTCGGAATGGGACGATCGTCAACGATGATATGGATGACCGACAGGATGAAGACGGAAACGATGACCTGAATGGAGATGGGTTGATCACGATGATGCGAGTGGCTGACCCTGAAGGCGAACGGATACCCCTGGCGAGCGACCCACGCCTGATGAAGAAAGCCGAATAGAGCAAGGGCGAGAAGGGGCAGTACAAACTTTATTCCGAGGGCATGGATAATGACGACGATGGTGAGTATAACGAGGACGGGCCCGGTGGAGTTAACATCGGTATCAACTTCCCGCACCTTTTCAAACCCTTCATGCCGTCAGGCGGTTCCTGGGCGGGAAGCGAGCCTGAAAGCCATGGATTGCTTGAGTTCCTCTATAAACGTCCCGATGTCGCCCTGGTGGTCACCTTCGGCGAATCCAATTTCTGCCTCAACCCTCCTCGTTCAGATCGATCAGGAGATGTCGATCTCGCGAAATTACGCGTCCCCAAAGACGTCGCCAAAGAGTTCAACTTCGATCCGGATCGCACATATACGATGGATGAACTGAAGGAAATTGCACTGAAGTTTGTCCCGCCAGGAATGGAAGTGACCGAATCCATGATCGCCGAATTTCTACAGCTTGGGGCTGTCGTTAACCCCCTCCCGGATGATATGAAGTTCTACAAGGAATTGTCGCAAAAGTACAAGGATTTTCTGAAGAAGAACAAGCTTGATGGGAAACGCCTTGCGCCGGCGGCGGATAAGGACGGAAGCTTGGAATTGTTCGCCTACTACCACCTCGGGCTTCCCTCCTTTGCCATGGATTTCTGGACCCTGCCGGAACCCGAGAAGGAGAAAAAAGTTGAAAGCGAGCTGACTCCAGAAAAACTCGAATCCATGAGCAAAGACGATTTCCTGGCGATCGGTGAAGAAAAAATCGGCGCCTTCCTGAAGTCCGTCGACGCTCCGTCTCAATTCTCAGCCAAGATGGTGATGGAGAGTGTACAGAACGGAAAATTGACGACCCAGATGATCGCCGAGATGCTCAAGGAGAACGGATCCAAAAAGGAAGATGACGCGGATGGAGACGCCAGAGAAAAGGCACTCATCGCCTTCAGCGACAAGGAGGGAAACGGCAAGGGTTGGGTGGCCTGGAAACCATTCCACCATACGACTCTGGGTAATATCGAAATCGGCGGTGCCGCGCCCTATGCCATGACAACCCCGCCTGAAGCCATGATCGAGCCCCTCCTAACAGGCCAGGTGCCCTGGGTTTTTGAACTGGCCAGTCGTATGCCTCACATCAAAATCGCCAAAACTTTAGTGACCCCGTTGGGTGGAGGCCTGAGCAGACTGGAGGCGTGGGTCGGCAACGAGGGCTTCCTCCCGTACCCAACGGCGATGGGCAAACGGAATCTGCGCATCACGCCGGTTATCGCGACGGTGGATGGTGCCGGGGTGACACTCGTCGGCGGGAAAAATCGCGCTCTCGTGGATTCCATCGATGGGAATTCGACCAGGAAGATCGAGTGGATCTTCCGAACCGACAAACCGACCGCTGTCCAGATTCTTGTCACAACGATGAATGCAGGGAGTGACACTCGGAAAATTGAATTGGGAGGCATTCAATGAACAACTTGATGTCGATCATCATGAGCCTGGTTGTCGCTTCCAGTCTCACCGCACAGGAACAAGTTCCTCAAAAGATCTCGGTCCCTCTTCGCTTCGACAATTACTATACTTATGAACAGGTGGTCGAAGCGTTGCAGGCGCTTCATCAGGCCTATCCGAAACTGACGAAGCTGGAGGTTGTGGGCACGAGTGAAGAAGGCCGGAGCCTGTATTGCATGACTATTTGCAATCCCGCCACTGGTACGGAACTTGAGAAGCCCGGCATCTATGTCGATGGGAATATTCACGGGAACGAAATTCAGGCGGCTGAAACAGCACTCTACCTTCTGAATAACCTACTCACCGAGTACGGTCAGAACACCGACATCACTCAGCTCGTCGACCGCCTCAGTTTCTACGTCGTGCCGGTCGTCAATGTGGACGGTCGCTATCATTTCTTCGCCGACGCCAATTCGGCTTATTTCGGCAATCGTGGCCTGCGTGTTCCCCGCGACGACGATCATGACGGCCTCGTCGACGAAGACTTCCCCGATGATCTGGATGGGGATGGCAACATCTGCATGATGCGTCGCCGTAATCCATTCGGCCGCTATAAGACCGACCCCGAAGACCCTCGGCTCATGGTCGAGTGCAAAACGGGCGAGAAGGGCGAATGGGAGCTGCTGGGAATGGAAGGCATCGATAATGATGGTGACGGGCAAATCAACGAGGATTCCGAAGGGTACCTGGATGGAAATCGCAACTGGGGATACGCATGGATGCCGGAATATGTCCAGAGCGGCGCGGGTGATTTCCCGCTTCAGGGCAAAGGTCTCCAGGGGCTCGCCGCGTTTATCCGAAGCAAGCCCAACATATGCGTCGCCTGGGCATTTCATAATTATGGCGGGATGGTCTTGCGAGGCCCCAGCACGAAGGCCCAGGCTGAATATCCCCCGAACGATATCGCCGTTTATGATTACCTGGGCAAGCAGGCCGAGCGGATCCTGCCGGATTACCACTACCTGATCAGCTGGAAAGATCTGTACCAGACCTATGGAGATTTTGTCGAGTGGATGGTGATGATGAACGGGGCGTACGGGTTCTCTTCCTTACACTACCTCCTATGAGCGTGTTCTTCCGTGAAGTTCGTTCACTGCCGATTCCTCAATTTACTTTACCAGGAACGGCACCATATTGCTCGTCTGTCCTTTCACGGCTGCACTGACGTTGTAGATCACGCCGCTGTGGCACTTGGGCGGGATGATAATGACGAGATGGCCGATCGAGGCCGACTTCAGCTTTGCCTGGTAGGTTATTGTGTCTGGCCAGTGACCGGTCGAGAAGTAAACCCTATTGAACTTCTGGTTCGTCGTCGCGACGAAGCCTCGGCCGAAGATCTTTGCGGGCTTGCCTGGCTTTCTCGTCTTGGAAGAGATCCTCGATATCCAAGCCGCATATTTTGACAAAGCGAGCCCGGCGTAACTGCCCCCTGAAATTGCGGTGAAATCATTGCCCACGGGAACATCAATCTGACCACGGTCCTTGTTTCCCCAGCCGACGATGCTGCCGTCGGACTTCAGCGCGATGCCATAATTGAAGCCTGCAGCGATGGCAACATAGTTGTTACCCGCCGGAACATCAATTTGGCCCGAGGAGTTGTATCCCCAGCCGACGATGCTGCCATCGGACTTCAGCGCGAGGCCGTTCCAGCCACCTGCAGCGATTGCGACATAGTTGCTGTCGGTGGGAGTCGTGTTCAGCCAGCTGCCAATGTTGTCTCCCCAGGCGACGATTCGACCATCTAACGTCAAAGCGAAGCTCAAAGATTGACCTGGAGCGATAGCGACATAATTGTTGCCTGCGGGAACATTAATCTGACCGAAGTTGTTGTATCCCCAGCCGACGATGCTGCCGTCCGATTTCAGGGCGACACCACACCCATTTCCTGCAGCGATTGCCACATAGTTGTTACCAGCGGGAACGTTGGTCTGGCCACCGTTATTGTCTCCCCAGCCAACGATGCTGCCGTCGGACCTGATGGCGAAACCATTACCGAAACCCTGGGAGATCGCCACGTAGTCGTTGCCGGCAAGTGGAGTCGTGACGTGTTCTTGGTAGTCGGATCCCCAGCCCACGAGATGCCCACTTGTAACATTTCGCAAGATCCGCGGTTGGGGGATGTGGTTCTCCAACGGTGCCGCTGTCTGACCGCTGGACGGCGCTGGGCTGAACAACAGAACCGCCGCGTAGAACGCGGCTGTAGCGGCGATGGCGGCCGTTTTCGTGTTTGTCATTGTATTACCCCTCCAGGCAAATTCATGTTCATTAGGGCTAGGCTATATGGGTTTGCTTTTCCGACCAGATACCGAAAACTCTACAACTGTAGTAATATAGGGACAACAGAACCACTCCTGGCACCCGTCTGTCATCTCCGGAGATGACGGACGGGTGTGCGCCCGGCATGGGCGCGGAACAGGAGGTGAGAGTCCTCATGGGACCCTGATGGAGGGAACCCAACATCTATGAGACAAGGGCGTTGATCT
>CAIWXX010000029.1 GCA_903916735.1 uncultured Acidobacteriota bacterium
GGTGACAAGTGCCGATGGCAAGCGGGATGCACTCTGCTTAAGGCTCGATGCTCAAGGCAATACCATTTGGCAGAAATCATACTCGGAGGCGCATTCCAGCGAGTGCGCGCCGTTCGTACTGACCTCCAAATTGCCGGC
Source organism: uncultured Acidobacteriota bacterium (assembly GCA_903916735.1). Taxonomy (GTDB): domain Bacteria; phylum Acidobacteriota; class CAIWXX01; order CAIWXX01; family CAIWXX01; genus CAIWXX01. The sequence goes on from CAIWXX010000029.1 coordinate 139, forward strand.
CCGTCAATGGTCAAGTACGTCGGTGGAGACAAAAGCACTCAGAGACAAACACACGATAAAGAGCAAAGTCGGGATTCTTAAGCCACGGACGTCGGCTGTTGAAAATTATTCTGCATGCGGATCGGCAGAATACGAAGCGAGCGTCACGAGCAACCATGGGGTCACTCTGGTATCGATCATGAGGTGATGCTGGAATCTGCAAGCTGGTCCTGTGGTTCGTCGGTTGCCGCAGAGGAGCCGATGTGACAGGGAGGGGAGGTGAGCAGACTCCTCTGCTCCTCTGCTGTTGCGAGAAGTAAAGAATCTCAAATGCATTATTAATGCCGCGGGAGTAAAGGCGCTTCTCCCGGGTTGACTTCTTAAAAGAGCGCAAGGTATCCTTAATAGTTCCAGGCGGGGTGAAGTACCCCAAGGAGGTCTCATTGAGTACACATACGACATATCACGACAAAGTGCGGGATTTTGAAATCGTCGAGCCGCTTGTCACGCACACCGGCACGAAAATCGAAGCCGTTCACCGCGGGCTTCCCAAGATCACTCAGTCGCTCTGCCCGGAGTGCACGAAAGTGATCGAAGCGATGGTGTTCGAGGAAAACGGCAAAGTCTATATGGAAAAGGTCTGTCCCGAGCACGGTCCGTGCCGGGATTTAATTTATTCCGATGCCAAGCTTTATGTCAAGATGCAGCATTGGGGGTTCGGGGATAATCGCGGGATTTCCAATCCGGCGATTCCGAACGCCACTCGTTGTCCGGAACAGTGCGGTCTTTGCAATATGCACTTGTCCCATACGGGGCTTGCCAACATTGACCTCACCAACCGGTGTAACCTGACATGCCCTGTTTGCTTTGCGAATGCCAACACATCCGGCCATCTCTTCGAGCCCTCGCTGGAAGAGGTCCGGAAAATGCTGATTTCGTTGCGATCGGTCCAACCGGTGGCCGGGCGGATCATCCAGTTCTCCGGCGGAGAGCCGACCATTTATCCGTACTTCTTCGAATCCATGAAGCTCGCGAAGGAGCTCGGCTTCAGCCACGTTCAATGCGCCACCAATGGACTCGCCTTCAACGATATCGAGTTCGCGTATAAGGCTAAAGAATCGGGGCTCCATACGCTCTACCTGCAGATGGACGGAACTCAGGACAGTGTCTACAAGGCTGTGCGCGGCGAGGAGCTCTGGGCGCACAAGCTGAAATGCATCGAAAATGTTAAAGCCGTCGGGCTCAAGATCGTCTTCGTGCCGACGATCGTCAAAGGTGTTAATGATCACCTCATTGGCGAAATCATGCAGTTGGCGCTCGATCACATCGAATGCATTTCCGGAATAAGCTTCCAGCCCGTCGCTTTCACGGGACGCATTTCGACACGCGAACGCGAAGCCAAGCGGTTCACTCTTTCCGACCTGGCTCGCTGTATCGAAGAGCAGACCGGCGCAGCCGATCGCTACGAGGATTGGTTCCCGTTGGCCTGCGTGACACCTTTCAGCAAATTGCTGGGAGCGATTCGTGGCGAAGAAATCACGACATTATCCGCTCACCCGAACTGCTCGATGGGAACCTACTTCTTCGTCGATCAGGATCGGAAAGCGACGCCGGTGACGCGGTTCCTCGATATCCCCGAAATGCTGCAGGAGATGGAACTGCTCGCGCGGAAAACATCGGCCACCAGCTTCAAGATGTTCTCCAAGATCAAAGCCTGGAATAACCTGCGGAAGCACTTCCACGCCAAGAAGGCTCCGAAGGACCTCACATTCAATCGCTTCCTTCAGACTCTCCAGGGAATGACCGATAAGCGCTACGGCCGCGGCGAGAAAGACGGGACTTTCACCTACAAGACATTGATGGTCGCCGGCATGCACTTCATGGATAGCTACAACTACGATGTTGAGCGCGTGAAGAGGTGCGTCATTCACTATGCCGCACCCAACGGAATGATCTATCCATTCTGCGCCTACAACTCGGGGCCGAACTTCCGCGAGAAAATCGAGAGGAAGTATGCGGTACCGGTGGACGTGAAGGAGCTCAGCCGGAAAGAAGAACAGCTCGTTCACATTGAAAATAACGGGGGCGGGAAATAGCGAAAAGTCGCCAGGTCGTGATGTCCTTGGAAATCGCCAACGGCCAAGGACGGACCCTCATCATGCGGCAAGGTTTCTGGAGTTGGCATTTTGTGCGTTGTTGAGCTCCGGTCTTCGCCTGGCGCCATGCCGTCCCGCTTCATTCGCGGCACTGACGATGCCGCTATTCCGACAGAGGAGTGATCATGCCATCGATTCCGGTTATCGATCTCCATGCGCAATACCTGACCATCAAGGATGAGATCGATTCGGCCATCCATCGCGCCATTGAAAAATCCGCCTATATCGGCGGCGTTGAGCATGATGAGTTCGAAAAGGAGTTTGCCGCCTACCACCAAGCTCGCTATTGTGCAGCCGTTGCCAACGGCACCGATGCGCTGGTCCTGGCGCTTCGAGTGATGGGTGTCGGACCTGGAGATAGGGTGATCACGTCGCCGTTCACTTTTATTGCGACTGTCGAGGCCATCACACTGAATGGTGCGATCCCGATTTTTGCGGACATCGACAGTGAAAACTTCAATCTCTCAGCTGAGTCCGTTGAGAGCACCATCCAATCGCTTTCCGCCGGCGAACGCAAGACGCTGAAGGCGCTCCTGCCCGTGCATCTCTACGGCCGGCCGGCCGATATGAAAGGCCTCTGTGATGTTGCCGGCCGATACGGCCTTCCCGTGCTCGAAGACTGCGCGCAATCGCACGGCGCGACAATTGCCGGCCGCCGGGTCGGCACATTCGGCATTGCCGGCACTTTTTCTTTTTATCCCAGCAAGAACCTGGGCGCTTACGGCGATGCCGGCGCGGTGATCACAAATGATGAAAATTTTTATGATCGGGTTTCCCGAATCCGCAATCACGGCCGGGCCGAGAAATATCTGCACGCAATCGAAGGAGTCAATTCTCGGCTGGATGGCATTCAGGCCGCTGTTCTGCGGATCAAGCTGAGAAGACTCGATCAATGGAACACCGCTCGACGCCGTCTGGCGGCGCGCTACAATGAGCTGCTCGCGCCCTGCAAACGGGTCGTGAAGCCTCCGATCGTTGATGGTGCCGTCTTTTACCTTTATACGATCCGCCATCCGGAGCGCGACCGGCTCCGCGATTTCCTCGTGAAAAACGGCATCTCGGTGGGTGTTCATTATGCTGTCCCTCTGCATCTCCAGCCCGCTTACTCCTCGCTGAAACTCCAAGAAGGCGCCTTCCCCGTGACTGAACGCGCGGCGCACGAAGTGCTTTCGTTGCCGCTCTATCCTGAGATGGGAGAAGACGCTCTGCAAGCAGTTGCATCGAAAGTGCGGGAATTCGAGCGGGTCTAGTTCGCGGCTCATTCAGAAAGATTGGTATCTGACCAGTCAATACTATGCACAAAATGGCAAGACCTGTGACATGGCATAATCATGAATTCCTCTCAGGAAGCCATGAAGAAAGGAATGCAGGAATGGTTTATGCAACCACTGCTGGCCGATAAAAAATCCGTTCCTGCTTTCCTCTATTCCTGCATTCCTGAGAGGTTCGGGTGCGATGGGCGCGCGACGACACACCAGGATGTTCCGCGCCCGAATGAAGCCTTGCCCAGAATTTTCCATTCCAGCCGGAGAGCGCATCGAAGGAGCGCATTGAAAAATGGACCTACGGAATATTCAGCCGCCGGATCACTGACATTGTGACCGCGCTTCAGCCGGGCGTTGATGAAGGACAAGGGCCACAACAGGCGAAACATCGGAAACATGCACTCGATCGTCAAGCCGGCGCTTTCCATGGCCGCCTGCATCGACTGTGCTGTATAGCGGCGCTGATGTCCCGCGTACACGTCCAGGTGGCTCCAGAGTGCAGGGTCAGCCGGCACTGTTAGAAGCAATCGGCCGTCTCTCTTGAGGACGGAATCGCATTCGCGGAGAAAGCCGACATCATCCTGGAGATGCTCGATCACATCAAAAGCACAGACCAGCGAAAACACTCGACTGAACGGAAGGTGATCTCCAGATGCGGCGATGAGAAAGCGGCAAACTCCTCGACGACGGCTCTCCAGCAAGTCCCGCAACTGAATATCCATTCCAACCGTAAGGCGGCCGGGCAGGATATCCAATAAATGGCCGTCGCCGCAGCCGACTTCCAATGTCAGGCCGGGCTCTGACGATTTCAAATCGCGAAGCACCTCTTGGATGACCCGGCGGCGGGTCTCAAACCAGAAATGTCCTGATCGCAAGCGCGCAAACGCCGGGTGCGCATTTTCCGGAAATTGTGAACGACGATTTGTTGACTGCACGTTGAGGCTCATTCAACCGGTTGATGTGTTGTGGCCCGTATGGCTATGGAATAAGTTTCGGCTCATTATGTCAGCCAGATCCACCGCGCTTGAGATCCAAGCCACCGGGGCCCAAAGAAGCAGGATGATGATAATGATCTTTGCGGCTTTGCCATGAGCTGTCCACATGCGTGCCGCATTGACCCCGCCGATAACCGCCAGCGCGGGGGCAGGCGTGAGCAGCGGACGGAGGTTCATCGGAGTGAGCACACCCATGACGATAAACAGGAGTGATGCGAGAATCCAGCCGATTGCGCAGTTTTGTAACCCGGTTTCATAAGTGTACGATGGTACTTTCGTGACGCCGTCACTGTCAATGACTCCTCATTTTCCTTTAGCGGGCGGCGTTATTACTGCAGACGAGACTTCAATTTTCAATAACAGGGTAGAGGCGCGGAGGAACATGCTCACCTCCGCTCTTCGCGGCGCAGCCGCAACCGAGGCCAAGTGCGCTGGAAAATGCGCGTATCTCTCCACAGGCGATACCAGCCTCGCGGCCCGAGTGCAAAAATACGAATGCTCAGACGGAATGCATGCACAGTTCGGCGATGAAAAGCATCGGCGAGAGCGCAATTGAGTGCAATTGAACAAAGGCCGATTTTGCGAATGTGATCTTCCCGGCGGAGGCGAGTCCGCCAGATACTCATATGCCGATCGAAGACGGTCTGGAGCTCTTGGTTGAATCTCTCAGAATCAGAACTGATTTCGATGGTCTGTGAACCTGGATGGATACGAACTTCGGCGAGAGGGCGAGGGTAATAGAATAAATCGCCACAGTTGATGAGCTTCAGCCAAAAGTCCCAATCCGCCGAGTAGAGCAGAGCAGTGTCCATCCCTCCGACTGATAAAGCCACTTGCCGATTGAAGATCGGCGCCGGCAGGGCTATCCAATTTTGGATCAGCAAACGTTCGATAACTTGTGTATTTGTGTGCAGAGGTGGAGAAGCCGAGAGTGGATTGGAGCACATTCCGAGACGATGGCCACACGCGTCGATAAACCATACAGGATGAGAAAAGAGCACGGCTTGTGGCCAGCTTTGAGTAAGTTGATACAGGATCTTCAGGCGTTCGCAAGCCCATCGATCATCCTGGTGAAGAATTGTAATGTAGAATCCCCTCGCCCTTTCCAATGCATAATTTATGTTTGCCACCCAGTTCCCGCTGTGCGGCAGCCGGTAAATTTCCAGCGGCAACTTCTCAGAAAAGGCGCTCAGAATTTCGTACGTTCGATCCGTAGAGCCATCATCGACGGCGAGAATTTCGATATTTTTCGTATGGGATTGCTCCACGATGCTGTGTAGTGCCTCCTCCAGATGCCGTGCGCCGTTGAATGTCGGCATTAAGACGGAGAGCCATGGTTGAGTATCTGGTCGGACTGAGTTGTGCCCTGCTTCTGCGCTCATGGAAAATCAATCATTCTGCCCCGAAGCAGAGGCAAATACAAGCATTCACGTTTTCGATTATTAACGATTCGCAAAAAGCACTTTGCGACGAGACAGGGGAGGTTCCGTCAAGAGGTGTGTAAAAGCGTTTAGGCGGCAAGCACGCCTCCCTCCTGTTTATTCTCTATCTGGCCATCCTTAAATGTCGTCCCGGCATACACCTCCTTTAAGAGATGTGGTGCATTCAGGCGGCGAAATCGCTTTTCAGCAATCAGGAGCATTTTCCAAACAACCATTGTGGCATTGTCGACCTTTTTGAATCGGCGTGCAGCATCTGTCCGGATTCTCAAAGAGGCAAAAGGCGACTCGATTGGGTTTGTCGTTCGGAGGTGGACCCAGTGCTCTTTGGGGAATCTAAAGAATGTGACCATTCGCTCCCAGTCGTGATCGATCAGGACCCCGGCCTTGTTCTGATCCCTTTGCTGGCACCAAGCGATGAAGGTGTTCTTGGTGGCTTCCGCCTGTTCCCGTGTCTCCTGGTAAGGGATTGTCCCAAGAAGTCCCTTCGCCTTGGCCTGGAGCTTTTTCGGGAGCTTGTCGAGCACGTTCATGATCCGATGGTTCCAGCATCGCTGTTCCTCGGCCTCCGGGTAGACATTCCTCAACCCTGCCCAGATCCCAAGATGCCCGTCCCCGATCACGAGTTTCGGGGCAGACATCCCGCGCGACTTGAGATCACGCAAAACCGAGGACCAACCCTCTGTGGATTCTCGATGCCCCGGTACCACCGCGAGAAGTTCCTTCCTGCCGTCGCTGAGGCCGCCTAGAACAACCAATAACGCGGCTTTCTCCTTCTCCAACCCGGCCTTCACGTACACACCATCCACCCACATGTAGACGACTTCACACCCCTTCAGCGACCGTTGATTCCACGTTTCCCATTCCTCTCGCCACTTCTCCTTCAACCTCGCTGCCGTACTGGCTGAAAGAGGTGCCTCCTCGCCCAACAACCCGCGCAACGCCAGATCGAAATCTCCTTCGGCCAATCCGTGAAGATAAAGTTCCGGGATCAGCTCATTGACTTCTTTCGTCCGTCGCTCGAATAACGGCAAAATCCGACTCTCAAATCGCTCTTCCAGGTCCCGAACTCGAGGCCGATTAATTGTTATTGTCCCTGCACTCAGTGTCAGATTCCGTGGCTTCCCATAACCGTTTCGATATCCTTTTAGTGTGTCTATGTCACTCCGTCTTTCTGACTTCTGGCGCCCGAGAAGCTCGGTGATCTCCGATTCCAATAAATCCTGGATCCATCCCTGAATACGTATCCGCGTCATCCCTTCCAGATTCTCCCAAACAACTCTTGACTCCTCGACCCTTTCGGTGTTCTTCTTCTCCATGGCGGTGATCTCCTTTCCTGCCGGGCCCCAACCCGGTTTATTTTGTTGCTTCAGGAAGGATACTCACCGCCTCTACGCTTTTCCACACCTTTCGAGGTTACCTCGAGACAGGGGGTTCTGCAACGCCAGCGGCATTACGGGACCACAGGAAGCAATAGATGATTTTTAACTCAACACACAAAAAAATTGTACGTTAATCCAGCGTATCATATGTGCCAAGCCAAGATTGTTTTGTCCCATCGCCCATTCTCCATCGGCGGGAATGGGGAAAGCGAAACAGGAGAATCCATCCCGGTTGTCAGGGTTCGACTCTTCGAGGAGGCCGAAGCAGTCATGTGGAGCAAGGGCCACGATCCCGGCTCGACCGACCCGTTCACCCTGGCCCGCTACTCTAGACGTGTGACGACTGGCTACTTCCGGCACCAGCCATGGACCATCGCCAAAGCCTATGTTCGTGGACAGGCCTATTTGTTCGTCAACCTGGCCAACGGGATATATGTCAATATGCTGGAACATCATCCCGGACTGCCGGATACCGGAAGGAGCATCGCACAAATCACGATCATGCCGGCAGTCGGTTCGTATCTCTTCGTCACCTACGTCTGCACTAACATCGGACTCTATCTTGCGTGGAAACATCGGCAATCTTCCATTCTACTTATCTTCTTCGCTATGGCAGTGTACTTCGTGATCGTCACTGGAGGCGGTGGAATGGCACGTTTCAAGTTGTCTGTGATTCCCTTCTATTTCGCTTTCTCGGGAATAGTATTTGCCGCTATTGAAAAGTGGGCTGGATCTGCTCTCTTAAAAAAGAAAGCAGGAGGTGGAGCACAAACGCATGAGGCGATGTAGAATCCCTGAGAAGGCCGGAGACACTATGCAAGCATTTGGGATTGCCGGATTTGATTGTTGGTCGAAACGAGTCCTCATGCGAGGGCGCGGCGGGATTGCCTATCATGCACAATCATTCTCTTACTGACGGGCCAACCGGCACGCCGGTTCATCCCCACCCTGTGGCACTACGGCATTCCGCCCTCGGCGCCGCATTATGTCTTCTCTTCTCACTTCTGACGCTTTTTGCGGTTTCTCTGTTCTTCTCCGGGTTTACCATTCCAATCAACAGAGATTTATCAGGATTCGTCAATGGATTCTATCCGACTGAGGGTGATTACACGTGGACTGAAGGGACTGCAACCATTCACCTGAGTGGACTCAACCGCCATTCAGCATGGAAGTGCCAACTCATTTTTAGTTCTGCCTGCCCGATTCAGGATCAATTGCCTTTTGTGACGATCATGATTGATGGCCATCCCTCCTTGAAGGTCCGTGCGTCGAATGCTATACAGATGATTGATATTCCGATTTCGCCGAATGCACAATCATCGGATCTCCTTCTGACTCTATCATCCTCTCCGATCTTCGTTCCGAGCTCTCAAGACACACGTGCCCTGGGCGTTATGATCCGAGGAATCCGATTCACGTGCGAGGGAATTCCCTGGCTCCCAGGGCGGCAATTGATTCTTGCTCTCCTGATATTCTCACTCATATTCGGGGCCTTCCTCGGATACACTCTCAGGTCCGCTGCCTCGATTGCCTTTTTCAGTCTGCTGGCCGGAAGCGGTTATGTAAGCCTGATTTCATACTCTGTCGCGCGATATTATCCCCCGTTTCTTTGGCATTCTGCAGTGATCGCAGTCTCGATTGCATCTCTTCTCTCGGTGGCGGTTTTTTGTCGTCATGTATTTCGATGCGAACTCACGATGATGGATCGTTATGCACTCGTCTCTGTCGCAATTGTTGCGTCGATCGAGATCGCCGTCCTTCTCCATCCCCATAAACCCGACATGGATGACACGATGCATGTGCATCGCTTCCTGGCCGTTCAATCCGGCAACTACTTCCTGACGGAGACAGCCCCGGGGGGCTATGTCTCCCCGCGCGCCATCGGGTTTTATGTTTTCGTCATGCTTTTTCGTGGGATGACCGCCGATATCAAATCACTCATGCAGGTGATGACCGTGCTCATCTTCAGTCTGGCAGCCCTGGCGATCCATCTCATGATAAAGAAATCCACAAAGGACGACGTGTGGGCTTTTTCCTCATGCGTCGCCTATCTGCTCTGCCCTGTCATGATGAATATGCTCGGGCGAGGATGCTTCGCACATCTTTTCGCATATCATCTCATCATTTTTGCGCTGCTTTTCATCATCTTTATGTCGTCACGGTATGCTCTATTCTCCGGCATAGCCGCGGGGGCTTTTATTGCGGCTTCCTTTTTGAGCCATCTTGCGGCACTCATGGCATGCTTGCCTCTGTTTCTCATCATAGCTTGTCTCTTGTGGTGGAGTTCGCGTCCGGATCGACGGACGCTGGCTCTTTCCATTCTGGCTGCTGTTTTCATCGCAGTGGGACTATCCTATGCTTTATATTACAGCCATTTCAGCGATTTATATCAAGCTCAGATGATGAAAGCCTATCATGCGATGTCGTCCCCCGCCCCAAGCAACCCCCAAGAAGATTATCATCCGCGAGAATCTTCCGAATTGACTCCTTATGCCCCGGGAGGCCGCTCGATCGTTATCCGGGCGATGAGCGTGCCGCACTACATGCTGCAGGCATATGGCCTTCCCCTTCTCCTAATGGCTGCTTGCGGCCTTTATTTTGTCACGAAATCATACCAATCCGGCGACCTTGTCAGTGCGATAGCCTGTGCATGGATGATCGGCTCCGCCGGCCTCATCGTCTTGTCGGTTGCCTCTCCTTTGGATACGCGGCCGTATATGATCATGGCATTCAGCATGGTATGCATGTCCGGGAGAGCTGTTTCGCTCATGCTGAAAAGGCATGTGCTCTGGCGAGTGGTTGTTTTCGTCGCTGTGATTGCACAAATCTATTTTGCCGCCCAGGCAAGTTGGGTTTGGCTGAATTGAAGGATTTGTTTCTTCTTAAGTTTTCTCTCACGGGAGGTCGATAAGGGGAGAAGAACTAACCCGACTTCGAAAGAGTTCATTGTGTTGTGTATCTCTATATGGCTCCGCCTCCGAGAAAATCTCGATGCACCATCTGTAATTAACCGACCCGATCACTGGTATGGAACAGAGGAATTCCCGCCGCTGCTGCTACCCGAATCCGGGGCGTTTCGCTGTGTCGGTCCTGTTATTTTGAGAGATCATAGAGCCACAGTGAGGCCCGTCCGATCTTCACGTGCTCTTGACATCGCCCCGTTCTTTCGAGAATTGACCGAAACACCATCTCTTCATTGAAACCCCTTTCGGGGTTAGATGTGGCATCCTCGGGAATCCACGTCTTCGATAGGATAATCCAAACTCGATGCTTCCCTGCGAGAGTTTCCAGGTCATGCTGATATTCTGAAATGTCGGCGGTTCGCGCTATTCCCATATGGATGGCCATGCCCTCAAACGCGTATTTCTTGTCGTATGCGTGATAGAATTCGAACGCATTGCTCGATCCGTAGTAGACATAAATATCGTCACCGATCTTCCCATATTCAAGTATGTAATCGAGCAATGGACGGGTTTCGTCCCAGTCATAGGGATTGAGGAATGTCCGAGCTGCATTCCCGGCGGGTCCAATCAGAAGCACCACTGCAATCGCAAGGGCTAGGATTGAAGTTGCAGGAGCCCTGATGTGCCAAATCAATTCCAATCCCGCTGCGACCGTGATCATGCATGCGGGTTCGAGAAAGAGGATCATTCTTCCGCTGTATGGGTACTTTTGGAGGATGGAGGCGATGAGCGCGAAGGGCATGGGTGTAAGGAGTAACAAAAAGATGCGTCGACTCCTTGAAAACAACCAAATACAGCCGAGCCCGAATCCAAACAAATTTAACCACCAGGGCCAGAGACCGATGTTGGAATCTCGAAACACACGGAAGGGTGTACGCAGAAGCCATATGGCAGAATTGACTGAGAGGAACGGTCGGGGCAGAAATCCATTCCTCCAACATGTCAGTAGGAATTCATCCGAACTGAGGGCGGATACGGACAGCAGGTAGTTCACGGCGAAAATAGCGAGCCAGCCGCATGCGACAGCGATGAGTCGTGCCGCGTTTCGGCGGTTTCCATCACGCCATTCCAACGCAATAAGTGTACATCCATAGCCGGCTAGAACAAATACGGAAGGATACGATGTCAAAATCGCCAGGACACCACAGATAGCCCACAGCAGCAAGAATGTGCTCGTGAAACGACGCTCCCTCAGAATGCATGCGATCCAGAAGAGCAGCATTGCCCAGAAAACGTCGCCCGAGTATTGCTTCATAACGCTGGTATGGAGAAGGACGCTGCTTGAAAATGAGAAGAAGGCTACGACGATGGGTACAATCTGGGTCGATAATATGCGGCGTGATATGACATATAGAAGAATCAGAGAGAGGATGCCAACGAGGAGAGGAAATAGCCGGAGGACGTACTCATGGATGCCAAAAAAAAGCATCATGGCTTTTTCGATGAGGAGAAAGCCAACGGGAGCCCCATAGGTCATAGGAGCATGCCTGAGCAACGAAATGAATGATTGTTTGATGATTTGTAGGGCCAAGCCGGCTTCATCCGCTTGCAAAGATCGGCACGCGAAATAGATTCGACATCGCAGCAATATCCCTATCAGGATGAAAAACCAGGGAAGGAGAGCTGCCCAGCGAGGCCATGGTGATGCACTCTCCATGGGTTTGTGAATGGTATTGTGCCACATGGAAGATATCACTCTCATTGTTCGCAGGGGCATGGTAGCTGAAATTCAGAATAACAACAAGATGCCCAACCGGCTCACAGGGGCTCCTTCGCGTCTCCGGCGCCGCGGAACCTCTGGATGATCGGAGTCAGGATGGACCTTTTGTGTAAGGAATTCTATGCTGGTTTGACGCCATAGAAGAACAGCATGGTCCCACGACCGAACAGTAACCGATTAACCAGGGTATCGGGCTGGTAGTAGTGGCGGAGAAATGTCGGCTGGATGCCGGTGCCGTCGAACCAGCGCTCGACTTCGCCCGGGTGGTAATGCATCTCAATCGGTACGTACATGAAATCCATCAGAGACATAGAGGGCTTTAAAAGCCATGGAGTCGCACGCAGAATAATGTTCATGAAACGTCTGGGAACCACCTTGCCCGCTAGCTTCATGGTAGGGACAGCAACCTCGTTAAAGAGTCCACCCCGACCGTAAACGCCGATGTACAAGCGGCCTCCGGGTTTCAGGACTCTTACGAGTTCGAGGAAAGCCTGCTTGGGCTCTTCCGTGTGGTGCAGCACACCATTGCAGTAAACGAAATCGAAACGGTTGCTCTCGAGTGAAAGCGAGAGCAGGTTCTCCACCTCGAAGCTGATGTGCTGCCGTGATGCAAAACGCGCCCGAGCGGCCGCGATGTTCGCTGATGAGAGGTCGATCCCGAGAATGGGGGACGCGCCCAAGGCATCAGCGACCGCCACACCACCTGCGAAGCCGCCGCAACCGGCATCAAGGAACGACTTGTCCCGAAGGCACGTGGCGGAGTCCAGACCAAGTTGCATGAGATGCCGCCGAAAGCCGGGTAGAAGGTACTCGAGGGCATAACTCTCGCTGGCGTTGGCATGGAGATCGGCGTAAAGTAATGCGACTTCGCGCTCACGGGCAGTCAGTTCGTGCTCTGACATGGTTTGACAGCGGAGAAGAAGATCATGGTGCCGTCTCCAAACAACAACCGGTTCCACCATGTGTCGGGCTGATAAGGGTGGCGAAGGAAGGTCGGCGTAAGGCATGCACGAATAAACCACGCCTCGATCTCCGCGATCCGGTAGTGGATCTCGATGGGGACGTACATAAAATCCATCAAGGAGGTGGATGGCTTGAGCAGCCATGGTGTGAATCTTAAAACTCTCGCCATTAGGGATCGCGGGATGATGCAACCCGCCAGCTTCATCACAGGCACGGCCACCTCATTGAAAAGGCCGCCACGGCCATAGACCCCGATGTAGATCCGGCCTCCTGGCTTCACCAACCTGACGATTTCCCGGAATGCTCGTTCCGGGTCCTCGGTGATCATCAGCACGCCGACCGAATAAACAAAATCGAACTGCTCCGAAGGCATCTGGATATCGAGCAAGGTCTCTACGCGGAAGCAGGCGTTGGGAACGCCGGCGAATCGTTTGGCGGCTGATCGGATGTTAGCATCGGACAGATCTATCGCCGTAACGGAACCGGCGCCAAGGGCGACAGCAACCGCTGCACCCCCAGCGAACCCGCCACAGCCCGCGTCCAGTACGCGCATGCCATGGATAGCGGTCTCGGGTATGAGTCCCAATGCAAGGAGATGCTGGCGGAACCCGGGCAATAGGTACTCCAATGCATAAGTGTCGCTCGCGTGGCGGTGTAGGTCGGCATAGAGTTCCACGGTCGCTTGTTCTCGTGGCGTGAGGTGGAGGTTGCTGATTGCAATCTCTCCGACCTTGGATGTGGGCGGAAGATTATCGACCATCTTGTTTCTTCTGCACGAAGAACCCCTCAATAGCTGCGGCGTCGAGCCCCGAGAGGAGGAGAGTGCGATTCGCATCGGAAGGACTACATACGATTGGTTCTCCATGGAGATTGAAGCTGGTGTTAACGATCCCACCCACGCCTGTTAATCGTTCGAACTCGGACAACAGACGGTGATAGCGTGGGTTGATTGCACGTGAAACGATCTGTGGCCGGCAGGAGTAGTCGACCGAGTGCAGGCCGCACACGAGGTGTTGCTGTCCCAAGGAGGTGGATCGGAATGCGTTGATCATGAACGGGGCATCGAGGCTGCGTGGGTTGTGGATGTAATCCGATACGCGCTCCTCGAGGATCGACGGGGCGAAAGGCATCCAGAAATCCCGCATCTTAATAGCCATATTGATACGCCGGACGTTTTGCAAATTGCGCGGGTCAGCGAGAATTGAGCGATTGCCCAATGACCGGGCGCCCCATTCCATCCGACCGGCCAAGCGACCGACGATTTGTCCGCCTGCGAGCGCCTGTGCGACGGTAGCATCGATATCCGGACATTCCTGCCAGGTGACTTGGTCCGCCACCTGTTCGAGCGCGTCGAGCACCTCGTTGCGCGAGTATTCGGGCCCGAGGTATAGATCTTGAAGGGGCTTGACCACAACCTCGCGGCCCTGGTCGATTTCGTGCCGGGCATATGCGAGGAGGGCGGCACCAAGACCGATGCTTTCGTCACCACACGACGGCATCAGAAAAAGGTGTTCGATTTCGGTCTGTTCGCTGAGCAACATATTCAGCTTCACGTTCATGAATACGCCGCCTGCAACGGCGACTCGTCGAATACCGGTCTTCTCAACCCATGCCCGTACAAAACCTGTCATGATCTCTTCGACCAACCGCTGTACTCCAGCCGCAACGCCGTCGAACCGGATGCCTTGGAGGTCACGTGCCATCCGGTCGCGGAGGCCGGGGCCCCATGTACCAGACGTGTTTTTGAATGCGAGCCGATCTGGTGTCAGCCGGTAGTAAGACGAAAATATCCGGTACGCACGCTCGGCCAACGAGGGTGGCGCGTATGGGGCCAGTCCCATTACCTTGTATTCGTGGTCGAGTGGTCGCATGCCGAGCATTTCGGTGACGCGGGTATACAGTTCACCGATGGAGTGATAACTCGGGGTAGCCTGCACGCGCTCGAGTGTTCCTTTATGCCCGATGTTGACGCTAGCACAGAGACCATCGCCGGATCCGTCGGCCGTCACAATGAGCGTTGGCTCTCCCGGGTCGTAGAATGGCGCTAGGAAATATGCAGTGGCTGCGTGGCACGCATGATGTTCGAAGCGGCAATCCGTATAAAGGCGCGGGGAGATCCCGGCCGCCTCAAGCGCAGCGTTGAGGCCAGCCCAGTCACGTCGATGCTTGTAAATTGCCACATACGGTTTGACCAGGGCGGAACTCCCAATCACTGCTCGGGGTAGTAAAAGGTTGGCAGCGCGGAAAACCTGTCGGCGTGTCTGGTGAATATCCTCATCCCAGCTATAGAGGGGTTCAGTGAGCATCGCAAGGGCGACGGCATCGATGTCGCCACCTTTTAATCCGGCATAATCCAGAACCCATCGGATGGCACCCAAAGGTGCGCCTCCCTGGTTCTTTTTCCTCGTCAACCGTTCCTCGCTCATTATCGCCACGATGCGGCCGTCGATGAGCAGGCTTGCTGTGCTCAGGTGACCGTCATAGATACCAAGAATTTTCATGACTGTGAGACCTCTGGTTCGGCTGCAGCGATCTGGGCCGCCACCCGTCGAACGTCAACAGCGACAAGAACATATGGCCGCGACAAAGGCGCCATGCTATAGGGCGGCGCCGGGGTCTGTCAAGCCGCTCCGGCATCCTCCACCCCGGATGAAGGGTGTACGACAGGAAAGTTGGAGTAAATGTCACGCGATGAGAAGTTTTTGTGGTGGTTCAGCCGGAAATGGAATAATCCCCAAGTAATATAGGTTGAAGTGGTGAATTGCGCAACCCTTTTGGATTCGACGTTCAGAACGAGCGAGATAGGAATGCTTTCGACGAATGAACCACAGCCCCCTCCCTTGACGGCATATAGGTGTAGGGATGCACAGTTGTCCCGGGCGCCCCTCCCTCCGAACTGTGCAGGCGGATCTCCCGCACATTATGTTCTTGAGAACATAAAGTTCGGGAAATCCGCACACTCCATTCGACGTGGCGGGGGCCGGAAACGTGGCGGATCATGCCAACGCGCCAGCCCTCGACCCTACCGGGCTATGCCTATATCTTTTCAGTGATCCCTGCGCAGGAGCATATGATAGTGCTGCGGCATATTGGGTACTGGTATTTCCACGAATTCGCTCATCAAGTACTCCCATACCAGATGATGTGTGTGACTGAACCTCAAATCATCCCGACCATCGAGGGGCAGATCCCCGATCAGAGCCACTCTCGCGGCACCTCCCTTGATCCGGGCGACGGTCTGCAATTGCTCATTAACAGGCTGAGGAAGCAGGAAGTAAATTTCCCATACTGGCGAGCACCGCCCTAAAATGCAGTACATCATCGGCCACCGCGGTGCAATGAGGACTCCCTCATGCTCACCGACGTTGCTTCTGATGGAAGTGGCGATACTGTCGAGCATGCGCCCTTCTTCCACGTCGAGCCAGATACGGTCACCTGCAATGTCGTGCTCCCGTATCTGGCCAGGCTTGGATGTCCATTTGTAATAGACGGGGCTTGCCCGCCCAACTGTGAGTGCTGTAGCGAGAACCCAGAAGAGGGCCAAGGCAGACATGAGAGTCTTTGACCTTTTCGAATAGGAGGGGTGCGTCAAAGACGCCAGTCCGAGTAGCGTTGGCGGCACGGAGACTGCCAAGTGAGCAAGGTCGGCCCGCGAGAATACGTAGTGCAAGTACACGCTGCCCACTAGCAAGGACGCCGAGAGAACCGCATTCGGATTCGAAGCTCGGCGCCGCTTTGTGGCAAGCAGCAGAACCCCCGCTGCATAGAACAGCAATATGACAAGAAACAGAGTCCCCAACACAAGCTTGCTCGTCGATTGAATCCAATGCCACCCCGCGTAGTCCAAGCGCCAAGGCCATGGCACCGGTAACGGCAGATTCGTCGCACCCAATCGCGTCCACAGAAGACATGTATCTACCAGACCCTCAAAGAAGCCCGGAAACACGACGATCATTGTGATTAAGGGGGCACATCCCACGGCAACTCCAGCAATCCAAGCCCGCAGCCACTTCAATCTCTCCCACTGCTCTCCTCTGACTTTCATAATGAGGATCAGCAGGAAGTAGGTTGCAATCGCGTAGAGTGCATGGTTACGACCGAAGAAACCTGCCATCCCAGTGAATAGGCCTGCCTGAAAGTGGGTTGAGACACAGGGGTTTTCAATCAGCCGCGTTGCGACCAACACAGATACAAGGACGATTGCCGAGTCGAAAGCTTTGTACCTCGGATACAACCAGACGGCCTGCAAGGCAGCAAGGAAGACCATCTCGAAGGTGTTCAGCCGGAGTCTTCGCGCGATCATGAGACCGCATGCCATGCCAATAGCTGCGAAGATCGCAGTCGACACACGGAGTGCCACAAGCCCCGTGCCGAGGAGTTTGGACCACGCTGCGCCCCAATAGTACCTACCTGGTTCGTACGACTGGAAGTCCCTGAGAGGGACTTCACCCTTTGCTACGCGTTGTGTTCCGTACCACAGGAATCCTTCGTCGCTCAGGCTGATGCCGATCTTATATTCGAATCCAGTCAGAATCCCCATCGTGAGGACCGCGATGAGCCAAGTTCGGCAAAGAGAGCATCCCCGGGATACAGTGGCACTTCCAGGGCTCGATTCCTCCGCCATCTTCGGCAGCATCCCAATGGTTTGTCGGTAGCTCTTCATGGATCATCCTCTTTACTTCAGAGCACCGAGTTCTCTTCTACGCTAAGCCCGTCTTTTAGTCAACCTCCGGATGACAGGGCTTCCGCGGCATGGCATATCGCGTTGAATCATAAAGCGTAAGCAGGATGGTGATTCCCAAGTTGATGTTATGTTCATAAGCTGGCCGGATGAACACGAATTTGACGGGTTATGACAATTGTAGTAAAATGGAAGGGAGTATCTACCTTGTAAGGAGGTATCGGCTATGAAACGTGGCAACGCTGTGACTGTCGGCATTATCTGGAGTGCAGTGATTTTCCTTTTTTCATCGCAAGCCTTTGGAAGCCTTAGTGTCGGCCCGCCTTTCACCGTCGCGTCATGGGCAAACGCATCTTCGGTAGGGTTCCACAACTGTAATATGGCCTATGGCGATGGAGTCTATGCCTTCCTTTATGTCGACCGGTCTTCTGGGAATGATCGGGTGAGTATCTCGTTCGTCAACGCCGCTAACGGCGCCGTCACCGGCCCATTCATACTTGATGCCATTACAGGGACCGGTCATGGACTAGTTTCAATAGCTTATGACAGCACTAACAAGCATTTCGGAGCATTGTGGTGCCAAGTGAAGGATTCCAGCCATTCTGAGCTCCTCTTTCGGTATGTATGCAAAGACGGATCCATGGGCACTCGATTTGTCGCATCCACGGCTTTTCCCTTGATGCCGAGCGGTTCCAGCATCACCTGGGCACCCAACCTGGGAAAATACGTGGCGGTTTTTGAATATTACAACGGCTCGGAATGGGATCTCCAGGCGATGAGCTTCACAGGCAATGGGACTCTTCGTACCTATTCGGCCACACTCGATTCTATGTCTGGGCCACCCCCCAGTATATCTTCGATTGAGAAGTCTCAATTTGGTGGCCCCGATTCATTCGGCCCGCGGATTGCATCCGATGGGTCAGGTGTCGGGGTTATCTATCACACGAATACTCTTCATTATGTCTATCTCACCAGCGGCCTCGCTATTCAATACGGACCAGCCTCGATCACCAGCGTCTCCTGCCAGCAATACAGCTTCGCTTATAATTCAACGAACAGCGAATTCAGTCTCCTTTGGGCCAAGCAAGTTCAGAATGCTGCAGGTATTCTTTTTTCACGACTGGGGCCATCTGGTCTTCTTGCATCCAGTGCGCCGGTTCCAACATGCTATCAGAGTGCAATCCCAAGCTTGGCCTGGGACGGGAGCAAATACATCGCATCATGGCATGAGTCAGATGGATTGAATTGGTACCATAGGGCAGCTACCCTTGATAGTAGCGGCAATATCGAGCAGGGGTCGTTGATAACCATTCCCTTCACCGGTGGATCCGACACTTGCATGGTTGCTGCCTACGAGCCGAATAAATACATTATCGGCCGGCGATATGGTTACTCCGTCATCGAAGCCCGCTTAGCATCAACTCAGATCATGTTGACGACGACGGCGATTCCATCGGACGGCGGAAGGGTAGATCCGGCGGACATGACTGGCCCTTACACGCTCGGTGAGAAAGTAACGGTCACCGAAAATCCATCAAGTGGATGGACGTTCTCCTTTTGGTCTGGTGACATCGCAGACGCTACCTATCCGGACTATCCAGACCTAACTAGAATAAAGGTGACAATGGATCGTGCGAAAGCCATTGTTGCTAACTTCACGAACCCGTCGTGGCCGAGAATGACAGTCGCCGTCAGCCCCCCTAGCAGTGGAAATGCGACTGTTAACGGACAGAGCTCGGCGCAGGCGGCCGCTGGAATATCCATGAATCTGTGGACCGCGGCGAATACAGGCTTCATCTTCAATAGCTGGAGGAATGCGGTCGGCGCGCTAATCGGGACGTTGCCGATGAATCGCGCGAATACGTACAACATGCCGAGTTTGGACACAACGGTGTATGCAACCTTCGACACGGCGTACTCCGTGACGACGACCGGCAGCCCGATGGAAGGCGGCACGGTTGCACCCACCGGCGCACTCTGGTACGTGGCCAACGCGCAGGTCGCTTTCACCGCCGGTGCATACACCGGCTATACCTTCTCCGGATGGACAATCAACGGAGTGGATGCGGGCAACGCCAACCCGATCCTGGTGACCATCGACAACAATAAGACGATCTACGCGAACTTCACATACAACGGAGGCGGAACGACCTACACTCTGACGACAAGCTATACGCCGACCGATGCAGGTACTGTCTCACCTTCCGGCACGACATCCTATCCTGTTGGTTCAAATGTCAAGGTCACGGCATCACCGCTGACGGGATATGCTCTGGATTCCTGGAGCGGCGACGCCAGTGGAAACACGAATCCCGTGACGATCAACATGAGTGCCAACAAGATTGTCACGGCCAACTTCAAGAAATATACAGGCAACCTCCAACCCGCTATTACGAACTTCAAGCAGCTCAGCTCGATTACCAAGAGTAAAGCGTCCTTCAGCCTTGACTTTACGGACGGAGATGCCAACTTGAGCGGCGGAGCCGTGAACCTGACTTACCAGTACAAATCAAAACAGAAGCCGTACTCCGCCACATACACCATTCCTGCAAAAATCACTTCGATCACGGGAACGACATCCGGAACGATCTCGTTCTCCACGAAATTCAAAAGCTTGAGTGCAAGACTAAAATCTTTCTGGATGCAGGTTAATATCAACGATAAAGCCGCTTTGAAAAGCAATACGCTTGACCTCGTGGCTAAGAAAACCATGTCGAAGAGAATCACGTCTCGCGGCGATGATATGGAGCCGGAACAGTAGTTCCTTCGCGGGGCTATTCTGCGTTTGACTTTTAGCTTCTTCAATCCGCGGGCGCTGCTCGCGGATTGAGGATCGCTTATTCGTTGCTCATCTTCGCTGTGGGAGTGATCGCCATCGACATGACGGCGTTGATGCGTTTGGGCTTGTTGAGCAGCAGCCAGCAGATCTTGTTGATGTATCTCAGAACATCGGGATTGATGATGGTGTTCACCATGGTTGGGTAGAGCCAGTTGAGCTTGTCAGGATCGAAGTCGGGCGACAGGTGCCCACCGGCAATGGCGATATCATAGAGGTTCGTGCCGGGATAAGGAACAACGCACATCATGTTGGCCCGATCCATGCCCTCGTCCATATGTTTCTTGGCCAGCAGAATCGTCTCGGTGAGCTCCTCGTACGTCTCGTCAGGGTATCCAAAAATATAATTTCCGCCGACGGTCATACCGAGTCTCTTGGCAGTGCGGATGATCGATTTTGTGTCGGTGCGTTCCAGGTTGAGCTTATGCGAACCGTATTTGTTGAGAATTCTCTGGGAACCCGATTCGAACGGGAGCGTTAGCTCGGCGAACCCCGTTTCGGCCATTGTCGTCATCAGATGTTCATCTGCGACGAGCTTTCCACCTTCTGATCGGCACATGTGAGTGATGTTGACGCCGTTGACGTCGCTGAGCGTGAGTTTCCTCTGCTGGAGTCCGTGAAAGATGTCGATGGCGCGGTCTTTCTTGGCGAGGAGCGAGTCGTCTTCGAGGAAGACGTACTGAACGCCGAGTGCTTTCAGAACGTCGATTTCCTGGAGGACCCGTTCTTTGGATTTCAGCCGCAGGCGCCTGATGTCGCCGGACGGCGACCCGCTGCCTTCCTTGGAAATATGGCAGTATTCGCAGCGGAAGGGGCAGCCGCGCGATGTCATCATGGAACCATAGTGGATATTGTCTTCAGGCTTGAACCCGCCGCCGTGCGGGCGGGCCAGTTCCCAGTAGCGCGCCAGTGGAACCAGATCCCAGGCCGGCATGGCCAGCTTGTCCAGATCCTGTTCGACGGCGGGAGCCGGGCTGGTGATGATGCGGCCGTCATTCATGAAAGCGATGCCGGCGACGCCCGAGAAATCACGCGAGCCGCGGCGGAGGATGGCTCCTATCTCGAGGATGGTCGATTCGGCTTCTGAGAGGCATATGAGGTCGGCGCCGGCGGCGAGAAACCGCGAGATCTGGTGCCGCGAATTGAGGCCGCCCAGAAGGACGAGCTTTTGCGGATCCGCTCGCTTAACAATTTGGACGACTTCGATGACTCGCGACGTCTGCACGGTGAACATCGATGTGATCCCGATGACGTCGTACGGCAGGATTTCTTTCGCGATGTCCTCGGGGGACATCCCGATGCGAATGAGGCCGTTGGACATCTGCTCGGTGCGAAAGAAGGTCTCTTGGAGGGAATGGTTTTCGTTGCCGATACAGGCATCGAGAACCGTGACGTCGTAGCCGCCTCGACGAAGTGCGCCCGCCAGATAGAGCAGGCCGAGCGAGCCGTCGGGTTTGGCGCTGTCTTCGGGGGGAAAGTGCTGAGGAGCGTACATCAGAAGAAATCTGGGATCTCTGATGTTGGTGATCGTTGCGGGACCGGATGCCTGGGTTGTCATAATATCTTTCTCAAATTTCCGGCTTTCCGCCGGTATCCGTAGGAGCCTCTCCAAAACATGCGGGGAATATAGGGCGCTGGCCTGGTGATGTCAAATAGCCATGATCCGAAGCGGCATAGCCGCAACCAAATAAGATGTCATCGACAACCATCCCACCCGAACCTCTAAGGAATGCAGGAAGAGAGGAAAGCAGGAACGGATTTATTTTTTCGATCAGCAGTGGTTTCATAGGCCATTCCTGCATTCTTTTCTTCCTGGCTTCCTGAGAGGAATTCACGATTATGCCCGGGCACAGATTTTGCCATTTTGTGCACAGAGTCGACTGGTCAGATACCAAAAAATATTCCTCTTGCCAAGATCGCGAACGTTGTCGTAAACGTAGACGTTTTACTCATCATGTGCAGTGATCAACTTTGCCGTTGCCTTGGAGAACACCCACCCCCCCATACTCGCGATGGAATGTGATAGCATAATCGCTCCATGAAACGGCGGTATTCGACACGGTTGAGCCAACTTTCCGATCTGCCGGCGATCGATCTATGAAGAAGCAACGCCTGTCACACCAGATTTTCTGGGGGACGACATGGTTGAATGCGGCCAATGTCATTGCCCGGTTAATGGGATTCGCATCGCAGATTGTGCTCGTTCGCGTGATGGGACTTGCCGAGTGGGGCGCCATGCAGGTTGTCATCGCAGCCTTCGATCTCGTCGCTATTTTCTTCGATCTGAATCTATATTATTCGGCGATCCGGTACGGCGGCGAGGCGCTCGGGAGAGGCGATCGAGACAAATACGAAAGAGTGTTTTCGGCGGTTCTCCAGATCAAAATAGCGCTCTCCGGCTTTCTGATTCTCATATCGATCGGCGCCTGGAGCCTCGGCTTCTCTTACAAGGGCCAGCGCCTCGGCATCTCTTTTCTGATCCTGGCGTTCAACTATTTATTCATGGCTCTCTTCGGTTATGCGGTGACAATTTTCAACACCGACAAGCGTTTCGGCATGGTTTCCCTTCAGAATGCCTCATCGTCCATCATCACTGCATCATCGATGATCGTGGCGGCACTTATGAGCGGGACGATGGTCTCGGTGCTTTTTGGCCAGGCGATCGGCAGCCTGACGATATCCTGCCTCGTTCTCATTCTGATTCGCGATCGCATCTATTTCAGGAGGATCACGCGCGCTCTCCTGAAAGAGGTCTCTGTTTACGCGGCGCAGTGGGCTGTGTCGAGCATCATGAAGAGGATTCTTGGAAAGATGAGTGTGCTGATCGTTGGGATCTATATCACTCCCAAGGCAGCGGGCCTGTATCGCATCGCCCAGTCAATTGCGTCTCCGATCAATACCGCCGTCGGGCCTCTCTGGAATGTTCTTTTTCCAATTGTATCGGAAACAGCCGGAAAAGAGGATTACGGCAAGTTGATGACGCTGGTCCATCGGGGAGGCCGGTTGCTGACGGTCGGCGCGATTCCACTCGCCGCTGTTGCTTCGTTCCTGGTCGCTCCTTTCCTTCACATCGTCTATAAAATCGATTCTCCAGAGGCCGTCTCGACAGCGGTGCTTCTCCTGTGGGTCTCCGCGCTCTCTGTCACGAGCACGATTTTTCCACCCATCCTTCGTGTTTTCAGAAATGATATCGCAACCTGGTATTCCGTGGTGGCCACGGCTCTGAACGTCGGGCTCGCTTTCCTCCTCGTGCGGCCTCTCGGTATTCGAGGCTGTGCGATGGCGACTCTGATAACCTATGCTTCCGGCTTCGTCTTCATGTACGCTTACCTTCACGGCTTTCTTGCACGCCGGACCAAGGTTCGCTACGATGCCCGCTACTTTCTTCTCTACATACCCGCCACGCTGCTTCTGGTGACGGGATATTTGAACGAACACCTGATGACGGCTATCGGTACAGCCGCCTTAATCGGCGTTGTATTTATATTTAGGATGATTTCACTTCGTGAGCTGAAGGAATTCCTGCCGAATTTCAAATTTGGACGAACTGTCAAACCGGAGTCGATTTCATGACGATCGGATCGCGCTTTTTCGAATTCATGGAGCTGTTTCTGACGAGACTCCCCCCGAACTGGGCGGCGGCATTTGATTTCTATTTTCACCCCGGCCTCCGTCACCAATGGGGAGGTGCTTTCAACGGCCAGCGCGGCAGGCGAGAGATCTTTGCTGATCTGCTCAAAATGTGCGGCTTTCAGGCTGTTGTGGAAACGGGATCCTATCGAGGCGGAACGACCGAATTCATTTACCGGCAATCATCTGTGCTGACGTACAGCGTCGAATGCGAACTGCGGTCTTACCATTACGCGGCGCGGCGTTTAAAGAAATATGACAGCGTTCATCTGTCATTGGGAAATTCCCGCTCTTTTCTTGAAAAACTCAGCCGGGACCCGACGGTGCCGAAACAGAACGTCTTCTTCTATCTTGATGCTCACTGGTATGACCATCTTCCTCTCCGTCAGGAGCTCGAAATCATTTTCCGGCATTGGACCGAGTCGGTTGTGATGATTGATGATTTTCAGGTTCCGGGCGATCCTGGATATGGGTTCGATGATTATGGGGCCGGCGAATGCCTCTGCCTCGATTACCTCGCACCTCTCGCGCATCACAAATGGGAAGCGTTCTTTCCATCGGTTTCCTCGCAGAATGAAACAGGCCGCCGGCGCGGATGCGTCGTGCTTGCCAACAGCCCCATCACGAAGGATTCTTTGCAGCATCTGCAGACGCTCCGCCAGGCGTCCTGAGCCATTCATGGCAGCGCCAACTCTCAAAGATCTCCCGCCGCCTCCTCCAATGAGGACCGGCTGGCCGTGGACCGAAGGCGCACCATCGACTCCGGCCACTATGCCGGATGGCGCTCCATGGCCACGCATGTCGATGACGACCCCGTCATTCAATCAGGCGAAGTACCTGGAAGAGACAATCAGGTCGGTCCTTCTCCAGGGATATCCAAACCTCGAGTATTTCATCTTCGATGGCGGAAGCACCGATGGCAGTCTCGATATTATTCGAAAATATGAATCGTGGGTGACATATTGCGAAAGCGGTCGCGATCGGGGCCAGGGAGATGCGATCAACAAAGGATTCGCTCGCTCGACCGGCGATTACGTCGCCTGGATCAACTCCGATGATGTTCTCTACCCCGGCTTCATCACACGAATGGTGACCGCCTTCCAGAAGCGCCCGGATTGTGGACTGCTTTACGGGGATGTCGACACGGCATGGGATATGGAAACCAAGAGAACGCCGCGGTTGGGGAGGAGCACGACCGTTGAGGAAATGCTGCGCACACTCAAGATACCGATCCCTCAGCAGAGCTGCATGTGGCGCCGGTCGGTCGTCGAAAAGATTGGACCGCTGGAACCGGGCTGGCGCGTGACGCTGGATCGGGAGTACCTCATGCGAACATGCCTGTGCACAAAATTTGGATATATCCCGGGATCCGTCGCTCTCTTCCGGTACCATTCCGGTACGATTGCGATGTCGGAACAGCGAGGATGGTTGACGGAGATCCCGAAGCTTTATCGGGAAATGTTCGAGAAAGAATATTTCCCGGAAAAGTTGCGAGCGTTGAGGCGAGAGACCATGAGCTCGGCCTTTATGTTTTGCGCGCGGACAGCGGTGAAATGCGGGGAGCAGTGGAAGAGCATCGTGTTCACAATAAAAGCGATCGGGATATACCCGTGGTTGTTGTTTGGAAAAAATGATGTTTACACCGCGATCCGGAAGCGTTTTCGCAAGCTGCTTTCATAGCCGCCGGCTCAGATGTATCATGCTGAAGCGACGAGTAAAGTTGAAATGAAATGAAAAAAATGAGGACGCTGGCGAGAAAGCTGCGCAAGGCAGCGGATCTGATGGATGTGCAAGACGCCTGGGAGGCTCGAAGACTGGGTGTGCCTCTCAACTTGTACCGATTTTTCCAGCGCGTGAACGTGATTGCGCCCATCCAGACAATCCTGGACATCGGCGCCAATCGCGGCGATTTTTCGCGATTTTGTGCCGTCTCTTTTCCTGACGCAACGATCCATGCATTCGAACCCTTGACCGAATGCCGGCCGGTCTTAAAGGAATTGGCTGGGAAATATCAACAAATCCACCTCCATCCGGTGGCACTCGGCGAAACCGCCGGAGAAGTGGAGATGTTCGAAAACGCCTATAATCCATCCAGCAGCATTCTCCCAATGTTGGATCGGCATCGCGAATTATGGCCGAAAACCGCTTGGGATAAAAAAATCAGGGTCACGATGGAGACGCTGGATCATTTCGTAAAGAACCTGGACCTCAAGCCACCGCTCTTCATCAAGATCGATGTTCAGGGATATGAGATGCACGTTCTATCCGGAGCGAAGCGAGTCCTGCAGAACACGTCGGTCATTATGACGGAAGTGCTCTTCGAACCGCTCTACAAGGACCAGGCTGATTTCATCGAGATCGTGAATTTCCTGGGGGGCCAGGGATTTCGATTCACGGAATTTGTCGATGAGCGACGGTTGCCGCCCTACGATACACTCGCCTACGCGGACGCCGCCTTCGTCAAGATGCCGGATCGGCGGCTTTAAAAAGCCGGCTCCTTCATATCACGGCAATCCACAGCGATAGAAATTTTCAGTGCACCAGTCGCTTGAGTATTCGATTCGTCGCTCCAACGACTCGCGTGAAAAGCACGCTGAGGATGAGAAGAAGGAGCGGCTCCACTTCGAACCTGAAACGCATGTTCTCCTTTCTTTCGAAAAGGGTGCCGGCGAAAAGTACATACGTCAGCGTGATCCATATAATGGCAATCGAGAACGTCGTATGGGACGAGACATTATGCCGGCGGAGCTCGATGAAAAAGCTCATTGCGCCGTAGAGAAAACATGCAAGGTAGCAGAGAATGATGATGAGTCCGTCTTCGTTGAACAGAGCGGCACTCGTTCTGGTTGAGCCAAAACGAATCCAGGTGCTGATCCGCCCGTACAGGTAGCGTTCCCAGAATAGTGCGTATCTTCCGAGCTTATCACGAGAGCCTCTCATGTGTGGAAGATCGCTGCCGGGTTGGAAATAGTGGCATACGGCATAGAGACACCCTTGTAGATACAGCCCGGGCGCCGCTCGAATAAGCCGACCGACCTCTCGGGTGTACATTTGCGAGACACGGAGAATGTCGACAGAATGGAAATTATAGGCACCGGTCGATTTTATTTCCTGGTCGAGTATCGGCACTCCTGTTGGGGGGCCCTTCCTGTAGTAGTCACGATACCATTCCAGAGGTTGGAAGGAGGCGATTGTCAGCAGAGGGGAAACCTGCTTTGATTCCAAGAGATGGATGAACTGTGGATCGTTGTTGATCCAGTGGACAATCACCCTTTCAAGATTCATCCCCATCCAGGAACTGGCTGTAAATATCCCGAAGAGCATGAAATTTTTTGCGTACCAGAGACTCACAAGTCCCAGGGTTCCGGCTCCGGATGCCACGAGCGTCCACCGTTTCCGCCATCTCAAGCCAAGCAGAGCGAAAACTATCGTGACAACCCATACGAGATGATAGAGACTCCGGAACAGTGCGATTAAGGCCACGAAAAAAAAGAACAGCGCAGCGTCGCGTGGGCGATCTTTCTGTGCGAAAAGCACCAGAAAGTAAGACGATATACTCTGCAGCGCAATGAGGGGGAGGGTGTAGTCGAACTGCCTGGAATACATAAGAAACGCCGGGCTGATGAAAAACAGGGTGACGAAAGGCAGGGCGATCCGGACAGGGACTGAAAGGCGGCGTGCCGTGGCCAGAAGAGAAATTCCCGTCACCACGACAAGGGATAGGTACAGGACACTCAGCACGACTGTGTCATGCACTGGGAACCCCTTCTCGATGATCCCTAGCATGAGATTGAAAAGAGGTGGCTGGCTATGCAGATACCAGAGGCTTTCGAGAAGGCGCGACTTCAGCAGCATGGGATCGATGACCTGCCATGCTCCGTCCAAAACACCTCGATTAGAGCGAAAGCCGGCTACTTCAGTAAAGACCCACGTGGCGCACGAGAGAGCAAAGATGGCGAGTGCAAGAAAGACGTTTGACGATCGAGATTGCACCCACTCCCTGTAAAGCCATCGAACCGCGAAGGCGATGCCGGCGACGGCCATCGCCAAGACTACAACCGTTGCGAGGGGATCAGAAAAAGGATTTGCCACCCAGAAGAGCCCGAAACTCGTAGCGAAAGAAAAGATGAGACTTATCACGATGGCCTGGCCTATTGCACCGCATAGGATTGCTGCCAGGATACCGAGCATAATCGACTGAAAGCTCAGAGCCTCAATCTCGCGAGTTGAGAAGCCGAAAGCGCCAGGGGCTGTTTGTTGAAGGTTGAGGGATGTTATGGCGGCACCAAGTTCAAGTGCGTCCGTTGGGCCAGGGCGAAAGGTGTTGGCGGAGATGATACTCAGCGTGGCACCAGTATGCACAGAAGAAGCGGGAATGGGAATATGAAACTCCCGCTTTTCATTCTCAGCCCTTCCAATCAAAATTTCTTCGCCGCCAACTTGAAAAGAGATTTTCGGAAATCGAATCCCTGGCGGCCTGGGTGTGCAAATCGTCACGACACATATCCACGATTTGCTTCGGTCCAGTTCAGGAAGCTGAAGACAACCTTCACGACCCATCCAGAGCATGTTTCCGTCGTACGGATAGAATCCCTTACTGCCGGGAGGAAGCGAATGGAGATCAATACTGACCCCACTCAACGTGAAGCATGTGCAGATTGCGAAGGTCAGGAACGAGACTATTCCCGAGACAATGATCGACCCTATCAAACGTCTGAAAAAAGCCTTGGATCTATGAATCGTGATAGTGGGGGATATGCTCTCGGTCACATCACTTCGCCTTACTCATCTGATCAAAAATCCAGGCGTAGGTTTTTTCCATGCCGATGCGAAGCGGGGTGTTGGGCTCCCAGCCGAGCAGCTTTTTAATTTTTGTATTATCGCTGTTGCGACCGTTGACGCCTTTCGGAGCAGACAGATTGTAGTCGCGTTTAACGCGGATTCCGGCGATGACTTCGACGATATCGACCAACTGATTGATCGTGACCAGCTCACTGCTCCCGATGTTGATAGGCTCATCGATCCCGCTCTCCATCAGATTCTGAGTCCCTTTGAGGCAATCATCGATAAAGGTGAAACTGCGAGTTCGAGTTCCGTCTCCCCAGACTTCGATTTCGTGGCGGCCGGTGAGCTTTGCCCGGATGATTTTTCGGCAGATAGCGGCCGGCGCTTTTTCGCGCCCGCCGTCGTACGACCCATGCGGCCCATAAACATTATGGTAGCGGGCGACACGCGTGATCACCCCGAAATCCTCGCGGAAGTGGCGGCACATGCGTTCACTGAAAAGTTTTTCCCAGCCATACCCGTCTTCCGGCATTCCGGGATAGGCATCCTCTTCACGGAGCGGCGTCACATCGGGCGATTTTTGTTTGTCGGCATTGTACACACAGGCCGATGACGAGTAGAAGTATCGTTCGATTCCGATATTGCGAGCGGCGATCAGAAGATGCGTGTTGATGAGTACATTGAGCATGCAGAGTGCTTTGTTGTTCTCGATGAACCCCATCCCACCCATATCGGATGCCAGGTCGTAGACACGCGATGCGCCCTGGAGGGCGCTATAACAGGCTGCGGGATTGCTGAGGTCCAGGACAAGGTTCTCGACATCTGAGAACCGTTGATACCACTGCGACAGAGGCTTGATATCCACAGATCGCAGTCTGGTGAACCCCTGGCGGCGAAGATCGGCAACGAGATGGCCTCCGATGAACCCACCGCCGCCGCAAACAACAATTCCTAAATCCTTGTCCATCCTCTACTCCTCAGTTCGCAATAGCGAAGTGAGTCATGTTACCCGACCTCCAGATTGAGATCAACCGAAGTAATGTAGATTTCAAGGATTGTGTTCTGACAAGGTCTGATGCCGCTGGTTCGTTGGCGGACCGTTTATTCGATGAACTACGATGCGCTGGAAGTGCCGTCCACCCAATCGGCAATCGATCGCATGATGTCTTCCTGATCGGCTTCGGTGAGGTCATTGTAAAATGGAAGTCGAAGGAGGCGGTAGCTGATATCTTCGGTGACGGGGCAATCCCCAGCTTTTCCTCCGAAGCGCTGTCCCATGCCGGAGAGGTGCAGCGGCAGATAATGAAAGACACTGTAGATCCCATGAATTTTCAGATGCGCGATCAATTCCTGCTGATGTTTTGCCGACGGCATCAGAAGATAGAACATGTGGTAGGGCTGTTGGCAGTGCGCCGGCACCGTTGGGAGACTGAAGTGGCCTTCGCGCGCGAGGCTCTGAAGATGTTGGAAATAACGATCCCAGATGCATTGACGCTTGCGTTGAATGATGTCGTGGGATTCGAGTTGAGCATAGAGAAATGCGGCCAGCATGTCGGATGGCAGGTAACTTGATCCGATGTCGACCCAGGTATATTTATCGATCTCTCCTCTGAAGAAGCGGCTCCGGTTTGTCCCTTTCTCGCGAATGATCTCGGCGCGTTGTATGAATCGAGCATCGTTGATGAGAAGCGCTCCGCCTTCTCCGCAATGAATATTTTTAGTTTCGTGAAAACTCTGAGTGGCCATGCAGCCGAATGTACCAAGCGCGCGTCCCTTGTAGGCTCCAAACAGTCCGTGCGAATTGTCCTCAATCACAGGAATTCCGTGAGCATCGGCGATTCTCATGATGGGATCCATCTCGGCTCCGACACCGGCGTAGTGAACAACGACGATGGCTTTGGTTCTCGGCGTGATCAGCTCCTCGATGCGATTCTCATCGATGTTGAGTGTATCAGCACGGATGTCCGCGAAAATCGGTTGCGCTCCGCGCAAAGCGAAGGCGTTGATGGTTGACACGAAAGTAAAGGATGGTGAGATCACTTCGTCGCCGGATTGGATATCGAGCAAGATCGCGGCCATTTCAAGGGCATGGGTGCAGGAGGTTGTCAGTAGCGCCTTCTTGGCTCCGATGACCTGCTCCAGGAATGCGTGGCACTTCTTGGTGAAGATGCCGTCACCTGAAATGTGCCCGCGTGCAACCGCTTCGGAAACATAGCGCATTTCATTGCCGGTGAGTGCAGGCCGGTTGAAAGGGATTCGAATTTTGGTATTATTCGTGTTTTCATTCATTGTGAATTACTCGCGATCTCGAACGATTCAAGAATATGGTGATGATGGATCTCGGTGGCACATCAGATGCCGTTAATGCGGACGCAAAGCGCTCACACCATGTCTCCTCTCCCAGCCAAATATCCAGCAAGATGGAATCGATCGTATAGGAGTTGCGCATGCGACTCAACCTCTTTTTGGTATCTGATCGGTGAAATCCGAGCATAAAATGGCAAAAGCCGGGAAGAAAGGAACTCATAAATGATTTATGAAGCCACCGCTGATCGACATAAAAATTTGTTCCTGCTTTCCTCTCTTCCTGCATTCCTGAGAGGTTCGGTAGCGATGGTTGTCGAAGCTATCTTGTTTGGTTACGGCTATGCCGCGTCAGGTGGTCGCGCCGCGCGTGCGCGAGTCGCACTGTACCGTCGTTCAGCCGATCTCCAGGGCAAGATAGTTGTTGAATGCGCCGGCATTCTTCTGGATGTCATAATGCTTTTCGATCGTGGTGCGAGCGTGTGCTCCCATTCGACGGCGAAGTTTTTCATCTCCCAAAAGAATCGATAGCCGGTCGATCCATTCCGCTTCTGTTGAAGCCGGAAAGCCGTCCTGTCCACTCTCGACAAGATGAACATTCTCGCCGATGCCCGAAACCACGACAGGAATGGCACACGCCATCGATTCGATCGCCTTGAAAGCGCACTTGGCGCGGTGGCGAGGCGTATCCGTCAGAGGCATGAGTCCGATATCAAACCGATGAAGCACATGCAAGACAGCGGATGGATTCGCCCAATCGAGATTCGGGATGATTTCCATCCTGACGCCTTCAAAAGCGGCCAGTAGTTCCATCAATGCCGGGTCGTCCAGTGAGCCGACGAAAAGGAAGAGAAATTCAAACTTTTTTGCGAGCTCGATGAGAGGCAGGCGGAGAATTTTGATGTTCTCCAGATGCTCGGGCCCGGTTCCCATCCAACCAATGGTTGGCCGATGGCCGGTGAGTGGATTGGGTCGCAGCGAATAGTTGGAGAGCGGGATGCTGGTCGGAAAGAAATAGACACGGCGTGATCCCTGAGAATGGGCGAATAGTTCGAGCGCATGTGAGCCCACGATGACCATGTCGGCCTTGCATACGAGCTGGCGGGTGAGTTCCCGTTGCCCCTCTTGAACGGCGTCATCGATATCGAAAATAAGCGGCCGACTGCGGTGAGCGCGCAGCAGCATTGTGGCGAAACTCCGGCTGTAGACCGATCTCTGAGCAAAGATGATCTCACCACGAGGGATGTGCAGGAACGAGACGATGCTGCGCGCTACTTCACGCGATCGAAACATCGCGAGCTCGGTCAACGTCAGCCGACGTCCGCGCTGCTGGGTAAGGTATCTGCGGAGAATACGTGGAGGCGAGTGAAGCTTGCAGGGGCGTGCGATCTTTTCAAGCTCCTCCGCCAGATGGAAAACACGGTATCGCGAACTGGCGAGCCATGACCCGCCCTTGGGGAAAAAATGAATACGCCTCACTCTTTGCCTGCCAATAGATGATCTGCGATCCGCATCTCGCCGATAGTATACACCGTTGAAATGCCGGGCATTCAAGAGAGAGTCATGCGTCCCCAATCGGCGAGCAGGACTCGCAGATTTCGGTGCCTTGGGATGTGTGGCCGGCTTGGATCTCTGATAGGAGTCTCCTAACGAGGCATAGCCGCAACCAAACAAGGTGGCTTTGACAACCATCGCACCCGAACCTCTCAGGAATGCAGGAAGAGAAGAAAGCAGGAATGGATTAATATATCAACCAGCGGTGGTTTCAAAAGTCATTCCCGAATTCCTTTTTTCCTGGCTTCCTGAGAGGAATTCACGATTCTGCCTGATCACAACTTTTGCCATTTTATGCACAGATTTCACCGATCAAATACCAACTGGGGACCGGCAACTCTTCACGGAACTCGCCTGCTCCACCAGCCTCCTCTATGATAGGATTTCCTCTGAAAGCGAGGTTGAAAAAAGATGGCCATACGGCTTTTCATTACTGGTGGCACATTCGACAAAGATTATGATGAGATCAATGGCAAGCTCTTCTTCAAGGATACTCATATTCGCCAGATGTTGAACCTGGGGCGTTGCCGTGTGGATGTCATGGTTCGCACTTTGATGATGGTCGATAGTCTTGAGATGACAGAGAGTGATCGCCATATTATTTTGGAAAATTGTCTGAAAGCGAAAGAGGATCGCATCGTCATCACACACGGCACCGACACGATGTCCGAAACCGCCAAAGTACTGGGCAGTGCGATCAAGAATAAAACAGTTGTCCTGACGGGAGCGATGGTCCCATACGCCTTCGGAAGCTCGGATGGTCTCTTCAACCTTGGCAGCGCCCTCTCCTTCGCTCAAAGCCTGCCGCCGGGGGTCTACATTGCGATGAACGGTTACTTTTTTCACTGGGATAACGTGCGAAAGAATCGGTCAGCTGGAATTTTCGAGCCCGAGCATCCCTGAATCCTCAACCGGTGAGTGATGAGAGAACATCCAGGTCACGTCGGTGATCGGGACATTCATGTGAGACATCGCCTCTGGAGGCCGATCGAGCTGATTCGAGTCATTTCTTCGAATGTCGCCGGATCCGAGACCAACAAAGGGGAGGCGGGCTGACAGGCGTCGTTTCCATTGTGGGCAAAATGGGACATGATTCCACCGGCCGAGGCCATGAGAAGATAATAAATTCGCCGGCTATTGGTTTTCTGGGATAATAGGGGTTGTGAAGATCTCGGTCATCACCGTTACCTACAATCGCAAGGGCGATTTGAGGCGTGCGCTTCGGAGCATACGTCGTCAGGCTGGCGTCGAGTTTGAGGCCATCGTCGTCGACAATGGGAGCAGCGATGGGACAGTGGAGATGTTGCATGAGGAGTTTCCATGGGTACGAGTGATAGAGATGGGGGCGAACACCGGCATGCGCGCTCACAACCGCGCAATCCGCGAAGCCGTTGCCCCGTACGTCTTCATTCTCGACAACGATATGGTACTCGTGGAAGACGATGTGCTCGCATCGGTCTGTGATTTCCTTTCACGGGATCTGAAACTGGGGGCGGCGGCCTGTCGCGTCTGGGATGTTGTTCGCACCGAGAACGGCCCGGCGCTCAAAATTTCCGGTAACTCGCCGAAGCACATCCAGACCGATGACCCTTCGGGAGGCTATGAAACCAGCGCCTTTGATGGAGGCGGGGCTGCTTTCAGAAAATCGGCCCTGGTCGAAACGGGGCTGTTTTGCGAGGAATTTTTCCTCTATCATGGCGAAGTGGATCTCACAACGCGCCTGCTCGATTTCGGGTGGAATGTGCGATATTTTCCAAAAATCTCCGTCATTCATTGTCATTCTGCGGTCCAGCGATCATCGAGTTTCAATTCCTATCTGATCACAAGAAATTATTTCTGGTATCTCTACCGCAACTACCCGGCGCGCGAATTGATCCGCGAATCGATGCGGTATTTGCGAGGAAGTGCCTGGCAGGCGTTACGTGGCCGCCGCAGATTCTTCTTCTGGCTCAAAGGAGTTGCCATCGGAATATTTCGCCGGAGTCCCGGGCGAAAGCCTGTCAGCATCGAGATCATCAGGCGTCAGCAAGCCATACGTGATGCAGACCGGCTGCGCAAGGCGAGTACTGGAGAGATGGGGGTCGTGCATCCGCTCAGTTCGGCGGAGATTGAGAAATACGGGTTGTCGCAGCCTTCGACGAACACCGCGTTGCGTTAAATCAACATAACCGTCCAGCCGCCAATTCCCGGTTCCCGTGGCGGTGAGGAAATTCGGGTCTTTGATGAGAACTTGATCGAGCTGAGTACCGCGGGCTCGCTTGTGCTAGACTTTGGGAGAGGGCGAACGATCGATTGCGAATTCGCCCGGGTGCAATGAAAAAGAGATATTACGATATGGTTGCCGATGGATGAGATTTTCATCGAGGGCATTCGGCTGCGCCCTCGAATCGGAATCACAGCCCGGGAGCGTGCCAGGCGGCCTCTTTGCTCCGTCGATCTGGTCATACAATACGATCTGACGCGCGCGGCGCGAAGCGATGATCTTTCTGAGACGCTCGATTACGAGGCCATCCGGAACGATGTCCTGCGCCGTGCCGGGGAACGTGAGTATCATCTGCTGGAAACTCTGGCTGATCGCATCGCCATTTCGATCGCCAGGCACTCGGGCGTGAAACAGACGACGGTCACGGTGAGGAAGCTCGGAGCACGAGGGCTTGCGGCGTACGGAGTTCGTCGCCGGTGTTCGAAAAAATCGGCGGCTGCACTGGAAAAAACATGAAGCCACTGCTGGACGGCATCGGAAGAAAGATCACTGACCTGCGTCTCTCGGTCACCGACCGGTGCAATTTCTATTGCTCCTACTGCCGGGATGCAATGGCGCCGTCCATTGGCCAAAGAAGCGAGATCCTGAGTTTTGAGGAAATCTACCGCATGTCGCGGATTCTGGTTGGAATGGGAATTGAGAAGATCCGCCTCACAGGCGGTGAGCCTCTTCTGCGCCGGAAGATCGAGATGCTTGTCCGTGATCTCTCCGGAATTTCCGGACTTCGTGATCTGGCCATGACGACGAATGGGTATCTCCTCAAATGGAAAGCCGCTGGTTTGCGCGAAGCCGGGCTCCGCCGTATCAATTTCAGCATGGATTCGACGCGGGAAGAACGATTCGACAAACTGGTCGGTTGTCACGCCTTTGCCAAGGTGCTCGATGGGCTGCAGGCGGCACTTGCAGCCGGATTCGATCGCGTGAGGTTGAACACGGTCCTCATCCGCGGCATGAATGATGATGAAATACTGGACTTCGTGGAGTTCGGCAAGAGGATGGGAGCTCAAGTTCGATTTATTGAATTTATGCCGCTTGGAGAAGGGAATCGCTGGAGGAAAGATCTGGTTGTGACTGCCGAAGAGATCCTCGCCGCTGTTTCAACCAAATATTCGGTTCTTCCGATTCCACGATCCGATTCCGGCCAGACATCTCGTGAATATCACGTGCCGGCGCTCGATACAATCTTCGGCATCATCCCATCGGTGTCCATCCCGTTCTGCGATCGCTGCAGTCGTATCCGTATCACAGCCGATGGTCATCTCCGGACGTGCCTTTTCTCGGCCTCCGAAGCCGATGTCAAGAAACATCTACGGTCGGGCGTTTCGGATGACGAGATGGAGCGGTTTTTCAGAGATCAGATTTATCAGAAGGAAGCCGCCGGCCATCAGGGGGAATCTCCCGATCTCGCCACCTCCTGCCGACGAATGCCGACGATCGGCGGATGAGGGCGAGCCGTGCGATTTCCTCGGCCTGCTCTCTACCGGTCGTCGACTCCAATTTCCTGTGCAAAAATATAGCTATCGCTTCGGGGGTGCCAGGAGAGGGAATGGTCGACGGCGAAGACGTCTTGATCGGCGTAGAGCGGAATCAGGGGCAGTTCGACAGCCACAATTCTGAAAACCTGTTGCATCAAGCGAAGCCGGGCACCGGCATTTGATGCGGCCGCGCACTGTTCAATGAGGCGATTGACTTCGGGGTTGTCATAGCCCCCATAGTTGCTGATACCGAATCGCCCCGTGGGATCCTGCGAATGAATCG
The DNA here is from genome assembly GCA_903916735.1 of uncultured Acidobacteriota bacterium. Classification (GTDB taxonomy): domain Bacteria; phylum Acidobacteriota; class CAIWXX01; order CAIWXX01; family CAIWXX01; genus CAIWXX01. The sequence goes on from CAIWXX010000029.1 coordinate 36,812, forward strand.
TATCTTCCAGGAGATCACCGGCATCGCCTGTCACGCAGCCAAAACGGGTCAGGAATAGAGAGGCGTCCCGTTTGTCGACGGCGTTGAAGAACTCGTGATCGGGAAGAGCCTTCACGATGACACGAATGCCGATCGCAGCCAGTTGCTGCTTGATGAGCTCGGCCGACTGTTGCAGGATCCGCCGTACGTGTAATGTGACGTCGAATCCACCGTGAAATCCGGCACGAGCGAGCAGCGACGCTGCTTCAGCGGGATCATAAGCAGGCACCTTAATTTCCGGATCAAACCCGAAAACGAAATCCGGGATCGGCTGAGTCGCTGGAATTGCCGATGTTGCGAGACCGGCGACGAGGCGAGGCCGGTCGATAGCGAGCTGGATAGCTTTTCGAACCAGCAGGCTCTTGAAAGGATTCGATTTGGCGGAGCAGTACGGTGTTGCATTCCGAGCGACATCGTAGCTGAGATATTTGATAAAAAGACTATCGTGCTCGAAAACCCTGAATCGCGCTCGCCGACTGGCCTCCTCTTTCATCTCCTTGTCGTTGCTCTGGATCAGCCGGCACGTGCCTGAGACCAGGTCCATCATCGCCTGATCATGAGTCCGACTCAACAGGAATGTCACGATCTTCAACGGCGGCTGAACTCCCCAGTACTTATCATTTCGTCGCATCCGTATGAGAGTTCCATTTTCCCGATCAACCAATTGATAGGGACCGGTGCCGTCGACCTTCTGTCGGAGGCTCTCGGAGGTGGAGCCCGCGGGCACGATGAGAACAAAATTCAGCTGGCTCAGAAAGGACGCGATGGGGCGTTTCATGCGGATCATGACCTGGGATGGATCGATCTCAATGACCTCCTGCACATTGCCGACTCGACCTCTCATCTCCAATGTCCGGCTTTCCAGCAGCCTACGGATCGAATAGATCACATCTTCGGCGCGCATCACTTTGCCACTATGGAATTTCACAGCGGGCTCGAGGCGAAACACCCACGTGAGAGGATCCGGGCTTTCCCACGATTGCGCCAGACATGGTCGGACTCGAAGCTGCGCATCTGTACGGACAAGAGGCTCGTAAAAATGCGAGGCGATTGTGAAATCGCTGATGGTGTTATGCTCATGAGGATCCAGTGAATCGAGCTCATAGGGGACGGAAATTGTAATGGATTCGATTGGTGTCGGCACAGGTTGATGGCAGGAAACGAGGCCGGACGCGAAGATAACCACAAGGACGTGCTTGAGGTTCATCAGATAAATTATACCCCATGTGTGAAGAATAAATTGGTGGTCTTGCGACTAAATTCCTGAGATGCCGGCCGGGCGCTAACAGGCCTTAGGGGAAAAGGCTGCGTTAAAGTCGAGAATCTTTGTGCGACTGACTCTCTGGGGTGGGACACCCTGCAATTTAATCAACTCGATTTCGAGGAGTTCCGGCGAAAAAGGCTCGAATGTTTTCGACCATTTCATCAACCAGGCGTTGGCGAGATTCACGCGCTGTCCAGGCGATATGTGGCGTGACAATGAGATTCGGGATTGTTCCATCGAGAAGGAGATGCCCGTGGACAGGCGGCTCCGTCGTCAGAACATCGATACCGGCGCCCCCCAGCCGCCCAGCCTTCAAGGCGTCGATGAGCGCGATTTCGTCGACAATGCCACCTCGTGCCGTGTTGACAATGAGTGCGTCGGGTTTCATCAATGCCAGTTCGGCCGCGCCAATCAGGCCGCGGGTTTCCGGTGTCAGCGGGCAATGCAGGCTGAGGACATCCACCTGGGGCAGGAGTTTGTCGAGAGGGACACGATTGGATTCTGATGGAGTCCCTTTGCGCTGTGCCACAAGGACTTGCATTCCGAGACCGTCTCGTGCCGCCTGAGCCACTCCACGCCCCAACGCTCCATATCCTACGATTCCGATCGTCTTGCCGGCAAGCTCGCGGATGGGGTAATCGAGCATGCAGAAATGCGGGCACTTCTGCCAGCCGCCTTCGCGGATGCTTTGATGGAACTCGAGAAGATTGGTGCTGAGAGTGAGAATCAGAGTCAGCACATGCTGGACGACCGAAGCGGTTGCGTATCCGCGGACGTTGCAGACGGCGATTCCGAGGGCGCGCGCCGCGTCGAGGTCGACGTTGTTCGTCCCTGTCGCCGCAACGCAGATCAAACGAAGGCCGGGCGCCGCACGGAGCATGAGCTCTTCCAAGCGAGCCTTATTGCTGATCACGATTGTCGCACCGGCGATCCGCGCTGAAATGGAATCGGGGTGTGAGACGCTGTGAAGGTGCCAGCGTGGGAGAGTCGCTTTGAGCGCGTTCAAATCCAAGTCACCCCGATCCAACGAACCGCAGTCCAAGAAAACGCCCAGCTCGTCACTCATCTTCATCCACCTCCTGAGCTCATCCTTCGTTCGTCATGATGACGTTGAATGACCGGAATCCCTGTTTCAATCGAAGAGATTGAGCTGCGGGTTATCGGAGAGATCGTCAACCGTGTAATTGAAGACGTTCAGAATTCGCAGAAAACTGTCGATCAAGCGGTCGCGATAATAGATATAGTCGGGAGAAAAGTCGAAGGGCAGGCCGTCGAGGTACGGTTCGACGCGTTGAGGCGTTATCCCGGAGTCCACCACAATCCAGCTCACTTTCATTCCCGGCGATATCGTGACCCCACGCTTCTCAGCCTTTTTCATGGCCTGAACAATAGGGAGGCTGTCGGCGACCTTGCGCTCCCTGATATTCTTTTCGCCAAACAACGTATCTTCGGTCTCCTCCGTAATGACTTTATAGCTGCTTTCGTCGGCGGCAGTTTTAGAAATAACGAGATCTTCCAATTCGACTTTGCCGCTCATCAGATCGCGCAGCATTTGCCTGCAATATTCGAGGGCGCCATTCTGATCGCGGCTTAGAATGTATTCGAAAAGTGTTTCGAGCCCGCGGGTTTGAAGATCAAAGCTGTCTCCACGCCGTGTTTCGAATCCACGGACAAAGATTTCGCTCTTGAGGCCGCCGGCCCAGACGATTCTTCCGAAATAGCGCTTTTTCGCAGATGAAAGAAACAGCGGATTTATGATTTTTTCCATTTCGAGAGAGATGTCGCCATGGCTGAATCGACCTGCTATTGTTTGTCCGAACGCGACCGTCTCGTCGAGCGTCTGGAAGGGCGAGACGACGAAAAGCGAATCGGTGTCGGAGTAAACGATCATTTGACCTTCCGACTGGAGTGTCTGGATTATGCGTTTCGTGCCTTCCCGTCCAAAAGCCGTGATGGAACCTCCGATGCGCTGGTCTGTGAAGCGGTAGAATTTCGAGCTGAACACGCCGAAGTGGGCGTTAGCGAGGATTTTCTGTGCAAGCTGGAGGCCGTTGTAATACTCCATTTCGTCCGTGGTTTTGGCCTCCTTCATCAGTTTCTTGCTTTCACGCCGGGCTTTCAGGAGGCTGCTCATGATACGCGGCAGCATTCCTTGCTTGACCTCACGGGCGAGAAACTTCACCCCCAGCGGTGAAACAATGGTGCCTTCATCCGAGAGTGTCGTCAGGCAGATGTTATTCTGCAGAATGACGCTCGGGTACAGCGAAGCGAAGTCAAAGACGATGACCCGGTCATAGAGTCCGGCGATCGGCTGGAGCACATAGCCGCCTTCGATAGCTTCTTCGTCACCATTGTTACTGCGTCGCGTATTGGGGACGGCGACCCCCTGGCGGTCGGCTTCGCGGATGAAGAGCGAATCGATGAGAACGCTGGTTCGGTCCGAGAAGGTGTCAAAGAGCGGCAGGCGGGCGACCGATGCCAGAGCCTGGTACTTGTCGATAACACGGATTTTTTCGAGGATCTCATGCGAGAGAATCGTGTCCTGCAGACAATATTCCTTGACCTGAATCGGATCCTTCGCCCAGGCTTCGCCGAGCTTCGTGTTGTCGATGGGAAGTTTGTCTTTGCCGAGGATCATCTGAGCCATCGCGGATAGTGTTTCGCGCTTAGGGCGCTTCTCTTTCCGCGCGAAGTACCAACTGTCGACGACAATCCGGCCGGCGATTTCGACGACTTTGTTTGTGCCTTTATCGACTTGTTTTTTCTCACCGCTTTTGGCGCTTCCACCCATCTGCCGGATCCGCATGTGGCGGAGGTTGCGGCCGATATCGAGTTTCAAGCCGAGGCGGGCGGCGCGCCCTTCGATATATGGGAAATCGTAATTGCAGACGTTGTATCCGGATAGGATGTCACAATCTTCTTTTTTGATAAGGCGCGCAAAATCCTCGAGGATTTTCCGTTCGCCGCCCTCCAGCACGCATGTGTCGCGCTTTTCTCCGAATTGCGAAACGATGCCGATGCAGAGAATTTCTCCGCCGATGATGTTCTCGATATCGAAGGAGAAAATCTTTAGCGGCGAAGGGAAGTAGGGAACTTCCTTGACTTCCTCCAGCAGCACGATTCGGTCCGTCAAATAGGACCGGCCGGCCATCTGTTTGCTGCCGAGGTCTTTGCCTTTTGCGTGAATGCAATAACCGAGGTCGTTGTCATAAAGGTAACGGAATCGGAAGAGGATATCAGCGGCGATCGCTCCATAGCGGTCGCGATACTGAGGCGTATCACCCGGCACGTAGAGAGTGACGTTCAATGCGGGCTGCTGCCGGCCTTCGTGAAATAGCTCTGTGGTCTCAACCGACTTCACTTGGGGATCAGAGGAGAGCTCCTTGATGGCTTTGTCGGTCGGATTAAGGAGATGGAAGTGCGGGTAGAATCTGGGATGCAGCAGCGTCACGGATTCGCCATCGCGCGAACGGCCGAAGATCTCGATGACGGGGAATTTTTCTTCGGCCCCGTTTTTCTTTTGAGAGTGATTGTAGTAGGAAACGTCCAGAATCTTTATATCGGCTTCGAAGTTATCCATATCATGCACAATCTTAGTCCCTCTCAAACCCGATGCACAAGCCACACCCGCTGATGCGAGGAAATGCCTTCTACGAGAGGTGTATATCGCTCGACGAGCCCCGGAAGCTTGAAAACAGGCATTTGGACGCACTCCTGAAAATGAATGATCATGATCGGCTGCATCAAGAGAAGAGTGAAATTCACTTGGTACAAGGGGGTTTGAAATAATCTCTTATCTGAAATCACCGCGCTTTTAACAATATGATTTGATTTCCGGGGTGTGAGAAAAGAGTTGGTTGATAAAATAACTGTATTCGAGCAGTAAAAATGAGTGAACCCCTCTGCACCTCCGCTATTGCAAGAAGAAAAGAACCTCACATGCGAGAGTAATTCCGCTGGATGAGGGGGGACACGTCCGCCATTGATCCCTTAACGGAGACTCCTATATACTCGATTCACATTATGTGGATGAAACAGGATTCGTGGAAAATATCAGCATTGGCCGGACTCGGCGCCGCACTGATCGCTATTGTGTTCACCTCGGCCGGCTTTCATAGCGGATTTACGCCGGCTGATTCCTTTCTTGTGCTGGAGGCACGAGAGGGGTGGACGGGTTTTGCGACCCTCCTTCAGGCGCATCTCCCCGAGCAACCCTATTCGCCTCTGGCGATTGTTTCCCTCTGGATTGATGCCGCGCTTTGGCCATTATCGCCTGCCGGCTATTTTGCGCTGAATCTGCTCCTCCATGCTGTGAGTTGTGCGATGTTATTTCGCCTTCTATCCTCAATTGGATCAGCAGGGAGCAGGCTCGCCTGGCTCTCGGTTGGTTTCTTTTCCATCTCTCCGGCTGTGCTTCCATATTTGTTTCGTGTCGCGAGTCGTGGGCCGATTTTGTGTCTGCTTTTTCTTATGATCTCCATGTTGCTGTTCACTAGACTTTTCACGAAACAGCATGAACCTCTGGGCACTCTCCTTATCAGTGTGCTGTTTTTTGTTCTTGCGTTGCTCAGTTGTCCGTGGGCGCTTCTATTATTACCAGGTCTGATCGTTATTGTTGCCTTTGTCCGTAAGCGTACGATACTTCAGATCATTCCATTTTTAAGTGTCGCCTGTCTTTACATGTATCTGTTTTTCGGACAACTGGGGGACGGAACATTTCGGACAGTGAGTGTGAATTCTCTGCAAAGCCTCCTCGCCTCGCTCATGCCGTTTCCTGCTGACTTGCCAAGGATCGATCTCAAGATTTTTCTCACATGTGCATATTTCATCGTGCTTGTGCTGGGGATCTGGAATGGCAGGATTCGCTCCTCGCTGATGATCCCTGGAGTTCTATGGTTTCTTCCGCTTTTCATGGCCCATCCTGGAAACGCGCCCGATTCGATCGGGCCGCCGCTTCAAGCCGTGTACATTTTCATACCGGGACTGGCGTGGATTCTGGGCAACTTATCGGACTCGGTTCTTCAGATTGATCGGCAGCAACTACGGACATTTGCCGGATTCGTCATTATCGGGATGACTGCGTGCTATTTGAAACTCAGTTCAGCCAACGCTGTCGTCGGCTCAAGAAACAGCGACAGTCTGAGCATGCCGCTCAAACAATTAATGGAGCGGTATAGCTCTGAGAAGCTCCCGATTCAATTCATGGTGACCATGGACTTCAGCCAAGACCCGGTTTCCTATGTCAACCAATCTCGGCCTTATACTGATCTGCTCCTTCGTTGCCGGATGAAACAACTTGATTCTCCTCCTTCTGTTCTGAGAACGCCGAGCCAGGGATTTCTTTGGGCACGGCGGGACTCCTTTGCTGGTGTCACTACCACTCCAGTGCCTCATACAAGGTTCCTTCAAGCTGAACTGGCAAATGGCGAACCCCTCCTCAAGCAGAAGGATACTCTCCTTCTCTGCGCCGAACCGGGTGCTATCTCGAAAATTGACTATCGTTCTGCATGGGATTTTCGTTCGAACATACAATTGCGTTATCCGGTTTGGGACGAGGATCTTTCCCAGTGGACGGCCTCTGATGCTCAGATCACGAGCGTTGATAAAGCAATACGAATCGTATGCGGCCATATTGATCCCTACCTAACCAGTCCAACATTCTATTGGCCGGCGCCGGCAGTTGAACGATTGCGGATTAGGTTGGAGGTTGAGAAGCCGGGGGCCGACAGATGGATACGCCTCTATTGGGAGTCCTCTTCGCATCCAGGGGTTGCAGAAGAACGGGCTGTAAATATTGAGATCCCGGAATCAATGTGCCGTCTTGACGGCCGTCCAGCACCATATATCGATGTCTATCTCGCTTCTTATCTGCCCTGGGTGGCGAGTGGAATGATAAGCCGAATCAGGCTCGATCCGCCATCCGGTTCCACGTTAATCATTCGATCTATAGCCCTTCTACCCGGGGCGAATGAAGAGACGAAAGGGGAGCAGCGGGCGCTCCTTCTATGGACAAAAGAGCAGATCAATCAACTCACGCCTTACGGAATTGAACCGGATGCATCAACGCATTGCCTTCGCTCAAACAATGATGATCCCAACATCTCCGGGACTGTCTCGATAGACCCGATGAGTTATGACAAGTTGCGAATCACTATGAGCGGGTCTGTGCCTGCCGGAGATGTCGTTCAGCAAATGGGACAACTGTACTGGAGCAGCACAGCACAACCCGGTTTCGAAGAGCAACGGAGACTCGATTTCCCTGTCATCCTGGATGGGCAGGATCGAGTTTACCTGATTAACATGCGACGGCACTGCTATTGGCTTAACGCCGATCAGATTACACGAATACGCATCGACCCAATGAACTCCCCAGGTTCGTGCTGCATTCAACGTGTGGAACTTCTCGGGACTTCACCAGTGCCGGCAGGGCAACCGGCCATGAAGACCGAGGGGACCATTTCACACTAATGTCCGAGCCATCCTCGCAGACTCAAAAAGGCGCGAACCGTCGCTCCATCTGTCTTCTGCTTCTGATCACAACAATCATCATCGTGAATTTGCTGCAGTGGAGGTGGATGACAAAGTATCGTATCTGGGATCTTCCCCCCTCCTGGGACGCCGCCATGTATCACGCAAGGGCTCTCCAGTATTCAAATGTAATCCGTGAAAACGGATGGGCCGGGTTCTCCGAAGAGTTTAAGAATCCATCTCAGGCGCGGCCGCCATTGCTTGCGATCTCCACTCTCGCCTTCTATCCCGCCGGTCCATACCACCTCGAATTCGGCCACATCATCGTGCTTTTGTATGTCGCCTTGCTGGTCATCATGACCTATTTCATAGCCGAACTACTCAGCGATCCCTATGGCGGCCTTTTCAGCGGACTCTATCTGCTCTTCTTCCCAAGTATCATGAGCTATTCGAAAGAGTTCCTGAGCGACTTACCTGCTTGCGCATTTCTCAGCCTGTCAATGTACTGCCTCCTGCGGAGCAGGGACTTCAGGTTGATCAGATGGAACATCATGATGGGGGTCGGGATTGCCCTCGCCATGTACGCACGTAATTTCGCCGGCATCTATATTCTTTTTCCGTTGATCTACACACTCTTCCGCGGCTGGCGGGCCATGAAGTGGTCTGCTCTGGCACGGCTTCTGCCAGGTGTCATCGCAGCCATTCTCATCCTTTATCCATGGTATATGCATCACCTTAGCACTCTGCTGAATTTCTACTCCAAATACATCGTCGGCAGTTTTGCCGGTCTCCAGAGAGAAGTCGAGATACTGGATTTCTTTTCACCAAGCGGAACGCAATGGCCACCCGTTTACTATCTCCGAGTCCTATTTTCCCAATCCATATCCGTCCTATTCGGAGCGCCCTTGCTGGGCATGTCAGTAATAGCATTTGTGAAGCGTGGACGGACTCTTCCGACCCCGGGCATAATGCACATCTGTCTATGGATCGCGAGCTCCTATTTTTTTGTATCCCTATCCACAAATCTCTCTTCTCTCTATTTGCTCGCGGCCCTACCACCCCTGGCAATTCTATTGGAACTACTTGCACACAAGCTGAACATTCAAAGCGCATTTCGCACATACTCGACATTACCCATCATTGGACTTGGATGTTATTTTCTCTTTTCACTACCTCCTTTCGAAATTGCCAACACTCTCCGATGGGTCTACCGTGATCCGGCAGGTGCTCATTCCATCAACCCGGATTGGAAGATCGGGGAGATCCTCGAAACGGTTGGACGGCGGGCGAAATCTGCGAATCCCCACATCGGCATCGCCGGATCTCATCCCTTTTTTTCCAGTAACAGTTTCCGCTTCGAGATCGTGCGTCGTGGCTTGAACTATCCGGTGATCGATGTGGAGATGAACCAGGACAATTTCATTCGAGAATTGCTTCTCAAGTCTGACTTCGTCATCACGAAAACTGGTGATCAATTCCCGTCGACCGCGAGCGTCCCACCCAGCCAACTGCAGAAATTCTTTGATGGCCGTTTCTTACGCTATCAAAAGATTCCGATACTATTCCTACTTCCTGATAAATCTCAAGCCTTGCTGTTCCAGCATCTCCCCAACTCCCGTCTTCTGCAGAGTCCGGACCAAAGACCCTATTCCGGTCAAACCGTAATCAGTGCATCGGGTGATTTTCTAGGAGGGCTGATTAAACGGCAAGTATCGGCTGTTTTCGCCGACAAAATTGAGCTGATGGGCATGCAGATCGATCGGCATGACGGAAGATGGTTCGCGTATTATTTCTGGCATATATTGGAAAAGCTTGACCGGGAATACGGAGCCTTCGTACATTTCCTGGACGAAAAAGGGACCATCATCAAGCAAGGCGATTACCTGATGGGTGATGAATTTACCACTAAGAAATGGGACCCCGGGGATTTTGTCGTCGATGGACGGTACCTCGGTGCTGACCTGCCACTTGACGGAATCACAACGATCGGGGTCGGCATCTGGACTCCAGCCACGAAATCAGATTCTCTTAAAACGTCCATTTCAACATTGCCAACGGACTGGAATACGACTCGTGTTCTTCTGCCTATGAGGCTGGCAGGATTGATTCCGCCACGTGAAATACTGCCACCAACAGGGCGGGAAAAACTTCAAAAGGAGGTTAATTTTGGCGACCTTTTTATCCTGGCTTCCTGTGCAATCGATGACAATCCTGAGAGTCCGTCTCTCTGGTTAGTCTGGCGGTGCATTGGCCTTCCCTCGGCCGACTACCTTTTCTACGTCCATTTCACTGATGCAAATGGAAAGATTGTCTTCCAAGCAAATCATCAACTATTAGGCGGTGTCATGCCGGCTATCGGCTGCCGCCCGGGAGAGTGGATTTCTGAGCGATACCGTTTGCGACCGCCTCCCGGCACGGACCTCTCAAGTCTCGATGTGCGTCTTGGGGTTAGAATTCAAGCGACTCCGCCAAGCCATCTCAAAATACTGGCTAATCAGTGCGAATCCGATTGGGGAGGAGTGCGGCTTGTACTTAGAGCCAACACGAAGTAATCGCTAAAATATCCGGCACATGGATAAACAAGGCCGCATGACGCTCGATTTCATTAGAAAAGGGTTTAATCCAGATGATCGCTTGACCGGGATCACGCAATGACGATTCCATCCCAACACGAAGGCATGAAGCGCACAGCTATCCTCTTTGTCATCATAGTCATCGCGGTCGTTTCCGCACTGCAATGGCGTTGGCTGATGAACTACCGTATCTTTGATCTGCCTCCGAGTTGGGATCAAGCCAACTTTCACACAATGGCTGTCACTTATTACAACGGCATCAAACTCGAAAAGTTCTCCGGATTCAAACGAATCTTCCTTGACCCAGCTCAAGAACGGCCTCAGTTACTTCCCATTTCGACTCTCCTTTTCTATTCATGCCGACCCTATCGAGTTGAATATGGCCACATCATCATTCTTGCCTTTTCTGCGCTTTATATCATCTCGACATATATTCTTGCGGCTGGGATGCTTAACCGGACAGCCGGTGTCTTCAGTGTTCTATACCTGACCTTTTTCCCGGCGACGCTGACCTATTCCCGTGAGTTTCTGGGTGATTTGCCGGCTGGAGCTTTTATCTGCCTTGCTATGCTCTGCCTCATACGGAGTGAATTTCTGTATCGAATCGGGTGGACAATTGGGTTTGCCGTTTCTCTTGGCCTAGCCATGAACCTCCGCAATTTTGCCGGAGCCTACCTCCTGTTCCCTTTCATTTATGCACTCTATCGAGGTGCCCGGGAACACAGGATAAGAATTTTCCTCAGAATCGCTCCCGCCGTGCTGATTGGAGCGGCATTGCTATATCCATGGTATTACTCACATATGGATGCGCTCACTTCCTTTTTCACAAAATATACATATGGTAGTTACGCCCGCATTCATCTTGATTCAACCAAATTCGATTTTTTCACACCATCCGGCCAGGATTGGCCGATTATTTTCAATTTGCGAATCCTTCTCGTTGCCGCGCCCTCTCTCTATTTTGGAGTTCTCATTATTGCGCTTTGTGTCATGCAGTGGAGGAGGAAGGGAGAAATCTTCACCGCAAGTGGAACCCACTCTGGCGGCATTTATCTTCTTCTTTGGGTAACCGGATCTTTGGTGATCCTCTCACTCATTTCAAATGTCAGCTATACCTACATGCCACCCGTGATGCCAGCAATGGCAATCGGGATCGAGTATTTGGCAGCACGGATCGGCCGGCAGGTCCCGGTCAGGATGTTCGCCACAATAACCGTCTTGGCTGTAGGAACGGCATATCTGCTGAACTTGCCGGCGGCCGAGACAGCAGGCACGATCCGCATGGTTTACAGGGGTGATGTTTCCGGCAGTCAAATCAACACAAACTGGAGAATTCCAGAAATTCTGGATGACATCCTGAAGAGAGACTCGAGAGAAGAGCTGATTATCGGCATCATCGGATCGCATCCATTTTTTTCTCAAAACGCGTTCAAGTTCGATGCATGTCTTCGCAGCCTGCCCATCGTGATCACCAATGCCGAATTGGCGCGCGATAGCGATATCAAGCAGTGTCTCTTAACATCTGACTACATCATTATCAAGACAGGATTCCAGGCCCCATCCTCTGCGGCGGTCACACTAGATCAATTGCACACCTACTTTAACGCGAGCTCCATGCGATATCACCCACTCCCGGCTTCTTTCAATCTTCCCGATGGGTCGACAGCTTTCGTTTATCGGCATGCCCCTGCCTCACAAATTGTCCGAAGTGAAGAGACGTCCCCGACTCGATATAATAAACAAGTAGCCGTTTCGAATTCACTATTGAACGGTCTCCTGTTGAATCCGGTGGTGATTGATTTTGGAGGGCAGATTGAGCTCCTTGGGGCTTTTATGGAGGCCAGGGAAGAACGATTTTACTGCACATATTTCTGGCACTGTCTGAAAAAACCTGATGAGCGTTTAAAAGCATTCATTCATTTTATCGACCGAGATGGAAGGATCGTATCCCAGGGCGATTATTGGATTGGTGGAGATATTCCAACGACCGAGTGGAAGGCAGGCGACTATGTGACGGATGGCCGTTTTTTATTCAAACTAACAAGCCTTCAGGACGTATCGTCAATCGCCATAGGTCTCTGGCCGGCGGAAAGCGATGGGAATCGGCTTGTTGTGAAGTCTTCCACAGTGCCGACTGATGATAGCGGAACAAGGGCACTTGTACCAATCGAATTGACGGGATCAGTACCACCATCTGATATAACAGCCGGTGCCGGCAGGGAGTTCATCTCCCAGGGGATTAATTTTAACGATCTCTTCTTTATGACGTCGTGTACGATCGAGGATGAGAACGGAAGCGAGCCACGGATTCGATATATTTGGCGGTCGCTTGGGAAGCCGTCTCAGGATTATAAGCTCATTGCCTGCTTCACCGATCCGGACGGAAAGATCATTTTTATGGATCAACATTTTCTTTTAGACGGCAGGATTCCGGCATCCCAGATCAAACCCGGCGAATGGGTGTCCGAGTGTTATCGCTTGACCTTCGCTGCTCGCAGCAGGATGACCGATCTCGACATCAGGGTCGGCATACAACCAGTAAATGGAAGCGATCCCCCACTTCAAATCAATAACTTCGATGTTGAAAAAGACCAGTATGGAACCCGCATAATATTGAGGTACTCACGAAGCCGGTATGTTTCCGGCGAGTCGGGAGGCCGTTGAACCAAACGTTCACATGACGGTCCATCCCTCCTGCTCCACTATCTAAAGGGACTGAGGCATTTGTATCACAAACATGGCAATTTTTTGCCATATGTTTAGTTGTTTGAGACAAAACGTCTTCCGATGCTATACTTCATCTTGAATTCGAGGCCATTCATGCCCATTCGCTAGAGGCAGTGTACCCATGAAAAACCTGAGGAAAGCGACGAAAGGGAGAGCCGGAAGAGCGCGCCTGCAGGAGAGTTACAGTCTCAACGCCGGCCGCGATATTCCTGATTTCGAGTCAATTTACCGATCCCTGGCTGCTGGTGGGGTGGCAAATATCGGCTTCACGGGCACAGACCTTTCCCTGCATCGTATCTTGCTGCAAGCCTCAAAGCACCCTTGGCTAGCATCAATATCACATCGCGGTCAGAGCATTACTCTGACACTGAGGAAGGTGGGGTCACACTTCGCATTTGATGATGGCATGGCACACGGCGATGGTTGTCTTGTCTTTCCTGTCGCCAACCTTGGCCTCTACCTCATCAACCTCCACTATCCAGTGCGAGTCGCCTTTCGCCTTCGTATTAAAGAGGGCCGGCCGCTCGCCATTTCTTATCACGGGGGACAATTCGCCTTTTCGAGTCATGAGGCGGATGAGACATATATCGTTGTCACTGAGCCAGCCATGTTTTCTCCAGGCGGATATCCCATCACAATCCAAGCAGACCGGCCGGAAACTTGTATCATGACGGTCGATCTACTGACATCAATCCCAAATCCGGAGGATCCGCCCTTCACCCTGCCACCAGACCAGTTCACACGTTTCCGCGCCGCAGCGGCCGCGGCAATTGTCATCAACGGAAAAGCGGCTCGCTTCCTGGATGTAGGCGCTGGTGACGGGGCGTTATCCTGCTTCCTGCCCGATCTCATCTCATTCGACCGGCAGTTCCTCGACCGGCACAATCACATCATCGGATCCATTTTAGAGGATGAAATTCCCGAGTGCGATGTCGCTCTTATGCTTGACGTTCTGGAGCATATTCCAAACCCCGAACGATCTCATGCACTCGATCGACTCGCTCAGGCTGCACAAAAAGGCGTCGTGATTTGCGCCCCTTTTAACTCACCGAACCGCGTCATGACTGAAAAGTATGTGGCGGCCAATTTCCGTCGTTTTTCGGGCTATGAGCATCAGTTCCTTGAGGAGCACCGGCTCAATGGACTGCCGGATTTAAAGGAAACCCTTGCCACGCTCGATCGCCTGCGCCTTCACACAGTGTTTTTCGGGTTCCATCCTCTGAATACATGGGCCTTCAGCATGGTCATCAGCAGTTTTCTGGACCGGGACCCACAATTTCAACCCCTTCGCGAAATATTTTTTCGCTTCATCAATCAGAATTTTACAATAAACGCACCGCGGATGGAGGACTGCTATGAAACCCTGATCATCGCCACCCGGGCACCTCTGGCGAAAAACATAGTCAGAAGCCTCAGACAGAAGCTGGCCGCAGATCTCCGCCACAGGAAATCCCTCCCGCCTGAAACCCTGCCTCTCATCCTGGATACTCTAGTGCAGGGGAAATTGATCGAAAAAGACGAATACATCCACTATCTCGAATCGGAAAAGGCGGCGGCGTATGCATCCCATGTCCCGCTTGAAGATCGCATCAAGGATCTTACAGCCGATCGGGACAACTGGAGGAAATCCTCTCATGAAACGGAAACGGACCGACTTAACAAGATTGATCATATCAGGAACATCGAGCTTCACCTCATGGAAGCACAAAACCGGATTGGAGACCTCGAAGCCGACCATGAGAACCGAATCGCTCTTGAGAAGGATCTACAACAACGGATCGCCTCTCTGACAGGATCGTTGGAGAATACGGTCGTTCGCCATGAAGAGCGCACACAACATTTACATAATCTAGAAGAGGAGCTATTGCGGGCCCAATGCGAGTTGGATTCTCTCAGAGCCGACCATGAGAACCGAATCACTCTTGAGAAGGATCTACAACAACGGATCGCCTCTCTGACAGGATCGTTGGAGAATACGGTCGTTCGTCATGAAGAGCTCACACAACATTTACATAATCTAGAAGAGGAGCTATTGCGGGCCCAATGCGAGTTGGATTCTCTCAGAGCCGACCAGGGAAACCGCATCAAGCAGGCCGAAGAGGAGAAGCGAATCCGCACCGAACTTGAAATCGACCGTACCAATTGGCACACCTTATTCATGGAAACCGAATCGAATCGTAAATCGGTGGATGTACACGCCCGGAATCTCGAACATGACCTCTTGGAAGCCCGATTTCGTTTACAGGCACAGGAAACCCAAACGAAGGAGATGATCAGGCGAATTGAGGATCAGGAGAGTGTTATTACACATGCGATGAGCCGAACGCATGAGCTGGAAGAGCACGCACAAAACCTGACCGGGGAACTGGTTCGAACACAGGCCGCCTCCGAATCTTTACAAAAAGATCAGATCAATCGCATTCAGCAGGAGCAATTTCAGATAGAACAGATGAAATCTGTGGAATTGGACCGAGATAATTGGAAGCAGCTCTGGGGAAAAAGCGAGTCGTACCGGAACAACCTCCAGGAACACAACACCAACATCGAGAGGGATTTGGCCGATGCAAAAGCACGTCTGGTGTCACAGGAGGACTCAGTCCGGCATCTCATCGAGAGGCAGGGGGAGTTAACCGATCATGCTCAGAATCTGACCGCCGAGCTCACTCATGCCTCTGCGGAACTGCAAGCCTTGAGGAGCGATCATTCGAACCGCATCCAGCTGGAAAAACAGCTCAACAACTTGTTGAGCTCAGTCGAGGCGGATCGTGATAATTGGAAGATTCTTTGGGACCAGAGCGAAGCGCATCGAAACGAGCTCAAACGACACGTATCAAATCTGGAATCTAGAAACCTACAGTCCATAGCTGATCAGGAGGAACTCAGAAACATCAACGAGGCGCTCCGGCTTACCTTGCAACAGAAAGAAGAGGAATTCCACATTCGACGGCAGGAACTGGAAGAGTCACTCAAAACTTTGCAAATAAAAAACGGTGAAACAGAACGCGAACAAATGGATGTTCGAATCCGAATGGAAACTCTTCAACGAGAGATGGCACACGAGTTGGAAGAATCGAACATTCTGAGGCGAGAGTCCGAGGATGCCATCCGGCGGCGGGATGTCGAATTGGACGGAAAACAGAAGCATATCGACAACATCGAATCCCTCCTCCATGATATTTGGTCTTCACGAACCTGGAGCCTTTTGCGGGGCATCGACCGGCTTCTGGGGCGTGCTCCCGGCAAGGGTAAATCGCCATCCGGATCGGCGGATTCAGATGATCCATCCGGAAGCCGTCAGCCCTCTTCGACTCATCAACGTGGTCTCCGTATACTTCAGACTGTCCATTTCTTTCTCCCCCGCCATTATGCAGGCGTGGAGTTGTACACGTACTATCTGAGCAAACAACTTCAGCTTCGAAATGAGGTTCATCTTTTTTTTGCTGAACATAATCTCACGGTCCCACAATACACCGTCGTCGACGGCGAATACGACGGGATCCCCTATCGGGAAGTGACCAATAATTTTCATTACAACAGTTTTGTTGAAACATATGAGAATGCGGCAATTAACCGGATTTTCGAGGGAATAATCGATGCATACAGACCGGATGTCATCCATTTTGAACATCTGCTGAATCTGTCGCTCGGCATGATCGAGGTCGCGAAGAAACATGGGATTCCGACTGTTTACACACTCCATGACTTCTGGTTGACCTGTCCCTCCGGCGGGCAGCGGTTCCGCAAAGATCTCTCACGATGTGAAAACGTGGACGTGGCTGCATGCAGTGATTGTTTTCTAACATCGCCCTTCAATGCCGGCCGTCTGGAGAGGAAGACATTCGAAGTCGCACAAAAACTCGGCCCTGCTGCTGCCGGTGGAATCTATAAGGTCATGAATGCAATGCGCATCCATACGCCATCAATTGCTGCCAAAGCCACATCCTCCTCAGCGGATTCGCCCTCTCTAGCTTCACAGATTGCCGATCGCCTCGTCCGGGTGCGCAAGATCACTGCTGATGTCGACCTTTTCCTTGCCCCCTCCCAATTCATCGCCGATGTCTTTGCCGATTTCGGTGTGCCTCGAGATCACATCAAGCATTTACCCTATGGCCGGGAAGCCTTTCCAGTACATCCAAGAGAACGAAATGGTACCCTCAGAATCGGATTTGTCGGCACTCTCGCCCCCCACAAGGGTGTTCATGTACTCATTGAAGCCTGTCGGCTCCTGCCCGCAGGCCGTGTCAACATAAAAATTTTCGGTGAATTGACGATTGCACCCGATTACGTTAAAAGCATCCGAGCACAAGCAGAGGGCCTTCCCATCATATTCATGGGAAAAGCTGACAACACACAAATTGCCGATGTCTTTGCACAAATTGATGTTCTCGTCGTTCCGTCGATCTGGTGGGAGAATTCGCCCTTCACAATTTACGAGGCGTCGATCGCTCACGTAGCGATAATCGGGTCAGCCATCGGCGGAATCCCGGAACTTGTGAGACCGGGTCAGAACGGACTGCTCTTCACAGCCGGAGATCATTTTGATCTGGCTGAAAAACTCCGCCTGCTTCTTGACAACTGTGACATGCTGATCCGGCTTCAGCAGGGAGCTCCACCCATCAAGACGATTCAGGAGAACGCGATCGAACACGAGGCGATCTACCATTCCCTCATCACCGCACATCAAAGATAGTCCCGGATAATGTTTGTACCTCGCTTCACGGTCAAGAAATCATAAAGTTCAAGAACCTGACCCTCGCCAAACCTAAGATGCGCAGGCTCACCAACATTCCCCTTGATTGGATACGATGCCGATGAAGACGGCAACTTCATCGACATTTATCATTTGATGTCGCCATGAATCTAAAAAAAACAGCTTGTTCTCAGTAGTTTGTTAAAAGATAATATCGCTGATGATATCAAGAAGCGACACATAGAGAGTGGCGGACAATAACTTCCGATGAGTGCGGGTAAGAAATGCATTTCTATGGAGAATAAATCGACGTCGTGATCGCCGAATCATCAACGGATACCAATAATAGTCATAAGTTCTCTCTATTGCACAATTCTATTCCTGAAACGACAGTTCATGCTTTGAGCGGCTGGACCCCGGTTTTCATCCTTATCATTGCACTACCGGTCATAGCTCTCTTCGCGACAATTATTCATTTCGGCGTCAATATACCTTACCAGGACGACTACAACGCGGTCTTCGATTTTCTGAACAGGTTCACATCAACAGCTGACTTGCAGGAGAAGGCAAGGCTCCTCTTTGATAACCACAACGAGCATCGCATTGCTTTCGCGCGCGTCATCATCTATGGCTGTTACCGGGTCATGGGATTCATCGATTTCTGCCCTCTAATGCTGATAGGTGATCTTAGCATCATCGTCCTGATTTTTACATTGTACCGCGGTATGAGGATCACGGAAAGAAAGCTGTTCGCGTTTCTGCCGGTGACGTTCTTACTCTGCCAGCCACAGTACTACGAAGCTATCACATGGGCACAGGTTTCGTTATCGAATCTCTGGGTCTATGCTCTTGTCTTTCTATCGTTCCAGTTCCTGACTCGGTCTCATTCCAAGCTCTCAGTGGGAACCGGCCTCGCTTTGGCGCTCATCGCCACTTACACACACGGAAATGGCATGCTGAGTTTGTTCATCGGTTTCCTCTGCCTGTTCCAACAGAGGCAGGTCCGTACAGCTCTCATCTGGTTTGCGATAATGGTTCCGGCGATCGGCCTGTATTTCCACAACTGGAATGGGCCACACGGAAATTACACAGTGACTCTTCAACACCCCATACAGGCGACACGGTTTTTCTTCGCCTTCATTGGGTCGACATTGGGCCACACATTCATCCCAGGTTTTTTATGTTTTGCTCTGTTCCTTCTGCTAACACTGACACGATACGATCGCAAGAATGCCGGGGTCTATTTCTCGCTCCTATTTCTCTTTGCTACAGCGGCTGTAGCGGCAGTCACCCGTTCGCACGAGTCAGTTGAGTACGCCGGCGTTTCTCGGTATCGATTCGTCTCGACATTGTTTCTCGTAACAACCTACATCGCGTGCATCGAATGGATTGGCCCGGTGTGGCGGAGGCGCCTTTGGATCCCGGCTTTCATCCTAGTTATTGTCTTCAATGTCCTCAGTTATTGGAGGAACATCCCGCAAATGCGAGAAGAGAGAGAGGCCAGGATCTGGAGCGTGGAAGAGTGGGCGCGCACAGGGAAGCCCGATCACCTGTTCCATAACATGGTGGAGGCCGCTAGCAGTATGATGTCGAAGTCAATCAACCGCGGGATTTATCGTTTCCCGAAGGAGCTCGTCCTTGGTGAATAACCCGATGAACTGTGAATTGACGGTCGACCCACGATGCTCGGTGAAAAATGATGAATCAGGGCGCGAGGATCGTCTCTGGAACAGCCGGTCTATTTTGGTGGCGGGTGTGCTCGTTATGATCACACTTTTGCTTGCTTTGAAAAGCGGACCCAACATGCCTGTCGATGACGCGGCGATCGGATTCCGTTACATAGAACGATTCGTTTCAGGGCACGGATTGACCTACAACGATCATGAACATGTACAGGGATTTAGCTGCCCACTGTATATCCTGTTGCTCTCAGGGCTCCATTTCTGTGGGTTGGGAATTCAACAGGCATCCATAGGCATGGGGATCGTGTTTTATGTCCTATCTGTCTTACTTGTTTTCTATCTTGCCTTCCGGATCACCAACTTGCTCGGCGGTGGGATCGCAGGAGTGACAATTGCCTTGCAGTGGTTTTATCGGTATCAGATTCTCAGCGGAATGGAAGTAGGGTTTGCCGTATGTCTCGGCTTATCCTCCATCTGCGCACTCGAAAGGAAGCGGCACACGCTCGCCGGATTTCTGATCGGCTTAGCCATCATCAATAAACTAGATGCCGGGCTCCTTGCCGCAGCATGCGCTCTTGCTGCGGTGATTGTGCTGCGGCGCATTCCCTGGCGCATGGTATGCATGTCCATCCTTACCGCTTCGGGCTGGTTCCTTTTTGCCCTCTATTATTACGGTTCAATTTTACCGCAATCCATCCGTGCCAAAATCCATCACTCGGGCTTTTTCGATCCCTGGTGGATCTACCATCTGCTGCGAAATGATAAACGCTATATAACCGTCATTCTCGTCTTTCTAGGCTTGGCGTTCTTATGGAAATCCATGTCTCAAGGCCCTCGACTCGCCTCCCTCGCCTTGATGTTTTGGTTTCTCTTTCACGGTCTGACATACTCTCTCTTGAATCTCGGGGCTAATTATCCCTGGTACCTGACCGCCCTCTTCCCACCCTTGCAGATATTGGGCACCTCTGGAATTTTCTGCTTGTATCGACCCAACGCAGGCTCATTGAAATCGATCTCCTTCCTGCTCACAACAATCTTATTTCTTGCTTTTTATTTTCCCACAAGGCATGAATTTGACTGGACAATTAATGATCTTGTTACAGGTTCCCCGCTTCGCTCTTGGGAAGTGTTTGACATGGATCGAAGACTTCTCGGGATTTTTCTCAACCAGTATGCCGATCAGCAGGAAGTCCTCATCTCAGGGTTTGGCTGGACTGATTATGAATCCCGGTTACCGATCCGGGATGACTCCCTCATCAATTCACAAAAGCTGCAGGAGAACATCTCATATTTCATTGGATATAATGAACGGATCAATCCCTTTGAAAAGCCCGGCGGGCCAGACAGCTTCATCCAGGTGGCGACGTTTGATCTGGCCTATGAGATGTTCGGTGGTGAAAACAAATGGTTCGTGCTTTACGCCAAGACCACATCGGCGATCGTGTTGCGAGGGGCACGGTTTCTAAAATATGGGTTGCGAGATTTTCCCCGTCCCGAGGCTTACTCCTTGGAGCAGGGAGTGCAACACATACGCATCGACGGGGATCATATGAATGCACCTCCTCCCTCAGGAGCCGTCTTCACAATGGGTCGGCTGGCCAGCCCCGTGCGTCTCAGCTTCATACCACGAACATCCGGCCAAGTACGGTTCACAGTTCTTGTCAACGGTATGACAATTTTTGATGAAATACATACTGCTATTCAGCCATCTGTGCCTCTTATCATCCCTTTCACCTTACATGATGATCGTACCTCGATTGCATTTTTGACGACATCCGACAAAGATGTCAATCAACCCCAGCCAGTTGCCCGATGGGAAAATATGCGGATATTAATCGGAGATTCCTGGCCCGATGTGGAACGGATCACCAATCCGGTTCTCAGAGAAGCATGGTGCCGGCGAAACCAATGCTTAACCGACACGGGAAACGAGTCTCCAAAGTGATGCACCGTGCATCTTCCACATATTTCAACAAGGAAAGCACCCGGGAATATCCACAATAACAAATGATCCCAACCCGCCTGGTCGCAGATGTCCTTTGTTCCTATCTCACTCAAACACTGCCGGATAGGCGACTCTGAATAACATGGATTCGTCGTGAGCTCCCGACCCGGGCTGACTCGATAGTGTACTTGGCGCGCCAGCCTTCGTCGTCCTTGAAGGGAGGCTGCTCTTCGCGTAAGAGAATGTGGTTTTCGAGCACCAGGACATCCATTGCGGTGCGGCGGAAGCAGCGATGGGTATCGATTGGCGTGCAGACGATGGGCTCGCTGTGCGTGTTGAAAGCGATTAACAATGCCATACCGATGAGTTCTATAAGTACCACGACCTTGCCTGGACCGTCACCTCCTTCAACGACGACCTGCTCGAATACGCGAAGGTTGGCGAATGAAACCTGGAGAGCTGGGTCCAAGAGGACCACTGGTGCCGGAACACCACCAACAGCTTCTTCCAGTTAACCAATTTCGCGAGATGAAGATACAAGGTGGTGAGATGATCGGCCGCCGGATGCGACAGATTCACGACAGGGGCGAGATACCGATCGGAACGACCGGCCTAGCGATGCACAATAGGGAGAAGACCGATCTCCACATGATCCACTGCACCCCCATCTAGTTCTGGCGTCGAACGATTGAAGTAGTGGATCATGGCGCAATGCTACCCATACAGGTAATGTAGTTTTTATCCGACTGCTGATGAGGTGAACCGGTCAAGAATGACTCCTCATCTCTCCAGATAGTGCAGCGCGATCGACATTATGGGCAACAGAATGCGCACATGATTTCAGCAGCTAATATCAAGACGAGGCATCCCGGGGCGGTCAACTCCACCGCGCCACAATTAGCAGATGAGGGTGTATATATCCCTGATCGATAGATTTGAACTGAACACTGAGTCCGGAATCTTCGTCCAGCCACCTGGAAATGATCTCCAGCGAAACATGATGAATCCCCTGGCCGTATGTGAGACGGAGGACCTTCACCGACAAAAACTCCTGCATCTCATCCCAGGCGATTTTCATACGGCGCCGGGTGTCCATGCATTTGATCAGGAAGTGTCCCGTGGGATTCAGATGCCGGGCAAGGGCCCTCAGTAGATTGCGCTGATCATCCGGAGGCAGCAGGTAGAGTACGTCCACGACGGTGATGCCGTCGAAAAGTTCTTCTTCCTGTGGAAGGCACGGATTGCGGAATTCAAAAGATAGGTTTGTTAGAGCTGTCCCTTTTTGTGCGAACTGAACTTTAGCGGAGTCGGGCTCGATGCCGAGAATCCGGCGTTGAGGGGATTGGAGTGCCAGCATGCGCGCGAATATTCCTGAACCACTGCCGACATCGAGAATCCGGCCTTCCATAGGAACGGCGTCACAGATTTTTTCAAGCGGGCAGGTATGGCTCCTCATGTACAGATAGAAACGCTCGCTGATCGTCAGATTCGTGTATTGAGCGAGCGCCTTTTCTGTGAGCGTCATTAGTTACTGAATAAGAGCGAATACGCTGTGCGACACTTTGAAAGTAGGTCCCGTGGCCCGCTGATCTTCGCGAGCCGACTCAGAAGGTAGTTCGGCCGGAGGTAAAAAGATCGAGTCGTTTTTTTCTGAAAAGCGCGGAGCTGTTCTTGTGTCAGGGCCTTGAGGCGCAGTGGGCTTCCCGTTGTGGAATCGAACACTGTTCGCGCCGGATCGAGATCGCCTGCTCGGATTGCCTCCTCTCGCATCGGCGTTCCCGGATCCGGAGTCGTAATTGAAAATGTGGCATAGTCACACGGCAATTGCAGAGCGAAATCGAGAGTCGCGTTCATCGATTCGGGAGTCTCACCCGTCAGTCCCAGCATGAAATAGGCCAGGGTCTCGATGCCATGCTTTCGGAGGAGCGCAAAAGCCTTCTTCGATTCTTCCAGGCCATGGCCTTTGTGATGCGCCGAGAGGAGTTCAGAGCTGCCTGTTTCGACTCCGATCATCATAAAGTGGCAACCCGCTCGTTTCGCGGCGATGATAATTTCTTCGTCGAGA
>CAIWXX010000030.1 GCA_903916735.1 uncultured Acidobacteriota bacterium
ACTCATCGGCATGCTATCACTGCGATGGATTTCTTCATCGTGCCGACTTTGTTTTTTTTCAGGCCTCTGTACGCTTTCTTCATCATCATTCATGAAAAGCGTCGAATCCTTCATTTCAATGTCACTTTCCATCCAACAGCCATATGGGTGAAAGCTCAGCTGAAAATAGCCTTTTCGAAAACGCATTCCATTAAGTTCCTTCTCTTCGACAATGATGCAATCTTCTCGACGCTGGTTGTTGATACGTTGAAGAAGCTTGGAATCGAAGCGAAGCGTACGGCTTTTAAAAGTCTATGGCAAAATGGCATCGTAGAAAGATTTGTGAGTTCGGTCCGTAGGGACCTGCTCTATCATGTAATCGTTTTCAATGAACATCATCTTTCACTGCTTCTCAAAGACTACGTCGACTACTATCATCATGATCGCACCCATTATAATTTGGAAAAGGAAACTCCCAGCGGAAGACCCATTCAGCCAAAGCCAAATTCAGCAGCAAAGTTGATAGCCCTTCCGAGAGTCGGCGGCCTCCATCATCGCTACGCCTGGAAAAACGCTGCCTAATACGCAGCGGAATCTTGCTTTTGGCATTTCCTGCAAATAAGGGATCTCTGTTTGCATTTCCTGATTTATCCTTTCAAAACAACTTCAACATCCCCTCTTTGGTCCTGTGAACGTAATAGCATCTCTCAAAATGCCTTTCGGATCAAATCTAAAATTCCTATTTTCCCGCCAGATTCGATTTTGGCGAACGACAGCCTGGATATGCTCCTCAGAGGGGCTGGCGTCGCCTAACCTCTGTAAAGTTCAGCGTTCCCGAACAAGAACGGACTCGTATCGGCCGAACTCGGGGATGGACGCGTAGTTCCGACTCACATCGGTGCGTCCTTCTTTCCGAGTGATTGGCCCGCCGGCCTTGCCGGTGTCGTGGAAAATAGTTCCGTCTTCCTTGAAAAGAAAGATCTCACCGTGTGAGGGACGGTCACTAGCGTCAGAGTAGTAATGAACGGCTGCTTCCTTCAAAAAGAGCCGTCCATCGGTTACCTCTACGAAGGAGTAGCGATTCGCTACCCGCTTCTTCTCGTCCAGAAAAAGGATATGACAGTAGATCTTGAAGAAGCACATCTCCACGATGGCTAGACCATCCTCGTTATCGGCGACCGCGCAGTATGGCTTCTGCTCGCGGTGGAGGTGACCTGCATTGTCGGCAGGCAGTATCTCGGCTGGTACCTTGAGGACCTCATTCCACCTCTTACAGTAGGTGATGGCGTTCATCAATAGATCCTTCCTGCAACATCACGAATCACGATGTTTAGTCGACTGGCCTCATTGAGAACAGCTGCGGGTATTGGCCCCATCTGAATGGGGACCTCGAGGATCTGTCGGCCCCTGATAGCCTGCCCGGCGAGTGGCCCGCTCGAAGGCACATTGGCTATGGTCACGCCCGAAGTGTATTTCGCCGCCAATTCTCTAAGAAAACCGATGCCGGTACTCTCCTGGACCTGGCCCAGCTGGGTTGCCTTTCTAGAGATGATCTCGCCTGCGACCGTATCATAAGCATCTACCCGAACGTAACCGCCACCTGGCTTGTCCAGATAAAGCTCGCGTGTCGGATAATCGAATTGATGAGCCTTGTTGAAGTCCGTACCTCGCTGGACGTCATCCAACCATACCGGCCTTCTACCCGCTCCCCTGTTTGGGACCATCGCGGAATTATTGCCAGCCATTTTTGGAGCAGCAGATGTTCCTAGAACAGGCTCTGGAGTTGGTTCAGCCTTTATTGGACGTGGCGGTGCACCATGAAACTCTGAAGAGCATGGAATAGCGAATGAGCCTAGTTCAACGAATGCCTCACAATACCACGCGGACCCAAGACTGATATCCTCTGGATTTCCGCTAGCAATAAGGTCAGAGCCTGTTTCTACAGATTTTGTGACTCTGTGAGGGGCATTCAGAATGCTCCTAATACCATATTCCTCTGCCCAAGCCAGAGGGAGTGATACGGTCGCAAGGGCACCAAAAGCAAATCGTGTAGGAATCGAATTGTTGGGATTAGCCAACTCAGTATGAGCAGCCGAATATTGTTGATAGATATATCCCTGCGGAACGCTAAGAGTGTCTGATAACCGCTTATGCTCTTGAAGACCAAATGGATCTACTATGTTCGCCGGATTGTTGCCAAAGCCCTGATACAGGTTCGTCGAATCGGCGTACCCCATTGGATCGGGCTGGAGGAATCTTCCAAGTTCTGTACTAAATTGGCGATTTCTAAAATCCCCCAATCCGGTTTCAGGATCGTAGTCGCGGCCTTGGAAGGTGATCGTGTTGCCAACTGAGCTGGTTTCGTGTTCGTTTTCTGCTGCTCGTTCGTAGAGAAGACGATCTTTTCCGGTGGGTACGAAGTAGGTTTCGAATTGCGGCGCGAATTGTTTCGCCGCTAGATCCGCCACTGTTGTGTTGATCTGGAGTTTATAGTGTGCACCGGTTGTGAGTGCTGTTGATGGAGTGACTTGAATCGTTCGTGGATCGGTTAGGGAAATTGCTGTCGCAACTGCTGTGTTTTGATTGTCGAGAAGATCGACGGCGCTTGTGATTGTCGTGGGATCGATTTCTTCATCGAACTCGATCTTGATGGTGCCGGAGGCAAGCTTAATGGACTGAATGCTCGGCGGAACTCGGTCGTAGATGATCGGCGGGTCACTTCCTGTGAAAGTGAATTCCCTGCTGAGGCTTTCAGCGATGTGGTTGTTTGAAAGATCCATCAGATCGGTAGAGATCTCCACTGTGAGAGTGACATTTTGCGGAAAAGCAGCGGTTGGCGTGAAGACTGCCAAACGATCTGATTGTTCAAATGAGAACGTACCTGAAAGCGATGTTGCGCCTTGTTTCAGCTTGATTGCTGTTTGAGCAGATGGCTTATCAACCGGCTCTGAGAATCGAATTCTTACCACGCCATTTGCGACGCGGATTTGATCGACCTTCGGTGGTTCATGATCGTAGATGAATGTCGGCTTTCCGTATGGCGTATATATAGCCCGTTCAAGGAGGTTGCCGTTTTCATCGGCCAGCCCAAGCACATTGCCGTTGGTGTCCTGCATCGGGATGTAGCGCTTCAGGACTCCGGTTTCCAGGTCTCGCTTTTCGACTTGCAGTAGCTCATCAATTCCATTGCCGTAGGTGTAGCGGCTGATGAGCTGATCTGCTTCATCTTTTTCTTCGAGAACTTGCCAGCCGTCGAGCACGTAGCGCGAAACAACCGTCACATTGGTACCTGTAGTCACCTTCTTCTCGACGCGGCGGTTAAAGGCGTCGTATGTGAAGTCGGTGACTCCTCCCCTGCCATCATCAGCTTTGATCAGCTGGTTTCGCCAGTCGAAATAGTAGTGAACCACTCTCCCGTCAGGATATGTTTTTGTGGTGAGATTTCCGTTCGGATCGTACCCGAATGTCATTCCGTCTGATTCCGTGATCTGATTGCGGCTGTTTGTCGTGATCGTTGTCGAGGATGTGAAGCCGGATTTTTCCTCGTCTGTCTGCGTGATGCTGTCGGTCGCATCGAGTGTGAAGGATGTCGTTCGTTTCGGTTCATTGGCATTCTTCAATCGCCACGCTTCATCATATGCATAGCCGGTTGTTCCAGTTTCTTCTGACTTTTGTTCTGCGCTCTTTAAATCTCGATGATCCCAT
>CAIWXX010000031.1 GCA_903916735.1 uncultured Acidobacteriota bacterium
ACCTGGTCCCAGTCCCCGTCATCCAGCGTTGCGCCCGAGTTGTTGCTGGCTGGGGTGAGGCTTTCCGCAGCCGCAATCGCATCCTGTATGCTCGGGTAGAGGAAGCCGGGGGTTGAACCGCACTTCACCACCGCCTCGATTGTCACGTCCCGCGTGGTGCTTATCTGGTCGGTGAGCAGTTCCGCAACGACGTAGGGCATCGGCGAGTTGTAAATCGTGCGCGTGTTGGTCGCGGATGGCCCCGCTCCGGTCACGTTGAAGCGGAGCTTGTTGCCAAGCGAATCCTGCAACTGATAACATTCGAAGGACGCCATATCAATATCCCTTGTTGTAGTAGCCCGAACGCGAGAGGTTCGCGTCGTGCTGCTCAATTGTGGTCTTTATCTTGTCTATCAGGCTTTGGTCGTTGTATCCCGTGATGTAGTAGTGGTTGGTGATTGTGACGTTGCCCTTACCTCCGAGTTTCGAGAGGTCTTTAACGCCGATTATGGTGTCGTCCGGGCTGAATTGCGACGGGCTTTGCCCGGGGCGTTGGATGAAGTCGCCGAAAGAACCCGAATAGCCGGGGGCTATGTATAATTCCTTATTGCCGTTTACTGTTGACGTGGTTGCCGTGTTTGCAGCCGTGGATGTCAGAGCATCTATGGATGATTTCATGTAAGCCGCAGGGTCAAAGTTTTTTCCGTCAGAATACCAACTGTTCAGCATTGTGGTCACATCGCTTACGGATGTGGCGAATTTAGGGATTGTTTTCGCGTCAATCAGGCTATTCAATATGTCATCCCGCACCTGTACAACTCCGACTTTTAGAGCATTGAATGCGGCTGCGCTGTCTTCAAGGGATTGGTTTACATCGCCTTTTGAAAGGTCGGATGACAGTTGCGTGAGGCTCCCCTGCACATTCCACAATGTCTGTGCAAGTGGTCCGTACATGCTTCTGGCAGTCACTTCGGACGGCTTTGCCGCATAATCAATCTCGCCCTGTATCTGTGCTTGCCACACATCTTTTTCACTTGCAAGTCCAACCTTACTTAATGCGGTTGCAGCCGCCAATTTCAGGCTATCAATGAACATCGTAGCCTGCCAAGCGAGTTGTACGAGTGTATCGACAAGTTTTGGGATTGTAAGCAGCACTATGTTCAGAAATGCCTGTGCCAACGAAATAGCCGCCATCATCAGGTTGTTCAGCACTGGGTTGTTCGCTTGTATTAGGCTGGCTACAAAATTTTCAGCAGCATCGATTATCATGAGGAGCACGCCGCTTATGCTTACTGTAATCAAACTTGCGGCATATTTCAAAGCATCCATGAAATCGCCCTTTAACAACATGCCTGCGAATGTGCCTATTGCACTGAAAAGCGTTTGCAGTGTTGAGGCAAAATCCGCACCACCTTTGAATGCCTCGTTTGTTTTTTCTATAGCGTCGAATTTGCCCGCTCCAAATAGGCTGTCGAATGTCTTCTGCCCCACGAGTTGCGCGATGAAGCCGCTGATTGCGCTGACACCTTTGTAGAGAATATCAATCATGCCAAAAATCGCATCGCCCAGTTGCGTGCCGAGCAGGTCTTCGAGGGTTTTCTTGATGCCCGACAAGTCCATTGTGAGGAAGTTGGTTATCCATCCCGCGAGCATTGCGAAGAGCGGCTGGAGGGTGTCGGCTATCGTGCTTCCCAATGCCTCGATTTTTGGCGCAATGTCGTTCCAAATGGCTGTCATGGCGCCCATCAGGTCTCCTCCCATTATGTCCTTCATGACTACCTGCATCACCCCCGCGCCTGGGGAGAATGCCTTCATCAGGCCGGCATAAAGCGGCATGAGTATGAGGTTCAGAGTGCGCGCAACCATGCTGGAGATGTAGAGGAATGGCAGCAAAAGCGGGATTAGGAGGTTGGCGAATGGTGACACCATCTTGCCAAGCATTTCCAAAATCAGACCCCAGACCCTTCCGACGCCATCAAATCCTTTCCAAAAGGCGGCGAGCATGTCAGAGATTACCTTGAGGATGACGCCTATGCCACTCAGCATGAGGAGGGTTTTTGCGATGTTCTGGATTATGCTGATTATCTGGTCCAGGGCCTCGCCCAGCACGATTTCGAGGACGCTGCCCAATCCTTCCACCGCAGTGCTGACGCCTGATACCGCCGCTTTCTTGGCTTCGGAGGCGGCGTCCGTTCCGGTTGGCATACTGGTCGCCTTCATTGCCTCCATAATTGCCATCTTGATGCCGTCGCTAATTCCCTTCATGCCCCTGTTGATCGGCGATTCGATTGCCTCGTATCCTATCAGCTTTGCAGTGGATTCCGTCACACGGGAAGTAGGGTGCGACATATCTCCGCCGCTGGGTATGCTTTTCTTTATTTCGTTGCCCAACGCTTCGCTTAATGCCGAGGCGTCAACAGCCTCGATTTTTAGTTTTGCAACGAGATTAAGGGCTTCCGCCATTTTATCACTTCAGCATCTTCCGTTCTTGCCTTGAGCTTCCTCCTCTTGCGCCCCAGACGGCTTCGAGCATCCTTATCTCGCGCGCGTCCTGTTCGCGGAGTTCCTTGGGCGTCCACCCGGTCATTTCTATTATGTTCGCCTTGCGGATGGTTGCAAGGGCCGAATAGGGCATCTTCCCTATCTGCACGAGCCATTGCAGATGTTCCGCGCCGTCTTCGCCCTTGCCTGAGAGTTCGGCGGCAACCCTCAGCTTTTTGTAAAATCCTGTTCTGTTTTTGTGGTCTTGATGCCGATTGCCTCGTCGAACCAAGCAACAATCTTGTTTTTGTCCCGAAGGGAGATTTTCCGCATGTCATCTGCTGTTTTCAGGATGCCGTTTTTGTGCAGTCCGAATATCAGTTTTTCCTTTTCCCCGATGACTTTCCGGTTGAGTTGCATCCACTCGGCCACTTTTTCAGATGGGGCGGCTTCCTTCTGTTCCTTGGTTTCGTATCCCAAATAGGCTTTGTCCTTCTCGGAGGACATGCTATTCAGGTAGTCCATCCATGTTTGTGCCGCGTCGTCGGTGGGGTCGTAGAACTCCAGCTCCACGTCCTTGCGGTCAAACTCCACTTTGAATTTTTCACTCATTTTCTCAATCCTCCTTCACCACTACCACAAATTGCCACGCCGGAACGGGGTGCACGATCGCGATCTGCGTCCCCGCTCCGTGTGATTTTCAATTACCAAGCTCCTGATGCTATCTGGTCGACGAATGTGCAGGTGCTGGGTATGCCCGTGCCTGTCAGGTCGTAGGTCACGAAGTCGCCCGTGTCTGCTTTGCGGTCGTACTTGAACTGGCATCCGGTCAATAGCATGCTGAACGCCAATTTGCCTGAGCCGAGCGTCACGCCGTTGTCAGCACCGAAGGTGATTGACTGCGCGGCGGGTTCGAGCGTGGTTATCGCGCTTGACGAGCCAAGGACTTCCGCAAGGTAGGTGTTGTTCTCCTCCCCTATGGTTGCCTTGAATGTGATATGCCTGTCGTGCGAAGCCACCCAAGCGGGAGTTCTGAGTCCCTGTCCGGGCATGTCTTTGGTATTCCCGGCGCATGTGATTGTCCAGTTCTGCAGGTAGTCTACAGCCGTAGCCCCGAACTTCATGCTGCCTTGGAAGCCTCC
>CAIWXX010000032.1 GCA_903916735.1 uncultured Acidobacteriota bacterium
AAATACGAGAATCATCTTGCTAATTCCTTCACGCAAGACTTCACGCCAACGGGTGTTGATCAACTCATCTACGATTGTTGTCCGCCAAATATTAAAAGCGTCCTTCTCGTCGACGGCGCAATCCGGGTTGAGTTTGATGAAGAGATTGATCCTGCCTCCATCGCGAACAGCCTTGAGCTCACCGATCGCGACCTTCATACCCCTGTTGCAGGCGTCATTTCACTCTATAACGAGAAGACCGCTACCCTGACACCTTCATCCTCACTCATCGTATATGATCCCAATTCTCAAACCCCCACCTTCTACGTGCTGCGGATCAAGACCACTTTCACCGACCTGAGCAACAAGCCTCTCGATGGGGAGATGCTGCAATATTTCGCCTACCATGGCAACAATCGTATCATCTACAAAGCCCCTGCTGAAGACGAGCATACGAGAAGCTCAGTCGGCAACACGATCACATTCCAGGGTCATGAGTACGACCCAGATACCGGCCTGATCCACTTCCGCAACAGAGATTACAGCCCGGAGCTTGGCAGATTCTTACAACCCGATCCGATGGGCTATGCAGATTCGTCGAACCTGTACCAGGCGTTCGGCAACAATCCGGTGAACATGACCGACCCGATGGGGATGGCTCTCGCCAGCGGACAGAGTGATACGGACGTCTTGAGAGCCTATAAAGAGCTTCGGGCCGCCGGGAATTCTCATGACGTCTCATACAAGAAGCTCGTGCAGTGGGGTTGCATCACGGACGCTGGCCGTGGACTCAAGACTGATCGTGACTATGAATTCGGTCTGCAATCAGCATGGAACATCAGTCCCTTCGATGTCACACCGAAACAATTCGGCAGAGACGTAGCGGGTGGTACTGCGAATGCAATGACGGGCGCGGCCTTCCTGGGTGTTCAAACACTCCCTGGCGTCGCTGGCAATCCATTCGTGAGTCCATATCTGAACAGGGCCTATCAATCGATCTCCAACAGCATCAATCGGACGATCGGCGCACAATCGGGCTCAGTCGGCTATACGATGGGCCAAGTCTATGCGCCGGTTGTGGCTGGCGGATTTGCTGCTGGTGCGCTGGGCGGAACATCTAGCGTCGTTGAAGATTATCTGGGCAATGTTAGACCGCCGATCCCAAGCAATGCAGTGGGGCTTTCTACTAAAACTGGCAGCCTTCCTGAGTTGGTTATTGACTACAATAAGTATCCTGAACTTGCCGAAAATATTATGAATGCTCAAAAGGCTGGCCATCCTGAAGTATTAACTCATGGTGGGGATATAACCGCAAACAGAGCAGCAGCGCTTCAAGATGTCCCCAACATCAAACCTTTTAGTCGAGATGAGTACCCCTTCGCATCTTCTATGGAAGGAGGTGAGGGTTCATGGGTGGGGCATATTCCAAAAGCTCAGCAGAATTCTCAAGGCGCTTTGATTAAGAACTTCCTTGCGAAGTTTGGCATCAAGCCTGATGATCAGTACCTTGTACGGATTATCAACATTCCCAAACAACCATAAGAAAAAAATTATGAAAAATATAGAACTCCAATTCTCTTACAACCAATTCCTCGTCTACGATAGTTCTGTGTCCTCACCAGGTTGCATATGGACAGATACCCATGTCGGGCAAGGTTTTGCAAGAAGGGAGTCAGTAGTATGTTTTAGCACCATCTTGGAATTTGGGAACGCACGTTTATCTGTATGCCTTGGACCCTACTCAAAAAGCACGAATCACGAGAGAGTTATTTCCACCCCTTTCAATGCCCCTACGGGGAAAGTTTTGATTGAAGGGCCAGAAGAGTCTAATACAAATCGCCACATCGAACTGGAACCGGGCTGCTACAAGGTGACTGCTGCGCAAAAGGTGGTTCGTGGTGATGAAGAGATAGAACTGTATTTTGAAAAAGTGATTAAGCCTGAAGAGCATAGCATGATAATCATCGCGGATGAGGAACTCGATCCTCCCGATGAATTATTAGAACATGCTGAAATCGCTGAAGTGTAGGATTCCAACTATGCTGCCGTGGGAAATGGTTTTAGCACACCGATACGAGGAAGCGGCCGCGTGTTATTAATCACGACTTAAGAAAGACCCTAACGACCTCGGCTCGCTGGCTGGATATGGGAACGTTTTGCTCTGCACGCAGCGGTACGCGGAGGCCCTTAGCATGTTCGAACGAGCAAACGATCTTGTCGATCCGCGCCTGAAAGGGGAGAGTCATCCATACTCAGCAGAAATAGGCACCATACTGTGGCTCCTCGGAAAAAAGGAGGAATCGATCCGCACATTTCGGACAGCAGTGGATGACATCCTGAATGGAACGATAGGGTTGGCTATAGGGGTTTGCTTTTCCGACCAGATACCGAAAACTCTACAACTGTAGTAATATAGGGACAATAGAACCACTCCTGGCACCCGTCCGTCATCTCCGGGGATGACGG
>CAIWXX010000033.1 GCA_903916735.1 uncultured Acidobacteriota bacterium
CCCCGAGGGTGACAGAAGGTTGCCAGGAGAAGATATTTTCGGAGTGCATCTGAATCACGGGTTAAGAGTAGGGTTTTTTGTAGGTTGAGTCAATAAGCGCGGTTGGCGAGATGAGCTTCCTCCGTCGCGCTCCCAGGCCAGAAGCGTAACCTTCCTGTCGACAAGCGCCTCTGCGCCAACCAAAATCCCCGACCGTCATAAGTGAGAACCTTAATTGCCGTCGCTCGCAGATTGCGGAAGACGAAGACCCAGCCCGAGAATGGATCTGCCTTCAGCTGCTCCTTGCAGACTCTGGCCAGGCCGTCGATACCTCCTCTGAAGTCCGTCGCCTCGATCGCCACCAGAATCCGCATCTTCCCGCCATGCTTCCCTTCAAACTTGATCATGCATTCGGGAACCCCCGCAAGCGTCGCCCGAGGCAACTCGACCAATGTCGGGGATGCCTGCTCTCCGCACCGATTACTATGCTCTGAGGCCGCCGCAACGCGTCTCCTCAACATGTAGTAATCAAGGCCGAGCACGGATGCTGCCTTGCTAAGCCCACATTCCACAGCCGACCTCACTGCCATCTCCCAGACAACCTCGGGAATGCGCATCCCGCGCTTCCGCTTCCGCCGCCAGTGCGCCAGGCTTCGCCGAGCCTGCTCCAGTTGCCGAGCCCCCGGTTGAACTCTTGTTTCTCATGTGCTGTCCTCCTGGCGCTCTCCGCGCCCACAGCTACACGATACCAGGGTCCCTCAGGTCAATTCATACACGCTTGCCGCAAGGACACACTGCATCCGGAAAACTCTCGGTTCTGAGGCAGAAACTTGAAGATCGTTCCAGGGGCCTCATCAGAGGAGGAACACCTCCGCAGTTGGATTCAGTGAAGAGGCAGTGCTCGGACATTCTCTCCCGTCAGCACAT
Organism: uncultured Acidobacteriota bacterium; assembly: GCA_903916735.1. Lineage (GTDB taxonomy): Bacteria > Acidobacteriota > CAIWXX01 > CAIWXX01 > CAIWXX01 > CAIWXX01. Next base: position 907 of record CAIWXX010000033.1, read on the forward strand.
GAAGGATGTGGTAAAACTCACAATTACCGAATCCGCTGACGGAACTCCACTGATCGATTTCTCTGTGGATATCGACGCTCTATTCAGACTCTCGGATACTTGGCTTGGTAAAAACATACTCGTCACCAATAAAGAAAACTGGGATAACGACACCATCATCAAGGCATATCGGAGTCAGTACATGATTGAGGATGTTTTTAAGGAAATGAAGGATCGTATTATTGGAAACTGGTGGCCTCTTTACCATTGGACTGATTCGAAGATACAGGTTCATGCCCTCTATTGTTCAATCGCACTGCTCCTACGTATGTTGATGCATCGGCGCATCATCAACGAGGGCATTACGCTCTCGATGAAACGGCTCTTGGCAGAACTCGCCGACATCAAATTGATCATCAACTTCTATCCCATGAAACGCGGCCAGAAAAAAAACCGCTCTCAACCTGTACTCACTAAAACATCCGACCTCCAGCAAAAACTCCTGTCTGTGCTTCAGCTCGAATCCGAAATAAAGGTGGATTTAGGGTAAGTCCTCTCAGGCTGTAACTATTTGAAATCGAATGCGATTGAAGCCCGAATTCACCTATCTAGGAAACTCGGGCTAGGGAGCCGATGGGTGCCTTGACATATGCGATACACGGCATTAAAATGAATATGGCTAGACTGTCTAGCATAATAAGAGGTGTGATATGCATGAACGGTGGCAATTACAGGATGCGAAAAATCGTTTTAGTGAACTCGTAGATTCAGTTCTGCAAAGGGGGCCGCTGATAGTCACCCGTAGGGGAGAAGACACCGTGGTGGTGATGCCGGTCAATATGTATAGAGATATGACGCGGCCCAAGGGCAGTCTGCTGGAATTCTTCGCCAAATCACCTCTCCGTGGTGCAGGGCTCGATCTTACCCGCAACAAGGACAAAGGGCGGGAAGAGCATATATGAAGTATCTGCTGGATACGTGCATCATTTCGGAAATGCAGAAAAACCGCCCCTCGAAAGCGGTGTGCGACTGGCTGGCGGCGCGCGATGAGGAAGACCTGTATCTGAGCGTCCTCACACTAGGTGAGATACAGAAGGGAATATCACGGCTGTCCGATGGCAGGAAGAAAGCGGGCCTGCAGTCATGGCTCGATCGCGATCTGCCGGACCGGTTTCAAAGCCGGATCGTTGAAATTAATTGTGCGGCAGCCCTTGTTTGGGGCCAAGTTACGGGCGAGTCACAACGGCATGGCAAACCTATACCGGTGATCGATGCACTGATCGGAGCAACAGCTATTGTCATAGGCGCGACAGTTATTACGCGAAACGATTCGGACGTCATGTTGACAGGCGCGAAGACTTTCAATCCATGGAATAATCGCTAGCAGGAACCATAATAAAGGCGGATTCTTCCTAACTGCCTTCTGCTGAGGTCGGTAGACCCTACACCACTTGTCTTTCTCATAACGGCTGTCTCTGTGGGTTACACCTTCCGTACTGCCTCCCAGTGCGAAACTATTACACCGCTTCCCGCTCTGGACCATTTCCTTTGTGGAGTGAAGAGAATCCAGGATGGCCTCCCGTCCCGTAGACATCGTGCTGTCTGGTTCTGAAAATCCCGAAAACCCGCCAGGCTGGCTAGGCTATGGCTATAGGAGTTTCCTTTTCCGACCGGATACCAGGAATACTACCGCTGTAGTAATAATGGCTCAACACGACCTCTCCTGGCAGCCTTCTGTCCCTCGGGGGTGACAGAAGGCTGCCAGGAGAAGACATTTTCGGCAAAGTTATCTGAAACACGGGTTAAGAGTAGGGGTTTTTGTAGGTTGAGTCAATAAGCGTGGTTGGCGAGATGGCCGACCATACAGAAGTTGAACAAAGTGGGCCGGTGTGGTGCTGGTCAGAAGCAGGAGGCGTCGGAGCGGGAACCATCTCCCCCATCCTGTTCCGGGGAAATGACTGGTGGCGGACGTTCTGGGAGCTTGAGTACTTCGAAGACGAACTTGATGCTCGCCAGAATCTTGCCAATGACCTTCTATTGATGGCGTGCCTCGATGACCTAAATCACTTCGAACCGCATTCGCAGAGAAGGGGGTTTGTTTCGTATACCTGCTTAAGAAGACGAGCTCAGGTCTTGCGTCTATTCTTGTATCCAATCTTCTTCGGATTCGGCTGTGGCTCGTGCCGGCGAGCCGTCGGGATGTGGCGCTGATTCCGCCTTGGCTTCCTTGCCCCGATGAGCGTTCGAATAGGCTGCAAAATAGTGGATCATCTGGCAACCCTTATCGAGTATATGTGAGGTGAGGCGGGCGATCCAATCCACGTAGTCAAAAGTTATGGAGTCGGGTTCGAACAGAGCACCGATATCTCGCTCAG
>CAIWXX010000034.1 GCA_903916735.1 uncultured Acidobacteriota bacterium
AGGTCGAACTCGAAGGCACGGTGATCGCGGCTGATGATCGACGCACCCGCTCGCAACGTCAATCCGTGTGCCTTCACGAATCGGTAGAGTGTGGAAAGCGAAGGGGCGCGCTCCTTGAAGGCGGGATCTGCACGAAGCTCCTTCAGAATGCCAGGGCCATCCAATCCCGTCTCTCCTTGCGCGAGCTCCTCAATGCGGCTCGCCGTTTCTTCGTCAATCGTTCGGCTGGATCCTCGATCACGGCGAGCTTGCGGCACGAGCGCATCCAACCCGCCGTTCCGGTAGGCATAGAGCCAGTGCTCAATTGCCCCTTGACTGTACTGCACCGAGCCTCGTCGCGGATGTTCCCAGGTGCGCGAACTCAGCTTCTGGAGCGTCCGGTCGAGCGTTCCTTTCGGCTCCCTCTCCAGATTCAGAAGCGGTGCGATCACTTGAAATCGAAAAAGCGAAACGTCTTCGGGTTTGGTCATTACGATTCTCCTTTCATGGGAGAAAGAATGAACCCGTTGATTTCCATAATCGACGCCATAACCGTGTGGTGCGAAACCATGGGAGCCGAACCACCCACTTCAGCAGGAAAATCCCGCTGCATAATCCAGCAACGGTTCTCGTCGACGGGTCGATCGAGCTCCTCTCTCTTGCCGGTTTAAGACACGCGCAGAGAATTCTGATCGCAAGTGAAACGCGGAGCGGACCCTATGTTGAACGTGTGGCTTACCGACCTGCCTCAGCTCTCAAGCAAACCCCTTCCGATAACGCTGAAAGAAATCGAATGCGTGATCAACCAGTGCCGCCGGCCCATCCGAATACCCTTCTCGCAACGGCAGAAAAAGAAGGGCAGCCTCACGCCGCCGCCCCGTCAAATCAGCAGTGAGCTCGGTCTGAACTCTATGAAGCAGCGTCCCAATGAAACCGCCGATCGCTGATTGCCGGCAAAGAAACCCTAAAATGAGTTGCTGAACCACACTGTGCCGTTCCGCCTGAGGTCTCAGTCGCCGCAGCGTCGCCAGGCAGCTCAGCTTCAATACTACGAAGCACTCGAGAAAGTAGCCCAGCACATCGACCCCGTACTGACGGTGTGGAATACAAAAATCCGGCAACAACGAAACCGTTTTCAACTTCCGCGTACACAGAAGCCGCTACACCTTCAGCCGCATATCCTTGAGCGCCCCGCCGACAAGGAAGGTCACCCATCGTAAATACCATCCATGCTTTCGAAGTCGATGCCGATCATCACAGAAGGGACAATCGAACACACCCTCAAGCTCCGCTGGGTCCTTGATCGCAAGATACCCCTTGAGTCCACCCTCGATCCGAATTAGTCTCTGAATGTGCTTGGACTCCATTCCAAGAGTGTGGGCGAGTCTCCGACGACACCATGACGTCGAAGCTCACCACGATCCGTCCCGGCCCCCGCGCTGTTGACACGGGGGCCTCCTTCCCATTATCACCACATTCCTCGATGCTCCAAACAGACAAACCCCTGTAACTAATCTGATGATCAACCCTCAGATCGCCGCCTCAGAGCTCGGTGACTGACAGCAGACATAAAAATCCTCTATCCACTCCGCGAGTGCGAGCTCACTGCCTGGCCGACTTAATCGATTCGCCACAAGCGCAAAGACTCGCTCCGAGAGAGACTGCCCGTGCTGTCTGCCCCGGCTCTTTCCATCAACAATGGATCCCAGCGACAGTTCATCAAACAGGTGTCGCGCCGCAAGCACGGGTCCCCATGTCCACGCCTCCGGTATCGATATTTCATCAGATTTGACCCAACGCTTCTCTGCCTCTTCCGATTGTAAAATCCGTACCAGTGAATCCAAATGCGGGGTCAGAAGATCTTGTCGGCCAACATGAAGCACGACTCGTTGTTTGACCTTGTCTCCTTCACGGTGGTTCTCGACGATCCGGAGATAGGTGTGGCGACCATTGGCTGATTTGACCGCTCGTAAAAACATCTCGTGCCTCCTGATACACCACAAATATAAAACACATATGTCCAAAAAACAATAGCAATGTGCAATAAATACAAAAATAGTGTGTCACTACAAATTTCCGGGAAGTGCCTAAAAACCTGTCATCAACAACCCTATTTTCGCCGACTCCTACTCCAATTCAGCTCGCCCTCGCCTCCAATGTGCAAACATGCGCTAG
>CAIWXX010000035.1 GCA_903916735.1 uncultured Acidobacteriota bacterium
AAAATCGTTCTTCCCGCCTTTCCCACCATAGCTTCCAGCTGCCGCATAGCCTCCACCACCGCTCTTTATCAGCACATTCCCCAATGTCCGGCCTGATGCCTCTGTTACTCCATTAAGTCCGCCTCGATATCCACACCCGCTTACATCAATCTTGCTCATCGCATCTATCGATACCTTCGCCGCCTTTACGCTGAGCCCATACTCCGTCGTGGGTGTCGATGCACTGTGTGTTAGCGTGCTCCCGTTCTCCAATCTCAGCTCGCCATCGACATAGAGCATTCCGTTTACAGCCAAAGTGGCGCTAGTTAAAGTGAGGCTTTTAATTGACGCGCTATTGATGCTGATTGAGCTTCCTCTATCAATGCTCAGAGTCGCATCGAAGAAGAGCTCGTAGGAATCACCTACTCTGGCCACGGTCATCAGGTTGCCGTCGGCGGAGGCGATGTAGATCTGAGTGGCTGTATTCTTCATGACTCGGAAAGAAGTCGTGTTGTTTTTATTGGGCCTTAATCGCATCCCTGTCAGTGCATTTGGGGTGAACACTGCGTTGCGATCTTCCAATATATCTGGGCGCAATGCTGTGATCGTACCTCGACCACCAGGGAGATCGACTGCCGATTTCGTCGCGACTCCTCCGTTGTCCAAACGCAACTGGCCAAGTTGCCCTGCCTGCTGCAGCAGCACTGTGCCGGGGGCGCCATTCAGGCTCGAGTTTGTGCCACCACCCTGACGCCCGCCACGCGCCGTGACGTGGGTTGGATCGAATTCCGTCGCATCGGTGTAATAGACGGCCACGCGGCCGCCTCCACCGGCTCCCACGTTATCGCTGTTGCCGCCATCGGCCGCGATTCGTCCTGAGCCACGCAGCACCTGTGAATCGAGTCGAATCGATCCACCCGATCCGGCGCCGCCTCGAACGCTCTCCCCGCTCGCCGTGATCACTCCATCCAATACCACTGTCGCCGCGGTCATGCGCGCCATGCCGCCGCCGTTTCCACCGCGATCCGAGTTGTTGGCGCCGCCGCCCGATCCCAACTCATCCGGTTCATAGACCGATCCGTAAACCGCATTGGCTGTGCTGGTGCCGTAACCGGCGCCACTTCCGCCAAAACTCCCGCCGGCTCGTTCGCCGCTACCGCCGGTTTCGCTGTTCCCCGCTGTGATCCCGGTTGGTTTCAGGTTGGCGCTGCTATTCCCACCCAGGTAGCCCAAACTATCCGCGTAAATCTTTCCATCGGATGCGATACTCAAATTACCGGCTATTGTGAATTCCAGCCGCCCCGACAACTTTCGACCTGTCGCCTTATGCGCGATAGAGCCTCCTTCGGCTACTATCAGATTCTGGAATTGGTGATGTCCATCAATCGTTACGGCCCCCTTCTTGACGATGACCGTCTGGCCTTCGTACATCGTGTTGCTTTCATCGACGGCGGCCCCGATTGGAACCACGACGCCGGAGGTAACGTCCAGAGTCACTGAGCTTTCGGCGATCTTGCCCGCCACATCGGTGGCTCGTGTTGAAACGGTCACATGGCTGCCATCAACCAAATCGGCCGGCAGGAGATACTGCCACTGATAGGGTTCCTGCGTGGCAGCGGTCAGCGCCACGCCATTAACCCACATTTCGACCTTATCTATTCCCACATCGTCGGTTGCCGAGGCCGTAATCTGGAGCTTTTCTCGCGAATAAACCAGCAACCCACGGCTTGGCGCCAGGATCTTCACCTGCGGAGGTTCATTGTCTTCGACCTTCACCGCCGTCACCGTCACCTCGTCCTGCGCTTCTTTATTCGTCACATCCACAGCCACAGCCCGCAATGAAATCGGCGTATCGGCCGGCACCGCCGGGACTGTGTAAACCACTTCGAAAGGTGGTTCGTTATCCGTTCCAATCAGGCTATTGCCCGCATAGAACCGGACTTCCTTCACGCCGAGATCGTCTGAGGCCTCGGCATGCAGCGTCACATGTTCATGGTAGTGCACCTGAGCCGAAGCCGTCGGTGCCGTTAATTGCACCTGTGGCGACTGCGCGTCTTCCGGTACTTGCAGCAGGATACTCGAACTGGCCGCTCCTTGACCCGATGAATCAACCACACTCGCCAACACGATGATCGTCGTTTGCTGCGCCACGTTATATGGAATGGGCACCGTGAACTCGCCCGAGTACCGCGCGTTTCCAACCGTCCGGCTGAGGTCGACATAGACTCCCTGGCCAATCGCCGTCACCTCGACCTTTTGTATCTGCACATCATCGCCGGCCGTGACCTGGAAATTGACGCTTTGGCGAGGCTTGACGCTGAGGCTTGCCGGGCCGGTCATGCTGACTTGCGGCGGGTCATCGCTGACAATGGTGAATGTGAAAGACGCACGTGCGCTGTGATTGCCGGCTCGATCTTCGGCCATGCCTTCGACGACCACATCATTGTTGCCGTTCGCAACAGCGTTTGGCACAGTGAGGTAGAACAGCCATGGGGTGGATGTCGCCGTCGTCTGTAACTCACCATTCACGTAGTAATAAACCTTGCTCACATCGGTTGCGCCGTTCACATTGCCTGTGATCTGTACGCGACTCTTTTCCCGGAAAACGGTTCCTGAAGGCACAACCATAGTCAGCACGGGCGCCACATTGTCCCGCGTATAGAAACTGCTGTGGAAGACCTGGGCCATGACATTGTTCTTCAGATCGGCATAGCCTCCAGCCTCAACGTCATAGCGCGCATTCGAATCAAAATAGGCATCCGGCCTGAAAGTGAGCACGCTGTTATTTTCGCTGAACGACTTGATGCCGCTCACAAGCGCACCGTCGTTCTTCTTCAGCGTGAAGTATCCATCAACAATTTTTGCAGGATCGAGCGGCTCGCTGAAGTGTACGACAACATATGAATCTTCGGCCACCTGGATTGAGTTGTTAGCCGGCTCGATGCTCGTCACGACCGGAAGTACATTATCAAATGTGGTCATGCGGAAGCTGTAGTCATACCAGAGCTTATTGCCCGAGAGATCCTCAGCCTGCCCTCCGATCCAGAGGTTGCAAGTTGATTGCCCGACGAGCCGGTTCGGTCTGACTGTTAATGTGCGCTGATCCGTTCCAAGAGTGAGCGTCACACCCACGCGCGTCGTTCCCTGATATACAGCAATAACATTTTGGTTCAGCGTCGACGCGTTCATGGCCTTGCTGAAGACCACGGTGAATATCGTATTGAGCGGAATTTCGACGCTGCCATTGGGCGGCGTTACCGAGGCGATCTGAGGCAGATTCTGATCCAGGGTCAGAGTGCCGATGTTGGCAACCTGGCCGTGGGTCGAGAGCATCCCTCCCATAAATCTGGCACAGCCACTTCGATCATAGCCATCGACGAAAACCGAGAATGCGCCCATCGGCACTATTGTGAACTCGAAGCTCCCATCATTATTGGTGGACATGAGTCGAGTGTAATTGGGGCCACTCAACTGCACGGTTGCTCGCGTGGCCGGAGTCAAATCGGCATTTTTCACGACTCCCCGCACTGTGCCGAACGAGATGAGCTTCAAATCGACATGAGCGACATCTCCTTCACCGGCAACACTGCCAGAGCCCGATGCGCCGAGGCCAGTAAATGGATCACGCACACTCACTTGCACCGTCCCGGCTCTGATACGATCGAATCGATACACCCCCTGCTCATCCGTTGAGGCGTTGAATGTTTCATCTCCCATTTCCGAGTGAGCCGACAGCTTCACCTCTTCATCGGGCTGAGGGACACCTGCTCCGTTCGTCACGATTCCGGTGACGACACCGAGACCCTGCATGACGATATCGCCCTGATATTCATCGCCGTGATATTCAAGGTAACCGTTCATCTTGCCCCAACGCCGCCCATTCTGCTCCACGGCCTGCACCTTAAAGGCGCCCAGTGGAATCATCTCGAAGTTGTACTTGCCGTCCTCATCGGCGGTGGTCTCGATCGCTCGATTCGTCCAGATCGACGACCAGGTGGATGATGAGACTGTCAGCCGCGCGAATGGAACGAGTATTTGGCCGTCGGGCATGAAGACGTTTCCTAATATGGTTCCCGTCCCTTGGGCCTGGATGTCGATCAGGTATTCCTGACCGTCGTAGTCGAGTCTGCCCGAGACGCGACCGGCCTGTCCGGTGCTCTTTTCCTTGGCTTCCAGATCTATCGGACCTTCTCCCACCTGGTAGAAAAGGAACTGCCCGGCATCGTTGGTTGTCGTCGTCACTTCGTATGGATAATTTCCGGTGTTTCTCAATTTTACCGTGGCGCCGGCGATACCGTGTGTGTGTGACCCATCATAGAAAGTGCCTGACACAGTCCCGCGACCTTCCAGCCGCACATCCAGCGTCAGATTCTGACCATCCTGATTGACACGGCCCCACGCCTTGCCCTTTCGCCCACTGCGCATGTCGTACACTTCGAGCCGGAAATCTCCGACGGGGACGTATCTGAAGCTGTAGTTGCCGCTTTGATCACTCAGCCCGAAGCCAAATGGAGATCCTGAGCGGTAGTGATAAAGTATGAGCTGAGCGTTTGGGACGGGCATGCTGCCATCGACTGAAAGCACTCGTCCGGCAACGGTGGTCGTCGCTTCCAGGACAATATTCACACTCGTTTCCGCCCCGTCACCAATCAACACCCCGGAAGCCCCGCCGCCACGATTGCTGGCTGAATCATAAGCGGTCAAGGACAGTGTGTTCTCGGTGACATTCTGGAATACGAAGCGACCTTCCAAATCGGAATTGACGACGAATCGCTCCTGTGGATAGCCCTGTGTTGTCAGCACCACGCGGGCGTTCTTCACGGCCTCAGCGTTGATTGTGCGAACCTGCCCGCGAACCGTGCCTTTGCCTTTCAGACGAACATCCATCTGAACGGTCTGACCACCAAATCCCAAAGACCCATAGGCCTGTGCCTTGTAGCCGTTCACCTGGTCTTCCACAGTCACGGTGAAATAACCAGGAGGCACCAACTGGAACTCGTAGTAGTCCTCGTCTTCGACGCTCTCGTACAACACCTGTGGGGGCAAGCCGCCATATTGCAACGAAACTTTTGCATTCTTCAGAATTTCATGTTCGCCTGGATCCAGCACTCGAACCCTGACTTTTCCTTTGAGCGAATCCTCTTGCTTGTTGAACTTGAGAGTGACGAGCTGCTTTTCATTGTAAGCAAGGCGTCCATAATAGGAGCTTTCATGGGGGTAGAAGCCACTTCTAGCGGCGAGCGAAAAATCTCCGGCCAGCACATTGCTGAAGGTGTTTTCGCCTTTCTCACTAGTTGTGACGTACATTTTGCTGGTGCTAAATCCGATGTGGTCGTAATCCTTGATTTCGATGATCGGGAATTGAAACTGAACATCGGCCATGACCGGAGTCTTACCATCCTCGGCCAAGGTCTTCACCGACACTTCACCATTTCCACGCCAATGCAGGTCGCAAACGACGAAGTGGCCGGGGAATTGCGAGACAAAAGTGGAGAGACCTCCATCACGATCTTTTATGGAAACCAGCCCATAACCGCCTTCTTCCAGGTCATTAAAAGCGAACCCGCCGATGTCATTAGTGCGCCTGCTGCCGCGGATGACGGGCACGCCGGACTTGCTTTGCCAGAGAATCACCTGAGTACGTGCAGCCGGCTGGCCATCTGCATAGAAAGCTCGCCCAGACACTCCTCCAAGCTTTATCTCGACATCCTTCACAAACACGAGGCTCACGCGCATGACCTGCCCCTCGGCGGCAATTGAAACCGGCGCCGATACCTTGCGTTTGGCTTCCATATCGGCTGCAAACACCGTGTATTGTCCGGGCGGGATATCGGTGAACTCGAATTCTCCATTGACTGGAGTGATGGTGTTGAGGGCGGTATTTTCAATATAGACGACGATGCCTTGCCGTGGCTGTCCATCCGGACCGACAACCCGGCCGCGAATGGTTCCGCCCCCCTGAAGCAGAACCGTCACATCCGGCGTTCTGCCTTCGATAAGGTTGCCGCCTGCCGTGCCTCCTATTTGATTTGTCCGTGGGTTGAGAGCATCCAGAGTGAACACCCCGAGTGGCACTTCATTGAAGACAAAGACTCCCTGGGTATCCGTGCGAACCACATCGAAGGCACTCCCGGAACGGCTCAACTTGACCTGGGTCTGAACAGGCTTATGAGCCGAGTCAAGAACTCGGCCGCGCACGGTTCCGGTTTTCCCGGCGTAGAGGCGCAATTCCGCATTGGCGGTTTCTCCCGGGGCTGTGAGAGCCAGGGATAGTGAACCTTGAGCATGCGATGTGGCGGCATAGAGGCTCACACGGCCAAGCGGCACATCATCGAAATGGAACTCACCGTTTATATCAGTCCCTGCCCTCAGCTCATTGTACATTTCACCACCACCCTGCATCGCAGTCTGCATATCACCGAGGTTCTCGACGACGGCCTTCACCCAAATGCCGGCAACGGGGGTGGAGGTTCCAGCCATAACGACACGGCCGCGTACCGTGCCACGACCACGGATCGCCAGATTGATGTTCAGGCGTTCTCCATGTGTCCGGATTTTCGCCTTCACCCACTCACGTCTGTGGTTGGCTTCGTCTATCGCATCCAGAGTGAAGGAATCTTGTAGGATTTGCACAAAATCAAACTGGTAATTGCCTTGATTGTCAGTATGCGTTGTACTGGTGCGATAGAGAAGCTTATTAGAATTAATCAGCTGAGATAGTTGTATAAGGATATTGGGCAGCGGCTGGCCATTCGGGCCCACAACCTGGCCGAAAACCATCCCGCCTTCACTTTGAATAGTGGATTGAATAGGCATCTCGACCGGGTCGGGCGAGAGAGATAGTCCTTTCCGGTCTTTCATCCCTTTGACAATCACTTTGGATTCAACGAAGGGCGAAACAGGGCTATCCACGCCGAGCACGACGATGCGGGGCGAATTCTGCACGAAGGCCGACAGGACGCGCTTGCGGGGGACTTCATAGCGAGCGTCGACATCCTTCGCGAGGACATCATCGACATCGCGATTGAAAAACAGCGCAACGGCCTGGCCAAGCGAATCCGTATTGCAATCCTGCACAGTCGCAATAAGCTGCAATGGCGGTTCGACGACCGCTGTGACCTGGCCGGTCACATGGGAATCGATCGTCCCATCATGAGTCCAATCGAGCTTCAGGATAAACTCCTGGGTATCCTTTTGCGCGAGAAGGCTCGCGAGCATTCCTGAGCGGCATTCGACATTCTGGAAGCGCACTTCACGAAACCCATGTGCGCCATCGGGAACAACGAGCACCAGGTCAAAGCTGCCTTGTGCATCTCCGATAACCTCCACCCGATACCCGGCTTCATCCACGCGACCCGCGACGGCCAATTCCGCATTGCCGCCTCCACGCTCGATCAAATCAAAACGCTCGGCAAATGGAATCTCACAAAGGACTCCCGCCGGCGCGATCGAAAGCCGGTTTTCGAGGCCGTCAACCAGTCGCAGGTGGCATGGTTTCTCTGAAGCAGTCGTTGAAAGCCCCGCCAGGAGGAACGGTTCACGGTACGAGGCGACAGTCGCAAAGTGCCTGAAGTAAGCCAGAAAACCGCGGCTTTGGATCGCGTCGTTCATCCAACCGGCCATCTTTTCGGACACGTTCACGCTCTTGCTCGACTGGCGCCTCAGCTGGTCAAATGGGACATCGGGATTGCGATTGCCCAGCCAATCCAAAAGCAGAATCGGCATCGCATCTTCCCAGGACTCGCCGAAATCCACGCGCTGGCCGGCCCCCGCGAGCTCATAGGCGCGCGTCTGCACGATGTTTTTTCGAATGTATGGAAGGTGCGATGGCAGTATGTCAGGAGGCGTCACCGAGATGCTATAGGCTTCGCCCATAAGAAGCATCGCCGCTTCACGGACATCTGAGGGTATCTTCGATGTGAAAGACGGCATCACCAGCGTGTCCGGCGACAAAGGTATCCCCATCTCTCCGACTCCGGCCGTTAGCACGAACGATCCGGTCAGGCTACTCCCTTCGGCTACAAATGCCGTGGCCGTCACTTTCCCCGTTTGTAGAGCAAGCATGTGAAACTTGCCAGTCTGTGATTCACCGGGCTTGATCGTTTCGAACTGCAACCGGTCTCCAGATAAAAGGCGGGCTCCAACTTGCCGGGTCTTGGGCAGGCTAAGACTCACCAGATTGGCATCCACGGGCGATGTGTTGGTCAGAGTCACATACATGTCGTACTCTTCGCCCTGGCGTACAACCGATGGATGACTGAACGTAATTGTCAGCTCGGGGTCTCGCACAACAACCATGCCCGTCGCCGAGCCTTTTACGGGAACATCGCCGGATGAGGTTCCACCCATCGTTCCTTTGAAATCCACTTTGACGGCATGAGTGCCGGTCTTGAGGCCCTCGGCGAGGAACTCGGCCTTGCCCATAAATGCGGCGAGGATGACTTCCTGGTCATCGGCCGTCCCAACCTTCCCATCAGGTCCCGGACAACGCACGGGAATGGCGGAGCCGGTTAGGCGAGGTGGATTGGTATGAGCTTCACGCAAGCCCGGTGGCAGATTGATGGTCGCTGAGAGATCTTTCAGAGTGATCGGGCTTCCGGAAGGCGCGTTGTTGGTAACGATAAACATGATGCTGAAAAACTGATGCAGGAACCCGATGTTGCCGTTGAAAACCAACAAACCGGAGAATTGATGCTGCGGCCAACTTGGCGCATTGTCGTCCACCAGCAGTCCAGAAGTCGGATCCTGAAATCCAGGGATGTCCAAATCGAAATCGAAAGGCTCCAGTTCCTCCGGCTGAGCAAAATTGATACCAAAAGGCTTATCCGGCGTGAAAGGCGATGAGGTCTCTGGTTTGAAATCAAGGACGCGAGCCTGACCCTTATCATCAAATACGACAGGAAAATCCATCTTGACCGGAGTGCTTTCCAGCAAATACCCGATCGAAAAGTTATATACCGTGAAGTTTTCATCGGTGATGATGATGCCTCGATCGCGGATCTCCTGGAGAGTCAGTGGACGTACTTCGACCGATGTGATGACGACATCGATGACGTTCATTGTTACATGATCCGGCTCCGCGCGCAGCAACACCATGTTGTCTTTTTCCAAGCGGATGTTCTCAAGCGCATAGCTGCCCCTGATCGGCAACCCCGGCAAAGTGAATGGATGGCCGGGGAGGGTGGTGAGCGTCAGGGCGCGATTCAGGCCGGGGCCGCGCAGAGAGGCCTTGACCACCGTTCCGGGCAGAGGTGTCGCCTGCCCGGCGGAAAAAACGGTTTGGACCTGACTGGCAACTCCCACCGGAACCGTCATCGTTGCCGGGGCAACTTCGAGGCTGGCGCCAAGCACCTTGAGCTGTCCGGTGGCAAGAGGATCGTCCCCTTGCAACGGCTGCACAAACGCAGCTAAAAGCATCATCGCCATGATAACCGCTGATCTTCTCATCATGATTCACCACCTGTAGCGATCACATCCGCCGGTTTTTGATTTCCATCGTTGGGCATAGTGGCCATCAATACTGTCCCTGCCAAAACGAAGGGAGTTTCATGAGATGCTGGTCGAATATATAAGGATACGACGAGTCAATCGTAACCTTTCCAGTGACAAGGAATCTTCGCCACGTGAATTTCCCACTTCGATTGCCGTTTCGCTCACTCATATTTGGCAGCAACCGGCAGGCAACAAACGTGATCCACCCTAGTGATTGCCCCCGCTATCAGCCGAATCGGGCTCAAAAAGCCGGCATAAACAGCAATCAGCAACACAGATTGGTACATCCGGCACATATGGCGCGGCATGAATGGAGTATTCATATATAAACCTCGACCCCACGAAGCGGATACATAAGTTGTGGATCATAATTGATGTGAAACAGAATTGTCAACAGAGAGTTGAGAAATAATAAAAGGTTCAGAAATATTTATGATTGTAGATTTTTTCCATCAGAGGGCTTTTCGATTGACTGAGATATGTCAAATTGGATCGGGAATGGATTAGGCCGGGACGATCTAACCCTTTGCCTTCACTCCTAGCCCCTTGCTGAATTCAGGACCATTCTGCCGCGATTCACAACGCTTTGGTTCTCAGAACTTCCGAGACGCTTTGTTAGGACATCATCATGCAGCATGACGATATTTGTAAAACGTCAGGCGGGCAAAAGCCGCCTTTCGCGTTCTATGCCTGATTCAGACCTGGATTTCAGAAAGCCGTGTGAGATCTTTAGTGTCTAAAAGTGCAAGATCCCACCCGAACCTCTTAGGAATGCAGGAAGTAAGGAAACCAGGAACGACCCCGACCATTGCCGGCACACCCGCCTTCCGTTCCTGCATTCCTCCCTTCCTGACTTCCTGGGAGGTCTGGAGTCGCTCTGTGGTGCGGCCACCGCCTTTGGTTCTGGCTCCGCCAGGGGGTTTAGGGTTCTTTTCCGTCGGCTTTCGTTACTGTCAACGTCGGAGCTTGAAAAGAAGCGGGCAATTCCTGGAGGCGCAGGTCAAGCACATGCATTTCCGACGAGCTGACTGTAACCTCGCCGGCCGCAATGGCTTTCACTTGCACAACGGCAAGCTTTTCCTGACGCACATTGCTCGCCATGCCTCCCAGTATCACAGAGAGTTTCAATTTGCCCGTCGCATTATCAATGACAGGCGTGACATTGCCCCCATGAGCACGTACGAAATCTCCTGTGTCAACACGTTCGATATGCAATTTGTCGGCCGGAAAACGCAGCTCGCCATCCAGCATCTGAAACTCCTTCACATTCTCTATGATCAGATCCAGAGTCTGGGACTGGCCTACAGCAAGGGTCTGTGAGCTACTGACAAGTGAAAGGCGAGCTGTCGATTCCTGCTCAGAGACGGCCGATTTATCTTGTTCTTGAGATGGCAGAGGTGGGGCCGATTCATCCACCTGGGATGGATTTTCCTGTTCGCTGCGTTCAGATGGAGGAGGTGTCGCCTCTTCCGCCGGAATCTCCTGCGTGCCGCCAGTGACGGCAGGCTCTTCTCGCGAGGCCGGTTCGTTGGGAATTTGCGATGATGAGTCGGGTTCTTGAGAAGAAGGCCGTATTCCCTCATGCATCTCAGCCGGGGCTGTTTGTGTTCCGCCTGCAGCCGGCACGGCTCCAGGCTGCGTCTTTGCCGGAGTTTTTGGTGGGGACGGTTGAGGCTTGACAGAGGGCACAACAACCGGCGTTTCCTTTTTCTCCTTGTCAAAAGGCGATGCCGGCAGGCTTTCCTTCAGCCCGATGTTTTCCTCAGTGCCCACGTAATAAGAGCGTAGATCATCTTCGTCGATATCCGGAAACTTGATGATGTGCGGAGTGATTGTCAGGATAATATCGGTCTGTTCAATTTCTTTGTCGTTACTACTAAAGATCTCCTTGACGATCGGCAGGTTCACAAGGCCCGGCAAGCCCTTCACAGAGCTGCGTTCGTTATCTCGTAAAAGCCCCGCCAGAATTCCCGTCTCATTATCCTGCAGACGAATCACCGATTTGACATTTCGGGTTCCAATGGTGGGAGGCCGTGTGTCGGTGCCGGCCTCGGTGATAAAGGTCAACTCGAATTCCAATTTCATCGTGATCCAGCCATCGTGATGCACTCGCGGCGTGAGCTTGATCATGATCCCGATGTCGGCATAGTTATAGGAGTTAATCGGGTTCTGATTGAGGGTACTCGTGGAAGAAGTGCCGTAATTGGGAACAAAAGAGGTCTGCAGGATTGGCACCTTATCGCCCAAATGGACGACCTCTTCTTCCTGATCGACGACCCTGAGCTGTGGCTTCGCCTTGACCTTGGTCAGGCTGTCCTCCTGCATCAATTTGTAAGCCACGGAGGGCAGGTTGAAGAAAAAATCCGATAGGTTAAGATGCTTGAGTTGTGTTCCGCGAACCGGCGATCCGGACGTCACCTTCGAAAGATCAGTCACAGGCCATGGATTGAGAAACTCGCTAACATAATACTGGGACAACTCGACGCCATATTTCTTCATTCGCCGGCGATTGACTTCCAGAATCTCAACATCGATCAAGAGCTCTGCGCGGGCCTTGTCGAGCGTACGGATCAGCTTCTCGGCCACGGCTATTTTATTCGGAGTATCCCGCAGAGTGATGCTGTTGAGTGTTTCGTTGGTTCCGACTGTTTTAATTCCGACCAGTTCCCTGACTTCCTTCTCGACTTGCTTCAAATCAGCATTGGAGAGGAAAAAAGTGCGCATCACGAGCTCGTTGTATTCCGCTTTCTTCTTTGGATCGTCTGGGATGACGATGATTGTGCGTTCATCAATGACTTTGTAAAAATTTCTGGTCTGGATAAGGACCTTCTCGAGGGCCTCCTTGAAGCTGACTCGATCCAGGTCGACCGTCAGCTTCTGGCTCTGAAAATTCTTATCAAACAGGATCCGGACTCCTGAGAGACTCTGAAGAGCGCGGAGGATCACAGCGAGATCGGCTTCCCCCATTTTCAAATTAAAAGGTTCATTTTCCGGCTGAAGCTTCGGGGCTCGCTCGCTCTCGCTTTGAGCCACCTTTTCTTTGAGCACTTCCAGATCGGATGATTCTTCCTTCTTCTTTTCCTCGGCGAGGCGCTTCAGCAAACCATCCTTCTGCCGCCGTGCTTCGTTGTTACCGGGGTTATTTTCCAAAGCCTTGTTGAACTCGAACAAAGCGACTCGGGCGTCACCGGCCTCCAGCATCTCCTGGCCGCGATGAAGGTGGTAATTCGAAGCCGAGACCAAAGATCTGCCCAACGCGAATCGATACCGGACGTTTTCGGGTTCGCTCTGGAGTGCCCTCATGTAATACTGAACCGCCTGATCGATTTCATTCTTCTGATAGGCTTCTTCGCCTTTTCGAAACGCCGTTCGACTGGCACAGGTCGCTGTGAGAAGTAGTATTGCCAGGGAAATTCCGAATCGTCCCAGCTTGGATGGAGCGCAAAGCGGATCGTGACATCTTTCACGTTGCAGCTCTGTCTTGTTCCTTGTGCAGGGGTTGTGCTGCATGGAATGTTGAGATCTTGGATAGGAATCGGTGCTCATGGGGGTTTTCAAATGTGCATAGTGCGAAATCGATGGTGCGCTTCAGAGCATTTCAGTGATCCTCATGGGTGTCAGGGAATCCGGATATTTCTTAAAAATTCACTTTCCCTTTCACTCCACGACCACGTCTTTCAGCACTTCTCCTTTGCTGCCAAGATTGTCCGTCACGACGAGCCGGATTTTATAGGTCTTCTTCTCTGGGAAGATATGTGTCACAGTTGTCGTTGAAATTGTAAGAGGCGCACTCCCATCGCCGAAATCCCAGGCATACGATACGATGTATCCATCGGAATCGTAACTGGAGCCGGCGTCGAAATCGTACTTCAGCGGTTGACCATCGGTCGACTTGAAATACGTATAGCTTGCAATCGGCGCCTGGTTGACGCCAACCGTCACGGTTTGCGCTGTTTCATCCGTTTGGCCATCATTATCCGTCACGGTGAGGTGAATCTGGAATGTCCCGGCATGGTCGTAGCTGTGCGTGACGACTTCACCATCACGATTTGTGCCATCTCCAAAATCCCATTCCCATTTCTTGATCCAGCCGTCCGAATCGGTGCTGGACGAGGCATCGAAACGAATTTCCGCATTGACTGTGGGGTTGGTGGGGAAAAAATCAAAAGAGGCGACAGGCGCTTCATTTTCAACCACAGAAAATGTTTTGGTAACGACGGCGGAGACAGCTCCCAGGTTATCTTTCACCTGGAGGGAAACTTCGTATTCACCACTTGTGGAACAAGAACGATGTATCTTGCAGCCTCCATCTTTGTAACCATCATTGAATGACCAGGAGTATTGCACAATTTTGCCATCCGTATCGGTGCTGGCACTGGCATCGAAATTCACCTGGTCTCCGACTTTTGGGCTTAGAGGCCAATATGTGAAGCTGGCCGTCGGGGGGGTGTTCTCAGATACTTCAATTGTGATGGTTGCACTCTGACCCAGCGAACTAACTGTGACATCGGCGGTTGCCTTCGTCCTTAGAACGTTGATGGCGATTCCCTGGTAATCATCGGTGTAAATCGGATTCTGGGGTTTTTCGAAGGTGCCGGTGGTTGTTTCGAACGAAACAGGAATATGGGTGAAGGGATTGCCCTTGTTGTCGGCAACTTCCGCCTTGATTGTAACCGGGCCACCGGCAGCCGGGAGTGAGGTTGGCGTTGCCTTGAGGGTAATTTTTGCTTGAGTGGAGTATTCGATATCAATCGACAGTTCGCCCACAGCTATTCCAGAACGCGCTTTGATGTTTGCCTCACCACGCTGATTGCCACTGACAAATGTAACGATGGCCCGCCCATCCCGAAGCTCAACGCTGGGCGGCAGAGAGCCGAGGCTGGTCGTGAATGTCACAAGAGTTCCATCCCGTATCGGTTCGCCATTTCCCGAGTAGCCGGTTACCGTGATCTGTGCGGTATCACCGCCTGTTCGCAGAAACGAGCGATTCGACGCCAGAACAATCGTTGAATCTTTATCGGCCACAGTGGGCACATCGTGACAGCCGAATAAAATGATCGCTAAAAGAATGGAGAGGGACGCAAGAATCTGTTTCATTGTTCCGCCTCGAATTGATTCATAAGCTCATCGAGCTGAAACCGGCGATTAACCTGCAACCGGTACCTCCATCTAGAAGCAGGCAGGGTTATTTATGTGTGACTGAAAAGGATGCCGTATTATGGAAATTCCGATCTTCAAGCAACACTGTTTCCGGGTCGATATGTTTCACAATGTACTTTTGTTCAAGCAGATCTCCTTCCCGCAGAGTAAGAATTTCGCTTTTCAATCCAAACAAAGCCACCAATTCACCCCGGAAGACGGTGCCGATGAAATGAGCTTCAGGACGAATTTCAGGAGGAGGAGGTGGTGGTGGTAGTGGAGGCGGCAAGGGCACGACCGGTGGCGCCGGCAGCGTATCAGTGTATCTGAACAGATTCCTGTGGATCAAAGTGACGAAAACGGGCTCCATCTCAAGTAGCAGGCTGGGAACTGGATTTGCATTCATGGATCGGAATCGAGCCGGCAGTTGGATCACCACCGGAGCCGATCGCCGACTCAACTTGGATGGAGGTGCTGAGACGCGAGTTAAATTAGCGGAGATTCTCGTTTCCGGCTCCAGTTGCGATGATCTCTTATAGAATGCGAGGAGTGAGATCGCGACAAGCAAAGCAACGAGAAGCGTCAAACGACGATTGCCCGGCAAGATGCCAACAATGTGATTTCTCGCGTGAATCATGCGTATTGATTTCAAACGCCGTCTCATATCACAAGATCCGCGCCGGCCGCAGGTGACGTATCACAACTGTCCGTGGCCAACATCCGGAGCCATTTTTGGAAGGGAACCATCAAAGAGACGTCACTAACAGCAGTAACCAATACAGTATGCCTCATGAGGGATGTTACCGATTCGACATAACCATGCATATTGCTACTCCGCGGAACAGAAGCATAAGACCCGGATCATAAGAGAATAGAAACCGGCTTGTCAACACCAGAATTGTGACACCTATCCGCGAGTAAGCACACGCCTATTGAGACAAAATGGCTTCGGAGCCTCTGCGGCTCGCGAGGATGCTCACCCTCCCCTCCATATATCAAGCATTCCCCTGAACGATGGTTTGGGAGGTCGAGAGGCTCCTGCCGATCCGTCATGCCGGGTCTATCGAGACTATCTGATGGCTTGCCGCCATTCCTTATCCGCGGATTGGATGCTAATGAAGAGAGAGAGAGAGAGGCAGAGAGAGATCAGAGGCGGCGCAATAAAAGCACGGAGGAGATCGGGTGTTGTGATGCTCTCCTCAGCGAAAAGGCGAACAGTATGATTGACTTCCGGCCTATCCCGTTCTGTATCCACGAGGCTGTTGCCGTGTGATAGAGCGCCGCCGGTGAAGCTGTTACAAGCACATTCTACGATCGTAGAATATCATGAAAGCCTTACGAGAACGCCGTCGGCAGTTCGGTCCGGCTGGCGATGAGCTTGATTTTCGCCGTTTCGAAATATTGTCCCAGTTGGCTCTTGAACCCCTCGCTTGCTGAAAGGAAGATGACAAATTCTATGCCCTTCTGGAGAGAAGCGGCCGAAGAAATCAGCACGCTCATATCCTCGGAAGAGAGCATATCCGAGGTTGAAAAATCCACGACAAACTTGCGTCCACCCGCCGCCAGCAGGCGCCGAATATAGGAAAAGGCAAGTTTCACGCCGATGGAAAGACGGTCGGATGGGATGGCGAAAACATGGATGCCCCCAATTTCCTCGTAGGAAATAATCCGGCGGTCGATATCGGTCTTGATCTTGTCGGTGGGGCTGAGAGAGAAATCAACTTGCGGGAAAAGAACTTTCAGCTTGTCTTCAAAAACTTCAAGGTTGAAAGGCTTGATGATATAGCCCTTGGCCCCGAGAGAGAGAACTTTCCTTATTGAATCGGCTTCCGAAAGAGCTGTCAACATGATGACAGGGATATTCCACAGTTCATCGTCATCGCGGAGTTTCAACAGCATTCCAGGGCCATCCAGCACCGGCATGACCATGTCCAGCAGGATCACATCGGGGCGATCGGCCACCGCTGCCATGTAGCCGTCGTGGCCATTCGTTGCGACGATGACTTCGTAACCGGCATTCAGCAGAGAGAACTTGATCTTGACGAGTTGCGTAGTACTGTCTTCAACAACCAGAACCTTCAGCGTCAACATGCTAAATTGCATTCTATCGAGTTAGAGAGCCGCCTTCAATGATCGAGTGTCATTCTCCACCCCGTGGCACAGCGCATCGCAGGAGGAGATTCGCATTATTTCCGCTCCTCTGCCGTCACCCGACCATGGCTCATTCAGTTCTGGTGCGACTGCAGGATTCCGGTGATTAGTCCTTGACGGCGAGCCGCCGTTCCACTCTCAGGCTTTCTCGAAGCGCTCTTCAACCGTTACCTGGACGGTGATTGTCTTGCTCGCCCTGAGGAGTTTGATTTCGATGGTGGTCCCTGGCGCCGTGCCGGCAATGATCCCATAGAGATCGAAGTGAGTCCGAATGGCATTCCCGGCGATATGAGTGATGACATCCTCGATCTCGATCCCGACTCTTTCGGCCGGCGAGTTCGCCTGAATCACATCGACCAGGGCTCCAGTCAACCCAAGCGCATTCACCCACTCTTTTTGTTTCATCCGCAAGGGGCCGGGAATCACGCCCAAGTAGCCTTCCCTCCCAGTATGCCGTCCAAGGAAGACATTCTCGGCGAAATACAGGCTTGGAAAGATCCTCAATCCGGCGGTTTCCTTGAATTGGTAAAACTGAGTCCGGAGCGCTTCGGTCGATGCGATAAGGCTGACGGTTTCTTTGCCATTCTGCAGAGAAGCAACCGACGAACCCAACACCGTAATATCTTCGGACGGGAAAACGGGATAGGCGGAAAAATCGAGCACAAACCGCTGTTCGTTAACGGCTATCAGCCGTCGGATATAAGAAAAAACCAGCTTGATGCCGATCTTCAAAGAATCGGGCACAATCGAGAAAACGTGCCCCCAATTCCGCTCCTCGTATCGGACGACCTTCTTCTCGATGCTTGCCTGGATTTTCTCCTTCGGGCTGAGCTCATGACCCGCATCGAGAAATATTTTCTTAATCTGGTCCTCGAATACGTCGATGATGAATGGCTTGACGATATAGCCCTTGACCCCCATTGACAGCACCTTCTTAACGGCTTGGACATCGGAATTCGCGGTCAACATGATGACTGGAATTTCGCGAAGGTCGGCATGGTCATGCATTTTCATCAACATTCCAGGGCCGTCTAGCAACGGCATGTTCATGTCGAGAAGGATGATGTCCGGGTGTTGGGTCAGAGCGCCCTGGTAACCGTCGATCCCATTATTCGCAACGAAGACCTCATAGCCGGCATTCATCAATGCCTGCCGCGTCCGCATCAGCTGCGTCACACTGTCTTCGACAACGAGCACCTTCAGTGAATACATAACCTACCACGAATTGTATAGAAATTGCCGGTAACGCACAACCGACGTCCCCTTCGGAACGGGCTCCTCGTGATTGATCCATAATCATCAGCTCTGGTACGGATTGACGGTGACGCCTATTTCTTTTTGCAGTTGGGGCGAGAATTTTCAGGCCTGTGCCTTTCTCCGATGATATCCCAATTGTTCGGACATCCACATCGATTCGGAAGAGCTTTTCCTGATCAGCGGCGCTCAGGCCGCAACCTGTATCGATGACGCATATTTCCATGAATTCACCGCTCCTCCGAAGGAAACCCTCAATCAAAACGCATCCGGAAATTTTTATTTTCTTTACTTTTTACTCCCCAAAACCGGCGCATTATTGGCGACTTGGGCCTGGGCTTGCCCATCTTCTCAATGGCCTTTTTTCTTCTCTCTAAAGCCTCCGTCAGGGGTTGGCAATGATGATTCCTGTGAGGTGGGCTCACCATACATTCTTCTTGGGAGCGAACCAAATGCGGACAACCAGCCGCTTGGCAGCTTGCCTGCCGCGAAAGGCTACGCTATATTGCGCGGTATGATGGCTATTGGTTCGGATCATGCGGGATTTCAGCTCAAGAATGAGCTTAAGAAGTACCTCGATGAACACTCAATCGAATATGTCGACGTCGGTTGCCCGGACGAACAATCCTGTGACTATCCCGACATCGCCCGTGCGGTCGCAGCCGGTGTCTCCACCGGGCAGTACGAACGAGGAATCCTGATCTGCGGAAGCGGCATCGGGATGTCCATCGCCGCAAACAGATTTCCGAAAGTCCGTGCAGCCCTCTGCGTCGATGAAAACATGGCCCGGGTGAGCCGGCAGCACAACGATAGCAATATTCTGGTGCTGGGATCACGGTTCACTCCGACAAACACCGCTTGCACGATTTTAGCAGCCTGGATGTCGACGGGCTTCGACGGCGGCCGGCACTTGAGGCGGGTACTTAAAATAGACGGCGGAGAAAATTGAACCAACACGAGCCAATGAAGAGGCATCTCGCATCCATGGGGATCGGTACAATTGATGGGATGAGCGGAACTGAATTCCTACGAATCGGGCATTCATCCTTCAGTATCACCGAAAAGATCCTTCTAAGAAACCGTCGATGAAGAGTAAAAAACACCACATTCGGACATTGCTCTTCGTCGAGGCGCCTTGCGATGTCCGCTATAATTTACGGGGAGTGTTAATGATGAGAAAAAGCCTTTGCATTATCGTCAGCCTGCTTTTCGCGGTGGCCGTGTTTGCTCAGACAACGGGGCGCTTAACCGGTGTCGTCAAGGCCAAAGGGGGAGCGCCCATCGCCGGGGCATCCGTCACGATCACGTCGAAGGATAATTCCAAAATTTCATTCGCCATAAAATCCGACAACAAAGGGATCTATTCGCAAATCGGGTTGACACCGGGTTCCTACGTTGTTGAAGTCAGCATGGCCGGCTATATGCCGTCGAGCGCCGAATGGAAGGTTAAGCTTGGTGAAGCGACGGTTCTCGATTTTGAGCTTATCGAGATGCCGAAAGCTGTGTCGGCCGTCAAAGAGGGACCGGGTATCGCCGATTACAAGCAGGCTGCTCAATTGTTCGATGCCGGCAAATTTCAGGAAGCGCTCGATCCTCTGAACAGGGCTCTGACAGCCGATCCGAAAAATCCGGTGTTTCTTGGGAAGCTTGGAATCATTGACGAGAAACTCGGAAAAATGGCCGATGCCGAAGCCGCCTTCGCCCGGGTTGTGGAAGTGGATCCATCAAGTTTCGCCGGCTGGTTCAACCTCGGTCACATCAGGTTCGGATTGAAGAACTACGCGGGAGCAGCCGAGGCCCTGGAGCAAGCCACGAAGATCAACTCGAACGAGGCTGAGGCTTTCTACAATCTCGGCTCGGCGCGTTTCAACGAATCGAAAATCCCTGAAGCCGTCGCCGCTTTTGAAAGGGCGATTCACATCAAACCGGATCATGCTTTGGCTCACTATTGGCTTGGAAACGGCTATGTGAACGTCGGAAAAATGTCGGAGGCGAAGATCGAGTTTCAGAAATTTATTGAGCTCGCATCGCCCTCTGATCCGCTCGTGCCGCAGGCAAAAGCCATGTTGGATGCCCTCGCAAAAATGTAGCAACGCCTTCCGCTCCATCGAATGATTTCGCTCGAAGGTGAAAGCAGGGAGTGAAATCGCAGATGGATGAGAACCCATCTGTGTTCATCCGCGTTCAACTGTGGTTTCATAAGAAGATATTGATCGAGGATGATCCGCCTGAGGCGCTATCGGAAGCTCTCGATGAGCTCATCCGCAGTTACGACGGCTGTGCCGATTCGTCCCACGACAATCCCGGCAGCGTGATTCGCGAGAACGGCGGCATCGAGCCAGCTGGCGCCGGCGGACCGCGCGAGGGCGAAAGCAGCGATCACCGTATCCCCTGCGCCCGTGACATCGTAGACTTCGCGGCCACGAGCGGGGATGTGCACCGGTTCCGGCTCACTTCGATCAAAAAGGCTCATCCCATCCTCGCCTCGCGTGATCAGCAGGTACGGGCACCGCAGATGACTCATGATGCGGCGGCCGGCGCGATTGAGGCTTCCAAGATCCTCAATCGCAATACCGCTCATATGTTCAGCTTCGGTGACGTTCGGAGTGATGATCGTCGTATTTTTATAAAGCTGGTAATGAGGCACCTTGGGATCTATCAGGACGGGGATTTCCCGGCGCCTTCGCGCCGCGTGCATTGTGGCCGGCGTGATGACGCCTTTGGCGTAATCGGAGACGAGCACGGCCTGAGCATCCGGTAGCGAGGCAAGAAGGTTCCCCACAAGTTTTTTTTCTACAACTGTAGAAATGCGCTTGCGGCTCTCGCGGTCAATCCTGATCATTTGCTGGCTGTGCGCAATGATGCGGCTTTTGACGGTAGTGGGACGGTCGGCGTCCTGTACGATCCCAGCCGTCGATAAGCCGTTTTCGCGGAGGGCCGACAGGAGGCGTTCTCCGTTGTTGTCCTCACCGACAACCGACACGAGCACCGGGTCGCCTCCCAGCGAAACAATATTATGAGCAACGTTCCCGGCACCTCCCAGGCGGAGCTCTTCCGATTCGATTTCCACAACCGGTACCGGAGCTTCGGGCGAGATCCGCGATACTTTCCCGCGAATGAAAAGGTCCAGCATGAGATCGCCGAGGACGCAGACTCTGACCCCTCGGAACCGAGAGACAAGTTCCCTAGCGGTTTTCCGTTCCATAGCCTTCTCGAGCCAAAAACATAAGCGTCAAGATAAAAAGAAAGAGCATTTTAATCTCAGAATCTTCAAAATTATACTCGAAAAATCCCGAAACGAACAGGCCGACAACACAAAAGAGCGCAGCAGCGGGGTAACCGGCAACCTGGGGGAGTCTCCGGATCAGGCGAAAGCTGGCAACAGCCGCGGCCGCCATCAGATAGAGCCATGCGGCCAGAGCAGGGAGCCCCCGCTCAGCGGCGATCTGAATGATGTTGTTGTGGAGGTGAACTGCTCCTGGAGTCGCTTCAGGCTCCTTATATTGCGGATAAACAAGCCCAACCACATCGGGCCCAACCCCAAATAGAGGATAATCATGGACCATTTTCAGGCCGCTTTTGATCATCAAAACGCGATCATGATTGCTCTTCATCGACGGATTAAAGATGCTGAAAACTCGCTGCCGGTACTCGCCAGGCGCCAGAAGAAGAATCATCGCCAAAATTGGAGGGACCAACACCGTCAGAATTGGCTTTCTCACGGCCAGTAGGACGATCACGCCTACCAGGAATGCGATCCAGGAGGAACGGGTCAGCGAGGCGGCACAGCCGGCCAGGACCACCGGCAGAACAGAGGCCGAAATCCATCTCAACGTGCCCTTCTCATAAAGGAGCATGGCGAAGGCTATTCCTCCAACCAGCATCATCTGCTCGGCGAACGTCATGTAATGACTCATGAACCCCGTCGAGCGTTCCCCGTCTGAGGTCCAGTACTGGTAGAGAGCATAGAGAGCGCTTGCCACGGCGCCGATGTAAATAGCCAGGATGAGGTACCGCAGGCGCAGCATGTTTCCTTTGAAATAGGCAATTATGAAGGGTATCGCAAAAAGGAGCAGGCTCTTGATGTCGGACAGACTATGCTGCAGATTAAGAGAAAAAACGGCGGAGATCATCGAAAATCCGGAGTAGAGAATCAAAGGGATTGTGATGACTCCGGCGTCCGACAGGCGATGCCCTCGGAAAGTCAGCACTACGAGAAGGAAGAGAATTGAAAGGCAGATCTGAGTTGCCGCGATGGAGACGGTCATCGAGAGCGCGAACAGCATGATGAAAATCTGCGGAAGTGTCCTGAGCAAGAGCGGATGATCGCGCCATGAAGTCTTCATTCCCCCTCCATTCAATCCTTCAATCCCTGGCCCTTCATGTTCATGAGCTGCGATCATATCATCGTTGATGCCGGGAAGAGCATCGTGAGGCGCTTCGCTTTTTCGCCGTTCAAGTTCAGACGACGCAAGCAGGATCGCCGTAAAGCCACGCGGGAAGAAAAGCGGCCGGTTCCACTTTCTCCATGTGCTTCTCCAACCGGCTGTCAACCGCTTCCAGGATCCGTCGTGAATCAATTCGCCCATAACAGCGATGATCCCCGAAGATACATCTTCGCTGATCACAGGGGCGGCATTCGAGGTTTTCTTCGATGATCGTTGCACGGCTGCTCCATGGGCCGCTGATTCGCGGGAGGTTTGGTCCGAAGAGAGCCACAATCGGAGTCGCCGTCGTTGCGGCAATATGCATAGGGCCGCTGTCTGCGCCGACGAAAATACGACTGGCGGCGATGATGGCCCTCAGGTCCAGGACCGAGGTCTTTCCAACAACGGGGACAGCCGCTTTTTGCAAAGAATCACTCACATCATCTGCAAGGCTGGCCGAGTCCTCAGCCCCGAGAAAAATGGGCTGCAACCCACGCATCGCAAGCCCTTCGGCGACGGCGGCGACCCGATCCCGCCCCCAGTTGCGAAATGAATTTTGGGGAGGGATATGAACTGATGCCAGACCCGAATACCCACTTTCCTTCGCACGCCGGAGAAGTGTCGCGACCAGACTTTGAGAATCCTCCCCCGGCGACGCCATGTCGACGGCAGGGACCATTTCGCCGGGATGGATCCCCAATGGTTCCAGAAGCCGGATCTGTTGCATGACGCTGTGGAAGCGGAAGCCGCGGAGATTTCTCTTGATTCTACAATTGTAGAAAAAAATCGACTGCGGGCCAGTATAGCCGATCCGAAGCGGCGCCCCTGTGGCGCGCGTGACGACACCGCTTCGAGGGCCCCCGTGGAAATCAATCGCCACGTCGTAGTGTCGTTTTCTCATCTCGGTCATAAAGCCGATATGCTCATGGGGGGCTTTCTTCATCAGGACTCTATCATAGACAATCACATCATTGATGCATGGGAATCCCTCGACAAGACCCCTCCACTCCGGTTCCACGAGATAGTCGATCCCCGCATCAGGGAAGTGCTTCCTCAGAAGCTTGACGGCCGGAGTCGTCAGAATGATATCTCCGAGGAGCCGGAAACGAAGGATCAGAATCCTCAAGCGCGCTCGATCTCACTCCTCGATCTTCGCTTCGTCAATGAGCATGATCGGAATGTCTTCTCGTATCGGATAAACACGTTTGCATTTTTGGCACTTCAGCCCCGACTGATCGGGCTTAAGTTCCAAACCCGTTTTGCACAGCGGGCAAGCCAGAATTTCGAGCAGCTCTGGATCAATGGGCATATCTCCTCCTCAATGAGTGTGCAGCCGACTGACGTTCGCCGAAGTTCGCTGATCGCCTGATAAAAACTCTAACCGGACCCGAGCATTTCTCTCGCGAAGGCTCTCTAACGTGCCCCCCAGATGCCACACAGGATTATGACCTCGCAGGGCACTCATGGCATTTTCACCAATGATAAGCCAATCACATCGGCTTTCATGTCCTCATTCTCACGCAGGCCTCATATCATTGCAATCGCTGTCTTT
This sequence comes from uncultured Acidobacteriota bacterium, assembly GCA_903916735.1. Classification (GTDB taxonomy): domain Bacteria; phylum Acidobacteriota; class CAIWXX01; order CAIWXX01; family CAIWXX01; genus CAIWXX01. The sequence continues at coordinate 23,995 of CAIWXX010000035.1, forward strand.
TAACCATGTGCCATGAAGCACGGATCTTATACTAGAACACAAATGCCTATCAAGGGGCCCCGGTCATCCGAAATCCGTGGATAAGGAATGGCGGCAAGCCATCAGATAGTCTCGATAGACCCGGCATGACGGCTCGGCAGGAGCCTCGCCCTCCCAAACCATCGATCAGGGGAATGCTTGATATGCGGAGGGGAAGGCTCGGCATCCTCGCGAGGGCCGTGCCGTAGAGGCTCCGCAGCCATTTTGTCGCAATAGGCGTGTGCTTACTCGCGGATAGGGGGTCACCCATCAGGGTAGCGTCAAAATCAAGCCGGTGCCTCATCAAAAGACTTAAATTGGCGAAATCCAAGTAATACGGCCAAAGGGAAACCGTCATCAAAACGCTTCCAGAAATTATGGCTTTTTTTTACTTCGTAAAGCCGGCGCATTATTGCCGGCTTGGACGTGGCCTTGGATTAGCCCCATTCCCCCGATGAAGTCACAGCAGCTTCATCGCACTCGTCGTGCGCAGCACTGAGCAATCTCTATGGCATGACCGCAGAGTGATTGCATGCCTTCCGTGCATCGGTCAAATGCCCGATTAAATTGACTCCGATTACGAAAGGCATTCCTTCAAATAGAGCAACAGCCTTGTTGACACCTGCCGATTCCCACATCTCTGATAGATCCAACGAAAGATTTTTTCAACCTGTTCTTTGAAAACGCGCTCAAAGAGACCTTCCCTCGCGGGATTCATGCCATTGCCTGTCTCGGGGCCTAACATCCTGTCCCGAGCTCAGAATCGGCGACCAGCGGCGCATTTGTTAACAGGCTGTTCGTCGATCTCAATTGGTCCGGACTCTGGGAGCTAGAAAAACATAGCCGCCGTCAAAGACGTAAAGGGTTTGAGGTCCTGTGGATGAGTCGAGATATGGAGACGTAATCGTTGTGGCATTGACAAAAGGAATGTACCTATTAAATCGGGTTAGAAAATCAAAAAATGGATCTGATCCATGGAACTTCGCGATCGTGCGGCTCACGTCAGGGATGCGTATTTCATCTCTGCCGACCAGTTCATCAATCCGGTGCGAAGAATGGAGGCCTGCATACGTCAGGAAACTCTTGAATACCAGAAAGTGGCCCCGAATCGCCCACTGGCGGGTAGTCACCTTGATCGAGTATTCGGTTCCCGGGTACCCATTTGCGGGCCGGAAAACGAGATGACCCGGATGGGAGCTGAGAGTCCCGACTTTGTTGGCGCCGGCGATCGGTTGATAAGAGAGATCCAAAACAACGGAAAAAGCGATGAAGAGGGCCATGAGGAAGCAGAATCCCCAGCATATCAAGGACACTAACAGGTGTGTGCCCGGAGTTTCCAGCTTATAGCCTGGAACGCGACGAATAAGGCGAAAGAGAGAGCGGATTGATAGGAGGAGTCTCCGAACGGCGTGATAGAAAAAGATGAAGCAGAGGACTCCAATCAGAATTTCGGCGAGATGAGTTAATACAAAGCGGAGAACTGCATCAATCATTCTATTTCTCCTGGATGATACTCTCTGATCCATCGACATTACGACAGTGGTAAAGCGGTGAGGCGCCTACCAGGAACATTTTTTCTAGAATCATTGTGGGCGTGAACTCCAACGGGCGGCTCCCAAATCGTCCATGTCTCGCACTCAAAGATTCGGTCGCCGGAAAATGATCATGTTCTCAAAAAATGGCAGGCTATTCATCACAATCTTCCATTATTCGGCTTAGCACCTTTCCGTTCCAAAAAGGCGCCGTGAGACCTCATGTGCCAGGCTCACGCCCTGCTCCCGAGATTGGAAAACGCCGTCAATCTGCAGACCATGAAGTTCACGAAGGACCTGCCCCATGGCTCGCCCCGGCACGAAACCGGCTTCAAGCAAGTCGCGGCCTCGAACAAGGGGCTTGAGCGTTTCACGGTTGATGGAATACTCGCGGAATTTCGACTGAAGCCATTGAGCCCGTTCATCGAGCTCGCGGATGATGTCGACGTGACGGCCGGCGCGATCGGCTTGATCGAAGAACACGAGCAGATCGGTTTCACCTCCGACATCTGCAGCCAGCCGGGCAAAGGCCTTCCGCGTCACATGCGATCGGCCGGCCCACAACTCCTGCGGCCGGAGATGTGTCTTGACCAAAACGCAGATCAGGTGTTGCAGGTCCAGGCCCTGATAGCTGGAAATTCGAAATCGTTTGAGGAATTGCCCAGCCATGTGCGCGCCGAGAACGTCATGCCGGACCGACGTCAGGCAGAGCCGCCCATGCTTGTAATCCCAGACTGTTGTATCGGGCTTGGCGACGTCATGGAGAAGGGCGGTCAGCTGCATCGCCAGCCGGCGGGAGTCATCGATTGCGAAAAGACGCGAAAGCGCTTGTGCCTGATTCATCACAAGGAGAGTGTGGTGAAAAACGGTGTGATGCCCGAATTCGTCCGACTCGGGATGAAAGATGGCGTCCTGAATGCAGAGCGACATCGCATAGATCTCGCGGAATAACTGCCTGAGGGCTCCGAGCTTGAGCATTTCGTGAAACCCGCGACCTGGGAGCCGGGCACGAAGCATCAATTTGATCATTTCATCACTGATCCGCTCGACGCTCAGGCCGAGCAGATCCACGCTTCTGCAGATCTCGTACAGCGACGAGTCGACCGAAAAATCGAGTGTCGCGGCGAATCGAGCTAGCCGCACGACACGAAGCGGATCATCCGTAAAGGTCCGGGGATTAGTGATGCAAATGCGCTTTGCGCTGATGTCCTCAGCTCCGCCAAAGGGATCGATCAGAAGGCCGTCAGACAGCCGGACCGCCATGCTGTTCATCCGGAAATCACGTCGTTCCAGATCCGCTTCGATCGGCAATGACGGGTCACAGTTGATGAAAAAATTGCGGTGGTTCCTGACCTTCGAATCCAGGATCATATCGGTGCGCGGGAGAGAGATATCGTAGGTAACAGGAAAATCAGTCCCATTCGTCGTTGTGAATTTGATGACGCCGAAGCTCCTCCCGACGCAATCCACACGTCCATACGGTCGCAGACGATCGATGATCGTATCGATCGGAACGCCGGTGACCAGCAAGTCCCATTCCCGACTCTGGCGGCCCATCAGCACGTCCCTGATTGTCCCGCCGACAAGATAGACCTGATCAGCGAACAGGCCGAGGAAAAGTTCGCGATGCGGGAATTCAACGTGCATCGTCATGATGGAAACCCCGTCACCAGCTCACATTGGACACTGATGCCTCTCTTAACCGGAATCCCACGAACTGCATGGCTTTCCCACTCGGCCGCTTTCAGATCGTGGCGATGAGCCGTCATCCACCTGGTTGAAGTCGCCATCCGAGAGAGTCGCATCATTTTCTGCATTGTATGAAAACTCACTGATCCCTACAAGGAACGTTTTTACTTGACTGCCGAATTTTTCGCAAGTGCTTTCATGGCACACAGGTTCGGCGCCGCGCTTCTTCTCCTTCTAGATTGCGAGGCTGTCATTTTGCCGGACTCATCTGAAAAAGGATGCCGACAACGTCACTCGCCACCACAAAGACACGCCGCTCGTTGGATTCGACCCGGTACATCTCAGCGAGTACGGGTACGAAATCGGGAATGTGGATCGATGCGAGACTGGAGGCTGAGCTGTGGATCAGGAGCGGGATGATCTACTTGTGGCCGTGGTTTTTATTATTATTGAGTCCCAGCAGACGCATTTTGGATTGGAGAGTATTTCGGTGAAGCCCGAGAATTTTCGCCGCTTTGCATTGATTGTGTTTAGTCATATCCAGTGCGACACAGACGAAGGATTTCTCGAACTCCCTCCTGGCCTCATCAAGATAAATGCCACGTTCCAGCATTTCACGGACGAGAGTTTCAGTCCGGCTCTTCAAGGAGTGCTTTTTCCCGTCGCTACTTTTGCTTTCTTCCATGTGGAGCCTCCTGATGTTTGCCTGAATTTTCCTTTTTCAATCTATCCAACTCCGCCGACATGCATCGTGCGACTTCCTGCGGAAAGAGACTTCGTGCCTTGCCGATCAACTCGACGCCGACGGGGAAGACGCGGCTTTTGTCGAGCGGATGAGTACGCAGCGGGAAGGCCAGGGCCGCGATGATGAGCCCGGCGCAAAGAAGGGCTCCGCGAAGCGCGCCAAACAAGCATCCGAAGAGCCGATGGCTTGCCGACAGCACCTTCGTCCCCGACATGCGGGAGATGATAAACATGATCATCCCGCCAAGGAGGATGGGCGCGAGAAAGACCGCTAGGAATCCGAAAAAAGATGCTGCTTCTGGATAGGCGAAGAAGCTGCCTGTTCGGGCAGCGACCACAGGATAATACAGAAGAGCCCCGATGAAGCCGGCCAGAACGATCCCAAGCAAGATGATCTCCTTCACGAGCCCACGAAAGATTCCTGCGAGAACACAGTATCCGGCTATGACCGCCAGAATGGTATCAAATGTTGTCATGGCCACAGCACGAGGCTGAATTCTCCCCAAGTGAAAGTTCACGGCCGACCAGCAACCGATAGGCCTCCAGGTATTTCGACCGCGTTTTGGAAATGATGTCGGGAGGCAGCGCGGGCGCCGGGGGCTTCTTGTTCCATCTGCTCACTTCAAGGAAATCCCTGACAAACTGCTTGTCGAAGCTGTTCTGAGGCCGGCCACGGCGATATTCATTCAGCGGCCAGAAGCGGGAAGAGTCAGGAGTGAGGACTTCATCGATCAGGAAAAGATGATCGCCGTCGAGACCAAACTCAAATTTCGTATCGGCGATTATGATCCCGCGTTCCAAGGCATACGCGGCCGCTTTCGCATAAATCGCGATGGACAGATTTTTCAAGCGGTGCGTCAGGTCGGATCCGATTTTTTTCTCCATGTAGGCTTCATCAACATTGATGTCATGGCCGACATCGGCCTTGGTCGCCGGAGAAAAAAACGGTTCGGGAAGTAGATCGGATTCGACGAGGCTCGGTGGGAGACGAGTCCCACCAATCGAGCCGCTCGTCCGGTATTCCTTCCAGCCGGAGCCGGTCAGATAGCCACGGACGACGCATTCGAACGGGATGACCGATGTCCGGCGGACGATGATGGACCGTCCGGAGAGAAGATCGGTGTGCGTGACGAGCGACATCGGAAACCGGCACACATCGGATTCAATGATGTGGTTCGGGACGATCTCCTTTGTCATGTCGAACCAGAAGAGGGATAGCTGATTGAGAAGAATCCCCTTCTGGGGAATAGGACTGCCGAGGATACAGTCAAAAGCGGAAACCCGGTCGGTCGCGATGATCAACAGACGATCCGGAGACACCGCATAGACATCGCGTACTTTGCCACGCCGTACAAGTTCGAGCGACGATAGATTTGTTTCCACAACTGTAGTAAAACGCATAAAATCATTGAACCACATCCTCAGCCGATGTGGTTTCCCACCTCCGGATGGGCAAGTCTAGAGAAATGAGCTGTGAGAGTCAAATCAGAAAGGGATCAACTGTCGCGCGGTCACATCATCGTCTTTGCTCGTGTCCGTTCCCGTTCCCGACGTCTATTGTGAGACCCGCCGAATCAAGTCGGGAATGGAAATCACCACTAGTCCGTGGATGGGTTTCTCGATACGAAGTCGAGCGAATCCGGAGGCTTCATCACGGATCGCGGCGCCGGCGCGATGCCGAAATCCGCGGATAAAAAATGGCGGCAAGCCATCAGATAGTCTCGATAGACCCGGCATGACGGCTCGGCAGGAGCCTCGCCCTCCCAAACCATCGATCAGGGGAATACTTGATATACGGAGGGGAGGGCTCGGCATCCTCGCGAGCCGTGCTGCAGAGGCTCCGCAGCCATTCTGTCGCAATAGGCAGGTGCTTACTCGCGGATAGTGGCGATGTGATCGCGCTTTACAGAATGGGCCTTTTTTGGTAGGGTGTCGGAAGGTCTCCGAGCCTGCTCGGCTACGTCACACTGATATGCCGGCGGGCCGATAGGGTGACGCTGGAAACGGCGCTGCCTTTCGTGCTGAAAAAGGAGGATGCATGCAACGAACTGACCGTGTCTGTCTCAAACATCTCTTTTCCCTCGCCGTCACGGCACTTTTCATTTTCGCTTTCTCGGTGTTCGCTCAGGAAGCGACCACAACAAACGAATCCAAGGAACCTGAGAAAAAGGAAGAGAAAGCCAAGACGCCGCCGCCTGTCACCGAATCCATCACCGTCGAAGCCACAGCACCTAAAGAGCTGCCCTATTCGTCGACATCCATAATTAACGAAGTCACTCTCAAAGAGACTCACCCTAAAGATGTATCGGATGTCCTCTCGATGACGACCGGGACCTTTGTTTCCGTCGGGGGTAAAAACGAATGGAGCATCAAAATCCGCGGCCTCGATACGTCGCGGAGCACGATGGTCTATGATGGAATTCCTGTCTACGAGCCCTATTACAACTCTTACGATCTGAAATCGTTCCTCGCCTACGATATCGGATCATTGAAGATAGTAAAAGGCGCTTCATCGGTCCTTTACGGGCCTAATACACTCGGTGGAATCGTCGAACTGACGACTCTCCGCCCTAACCCGCCTTCTCTGCATCTCTCCACATTCGCCGGCAGCAACAGCACGTATGGCCAATCGGGCAGCGGGTCTATCAAGCTGGGCGATCTCACGTTCGTCGGCTCGGCCACTCATGAAAAATCAAACGGGTTCAACTATCTCAAAAATGGTGAGAAGACCGAGCGCCAGAACAGCGACTACGAAAGAAGCGGCATCGACACCAAGGTCTATCTTTATCCGTGGAGCAACTCCGAGATTCTGGGAGAAGTGGAATACACCAAGATGGACTATGGCATTCCATGGACAACAGATAGCTCTTCGTCAAAAAGATACTGGCGATTCAACGACTGGTATCGCGTCGCGACCAATGTCGGAGGCACTTTCCCAATTCTCGAGACGGGCAATCTTAAGGTGAGAACCTATTATGTCAAGTACTATAACGTTTTGGATAGCTACACGAGCCCGTCCATCAACAAGTTGCAGTATGAATCGACATACGACAATCACTCTTACGGAGCATTCGCTCTGGGCACGGTCCCTGTCGGCGATCGACAGGAAGTTCGGGCCAGCTTGACCATCCATTCCGATCACGCAAAGACCCAGGCCAGCACGACCGCGCCATGGCTTGACTTTAATCAGAATATCGCTTCGGGCGGAGTCGAAGATAATTTCAAGCTGACCGAACAGTGGAGTGTCATGGGCGGATTCAGCGTCGATCACCTGTCCAAAGAGGAAGGCAAAGGCAACAATAAGACAACCGTCAACCCGATTGCCGGCGTCAAGTTCAACCCACGCGACGACTTGGATCTGCACTTCACTGTCTGCCAGAAATCCAGGTTCCCGTCGATGAGGAGCCTCTACAGCTCGACAGCCGGGAACCCCGATCTGAGTGACGAGAGGGGCACCAATGTCGAATTCGGGTTCACATGGAGCGGATGGTTGAAGCTGAGCAGCGCGATTTTCAACAACAATATCCATGACATGATCGACAGGAAGTTCCTGCCCGACGGCACGTTCGTATATTTCAACTACAAGAAGGCACGGCTGCGTGGGTTTGAGCTCGAGCTGGAAAAATCGATGAACTGGTTTACGTTCTCCACATCCTACACATACCTGGATGCACGCAACATCACCGAATCGCGGCCTCTGGATATCACGCCCAAGAATCAGTTCAATGCCGCCTTCACAGTCACACCCCACAACTACTTCTCTGCCACGATCTGGGGCCTGGCCGTATCCAAGTCGGAAGTCAAGAATTCAAACATCATCACCCCTGTCGCCGGCTACGCCATAATCAATGCCACGATCCAGAAGGAATTTTTCCAGATGGTCAATGGCTGGGTGAAAATCGAAAACATGCTCAACAAAGACTATGTCACAGAGCCCGGATATCCCATGAAAGCCAGGACATTCTCAATCGGTCTGGATCTCCGACTGGGCGGAAACCGGTAACGAGAGATGATGACCCGGCGACAATGAAACTCCATCAGGTTTTCTTCATTTATTATGCCGCGGGGGCCTGCTACATCGCCTCCGCGGCGACATCCCGCTCGAAGGCAGCTTTGGTTCGTTTCATTCTTCCTGCCGGCATACTCCTCAATATCCTCTTTCTCGCCGGCCGCGCCTTCTCCGCGGGGATTTTCCTGCCGCTCGCCATCGTCGAAGAACCGTACATCCTCCCGCTCTGCCTCGCGGTTCTTCACGAACTGACTCGCCGAAAGCTCTCAGAGGACAATCATGCCCCTGCTCTGATTCCGCTGGTTGCTCTCTTCTGGTGTGCGTCGCTTTTCTGCCAGCGATGGATCCTTCCGCCATCGGCCAAATCAGACACTCTTTTTTGTTTTCTCTTTTTCTTGACCGAAACGGCAGCCCATGCGTGCTTCTTTGCAGCGGCATGGTTCGCTGCCCGGCACATCTGGAGAGACGATGCCGGAAAGCTCTATCACTCGATCGCCGTGTGGGGGTTCGTGCTTTTCAGTGCATCGCAGATCTCCGGGGCCATCTGGTGTTACCTTGGTTGGTCGGCGCCCTTCATGTGGAGTAACCGCCATTTGCAAACCGCGGCCGTATGGGTTCTCTATGCAAACTACATCCACCTCCGTTTCATCGAAGGGTGGAGTCATCGGAAGAAAGCCTGGTTGCTCATGGCAGGAGCCACGATTGTGCTCACATTCGCAATATGGGGGCTTCTGGTCGAGCTCACGATGCATCGGGTTGGTGGATGAGATGATGAAGAAATTTTGGAAAATTCTGGCCGGTGTGGAGTCGACCTTCTGGCTACTGATGCTGATCATGTCCAACCTGATCGTGGGATCCTTCTACATGAAGTACAGCCCGAAAGCTCTCTTCACACTCAACCATCTCCCGTTTCCGGAATGGATGAGAACGTTTGGCGCTTCGAATCTCGGGGATTCCTGGTGGCTGTGGACGCTGGGTCTCCTGATGGCTCTTCTGGCCGTCAACACAGCCGCATGCGTGATCGACCGGTTGCTCACTCTGCTGCCTCAATATGGAAAGACGAGCCTGCCGGCTTTCAGCCTCAAGCTGACTCCGACTGTTGTTCACATCTTCTTCTTCATTGCCGTCGGCGGGCATATGCTCTCGACATTGACCGCGACCTATAGTTCGATGCCCATCGAGCAGGGGGCGATCATGGACCTGGATCAAACACATCGATGCCGGGTTGATACAATCGAACGCGATTTCTACACATCACCGGCAGCTATCAATGGCTTCCTTAAGCAGGCACGGGTCACTCTCACTTTGGAATGCGCCGGGAACCAAGAATCGCGGTCTGCTCAATTTCTGAAGCCGCTCTTCTGGGGAGGATACACACTCCATCTGGACTCGGCCGGAAAAGACAGGAATAGCGGGAATCTGTTGTTGGTCGCTCGGCGAGATATCGGCGTCCGGTTGATTATTCCCTGTTTCATTATCAATGTCCTCCTGCTCCTCTTTTACTATACGATGAGCAATGGTGGATTTCGCTCGAACTCCGAATCTTGAGGCTGCCGCATTTTGCAGCTCTTCGCTTCAACACGTCCGATTCAAAGGAGAAATCATAATGAATAAAAGATTCCTGGGAGTGATTGCCCTACTGGCAGTCGCCTCTTGGGGTACCGACGCGATCGCTGCCATTCGCGTGACAGGGTGCGTGAAAGACCCGATGACGCTCGAACAGACGGATATCGCGCTCTTCCATCAGCACACTCGAATCGTGAAGCTTTTCTTCCCTGACGGAACCTATCGCGGAACAACCGATATAGCCGGCGCCGGCCTGAGGGAAATTCTCGAAAAGGCCGACATCACCAAGAAATCCGATGACGGCTTCGATCGCCCCTTGGACACTTATATTCTGGTCAAAGGGCGTGGGGGCGAACGGGCGCTCTTTTCCTATGGAGAGATTTTTCTTTCCGATGATCAGGATCAGTTTCTTCTTGCGGATCGCATGCGGCCTGTCATCCCTCATCATCATGCCAACCCCACCGAACTGGGATGGGATAGAGAAGCGTGGCTGGATTCATCAGCTCGTGAGAAACTGGAGATGAAAAAATGCATGGGTTGTCATGATGGTCATCAACAGGTGAAATTGTCGCTGCCGGCCGGAATGTGCCTGGTGCCGACGCATGATAAAAATACACATCGCTTCATTGCGGACGTCGCGGAAATCTCCGTCTGCCAGGCGGGTGTCACTGTTTCAAAAAGCGACTCAAAGGATAAATCGCTCTGGGTGGATCGTCCTGTGCTGGTGCTGAAAGACGGCCACGAAGTTCCGATCGGACCTGATTCCCTCAACGGCCTGCCGACAATTGAATGGCAAGATGCATCCGTTGGCATGGGGAGGGGCTTCCAGGGAATACGCCAATGGAAGGGTGCGAGCCTCCTGGGGCTGCTGAATCGAAACGTGGGAGCGAATCCGGATTATGGAACATTCGCGATCCTCGTGACGGCTTCAGATGGATACCGATGCCTATACTCTGGCGGTGAAATGGCGTATTCGCCTCTTGGCGAGACGCTCATATTGGCCGACACCGTCGATGGCAAGCCGATGGACAAGGATAGTGGGCGTTTCCGGACTGTGACAAAGGAAGATTTCTTCATCGATCGCAGTGTCCGATTGGTCAAAGAGATTCGAATTCTGCCGATTCAGTAATAGTGAATTCCAGGCGAGGTTCCTAGGAAAGACAATAGCAGTGTCGCTCTGAAGGAGCCTCGCCTTCAGCTTCCCGACAACATTGCAGAATTGACGCCGGAGAGCGAGCTTATGGCGGAATCACAGGGCCTTTATGGCACAGAGTGCCTCGATCAGCGTGACAATTTCCAAGAAGGGTATCCATCATATTTGTGTTTTCATCTGGTAGAAAACGGATCGTAGGTAGCGTTTGGGTTCGAATTCAGGGCAAAGCCCGGTGATTGATTCAGTCGAGCCGATGATCAGGACGCCATCTTTGGCGAGAAATTTGCCGATATTCCTGAACAGGCGGATCTTATCGGATTCAGTAAAATAGATCGCAACATTGCGACAAAAAACAATGTCAAAAGGAGCCGGAAAGGCAAATGGTTCCAGAAGGTTCATGATCCGGAATGTGGCCAATGCGCGGATTTCGTCCCGGATCTTCCAACGGTCTCTATCCTGCGTGAAATTCCTAGCGACCTTATCGGCAGGCAATCCTCGATCCAGTTCCAGTTTGCTGAAATGGCCATAACTGGCCTGGGCAACCGCCTTGTCGGAGATATCCGTGCCCAGGATGCGTACGTCGTAGCCGTTGAAGTCTCCGAGCAGTTCCCTGAGTATGATACCGGTGCTGTAGGCTTCCTGTCCGGTCGAGCACGCGGCGCTCCAGATTCGTATCGGCACCGGTCGCAGGCCTGACTTGTTGCGCCGATCGACAAGCTCGGGAATCAGCTTATGCTGGAGCAGCTCGAAGGGGGACGTGTCCCGGAAAAAGGAGGTCTCGTTGGTTGTGATGGCATCGATGACCTTCCGCCTCACCGTATTTGTGAGATCCGATTTTGTCTTGTAATAGAGTTCCGAGAAACTGCCGGCGCCGGTCTCCTGAAGCAATTGGCCCAGGCGGGTTTCGAGCAGATAGCCTTTGGTTTCGTCCAGATAGATGCCACATATCTCATGTATGTAGCGCAACCAGATGCTCAGCTCGTCGCGTGTGATGGCAACAGCTCTCACGCTCTCCTTCCCCGGACAGTTGCAACGATCCGTGAAGCGATGGCATCCAGCGCCAGGACGCTATCCACGACCCCAGCGTCCACGGCTGATTTCGGCATGCCATACACGACACACGTTGGTTCATCCTGCGCGATCACATAGCAACCGTGCCGCTTCAGCAGGCGCAGCCCGAGTGTTCCATCATTGCCCATGCCCGTCAGGATCACCGCCATGGCGCGACCGGGGAATTTGTTGGCCGCGGATCGAAAGAGATAGTCCACCGCCGGCTTACAGTTATTTTCCGGTGGATCGTCCGTGATCTGGATCTGAAGGCCGATATCAGAGCCTGGCTGCAGGCGCATTTGCTTCCCACCAGGGGCAATGTAGGCAGTGTTCGGCTCGACCTTCTCGCCCTGAGACGCCTCACGAACACGAATCCTGCATTTGGCCGCCAGGCTCTCCGCCAGTGATTGTGTAAAGACGGGGGGCATGTGCTGCACAATCAGCAGAGGGACGCCGATATCTCCCGGAATCTCAGGCAGGAGGCGCGCCAGGGCATTGGGGCCTCCGGTCGAGACTCCGATGAGAACCATTTCCGGCTTGTTGGTTGAGGTCAACCGGGCCATGCGCCCGGCAATATCATCGAGATTCTGCGGCGGCGCTTTGTGCGCTTCAATGACCTTCTCCACCGGCATGGTCGCTTTTGAAGTCGGCGGCTTTTGACGGAGGATATTTCGAATCTCCAGCCGATGGGATAGCGCCGCCACACGCATCGCGAGTTCCCGCCGGATGGTTTCGCGGCTCTCCTCCGCGTTACTCGTATCGGGCTTGGTGATGAAGTCGAAAGCGCCCTTTTCCAGGGCTTGCATCGTCAACTGCCCGCCTCTCCGGGTCAATGCACTGACGACGATGATGGCCGGCGTTTCGTCGAATTGATGCAACGCGTCAAGAACCGCAAGGCCGTCCATCTCCGGCATTTCCATGTCGAGAGTCATCAGGTCAGGATGGAATTCCTTGACGCGCTGCAGTGCAAGCCTCCCGTTCGACACACTTCCAACGACCTCCACATTGGGGATCGTCGCAAGAACATCGGTCATCACGCGGCGGAACAAGGCCGAATCGTCAACGACAAGAACTCTGAGGCTCACAAGCTCTCCCGCTCCTTCGTTGATTTTTGATTGGCCAATTCATCGATGCTCATGAGTGCCTCGGGATCAAGCACGCCGACCAACCGGTGACCGCCCCGGCAGACGCCGCGCAGATTCCGAGATTGAACGCCACCCAGATTCGGCGGTGGTGGAGCGATGTCTTCAAGGCGCGTGGTGATCGTTTCGGCGACGCTGTCCACTAGAAAGCCGATCGGCTCGCTCTTCCACTCCATGATGAGAATCCGGCTGTCGGGGGTGATCTTCGCGTTACCCAACTCCAACCGCGTAGCCAGATCGATCACGGTGACGATTCTGCCGCGCAGATTGCGAATCCCGACGACGTGATGTGGAGCGTGGTGGACGGGGGTGATATCGCCGATCTTGACGACTTCCTGAACCAGTTGCGCATCGATTCCGAAAGCGGCTTCTCCCAGCAGGAAGGATGCCAGAAGAAGGCCGTCAGCAGTAATTGCCTGATCGACATTCATGTGATCCCTACTCTTTCTACCCCGCCTTTATTTTAAACTGCGCAACCAGAGCACTGAGGTGTTCGGCCAGTCTCGACAATTCAGCTGCGCTGGTCTGCACCTGCTCGCCACCCTGGCGTATTTCGCCAACCGTCGAGTTGACAGCGGCGATGTCCTGAGCCATGGATTTCGACACCGATGCTGTCTGGGCGACGCGTTGGTTCGCATCATTCACGCCGGCTGAGGCTTGTGCGATATTGGCGGCAACATCTTTCGTCACCGTGGCCTGTTCTTCGATTGCGGCGGCGATGTTGGCGACAATACCGCCCACGTCCTTGATCACGGCGGCGATCTTTTCAATGTCGGCAATGGCGCCGCCGGCCGAATTCTGAACGCTAGAAATCTTGTTCTTAATGTCTTCGGTGGCTGTCGCCGTTTGCCGCGCCAGTTCCTTGATCTCGTTGGCGACGACTGCAAACCCCTTGCCTGCCGCGCCGGCGCGTGCCGCTTCAATGGTCGCATTCAGTGCCAGGAGATTCGTCTGCGAGGAAATATTGGTGATGGTCTCTGTCACCTTGCCGATCTCTTGAGCGGACTTCCCGAGGTGCTGCATCAATACCGAAATGCTCTGAGCCTGGGCCATCGCCTGCTCGCTGATGGATCTGGCCTTTTCGGAGTTCGAAGCGATATCACCGACGGTGGCACTCATTTCTTCAGTCGCGCTGGCAACGGAAGCGAGGTTCGTCGATGCCTGTTCCATGCTCGCCGCGACGGAGACAGTGTTGGTGCTGGATTCTTCGGCAGCCGCTGCGACTGTGGATACCCTGGCTGAGGCATCCTTCACTCCCGCCGCCGTCTGTCCCGAGATTGTGGAGAGCTCGGTTGAAGAGGATGCCAACGTCTGAACTCCGCTTGTGACATCATGCACCAACTTACGCAGGTTCTCCTGCATGGATTGCATGGCTCTCGCCAAGTCGCCCATTTCATCACTCCGCGAGGTGGCATGTTTTGAAACATCGATCGAAAAGTTGCCCTTGGCCATTTCCGCAAAATGAAGAACAACACGTGATATCGGAAAGGCCACGCTGTGAGTGATTGTAGAGCCAAAGTAGGCTGCAATCGCCACGATGATACATACAGCGGCGACCAGGATCCAGCGGATTCGTACATAGATCGCCTGAGCCGCATCGCTCGCCTCTGTCATCCGCTTCGTCCGCCAATCGATGAACTCGTTCATGGCGATCCTAATCTTGGCCATCTTCTGTGCAGCCTCGACGGCGCAGAGTGAAACGGCTTCCGCGTCTTTCCCCTTATAGCTGGCGTCAATAATTGCGTTATTGACATCTCTGGTGGCTGCAATGGTCCCCTCTAAATTGGCCAACAACTGCTTCCCTGTCTCCGTTGTTGCCGAGGCTTTTAACACCTCCATATTCTTCTTGTAAGCCTCTCGAAGCTTTTCAATATCGGCTTTGGCATCCTGCTTGCCGGCCATGTCTTTGCTGGTAACGATCTTCCAGATGTTCAGTCTGATGTTATCGACCTGCGTGTTGACATCCTTGGCCAACGACATTTTGTTGGCCTCGTCTTGTATTGTTCCCATGGCTTGATTGATGGACGAGAGCCCCCACCATGCAATGGCGGCCAATATCAAGGTGAATGCCGCCACGATTCCGAATCCAAGTCCCAGCCGCTTGCCGAGTTTCATGTTCGTAAGATTCATAATCATTGTCTCCTTTTCCTGCAGATTAGGGTTTCCCTAATATTCGTTCTCTTTATATGTGTTACTTTCCGTGCCATTCCCAGACTCATCTCTCCCCCTGTGATTCTCGACATCGACCCGGGTGCAGATGCGACAGCACCCAACCGAGTCTCTCGGGCATCGGATACAATAGCAACTGTGTCATGCACGATGCTGCCTCAAGCGACCGCCGTCAGTGCATGGATGCTGGCCAGCAGTCTTTCCCGATCAAGTTTGATCTGATATTCATTGACGCCGGCGGCTTTGCCGTTAGCCATGTCTTCCTCGCTCGCGAGCGATGTCACGGCGATGACGGGCAATCGAGCTGTGCGAGCATCGGCGCGGATGCGCTGCGTCAACCCCAATCCTGTCAGTCGCGGCATTTCGATGTCTGTGACGACGGCGCGGACCTTATCCAGGTTTTGGAGAAGGAGCTCCCAGGCGGCTTCACCATCGGGCGCGTCGAGCACAATGAATCCGTCTTCCTCCATAAAACGCTTGACCTGAGTGCGGAAGAAATCGGAATCTTCCGCGAGCAGTATTGTCGGGGATTCCTGGCCGACAGTCATCTTGCGTAGCGCGGTCTTTGCCTTTCCCCATTCCGGGTAAACGGCGTCCACGATTTCGAAGAGATCGGCAATCAACGTTGTCCGATCGCGGATGATTGTGGATCCTGCGATGCCTTTCTGTCGATGTGTCACTTGATCGATGACCACCTTGGCTTCAATCACATCCACGGGCATGGCGCCCAATAAGCCGACCTCACGGCCGTGGACGCTCGAGACGATCACCGCAAGATCTTTTATTTCGGCGATAGATTTGACCTTGGCGGTATCGGCAAGGGTCACAAGAGGCAGCGATGCGCCTCGGTATTGCATCGTCCGTTTCCCGCCGACCTCTTCGACCTGCTCAGGAGTGATCCGTTCGATGCGCTGAACCGTATCGAGTGGGATAGCGCATGGTTCATCGGCCGCGTTATGGAACAGGAACAGGGCATGAACATCCTGGAGTTTATCGCGCTCCGCCTCTCCTGCCAGTTCCATGGCCCGGCTCGATCCGGTGATGGACAATAAGCCGGCCTTGGTCGCCAAGCCGGCAATATCCAAAATGAGCGCCACCGTGCCGTCGCCGAGGATCGTGGCGCCGGCGTATTCTCGCAGGCTTTTGAGTTGACTTCCGAGGGGCTTGACCACAATCTCTTCGGTATCATGGAACGTGCCGACTACAAGTCCATAGCTCATGGTGCCGGTTGAGACGACGGCAATCTCCATGGCACTCGAAGCGCTGAAGCGTCGGCCGTCTGTGTGCCGGCGTGCAAGTTGCTCCGGCTGACTTTCCGACTGGCCGGCGCCATCAGTTTCGTTCGCCACAGGATGGCGCGGCGAACGGCGGTCGGCGAGTTGAGTGCGGCGGTCGATCTCCATGACACCGGTCATGGGATCAACATAAGTGTTTGCAACACCGAGAACCCGGTCGAATCTCACGAGAGGCAATAGCCGGTCACGCAACAGCAGCACTTCCGATCCGCCAACCACCTCTATTCGATTCTTCGTGTCTTCAGCGCGCAGGCGCAGCAGCTCTTCGATATTGATCTGTGGAATTGCAAATCGCTCGCTCTCGACTGAAACGATAAGCGAAGGAATGATGGCCAGCGTGAGCGGTAATTTGATCCGGAAAAGCGATCCTTTGCCGATGGCCGACGTGATTTCAACTTTGCCTCCAAGGCGGTCGAGGTTGGTTTTGACGACATCCATGCCGACGCCTCGGCCCGAGATATCCGAGACATTCTGAGATGTCGACAGGCCGGGCAGAAAGATGAGTGCCTGCTTGTCACGATCACTCATGCCCTGGAGTTTTTCCGCCGTGATCATCCCTTTTGCAAGAGCGGATTCCGCGATGCGGTTCGGGTCGATTCCTTTGCCGTCGTCTTCGATTTCGACGACAACCTGGCCGGCTTCATGTTTCGCTTCGATGCGAACCGTTCCCGCGCTCTTCTTTCCGCAGCGGGCACGGACCTCAGGAGTCTCGATGCCATGGTCGACTGCGTTGCGCACCATGTGAGTCAGGGGATCGGACAGGCCTTCAATCAGGCTCTTGTCGAGGGCGACGTCTTTTCCGCGAATGTCGAGCTGGATGTCCTTGCCCAGGGATTGAGACAGATCCCGCACGACCCGGGGGAATTTATTGAAGACGTTGCCGAGGGACTGGAGTCGGGTCTGCATGATGGCATCCTGGAGTTCAGCCGTCACCTGATTGATACGCTGGTCGGCCACCGACAGAGCCTGCAGGTTATTCTGAGCAACGGCCGCGCGCAACTGGTTGCGGCTGAGGACCAGTTCGCCTGCCAGGTTCATGAGTGCTTCGAGCAATCCGACATTGACACGCAGAGTATCCTCGACCGCGGTCGTCGCGGTGCCGGTGGCGGGCTGAGGCGCCGCCTTCTCTTCAGGACGCGCTTCCGGTTGGCGAGCAGCAGGCGAAGGGAGCGGCTCGGGGGGAGAAACAGGCACCTCGCTCGGCATGACGACCTTTACTATTTTTTTCTCTTTCATCTGTTTTGACGCCACTTTCTTTTTTGGCGACTGAGCAGCCGGCATGGTTGGGACTGCCGCCGGCTGGACAACACTGGGCGGCATGACCGGCGACGATGGATCGAAAAGGAGATGGATTCGTTCACGAGGCACAGTCTTGAAAAGCGTGTGGATGATGTTGGGGTCGATGATCGTGGCGAAAACCAGCTTCAGAGGAAGTCGGTTGCCGATAGGCCCGTCCAGCGTGCCCGCAGATTCATAATCCAGAGCGCAGTCCATGATCTCGCCGGTTGCCGTGAGATCATGGAACATGAGAAGTATGTTTTTGCCCTGACGTTCGATATCATGGATGAGATCCATATCCACGGAATAGATATAGCGACGCGCACGCCTGGCCCTTTCGAAATCCACCTGTGGAACGGCGACGGCGGGGCCGCCTTCCGAAGGCTGCATTGACACCTGCGATGTCAGTGATGCTTTCTGATCGGGTGGCAGGTAGGAAGATGCCAGGCCGGTCAGGCTCACCACAAGATCAGCAATGTCGGCGGTTTCAGAATCGGTGGCATTGTTGAGCATATCCCGGAGCTTGTCGAAGGCGGCCAACAGGACATTGGTGACCTCGGCGTTGGGTGTCATCTTCCTGGAGCGGAGCATGTCGAGCACGGTTTCGGCCTTGTGTGCCAGTTCCTTGACCTTGACGAGGCCGAAAAACCCGCTGCCTCCTTTGATCGAGTGGGCTGCGCGGAAGACCTTGTTGACGAGTTCCTCGTCGATCTGGGCTCCGCCGGTCTCGATCGTCAGCAGATCAGCTTCGATGTCAGCCAAATGCTCCCGTGATTCGTTGATGAAATCCTTGAGGAGATCGTCATTCATGGCTGTTCTCCCGTCGGCTACCGCCCGGTGGCTTGGAGCCGATTGATGAGCCTCATGCTTTGAAGCAGCTGCAGGATGTCCGCTGAGACATTGATGACACGCATTCGGCAGTGCGCACGGCTGAGCGTATTGCAGGCGGCAATCAACAAGCCGATGCCGCTGGAATCCAGCATGACCGCTTTTCCGAGATCGAAGATGACCTCTTCAGCATTTTTTTCGAGTTCCTGTTTCAACGCCGCCTGCACATCCGGCACGATCGCGGCCGTCAAATCCCCCTGCAGCGTCACTAGGATCTGCTTTCCCGTACGTTCAATGGTGTGACTTGCCATGGTGGCTCAGCACTCCTTTCCTATCCTTGAGAATCCAAAATGAGACCCGGTTACCTTTGCGGTTGAAGGTGATCCGGTCGGCGTAGGCAAAACCAATGCGTATGCCTCGCCCACAGGTGGCCATGTCATCCGGACTGACTTCTCTCCTGGCCTGCCGCCAGTTGAAACCGGGACCTTGATCGGTGATTTGCACACAAACCCATTTTCTGCCGATCATCATGCACACGCTCACCTTCTTATCGGCAATTTGACAATGACCATGAAGAATAGCGTTATTAAGGAACTCTCTTGTCAGCAAATCCGTCACAAAACCGAGCTTCTTCAGCGCGATTTTTTCGAGATGGAGTTTTATTTCCTGACAGACGGGATCCACTTCGGAGAGATGCGAGGAGATTAATCGATGAAATGCCGGCGAATGAACATTCGTGGGTATGGGATGGTGAGTAGAAGATCGGTTTCGACGTGATTGATCGAGTCCGGATTTGGTGGGCTTCATATATCCACGCCCATCAAGACGATGTCATCGGCTATTTCGGCGGCTCCTGTCATGACAGCCATGATGGATTGCACGGCGGCAGCAAGAGATTCCTGCCGATACGCCCGGCAAGCTTCAGCCAGCCTGCTAATGCCCTCTTCGCGAGAGCCACCCGGTTCGATCAAACCATCGGAATACAGAAAGAGACGATCACCCGGCGGCACGATAATATCGCGGGTGTCAAAGTCCGCGTCTGAAAACACCCCGATGACATCGCCTTCCTGCCGCTGGATGGTGCATTGATCTTCCGAGCCGTGGAGGATGCAGGCAGGAGGATGACCGGCGTTGACGATCGAGAGGCGGCTTCTTTTCCGGTTGATGCGCGCATAGATCAAGGTGAAAAAGACACCATTCGGCAGAATCCGAACAAGAGCGTTGTTAACGGAGCGCACCACATCCCGAGGAGAATTGATCGCGAAAGCGTATTCCGACAGCAGAGCTTTCAGGGATGCGGTCCAAAATGATGCGGCTAAGTCATGGCCGCTGGCATCGGCGACGATATAGTCGGTGATATAAAGGCTCACCGGAATCACATCGTAAAAGTCGCCGCCGGCCTGGAGCACCTGGCGTAGCGATAGTTGGAAACGCGCTTCAGGCAAATCCTCAGGCCGCGGCATGAGTGCTTCTTGAGCCTTCGAGAGACGCTGAATTCTCTCCGCCTGCAATTCTGCCAGGCGGTCGAATGCCTGCTTGAGCCGCAGATGAGTGGAGACACGAGCGATGACTTCCTCGCCCGCCAGAGGCTTTGTGATGTAGTCGACCCCGCCGGCGTTGAACCCTTGCAGCTTCGCGGCAACCTCATCCATCGCGGAGATAAACAGAACCGGTATTCGCGATGTCGTGCCCTCTGCTTGCAGCCGCCGGCACACATCGAACCCGTT
The DNA here is from genome assembly GCA_903916735.1 of uncultured Acidobacteriota bacterium. GTDB lineage: Bacteria > Acidobacteriota > CAIWXX01 > CAIWXX01 > CAIWXX01 > CAIWXX01. Next base: position 44,195 of record CAIWXX010000035.1, read on the forward strand.
GCCGTCGGGAAGATTGACATCGAGCAAAATGAGATCTGGAAATTCCCGACTGATCGCGTTGAAGACACCAGCGACATCGACAACTGAAATGGTCTGGAATCCCGCTCCTTGCAGGATGCCCTGAAGCATCCTATTCGTCGCCATGTCGTCATCGACAATCAAAATCAGGGGAGTTTTTCGACCGAAATTCATGAGTCACTCAGTTGTCGGCTGAGAGATTGTCCGACAGGATTCTTGAGACGAGAAGCATGCACGCGAGAGGCAGACAGGCACGTCGTCAGTCGATGGATGGTCAAAACATCCCCTCTTTTCATGGGCTTTCTAACCTCTCGAAATATCTCAAAAATCCAGAGGACTTATTGCTGAAATCTATCGTATTGGAAATTCAATATCAATAGGCATCTCCATCCCAGCAATCCCAACCTCAGAATTGAATCGGTACAGCCGTCGTTTTTCCGAGGAAAGAGCGGGCCGATACAAGATAAATTTGTGGGCTCTCAAACTATTCACAAGTGAATTGATCTCTCATGTGGATCGGAGCTATAATATGAAGAAGTTGCAATCATGGCGACAAACAAGCGATATAATCCTCGATACACGGTCGATTGGTGGCTCATCTCGGTTTCCACCATAAAACGGTCGATCATCGGGTTTATCCTGTTTGTGGTTGGGTTCAGCATCTACTTCGCCCTCCGTATGTATCTTGATCATCGGACAGAGATCGCGCGAGCGGCTGCGGGCGACAGTGATATCAACAGGAAGCCGGAGAAGAGTGGCTATTTCCTCGATTTGGAAGGAGACATCAAGGTTAAGAAAAATGGGACATTCGAATGGCTCCCCGCCAACAAACGAATGAACCTCAACACCGGAGACCTCGTCAAGACAGGCGACAACTCCAGCGCTCACATACTCTCCTTCGATGGGACGGAATACACGGTCAAGAGTCAATCGCTAATGATGATTCAAAGCAGCAGCGAAGATTCTCAGACAAAGGTGCGGAATGTAGCGATCAAGCTCTCCAGCGGAGCCATCGATATGTCCACGGCCAAGAGGAATCAGGCCGGGTCATCCACAGAGCTGAATTCTCCGACGACATCAACCCGGCTGGGCGAGATGACACAGGCAGGTGTGACGGTCAATGCTGAAAGCGCAAAAACATCCGTTCAGATCTACCGAGGCGAAGGCGAGATTCGGAGCGGGGGCGCGAGCATGCGGCTGGCCCCTCTGGAAAGCGTGACCGTTTCGGATGGAGGGGCATTTGAATCAAAGGTGCGCATCCTGCCTCCTCCTGATCTCATTGAACCATCGAATCTCAAGCAGATCGCGTCGCCGGATCTGAGTAAGGAGCTGGTGTACATAGCCTGGCGCCAGGTGGAAGGAGCCAAGTCCTTCCGGCTCTTGGTTTCGCCGACGCCGCTCTTTTCAACACCGCTTGTCGATTTCCATATGTCGGGCAAAGATCTGTCGGTTCGAGTGGCAGGACTCATCGTCGGGACTTATTTCTGGAAGGCTTATGCTGTCGATCAGAACGGAATCGAGGGGAGGCCGTCCGAGGTTCGTCGTTTCCGGATCATCGCGCAAGATCAGAGGGTGCAGAAGTTCGACGTCGTTCCACCGGCGCTGACGGTCGATGAACCGCGTCTGAGTGGAAATATTGCACTGATGCGCGGGCGAACCGAACCGGGCGCTCTTTTGACAATCAATGGAGAACAGGTGGACGTCGAAAGCGACGGGTCGTTTTTTCATCCGGCCATCCTGCCGCATTCCGGGCAGAATGAGCTGGTTGTCATCGCCCAAGATGCGAGCGGAAACGAAAACAAAATCACAAAGGTTGTTTACGCGGAGTTCTATTGATCACGGATGATCGAGCTGTGAAAAACGTCTGCGCCATTTTCAAGAATGCACGGTCGAAGAGCACTCTGACGGCCCTGGCCCGACAAGCCGGCACGCGCATGAGCTTTTTCAAGGACAATGTCTCGCTGACGTCGGAACCCTATGATCTGATCCTCCTGGAGATCGAAGAGCGCAGATCCATGACAGAGCGGATCAAGCGTGTCCGCCGGCTCATGGGAGAAATTCCCATCATCACGTTTTCATCGAAGGACATCCCTCGTCCGCCGCTCGATCACTTGAACCCGCCTCTTCGAGCTGATGTGATACGAGAGGCTGTGGATCGCACGTTGAATGCTTACGCGCGGGAAAAATTGCTGGCTGAATCCCGGGCGCGCCTGAAGCGGCTGGGACAGAAATTTGACACTCTCATCAACATTGTCAAAACAGCCAATTCCGTGTTGGATCCGAAACGCGTGACCGAGCTCATCATGGAGAACATCCAACATCTCATCCCAAGTGAAGCCTGGTCGATCCTGCTGATTGATGAGACCAATCAGGATCTCTTCTTCGAACTTGCCAGAGGAGAAGAAGGGCGGACGGTCAGCCAGATGCGGATCAAGGTCGGCGAAGGGATAGCCGGCTGGGTTGCCGCCACCGGGCAACCAACGATCGTGAATGATGTGACGAAGGACAAGCGTTTTCTTCCGATCATCGATGAGAAATCCAATTTCAGGACGCGGGCCATTCTCTGCGCTCCGCTCATCAGCCGCGGCCGCACCCTGGGTGTTGTTGAAATCATCAACAAGCGCGAAGGGCACTCCTTCACTGACACGGATCTCGAGCTTCTACTGACGCTGGTCGAACCTGCGGCCATCGCACTTCAAAACGCGATTCTCTACCAGCGTGCCAAGGAGCTCTCCATCACCGATGATTTAACCAAGCTGTACAATTCGCGCTATCTTCAGGAACACCTGGGGAAAGAGATCAAACGATGCCGACGGTATGGCAGCCAGGTCTCCTTGATCTTCCTTGATCTCGACGGATTCAAGGAGATCAACGACCATTTCGGCCACATGACGGGAGGGAAAGCGCTCATCGAAGTCGGCGCCGTCATCAAGAGCTGTGTGCGCGATGTCGATGTCACGGCCCGCTATGGAGGCGATGAATTTACAATCGTCCTCACCGAAACGGACACGGACGGCGCGGTGACGATCGCCGAACGCATCCGATATCATATCGAGAATCAAGTCTTTCTGGCGGATGATGGCCTCAATGTCCGGCTTTCCGCCAGCCTCGGCATCGCCACCTATCCGACGCACGGACAGACGCAGGAAGAGATCGTCAAGCTTGCGGACAAGGCGATGTATCGAATCAAGGGATCTTCGAAAAATGGAATCGCCGTCGCCTCTCCAGAGGACATTTTCACGTCGACGAGCGGAATTCTTATCTGATTCTCACACGCACTCTTGCTGTTTCCAAGAAAACCTCTCACCGACATCGCTGTGCGATGCCCCGAATTTTGCTGCGATCCCCGGCGAAGACACCGCAATCCTCGGCTCAGCCGCGGATTGGGGAGGCATATGTATCTGATTGACGACGATCACAAAAAGGTGTCATGATGAAAAGCTCGAATGAAGTCATGATGAGGGAGTGTGAATGAGCTTTGTGAAATCGGTGCTCGGTTATTTCAGCTCTGATCTTGCGATCGATCTCGGCACCGCCAATACACTTGTCTATGCAAAGGGACGCGGAACTGTTGTCGACGAACCATCCATTGTCGCGATCAACAAACTGACCGGAAAGGTCGAAGCCGTCGGGACCGCTGCAAAAGAGATGTTGGGCAGGACTCCCGGCAACATCGCCGCCATCCGGCCGATGAAGGACGGGGTCATCGCCGATTTCGAGACAACCGAGAAGATGCTCGGTTACTTCATTCGCAAGGCGCACGAGCGAAACCACTGGATTCGCCCGCGGATCGTCATCGGCGTTCCTTCCGAAATTACACAGGTGGAAAAACGCGCCGTGAGGGACGCTGCTCTGAAAGCGAAGGCCAGCGAGGTCTATCTTGTCGAACAAGCCATGGTCGCCGCCATTGGCGCCGGGCTTCCCATCACAGAACCGGCCGGCAATATGATCGTGGATATCGGCGGCGGGACAACCGACGTCGCCGTCATCAGCCTCGCCGGGATCGTTTACTCCCGATCCGTCCGAGTGGCGGGAAATGAGATGGACGACGCCATCATCCAATACATCAAACGCAAGTACAGCCTGCTCATCGGGGAGCGAACTGCCGAGCAGATCAAAATGCAGATTGGGTCAGCCTATCCTTTGAGCGAACCGCTCACAATGGAAATCAAAGGCCGCAATCTCATTGAAGGAATACCGAAGACACTTGTGATCACCGACGAAGAGGTGCGTGAAGCCCTGTCTGAAACAGTCGGAGTTATCGTGGAAGCCGTCAAGGTTGCGCTGGAAAAGACACCACCCGAGCTCTCGGCTGACATCGTCGATCGCGGGATCGTCATGACCGGAGGTGGCTCTCTCCTGAAGAATCTGGACAAGCGGTTGAGGGAAGAAACTCAATTGCCGGTGACGATCGCCGAAGACCCGCTAAAATCCGTCGTCGTCGGCACGGGCAAGATGCTGTGGGATTTCGGCCTGCTGAGAAAAATATCGTTCGAATGAATTTGCGCTCGAATTCCAACATCGAATCCACGACTCGCCTTCCTGAAGGCTTCCCCATAAGCCAATGGGGCGTTTTTCGTCTGGAGCTCAAATCCTGATATGCCGCTTCATATTGCCCGTAAGAGAGAGGTCATTCTCTTGCTGGCGCTCCAAATCGCGCATCTGATCATCATCTCGGCTCAGGTTCCACTCCATGGAAGAACAACCGTTCTCGAAGCCGCCGTTTTCAACCTGCTCTCGCCCTTCCAGAGAGCCACGGCCGCAACTCTGACCGGGATCGCGTCCTTCTACCACGACTACATTGGACTGCGACACGCACGGACGGAGAACATCGATATGAGGAAACGCCTGGATCAAGCGCTCCTCGAACTGAACCGGCTCAGAACAAAGCAACAAGATGTGCAGCGGCTCGAACAACTTCTTCGTTTGGGTGAAACCCTGCCTTACGAAATGGAACCCGCACGGGTGATTGGGGCTGATTCGCTGAACCCTATGAAAACGCTCTTCATCAATAAGGGGCTTCTTGCCCGTATCCGTCATAATTGCCCCGTCATATCGCCCGAAGGATTTCTTGTCGGGAGGGTCGTCACCCCGATCGCTCCTTCTCAGGCGACTGTGCAGCTGTTAACGGACAGCGAAGCAAGTGTCGGCGCAATTCTTGCCAATAGCCGGACTTATGCGATTGTCAGCGGAATCGGCAATGGACGCTGTCTGCTGCGATTCGTTCCGAGCATTGTCGACGTGGCTCCGCAGGAGGAGGTCGTCACATCCGGGCTTGATCAGATCTATCCGCGAGGAATTCTTATTGGCCGAGTGGTGTCGAGCTTGACAACCGGCTCCGTGTTCAAGGATATCACCATCCAGCCGGTCATCACCCCCAACCAGCTGGAATATGTTCTCGTCCTGACGGGTGAAAAGCCCTCTGGCCCGGACGCCACAGCGAATCCGAATTGAATATGAATTGATGCCTTTTGCATCATACTTAGCGTATGATGGCCTTGGGATTGTCTGATGGCTGAGAAAATTGTTCATATCAATTACGTGCGCATCGCGGGAGCGCTTGTCCTAGCGATCACGATTCAGGTCGTCCTCGGGCACATCTGGGGCAGGGCGCACTTTTATCTCAATCCCCTGACAATTGTCGTGCTGTTCGCTGCCATCCAGGGATCACCCATCGCCGGGATGATATCTGGAAGCCTGGCCGGCGTCTTTCAGGATTCTTTTTCAGGGCAATTGATTGGAGTCTCGTCATTCAGCAAAACACTCATCGGCTACGCCATGGGTGTGCTCAATATTAAGCTCGTCATCCGGAGTGTTTTTTTTCTCGCCCCCTTGATCTTCCTCGCCTCATGTGCTGAGATGCTCTTCGCAGTCCTTCTTGACCGGATTGTGCAAGTCCGGCCCATCGTTACTGGAAGTTCAATTCTAACCGTTGCCTGTGGAAATGCTCTGATCGGAACAACTATTATTAAGCTCGGCGATCAGATCGCTCATGCCAAGAAAAAATAGCCGATGAAAATTTACGACGACCTCAAACCCCTTGAATCGAGACTGTGGCTCATTGAGGTGACCATAATCGTCTGCTTCACAATCCTCTGCTGCAGCTTCTGGTACTTGCAGGTGCTTCGATCCGAATACTACAGGACATTAAGCGAAGAAAACCGCATTCGCGAAGCCGTCATTCCGGCTCCACGCGGTCTTGTGTTGGATCGGGAAAACCGCATTCTGGTGGAAAACAGACCTTCTTTCAGCATCGTCCTGCAGCGAGAGAGCATCACAGACCTGGCGCAAACCTTGGAAAACATTCGACGGGTGCCTTTTCTCGATATCACTGCTGTGCTGGCAAGGCTGAACAAGTATCGAGGCCTCCCTTCTTTCGTCCCGATTATCATCAAAGAGGACGTGGGTCCGGCCGAGGTGGCTTTTATCGAGGCACGGAGGCTCGAGTTGCCCGAACTGGCGGTGAAAGTTGAGTTCAAGCGATACTATCGCGACACAGCGGCGACGTCGCATATCCTCGGGTATGTCAACGAGATTAACGAATCTCAGCTCCATTATCCTGCATACAAAAGCCTGCGTCCTGGCGATCTCGTGGGCCAGGCAGGCATTGAAAAACGATATGATTCGCTTCTCCGCGGGGTCGATGGCCGCGCACGCGAAGTCGTCAACTCACGAGGGCGGAAGATAGCCGAGCTGGATCGGACTGAACCCATCCCCGGACATACTCTAGTCCTGACGGTCGACACGGAACTGATGAAAGTCCTGGAAGAAGCCATGCGCGGGAAAGTCGGAAGCGCCGTCGTCCTGGATGCGCGGTCGGGAGAATTGCTGGCAATGGTTTCCATGCCCGCCTATGATCCGAATGCTTTCGCGGGGCATTTTTCGCGCGAAGACTGGAGCAGCATTCTGTTGGATCCGAACCATCCTCTTCAGAACCGCGCCATCCACAACCTTTACTCACCCGGCTCCGTTTTCAAACTGACCGTGGCACTGGCGGCGCTCCAGGAAGGCGTCATCACACCCTCCACAGCATTCTTCTGTCCCGGTTATGTCTCCGTCTATGGGCACACCTTCCATTGCAATAAGGCAGGCGGCCATGGAGCGATGGACTTGAAGAGTGCCATAGTCAATTCATGCAATGTGTATTTCTATCAGGTCGGGAAGAAACTCGGGATCGAGCGGATCGCCAAATATGCGCATCTGCTCGGGTTCGGCGAGCCGACCGGCGTCGATCTGCCGGGAGAAGAGCCGGGACTCATCCCGGATCCCGAATGGAAAAAACGTGTTCACGGCGCCGATTGGTACGGAGGCGAGACGATCTCCGTCGCCATTGGGCAAGGATCGCTGCTGGTCAGTCCCATGCAGATGGCTTATCATGCCGCGCTGGTGGCAACATCCGGCAGCACTTTCCGGCCGCATCTTCTGCGGTCCTATGCCGACTCAAATGGACAGGTTTACCCTCATGAGGTAACCGAAGGCCGGCGTTCGCTTGCAATCGACAATCAGTATTTCGATACGGTGCGTAAGGCCATGTGGGGTGTTGTCAACCAGGGTGGAACCGGCTATCGAGCAGCCGTTCAAGGGCATGACGTTTGCGGCAAGACTGGAACCGTCCAACTCGCCAGCAAGACCAACATCAGAAATCCCAAAGCACCCCCATCCGAGTTGGCTGTACATTCCTGGTTCATTGGATTCGCTCCACTCGACGCCCCCGAAATCGCCGTCGCGGTATTTATCGAACACGGCGGGGCAGGCGGGGAAGCCGCTGCGCCCATTGCAAGAGTCGCATTCGAAACCTATTTCGCACTCCATGATCGATCGAAAGCTTCTAGTTAATCTCGACTGGCTGCTTCTGCTGTCGGTGCTGCTCCTCGCCTCGATCGGTGTCGGTTTGGTTGCATCGGCATCGCAGAGTCTGACCCCTCACTATGCGCAGAGGCAGGCGGCCTGGTGCATCATCGGGCTCGTCTCGATGCTCGTCGCGATGTCCATCGATTATCATCGACTGATTGACCGGGCTGTTCTCTTTTACTTGCCGATCGTCGCTGCGCTGGTTTATCTCATCATCTTCGGACGGATTATTTCAGGCGCCCAGAGCTGGATCGTCATCGGCTCAGCTCGATTCCAGCCATCGGAATTTGCCAAGGTGACGGTGGCTCTAATGCTGGCCAAATATTTCGCGGACTTTCGCCAGAATATAGTCTCGCGACGCGAGCTAGGCACGGTGGCCTGGATCGTTGGAATTCCATTGCTGCTGACGGCGGCCCAGCCTGATCTGGGGACAGCGGCGACTCTTTTTCCATTGGCTGGGGCCGCTCTCATCCTGGCGGGTACTCGCTTCAAATGGCTCGTCGCCATTGGACTCTTCGGAATTCTCTTCTGCTTTGCTTCGTGGGGCCTCTTCCTCAAGGACTATCAAAAGGCCCGGATCGTAAGTTTTCTCACGCCGGAAGCCGATCCACGGGGAAGCGGCTATCATTCCATTCAGAGCCGTATCGCCGTTGGAAGCGGCGGCTTTTATGGGAAGGGCTATAAGCAGGGCAGTCAGAGCAGCCTGGAGTTTTTACCGGCGAGACATACGGATTTCGTCTTTTCGGTCCTTGCCGAGGAGGAAGGCTTCATCGGCACGATTTCGGTGCTCGGGCTCTATTCGCTGCTCCTGTTCCGCGGTTTTCGGACAGCCCGGCATGCGCGAGATCGAAGCGGCATGTATCTAGCCGCCTGCCTGACTACACTCCTCGCCTTCCACATTATCATCAATATCGGCATGGTCGCCGGCCTCCTGCCGATCACTGGAATACCAGTGCCATTTCTGAGCTATGGAGGAAGCTTTCTGCTTGTCACATTCACTTCAATCGGGCTCATCATGAACGTTCGCATCCGGCGAACGGTGAACTGACCCCAGAGTGGCGGCAAAAGTGCCGACACTATCTTCGGGAAAGAAGCGCTGATCTCCACCAGCGAACAAAGAGTTTTGCAATCAATGCTGAAAATAGAAGAGATGCTGCTGAGCATCGAGAAACCGGCTCGTTATGTCGGAGGCGAAGTCAACTCCATTGTGAAGCCTGATACCGAGGCCCGGATGGCACTGTGTTTTCCGGATGTCTACGAGATCGGTATGAGCCATCTCGGATTGAAGATCCTCTACTCTTTGATTAACGCCGAACCGGATCTGGCAGCCGAAAGGTGCTTTGCGCCGTGGCCCGACATGGCCGATGCCATGCGAACGCACGGCCTCCCGCTCACGACACTTGAAACACAGCGGCCCTTGCGCGATTGCGACATCGTCGGCATGTCGCTTCAATATGAGCTTTCTGCAACCACCATCCTCGAGATGCTCGATCTGGCTGGCATTCCCTTGCGGTCTTCGGGTCGCACCGCTTCCGATCCGATCATCCTCGGAGGCGGGCCGTGCGCCTTCAACCCGGAGCCATTAGCAGACTTTTTCGATGCCTTTCTGATTGGCGATGGAGAAGAAGTTGCGACCGTCATTCTTCGTCGAGTGGCGGCAGCTCGGAAAAAAGCGCGCTCCCGGAAAGACATACTCCAAGAGATTGCAACCATCGCCGGGGTCTATGTGCCCTCGCAGGTCTCGCTTCAGGAAGGCCTTTTTACTACAGTTGTAGAAAAAATTATTCCCAAATGCACACTCCATCAACTGGATGCCTTTCCCTTCCCTGCTCAAACGGTCGTCCCCTGCATCCCGGTGACTCACGACCGGGCCGCCATCGAGATCATGCGCGGCTGCCCTCAGCGATGCCGCTTTTGCCAGGCAGGGGTCATTTATCGCCCGACACGGTTCCGTGATCCCAACTCCGTCATCGACAGCGCCCTCAAAAGCATCGCCTCCACCGGTTACGACGAGGTGGGGTTATGCTCGCTCAGTTCGGGTGACTATCCCTATCTCGAAGCCGTCTCGACGGTTCTCATGGAGCAGCTCGGAGGAAAAAAGACATCTCTCTCGCTCTCGTCACTTCGAGCATCGGCACTCAGCGAAAACCTCTCCTTCCAGGTTTCCCGCGGAAAGCGCACTGGTTTTACAATAGCTCCGGAAGCTGGTTCGCAAAGACTTCGTGATGTCATCGCCAAGAACATCACAGAGCCGATGATCATGGATGGGTGCCGCGAAGCGTTTGAAGCCGGATGGTCAAACCTCAAGCTATACTTCATGATCGGATTGCCGACCGAAACGATGGAGGATGTCGAAGCAATCGTGGAGCTCACTCGAAAGATCGTCCGACCCTTTCCAGGGAAAGGCGTCACAGTCAGCGTATCGTCATTCGTCCCGAAGCCGCATACGCCCTTTCAATGGGCCGCGCAGGATTCACCTGATCTCCTGCACGAAAAGCAGGAACTGCTTCGAGAGAAGCTGCGGCGAGTGAAAGGGACGCGTTTCAAGTACCATCAGATCGAGATGAGTCTGCTGGAAGCACTGATTGCCAGGGGCGACCGGCGGATCGGGAATGTCATCGAAGAAGCCTGGCGGCTAGGCCAGAGATTTGACGGCTGGACGGAGCAGTTCAAGGCCGATCGCTGGAAGGAAGCCATCCAGCGTGCAGGGATTAACCCCAATCTCTATACCGGTGCGATCCCGCTGGACGAGCCTCTTCCGTGGGATCATATCGGAACGGTGTTGACGAAGGAGGAGCTTAAGCGGGAGTGGGGAAAGGCGCATTCAGGAATCCCGACTCTCTCGTGCCTCGACGTGAACTGCGCCGAATGTGCTGCCTGCGCAACCCGTGAAGGTGGCGCTCTCCGGTTCAATCGTCTTCCCATCGAGCCGCTGCCGGCCCCGTCCACGCAGGCACGCCTCGGACCACACATCTACCGCGGGATTTTTCAAAAAGCCGGCCCGGCGGCTTTCTTCTCTCACCTCGACATGGGCCACGCTCTCCGCATGGCCTTCCGGCGCAGCGGCCTGCGGCTGGCATTCACCGAAGGGTTCACGCCTCTTCCGAAGGTCAGCTATGGACCTCCGCTGCCGGTCGGTGTGGAAGGGTTTCACGAGATGATCGATTTCGGCCTTGCCGAAGAGGTCGATCCCCAAAAAGCCTTGTCCTCCATCAATACGCAAATGCCGGAAGGGATGAGATTCTTGCGGATCACCGGAATCCCCGGCCTGAAGTCGCATATATCGAGAGATATTTCGGCGGCTGTCTATGAAACCGAAGATCCATGCTGCGAGTTTACCGAAACCGGCGGCAGCGCTCTTCATGAGAGGGGCGCTCTATGGGCGTCCCGATCGGTTTCAGGCCGTCTCTACATGCTTGTCCACCCGGAAGCGAAGATCACCGCCGTTTTCAAAGCGGCGTCTGGGCAGGAACGCTCGCGATCCGCTTTCCGTCGCACAGCGATTGTGTTGCAGGGTGAGGATTGGAATCAATTCCTGCCCCCGCCTCGCGCATCAACTGAATCATGACAGATGGAAGCACGGCCTGCTGCTGCGCACGTTCAATCACGTGCCGCGCTGCCGACATCCATCAAGGAAATGCAAAAAATTGAGTAAAGAACTGATCATTTCAACCACGCCCGAGGAGAGCATTGCAGGCATCCTCGAAGATGGCGAAGTCGTTGAGCTCTTCGTTGAGCGCGAGCGGCATCGGTCGCTCGTCGGCAACATTTACAAGGGGAAAGTGCAGCGAGTGCTTCCCGGCATGCAGGCGGCGTTCGTCGATATTGGGCTTGAACGGGACGGCTTCCTCTATGTGACCGAGGTCTGGGAGGAAATGGAGGATGTCGAGATCGACGAAGCCCCGGCGCCTCCATCTCAGGCGACCACCATCGAAGAGATGCTGAAGCCGGGCCAGCAAGTGCTCGTGCAGGTCGCCAAAGCGCCCATGGCCGCCAAGGGAGCGCGCCTGACGTCCCACATTTCACTGCCGGGCCGATATGTCGTCTACTTGCCGACTGTGGCGCACATCGGCGTTTCCCGCAAGATCGAGTCTGCCGATGAAAGATCGCGCCTCCGAGGCATCATTAGGAAGAATCGTTCCATCATCCCTGGTGGGTTCATCGTCCGCACAGCCACCGAAGGAAAAACCGAAGAGGATATCCTTGCCGACATGAGACTCCATGCCCGGACATGGGAAGAAATTCGGAAGAAAGATGAAACAGCATCGCCTCCGGCCTGCATCCATCGAGATCTCGGACTCACCGAGAAGCTCATGCGGGATGTCGTGACGGCCGACGTTTCGGCCATTCGAATTGACGACGAGGAGGAATATCTCCGATGTGTGGAACTGCTCGAAACAATCAACCCCGGCATGGCCCGGCGGGTGCGTCTTCATACGAAGGAGAGCGATATCCTGGACGACTTCGGCATCACGCAAGAAATCGAAAAAAGCCTGAAGAGTAATGTCTCGCTGAAGTCGGGTGGCCACCTTGTCATCAACCAGACCGAAGCACTTGTCGCCATAGATGTCAACACCGGGAAATTTGTCGGGAAGAAGAATTTTGAAGAGACGATTTTCCAGACGAATGTCGAAGCCGCTGTGGAAGTGGCGCGGCAGATCCGACTGCGCAATCTCGGCGGCATACTCGTGCTCGATCTCATCGACATGGAGAGCCGCAAGAATCGCCAACGGGTGATGAAAACACTGGAAGCGGAGCTCAATAAGGATCGACAGCCGACGGTTTTGCTGCCGATCAACGATTTCGGACTTGCTCTCATTACGCGCAAGCGTGTACAGTCGAGCCTCGAAAAGGCCCTCTGCCAGCCATGCCCGTGCTGCTCGGGAAGCGGTCTGATCAAATCTGTGGAAACAGTCGCCTACGGCATGGCGCGCGAAATCCGCAAACTGCGCAGCCATATCGACAGTCGTGAGATTGTCGCGCGTGTTCATCCAGATGTCGCGCAGGCGCTTAAAACGGCTGAGAAGTCCGTCCTGCACGAGCTCGAGCGCGATCTCCATAGGACGATCGTGATACGGAGTGACGCAGGACTCAACCGGGACCAATATATCATCGGAGACTCCGGCAAGAAGGCCCCGGCGCCCGCCGATTCATAAGCGTTGACATGCGAATCCTCGTGCGTGCCCCGAACTGGCTGGGAGACGCCATTCTGTCTCTGCCGGCTGTGCGCGCGGTCAGGAAGCATGCCGATCAACTCATCATCATGGCCAAACCTCCAGTGGTCGATCTCTATCACGGTCTGGCCGATCGAATTTTGGATGCACGGTGGCCTCTTCGTGCCGCCATTAAGAACATTCAGGAGTGCGCCCCTGATTCCGTGCTCCTTTTTCAGAACTCTTTTTATTCGGCACTCGTGCCGCGCCTTGCGGGTTGCCGCGACATATGGGGATATGACACATATGGGCGGAAATTTCTATTGTCGCGCGCCGTCAAACCGCCACGTGACATCTACTCAGATCACCAGATCTATTACCACTGGCGGCTCGCCACAAGCCTCGGGCTGGCACAAGGCGAGCCTCAGCTCAGCTTGCAGATATCCGACGTCGCTGTCTTGGATGGCACCTGCCCCTGGATCGGGATGAGTCCGGGCGCAAAATACGGCGAGGCCAAAAGATGGCCGGCGACGTCCTATGTTCGCCTCGGCATGGCTCTCGCCGCGCGCGGCTATCGAATCGCGCTCTTTGGATCCGGCACAGAAATGCAGGCATGCCAGTCGATAGCGGAGGCGATTGGAGTGGCGGCGCAGAATCTGGCCGGGCGGACAACTGTCCCGCAGCTTATCGCCGGAGTATCCCAATGCTCTCTCCTTGTGACAAATGACTCGGGACCTCTTCACATCGCATCGGCACTCCGAGTGCCTGTGGTCGCGATTTTCGGGAGCACCGAGCCTCGATCAACCGGCCCCTTCGGCACACATTCCATCGTCCTGCGGCGTGATCTCCCCTGCTCGCCCTGTCATCTCCGAGCCTGCCCGATCGATCATCGCTGTATGACTCGTATCCATCCCGAAGAGGTTCTCGATGCCGTGATTCGTCTTTCAAGGGTGACGAGTTTGGAGCACTGAGCCTCGGGCCGACGAAGACAGAGCGAAGAAGCAGCCATTTTGAACTTTTGTGTCAATCCCCTATAATGCGCCGGTGAAGTGGGTAGCGCTCGTTTTATTTATCAACCTCATTCTCCCTGTCTCTTCGACGATCGCACAGGTTCCAGAGGGCGAGGATCCCGATAATGATTTGCAATCACTTCTAGGCACACTGGGCATCGGCGAATCGATGTCCGAGCAGAGTCTTGAAAAACGCGTCGAAGAGATCGGTGAATTGAAGCTGCTCCATCCGCTGCCCGTCAAATTCGTCAGCAAAGCCGAGCTCAAAGCGTATCTCCAAAGGGAGTTTGATGAAGAGTATCCTCAGGAAGAGGCATCGCACGAAGCGGCGTTTCTCGAATTCCTCGGATTAATTCCGAGGGGATACAACCTTCGCTCAGAGCGGGAGCAGATGCTCTATGAAAATGTGGCGGGGTTTTATGATGAGAAAAGTCCCACGAAGGCTCTGTATGCCGTTAGCAGCAGCAAGGAAATAGACTTCGTGAACTCGCTGATCCTGTCGCATGAAATCCGCCATGCCATCCAGGATCAGCACTTCGATCTCAATCGCCGGCTGCCGGACCTCAGCGACTTCGATGACCGCAAACTGGCGCCTCTGGCTTTATATGAAGGCGACGCCACCTACATCATGATGCGGTTCATGGGAGTCAGCGGATTTTCCGGGATCAGCGAGAGAGAAGAAAACGATCGCCCCGGGGATGGGCCGTTCGGTGACGTTGGCTCCCTGATGGGGGCGGCCGCGGCGATGGCGGGTGGATCCTATGCCGCCGCCCCCGAAGTGCTGCAGCGACAACTCCTCCTGCCATACATCGAAGGCGAGAAATTTATCGAAGCCGTTCATCGCCGGGGGGGCATGAGCGCCGTCAACCTAACCCTGGCTTCACCGCCGACGACGAGTGAACAGGTGCTCCATCCAGAAAAATATTTCACGCACGAACAGGGCTCGAACTTGAAGTTCGATGCCTCCTCGGAGTTTCAACATCAGAGACCCATCTCGGAAGGCGTGCTGGGCGAGTTTTATATTCAATGCCTTTTTACCGAGAGAATCCGTGAGAAAACCGCAGCAGGATGGAGTGGAGATTATTACCAGTATTATGCCGATGCATTGGGCAAACGGACGCTGATCTGGAAGCTGGCATGGGATACACCGCAAGACGCTCAGGAGTTTTGTGATGCATGGCCAGTGCGTTGCGGCACCCCTCTCACATCGCGCGGGAGATTCATCGATGGAAGGGATAATGATGGCGTGGCTCTTCGCATCGTCCACGACGGTGCCTCAACAACTCTCATCAAGAGCGATGATCACCGGATGATTGCCCGACTTTCAATTCAGTAGTGATGCCGATGTGCGATTTGCCTCTTTTTCATCTGCTCCAACCTCCACCCGATAGTGACCATCCGGTTGCTGAAGAAGAGGGATATCAATCACATTAACAATCAAGGGCGGCCGGCTGAGATCAATGCCGACCCGGGATGCAATGGCGCCGCATCCTCTCGACGACACCCGACTTTTATTTCGCAAGGATAAGAAAACATGATTCAAGCAACACAACTTCGAAAGGGCATGACTATCGTTCATGAAGGCCAGCTCTACAAGATAATGACCATTCAACATATCACGCCCGGCAACTGGCGCGGAATGGTGCAGGTCAAGATGAGGAACCTCAAGACCGGCAATCAGCTCGAACACAGGTTCCGCTCCGAAGACCGCGTTGATAAGGCACAGATGGACGGCGTTGAAATGGAATATCTTTACCATGACGGCACCGACTATCACTTTATGAATACCGAAACATACGAGCAGATCACGATTTCCGAGGAACAACTCGGGGACAACGTTTACTTCCTAATTCCCAATGTCCACCTCACGGTGGATTTCTATGAGAAGCAGCCGATTGGTATCGAGCCTCCGCCGTCGGTGAATATGAAAGTGATGGAAACCGAGCCCACAATGAAGGGCGTCGCCCAGGGCAACGTTACGAAGCCGGCGAAGCTTGAAACAGGGCTCACCATTCAAGTGCCGATGTTCATAATGGAAGGTGAAATCATCACGGTCGACACCACAGAATTGAAATACCTCTCGCGTGCAAAGTAGGGATTGAGGTTTTGGTGCACAGGTCTCGTGCCACAATCAAAGGCGGAAAAGTAAAATTTGCACAAGATCGCCTTTTCCGAATGTGATTATCTTTCTATTATTTCTCCTCTGACGCGGCTCTGGGCCGCCGACACGCTTCCCTATCGTGTGACTTGATCGACTCTTGCCGTTATCTTGAAGCTCGTGAGCCGGCGTCAACGCTCCGGCAGATTCGTACCTTTGCTTTCAGCATCTCCAATGGCGAATAAGCTGAGGTAGTTGTCCCACGGATAGGGGCTTGGAGTGTGATAGGCACAATTGATCACGCCAATTGAGGATCCTGGGAATTCATGAAGCAAGGGCCGAAACAGTTCCACCTCGCTCCAGAGGTTGATCGCTTGAGCCCTGAGCTCCACCTCTCCCGTTGTGGCATTGATCGCATAGAAGCCCACAGCCTGTTCGTACAGGTTGTAGCCGCCACTTTGCGCGTAGAATTCAACCGTATGAGCCTGGGAAAGAAGGAGCGTCTGGCCGGTCGCGACGCATGAGCTCCAGAAGTCATCCTCCCACTGGAGCTTGGAGTCTGGATCGTAAATGATCTTGTGGGCAGGCACTGGAATGGCGACCGGAAGGCTCTTCAGAGTTCCACCATGTTTATTGAGCCGTTTGATGGAATAGTCATAGGTGAACATATCCAATCTCTGCCGGCTCTCAGGGATCAGTGTGCGATGTCGGACAAAGAGCAGTGTGTCCGTTGATGAATCAGGATAAGGAGTCAAGACCAGCTCGCTGAAAGTATGCGGAGAATCAGCGGCGTCTTTCCCAATTTGCTTCAAAGCGGCCTTGTGAGCCGGGCTGCCGGACACCGAGTAGACGAGGGCTCTATTCTCCCGAACATTCAACCAACCGGTTGCAGGCTTGTAAAGGCTCGCTGTCACGGGCACGAGCCAGGAAGATCCATTCCAGAGAGGCGAAAACCCAATCCCATAAACATCTTTTCCATCGGACGGCAACGCAAGACGGGCTACGCTCCCGATCAATCCGCCGTCCTGCAGATTGCATTCGAGAAAGTAGACTCGGCTGTCGTAGCCTCCTTTGGAGCTGCTTTGGCCCAACGCCAGACTCGGAACAACACCGATCGATCCGCCCCGATTCGAAGCAAACAGGGCCTCATCAGTAATGTACCAGCCGGCGGAGGTGGTGAGAGTGAATATCTCCTTCCATTCGCTGGTCAGCGCGCCAGCAGAGTTAAATCGGGCAACTTGGACTGATGCACTATCTGTGGTCGTACCAGAATTTTCGAAGAGGACGAAGAGAAGGCCATAGGGCGCACTCGGCTGACGAGATGCCGCCCCGGAATTGTCAATCCATAAGCAGGCTGCGGCTCTGGCCCAACCCATGTCAGAAGCGATGATTCGCGATGAAGAAGTGCTGCCGGTCTTCCCGAGAGAGAAACTCCTCAGGTTGGAATCCAATACGTTCGTGAACCTGTTTCGCGCGAATGCAATCGCTTGTGTCGACGACACCGGCGTCCAATCGAGGATGCCCTGGTAGGTTTGAAATCCTTTGGGCGGGATCTTCTTTAAAGGATACGTCGCGCCAGTGCCATGAACCGGGCCGACGACGAGGATGGAGAAAAAGACCAGGATGATTACTGGAGATGACAAGAAATTGCGATTCATCTTCACTCTCCTCTGAGATAATATTTGTTTTCGCGAGTCATACGGCCATGCGCAATCCGATTCGGGAGAGCGCGGCTGAGGATTAACCACAAAGAATGGCCCATTAGTGAATCCGGGGTCATGAGCAGAACATAAATCCCTCCCGGTCCAAAGTCAATGGAGCAATGAGCTGCCCCTATCCGCAAGTAAAATTGAGGTTTCTGTGTGAAAAATGCGTCGGAGCCTTAGCGGCACGGCTCGCGAGGACACTCGCCCTCCCATTCCGTCATCAAGGATCACATGATCAATGGATTAGGAGGGCGAGGCTCCTGCCGAGCCATCATGCCGTGTCTATCGAGACTATCTGATGGCTTGCCGCCATTCCTTATCCGCGGATTTCGGGAGCCGCAGAGCATATGTCCGAAAATGCGCAAGAGAACGTGTGTTTCGACATTTGAACCCGCTGTTTCAGCGCCATCAGGCTTTCTGGTCCAGCTGTTTGCTCCGAGGAGTGTCGCCGAGCAGTCCTTGTTCAGTCTCCGCATACTGTCCAATGCAAAGGCGCGGTTGTGGGAGGTTCACACAAGTAATATCGCCCCCAGATGGCTAATGTTGGACTATACTCTACGCGAAGGCTTTTCGGCTCTGGAGGAACAAGCGCGATGGATGGACGAAATCGTCAGGATATCCGCCCCGGACTTGAAGTCTGCATCGTCTTGAAGCAAGATCAGCGCACCGGAAAGCGGACGAAAGGTATTGTAAAAGACATCCTGACAAAGTCCCACACACATCCTCACGGAATAAAAGTCAGATTGGAGGATGGGCGGGTAGGACGAGTGCAAGGATTCCAAACGTCGGCGACCTAACCGCTCCTACAGAGGGCGATCAGATGCCATCGATTGATATTGTCGGTCCAGTAGCGATGCAGAAAAGGGATGACGCCGTCAATATTGCACAGATGGCCCGGATCCCGCGATAAGGGCACATCTTCTCGAATGGGGGTGAAATGGATGAACCTAACGCGGCATAGCCGCAACCAAACAAGCCGGCTTCGACAACCATCGCTCCCGAACCTCTCAGGAATGCATGAAGAGAAGAAAGCAGGAAAGGATTTTTATCTCGACCAGCAGTGGTTTCATAAGCCATTCCTACATTCCTTTCTTCCTGGCTTCCTGAGAGGAATTCACGATTATGCCCTGTCACTGGTCTTGTCATTTTGTGCACAGAGTTGACTGGTCAGGTATTAATGCCGGCCTTTTCCAAGGCCTTGGAATCGCCAAGGTTGTCAATCGAGGAAGCGTCGATGGTGATATTAAACAGGCTAATTTTTCAGCAGTCGTGCCTCGTCCTGTAATTTCTGCCCGCATGCGTCATGGCCATCGCAGCCCCGGAAGCGGGCGTCGTAGCAAACGCCGTTTTCAGACAAGTTGGTGCAGGGAGATGTAGGCCATGGTCTGATTGAGGAGCTGATATGCCACCTCGCCGAAGGTGATCGGCCCCGTGATACCACCGGTCTGCTTGCCCTCAAGTTCCGAATAGAGGTAGTTCAGTATGCAGTTGCATGAGAAAAAGATGCTGTCCAGGTTGTGGCTGGGCATGTGCGATGTGAACGAGCTGACGTAATCCCCCACCGCTTTCGCGTGCCTGTATTCGACCCCCTTGAACACCGGCGCATAGAAGTTGACGGTCTTCGTCGCATCATCGATGTTCTGGAAGCTTGTGTTGATCATAGCCCCGCTGTAGTTGGCCACGAGGGGCAGGTGGGTATCGAGACCCTTGGCCACGATATACTTGGCGAAGTCTTCCTTCTTCCCATTGATGAAGGCGTCGGTGGCGCTGAAACTGTCGGTAGGGAAGGTGATCGTATCCCCACTGCCCTGCTCAAAAATATTCAGGATGTTAATCTCGGCGTACGTACGCTCCGGGAGCTCGACATGCATCACCACGGCACGGTCCTCGAAAACCTTGCTGTTTTCGCCGAGGAAGACCTTCGCGGATATTTTGCCTAGATCGCCGAGATGCACCCCGGAAATCCAGCCGATCAACGGCCGGGTGGCGAATCCATCATAGCGCGGGGCATTGAGGGCGAAGGAAAGATGAACGGCGCTTGTGGCCGGGATAATGATCATACTGAATCCGTTCACGGGCGCGTCGGCGAATATCGATGAGATACTATCCGTCGTGTAGGTTTGAATGACGGATCGCTTAGCCCAGGAAGACAGTTCGGTCACGTAGATGTGCTCCCGCGTGAGCACGCCCCCCTGTTCGCCCATGAAATAGGGGATAGTGCCACCGATCCAATGGCCGGAGGGGAGCTGCTGCAAGATCGTTTCGTCGCCGGCCAGGATGAGCTTTTTCCCCTGGAGAATCATTTTGGTGACGTCGGCAAGTGCAAAGAGTACCGGTTTCATTGGTTACCTCGCGTTTTGAAGGATTTTTTGAAGATCGCGTTGCGCCACCGGCAGGTTGTGCTGCTTAATGAAAAATTCCTTGAGCTCAGCGGCGCTCCGCCACACGGTCGATGGCAGCGGATTGGCTTTCACCTCGAGCCGAAGCCGTGACAATAAAATTTTCAGGGCTAGAAATTCAAATGAATAATTGGTATTCCCCGAAACGACGCCGTTCCAAACCTCGCTTTTTATCTCTTGTATTTCCATGATTTCCTCCAGTGATATGGTGAGGAGATAAAGATTAGTAAAATTATAGTGAATACGGAGGTTTCGTCAAGGGGCGTGTCAATGGAGAGATCTATCAATCATCCTGGAATTTCCGAGACACTCGGTCAAATCAGCGGCTTTACGGTGGATTGCTTCATACAATATAGTTGCCCATGTTATGTCGCACATTCACATTCCCGATGGGGTCCTACCCTGGTGGCTGATCACCGCGGGCTGGGTACTCACTCTGATCATTCTCTTCATGAGCTCGCATCGATTACGCAAACAGGAAGCGCGGCGCAAGCTGCCGTTGCTCGGCGTGATGGCAGCCATGATGCTGATTGGGATGTCCACCGAGTTCGTGCCGATCGGCTATCACGCCAACCTCACTGTATTGACGGGCATCATTGTCGGGCCGGCGACAGGATTTCTGGCCGCGTTCATTGTGGACCTGATGCTGGCGATGTTCGGGCACGGCGGCATCACCGTCGTCGGGCTCAATACGCTCATCATCGGAACCGAATGCGCTCTGGGCTCACTCATCTTTCACACTCTAAGGAAGGCATGGCGCGATCACCGGCGATCCGTTGCGCTATCGGCGGCAATCTCCGTCATCATCACGTTGCTCATCTCCACTTCCATGCTCGTCGGCCTGATCGGGATTTCAAATCTGGATCCCGGCAAAGCGCGGAATACCGGCGCGCTGAACTTGTCCACGTTCACTTTCCATGGCCTGTTTTCGGAGGGAGTGGTGAGTAACCGCGTTGTCAACCCGGAGAAGGAGCCGATGGGGAGCCTCTATCTCCACGATTCCGGAGTCAACCTGCGTCGCTTCACCGCCGCGATATTCCTGCTGGGCTCGATTGGCTGGGTCTTGGAAGCTGTCATCACCGCCGTCATCGTGCAATTCATATATCGCGTCCGAAGAGAGCTCATACTCTAGCGGCTGAATGGTAAAGGGGGACGCATGAGGAACCGTCGTATTGAAAGTCGCCAACAGCCGGGGGGGCGAGGCCGGCGAATTCACACCATAGCCATCGGATGAGCTATCAAAATGGATATCGCAGCATTTGACTGTTGGGCGATTCAAGGCAAGAGCCGCATCCACCGTGCATCGCCCACAAGCAAGATCATTGCCACAGCACTCTTTATCGGGTGCGTCGTCATGGCGCGGGATGTGCTGTCGCTATTCACGCTCTACATCATTCTAGCTACGCTTGTGATCATCGCTCGGCTCCCGCTGCGTCGGGCGCTGATCATCGCAGCCTATCCGGCATTATTCGCTGGCCTTTTTGCATTCAGCCAATGGAACGGGTTTTGGGCGACGCCGATCGTCCTCATGCTCAAATCCATGAGTGCGGCATTGGCGATGGTCCTGCTGATCGGCACCACTCCTTTTCCTCAACTTTTCGCCATCATCGGGCACCTGCTGCCGCGTGTCGTGAGCGATGGGCTTTTAATGACCTACCGCACGTTTTTCTTGCTGCTCGAATCCATGGATCACCTTGTCACGGCGCTTCGGCTCCGCGGCGGACTCCAGCGCCATCGCCCATTCAAAACGATCCGCAATCTGTCGATTGCGCTGGGAGTGCTTCTGGTGCGGTCGCTCGATTTAGGCCAGAGGCTCTATGAGGTGCTGACGCTTCGAGGTTTCATGGGGCGGTTTCCAGAAGGCAATCGCCGGAGACATGTCGCGCAGGCGTGGGATGGATTGCCGATCGCCGCCGGGCTCATCTTGCTGATCATGGCCATCCTCTCGCGCACGGGCCGATGGTCGGCGATGCCGGCGTTGGCCGCGCCGATACTGGCAAGCATAGGATTTGTGGGTGCAATTGCCGAGCGGCGAGGGATGCGCGAACCGACACGGCCGCGGCACCCGGGAAGCACACTGCCGCCGGCCCCGGACGTATGGCGCGTCGATCATCACACAGAAGAGGGAGACATGCACTTTGACCACGTTCACCCAGAGGTTGCCGGAAAAACCATTATCGCGCATGTCTCGTGCGTGCGGCACACATTCAGTGACCAGACAACAGTCAGTCTCTGCGGGTTGGATTTCGTTGTCACGGCAGCTCAGCGCGTCGTCGTCATCGGCCCCAATGGGTCGGGCAAGTCCACCTTGCTCTATCACCTGCTGGGGCTGCTGCGCCCCAACGAGGGCTTGGTGCAGCTCTTCGGACATGACCCGGCACAAGACTGGTCCGCTGTTCGCGAAAAAGTGGGGGTCGTGCTTCAAAATGTGGATGAGCAGATACTGGCGCCGACCGTGTATGACGACATCGCTTTCAGTCCACGCAACTATGGGCGGTCGCAGGAGGAAGTGGATGCGCTTGTCGAGAAGGTGATGAAGGACCTGAGCATCTCCCATTTGCGCGACAAGGCACCGCACTATTTAAGTGGCGGTGAGAAGCGCAAGGTGGCGCTGGCTGGAGCGCTGGCGTTACAACCGGAGCTGCTGGTGATGGATGAGCCGTTCGAGGGACTGGACCCAAAGTCACGCGAAGAACTGATCGCACTGCTCAACCATCTACACGAGACCCGACGCGTTTCCTTCATTCTGACAACGCACGAAGTGGACATCGTCCCGAGGCTGGCGGACTCGGTCTATATGCTTGTGCAGGGAGGCGAGATCATACAGCACGGCACGCCGCGACGCATCTTCAGCCGCGCGGACTTGCTGGCACGGGGCAATATCGAGCCGCCGATCCTCGCACGCCTCTTCGACGCGTTGCGCAACTGCGGGCTGGATGTGGGCGGCGCGCCCTTCACCGTGGATGAAGCAGCCGAACGCCTCGTTGCCTGGGCGAACCGAGCGATCCAGACAAAGTGAAGATCCGTCGTTGACCATTTTGCATTTCTAACAAACCCTCACCATCAGGTGTTTGGCTCTTTCTCGTGGCAGCGCAGAGAAGCCCAAGATTATTCAGGATGCTTATTGAGGATCCGAAAGATTTTGCAAACGACCCACATCTTCTTCCGTTGAGGTGCATTGCGTTTCCAGCAGAAGCAAGATGCGGCAGGCAGCTTTGTTCTCATCATTCCAGAACACAGAAGCTCTCCCCTACTCTGGGCAGACATCATCATCGGTTTCATACTTTCATTCGCTATTAAGGAGACAGGTCTCCTTCGCTTGGTGGGCGTCGACAGCCATGGCTACACCCAGGCCCATTATGTCGAGTCTCCGCGATTGCCTGACCAGGGCTGATTCTCGTGTTTTTTGTAGTCGGCATTTTCATCATGGAGATTTTCCATGACTTCGCGCCCTATCTATTTTGCGGGATGATCGGCTTTCCCATCGCCGTTGGAACATGCTATCTCTATCGTGTCTGGACCGGGAAGGACAAGCCTGTGAGCCATCATCTGGAGGATCACGACCACCGGAAAGTGATCTGAGCGGATCGCCGGTCAGCAAGACCATTTTTTCAGGCTCAAATGCGGCGAAAAGGCCGCAATCGCAGAGATCGGTAGGTACTCATTTGAAGTTGTCGCCTGTTGATCGGTAGAATGTAGAGAGATCGAGACGAGACGATGCGGAATATACGATGATCCCACTCTATGACGATAACCCCACAAGGCGGGTGCCTTTCATCACGGTGATCTTCATTGTCATCAATGTCGTTGTATTTTTCTATCAGATATTTTCGCCGCATTCATTGAAATATTATGTGTATTCCCTCGGGGCTATACCGTGGGAGTTGACGCATATGCACGATCTGCGTCCCTATGCATCAGTGCCTCTCCCTTTGACCATCATCACTGCGATGTTCATGCATGCCGGCTTCCTCCATCTCGCCGGGAACATGTTGTATCTTTGGATTTTCGGCAACAACATTGAAGATATCCTCGGCCATTTCACCTATATCATTTTCTATTTCGGATGCGGTCTGGCCGCCGCTGTGGGGCACATACTCTTCAACCTAAATTCGACGATACCGATGGTCGGGGCGAGTGGGGCTATTGCCGGAGTGCTGGGTGCCTACATGGTCCTCTACCCGACTGCACGCGTCCATACGCTTCTCCCCTTCCCTTTCTTTTTTCAGGTCGTCCCCATTCCTGCCTTTATTATTCTGGGCTTCTGGTTCCTGATACAGCTTCTCAGTGCTACGGCCGGCAGTGAGGGCGGAATTGCATTCATGGCACACATCGCAGGGTTTGTGGCGGGGCTTGGATTCGTTTTTGTTTTCCAGCCGCAACGCCGCCGCCGGTGATCCGGCTATTTGATGTCGGTGAACAAGACATCAAAAACTCCGTATGAGATGCCCCATTGTTTTCGCTTGATTTTGCTTTCTTCATTCCAAAGTCGACAACAGTGCCTGTTATCTTTTGGGGTTCTTCTATTAGAATCCCGATCCATAAATAATCACCGGGTTGCCGGGTTTGTCGCTCTTGGCAACAATGCTTGTGATCGCCGGACAGTCAGGGCGGCCGCGGCCGCCGCCTTATGCAGCTTGGCGGAATCGCCATGGCATGTACATGCATGGAGCAGCTGTTGATCGTGCCCGACGCCAAGAACGGCCACTGTCCCGCGTGCAACAGGCCTATGCCGAATCGCCTATTTCTGCCTGTGGAACCCTTCCATGATGAAACGTTGAGACAGCCCGGCGGAAACAGTATAGAGGCACGCAACGACTCGGAAGAAGTTTGCATAACCCAGTATCTCTGCCGGCGACAAGCCGAGGTTAGGCGCCCATGAATGAACTCCGTCGTAGATCAGCCAGGAGCCCAGAATGCAAGTAAGGAAAAGCCATGGCCACTTCAAAAGCCCGCCGCGAAGGGCGAGAGCAGTGAGCAGGATCGGCGCAATCAGGCTCAACGCGATGAGATCACCAAGCCCCGAAACCATATTCACAATGAGGTCCCACGTGCCGAAGTTACCGCTGAGTGAACCCTGGAGTCCACGAATGACCGACGGCACCACGAGGAACAACGTCACCAAAATAGCAGCCCCGATGATCAGCCTTTTGGCCCAGAGCCGGCCAGGGAATGACAATCCGACAACAGATGTCCATGTTCTGGCGAGCATCCAAATGCCGATAATAAAGATCAGATTGCCTATAGCGACCAGAATACCCCTGATGATATTGCTTTTGGTGATTCCGATCATGTTGGGCATGATCGAAACGAAGAAAATATCGCTGATGGCGTACAAGAGAGTGCTGCCGCCGATGTAAAGCCAGGCAAACCGAAGATAGTCACCCCGTTTGAACTTGACCGCCGCCGCTAGACCACCAAGGAATGCGAGCAGTTTGACGACGATAATTTCATAGTAGACAAAGTGAGAGAAGTCTTGGCCTGAAAGCAAGAAATAGAAAAAAAGATGGATTAATCCGAAAGCCAGCGGGATCACACACAGGAGCCGGTATTTCATAAAACCCTCCCCAATAGATCGCCCCTTAATAGAGACGGAAAATCTTCTCTTGGAATCGCACCCGTTTTCATCGTCATGGGTTCCGTCCTAGCTTCGGCCAAGTTCAACCAGCTTGCTGACGACAGAGTCTGCAGCTTGTGCGCCGATGAGTGTGCAGAGCGCCGGCCGGAGGGCATCGGCAAGCTTCGGAATATCTTCAATCGTGATCGTTTCCGCCGTCTTGCCTATTTTCTTGGAAGCCATGCTGACCGATGTCTTGGTGACGAAATCCCCGAGAATCGGTTGAAGAACATCTCTTAGCATTGAGCCTACGTTGCCAGAGAAAGAAGTCATTTCTCAGTCCCCCTTCTTCACAAAGACAAAGGATTTTGATTGACGGTCGATGAATATCTCATAGTTCTCCACCCAGCTGTCACCTCCTATGAAGCCTGCTCTGAACGAGGGATGTCTTCTGAACCAATACGGCGGATCAGAGGGCCATAGTGGAGCCACATTAACTTTCTGCCGACCCAAGTGTACTTTCTTGGCATATACAAATCAAGACTATAGCTCCAAAGGTGTCGCGATATTTTGGGGTTCGTTCGGATCGCGATGAATCTGAAATATCCAGCCTGGCAAATGTATGACAAATCAGCCTGCATGTAATCAGCAACTCCGTTTTTATTATTGTTGCCGGTGCAATCGACGTTGCTGATTGGGCAGGGAGAATAAAGGGGTGTGTTGGCTTGGCCGATCTCGCGATGATCATCATC
Organism: uncultured Acidobacteriota bacterium; assembly: GCA_903916735.1. Taxonomy (GTDB): domain Bacteria; phylum Acidobacteriota; class CAIWXX01; order CAIWXX01; family CAIWXX01; genus CAIWXX01. Next base: position 70,739 of record CAIWXX010000035.1, read on the forward strand.
GAAAATGGTTGTCGCTCTCTCATGGCAGCTGGAGCGATTGTCCCAGTTGCGGTGGTTGAATATGTAGCAATCGGCCATCTTTCCAGGCCATGAAGTAGAGGGACGGATCATCGAGCGGGCGATTGAACTGGAACCTGATCCGCGTTGGACCGTCTCCATTCGCGCCGAGCACCGTCGCCCTCATGCCCTCCAAATCGACAACATCACCAGACTTGAAAAACGGGGCTTGAATCTCGCCATCCACTAATTCCATGTCGAGCGTGTCGGTAGAGACTCGGTGAAATCGGTGCGTATATGGCCCCCATGAAAGCACTCGCCATGCGGCCGGCATGGGCATCCGATACAGCATTCGGTAGAAGTACGAATGAAAGCCGACGGCGATGTCAGGAGCCGTCAACAAGATGACAGTCTGCACATCGATGCAATCCTGGTCTAATTCCGCATCCTTCATGGAAGTCCTGAGGTTTTCAAACATCATCAGACGGAGCAAATATGGAGAAGCGAGCCGTCCGACCGGTGCCATAACAAGATGAATGAAGGCAAGAAATGCGCACGTGGCTCCAATAAGCCGATATTTCCAACCGTGCGTCCGGCGTCGCTCTTTCCACCAATAATGCAGCACGAGGGCGATGACAACGGATCCTCCGATGAAGGGCACGACCAGACATCGGGATCCGATGGGAGTCCCAGTGAAAGGAATGGCAGATGCCAGGGAACCTGCAGTCAACCATCGAGCCGCCTGCCGTTCTTCAGTCGAAATCCTCGCCCATACAGCGCGAAGAAGCATGGCAAACACGGCCACAAAAAACATACCGGCGCCGAACATAACAGGCCGAAGATGCGGGCGAAGCACCCAGAGATCAGCATTCCCGCCGGCCAACATCGCTCCCATGAGGACAACGAGACGCACGGGAAGTTGGATGAGGAATGTGAGCGGCTCCTGCAATGGATTAATGTACCCGCTTCCTCCGGACGCCCCGAATTTGAAGAGCGCGTACAGCACAAGATAAAGAGAGATTACCACTGTAATGGGCAGGCACGCTTTCAGGCATTCTTTCCGTCTCCCAGGAGCGCCGAATGCCTCATACGCCAGCAGATATATGACCATGCCGATCGCCGCTTCACTGGCTGTCAACGACAGTGCAAAACAGGCGATGGATAAAAAGCGACCCGGACGCCACCCACCCGCTCGCCACCGGACATGACAGCTGACCCCGAGCATGCAGACAGCCGCCGCGATGACAATATGCCGGGTCGCCGTCCAACAGAGAATTCCATGAATTCCTGAGATGGTGAAGACGATGAGGGCAAGTCGTGTCAGCGATTCCGGCAGAATCGAACGGAGTAAGGACCCGAAACCAAGGACCAGCAAGAGGAACCAGAGGATGCCATGAATACGATATCCCACGGGATTTAGGCCAAAGAACACATGATCCAAAGCCAAGAGGGCCGAGCTCAGTGGGCGGAAAAACGCCATTTTGAATTCGCGGCCAAAGAACCATGGAAACGCTCCCGCGTTCTTCATGATTCCGACATGTACAGGATCGCCATCCGAGATGGTGTAGAGATTGGTCGGGCCAATCCAGGTACAGGGCGAGACGTGTTCCAAAATTCCGAGCTGGATGAAGTCATCAGCCATGAAGGCGGCAAAAGGCAACTCAATCACGCCCATCAAAACTGCTAGAAGTATGGCAAGCACAACGGGATTGGGAGAGCCTCCTTTAACATCCACCGGGTGTTCCTGCATGCAGCAGCCTCTCTGATGGCAGTTTATTGTGCAAACTGTACCATCATCGGGAGGATATTCTCTTCAACGATGTCCAAGGACCATGGCATACATTATGAGTCCGATGAGTGTCAGGCCAATAATGAGCGCCGCGAGTGCAAAAATCCGGATGGCTTTTTCATAACTCGGTGGAAATGGCGTCGCTATCGAGCATTCCAGTTTGTTGTCAGCAATGAGATTCTCATACTCGCGAGGCTTGTCGTATTTCATCTCTTCGAATGAGACTCGCCCAGTGAAGATAGCCAGATCCATTGGGAACTTGTCAGGGCGGAAATGAGTATTAAAAAAATGGATTGTAAAAATGAAAGCCACGGCCAGCAGTGCTTCATCGCTGTGAATAATGGCGGCGACATTGATGATTTCGCCCGGGAGAAATCTTGTGAAAAATTCGGGAAACCATAGAACCAACCCGGTCGACCCGATGAGTGCGACTCCCCACAATACCGCGAAGTAATCGAATTTCTCCCAATATGTGTACCGGCCATAGTGAGGGCGTGGGCCGAGGTTGAAGAACCATTTGATGGAATTCCAAAATTCCTTCAGGTCCATCGAATTAAAGGCAAGGGAATCGGGATGCCGGATGAATCGCAACCAGCTTAACCCGGATTTCATTTTCCTTCGCCGCATGTCCCACAGATGAACGCAAAAGACGAAAAAAAGGGTCATCGCGCCGACATGGTGCAATCCGGCCATAGGATTATGCCCGCCGAACATCCGGGAGAGGAATTGTGCCCAAGGCGCATAGGAGAACTTGATGGCCATGCCTGTCAGAGCGAGAATGAAGAAGCTGAAAAGCATCACCAGATGCAGGACACGTTGGAAAAGCGAGAAGCGAATATAGAACTTTCCAGTCTCTGCGGTGAGCTTGAGATGTTGCCATAGATGACGGGAGCGCCAGAGACGCCAGACCCACGCGCACGTGTGAAGGAGAGCGAAACTGAGGGTTCCGACAAGTAACGCCGTCATTCCCCAAAAGGTATAAAAGAGCAAAGGATATTTTTGGCGATTGTAGTGTGACGCATGCGCCAGGTATCCGGTGAATCGATAATGCGCGTTCGGATGGCATCGAGCACACGTCGCAACCACGTTGAAACGACTGAGGTGTGATTGCGGATGGGAGATGGGAAGAATGTCATGGAGGCCGTGACAATCGGTGCAGGTGGCGACACTGGACAAGCCCAACCGCAAGACCTTGCCATGATACGTTTCAAAAAATGTCTCCACTTCCATCACATGGCATTTGCCGCACTGCGTCATCATGTCGAATCGAGCGCCCTGCCGGTCGTGGGGTTTGAGGGCATGTGCAGCATGGCAGTCGACACACGTCGGGAGCTTTTCGCAGGTGTGTGAAATCACCGGGGAATGAATGCTTCGCCGAAAGGCCTCCTCAACCACTCGATGGCAGCGGCCGCATGTCAACGAGATGTGAGTGGCGGAAATGAGCGACCGAGGGTCATTGAGAGCGATGATGCCGTGGGTGCCATGGCAGTCGGAGCAGCGAGCGCCACGCACACCCAATGTCGCATGAATCGAGTCGCGATACTCCTTCATCTCTTTGTCATGACAGGCGCCGCAATCCACCGACTTGAGAACCTCTGTATGAGGCAATGCGGCCCCCGCTAAATCCTGATGGCAGGCAATACAATCAAGTGATGCGTGAACTGAAGCGGAAAGGATCTTCAGATCAACGGTGACGGAAATTTCTTTGCCGCCGCACGTTCCGATGAGAGATGGATCGGAATGACACTCCAGACAGGTTTGATTCTCCTGTGAACGGGCTGTTCCCCCGACAAAACCGGTCAGAAAAATTACGGCGTAGATCAGCCTTCGAAAGATGAATGTCTTTTGCGTGAGTTCTGTCCTGCCGTTTCTTCTAAGCATCACATCAGCCGCCGGCCGCGTGATAGCCTACCAGAAGCCATACAGGGAGTCGACTTAAAGCGGCGCTCTTACAAGGCCACATCAAAGTCGGCGACAATAGGATGATTGTGCGAAGTAAAAAGAAATAAATTCTGGAAGCGTTTTGATTGAGGGGTTCCTTTTTACTTTTTACCCGGACTTCTCCAATTCAAAATTTCCTAGTGAAGCACCGGCTTGACTGTGGTGTTATCCAAAAAGCTCTTAGAGTCTATTGTGCAGGGGCCTGCAAGATGTTGTGGTGATGGGAGAAAGCGGTGTTCTCGGCGAGGATGACCTGGCGACCGATCATCCGTTGATGATTGACGAGCACGGGCGCTCGCAGATTCGCCGTTGCATCGACGTAATTTTCAGGGAGGATACAAATCGCGAAAATGGCAAGATCTTCGGACTTATCCACTCCCAGGCCTTTCATATCTTCGATCGTGATCGAGATCGAATAATTTTTCACAATCAGCCGCGGGTCGGTTGTGATGAAAACGAGGTAAGGATCATCAACCGACTGCAGCGGGCGGAAGGGAGATGTCTCCGGACTATCCAGCAATAAAAACCGATGGCTGGCCGGAAATCCGATCAGGCCTTCTGGGAACCGGATAACATCACTTTCGGAATATTCGAGCTCGCCATAGGCAGGTGATATCAGCTTCATGCCTCACCCGAGATAGTCGATGAGCGACAGTTGCACGATCTTGGCACCCGATTGGAGCGTTGCTTGAAGTGCACTTTGTGAGAGCGTCATATCTGTTATTGCCTCAGCAAGATTAACATCACCGAGCTTCCCCTGCAAGGTGGTGTTTTGAAGCTTAGCGGAATTCAGGCGAGCCTTGATGGTGTCGAGTTGATTGACGGCGTTGCCGATGGTCGTTTCCAAGCCGTTCATTCGGTCGAAAACACCCTGCAAATCGGCCATATCCTGCGAAATTAGGTTGGTATCATGCGCCCTGATATCGGCCGCCAGATTCGTCAATTGCTGAAACACGTTTTGCGGATCAGTTCCCTGGAAGACTTGATCGCCTGGAATGTTGGTTTGCACAACCGTCTCAGGATCGGCGCGAATGAAGATTGGATTGCCATTGCCCTGGTATGCGGAAGCCGCTGTTGGGTAAGGCGTCGTCATTGTCGCCGTTCCGCTGAAGATATACTTCCCCTGATACATTGAATTGGAGCTGGAGACGAGTTCATCCCGGATCCCTTCGACTCGTTGCGCCTGCGCTTCCAAATAGGCGGCATCATTCGTCAGGCTGATCGTGGCGCCGGCGGTGGTAACGGCTTCGGTAACGAGATTCAACATATGCGAGAAGACAGTGTCGGTGTATTGGAGTTTTCCAAGGGCCGTGTCGCCTGCGGCAAGGTATCGAGCTGACTGGACGCTGTCGGCTTCCAAATTTGAAATCTCTCCAGCGGCAAGGGGATCGTCTTTCAGATTGAGTATCCTTTTGCCGCTCGATACTTGAAGCTGCGCCCGGTTGTTGCGATCGCGCTGCTGTTCCAGGTTTTCAACCAGGTTTCGATACTGCATCGTGCTCACGACTCTCATGACAACCCTCCTTATTACTGCCCGAAGGTAGAGATGATGTAGGCCGTCAGATCATCAATCACCTTCATGAACTGGGCACTCGCCTGGTACCCTCGCTGGAATTGGATCATCGCGGCAGCCTCTTCATCGAGGGAAACGCCGGAGATGGAATCACGCTGATTCTGCAGCTGAGTCAAGATGGCGGCCTCAGTCGTCTCGTTATCGCCGGCTGTGCTCGCATTGCTGCCAACCTTGAAGGTGAGATTGGCGTAATAGTTGGAATAGGAGGCTGTGCCACCGCTCAGGTTCAGCGCGGTCGCCAGATCGGCGATGTCGGTTGCGAGATCATTATTGCCGGGCTGATTGATGGCGGTGCTTGTGGCAATACGATTCACATCAGCAGCGATCGCAGGGTCAACGCTGAAAGCGGTGGCGGCGCCAGTCACGCCCGGCCCAGCCCACGGCGTGAAAAAATTGTATCCGATCAAATTGTTCATCCCATAGCCGTTGACATGGAGCGCATTCACATCGGTTGTGATTTGCGCAGCCAGGGTGTCGAGATCATTCTTGTATGCCGGGACGTAGGTGTCGCGCACCTGCAGATGCCCGGCCAATTCGCCTCCGGTGACATCACTCGTAATATCAGTCGTTCCGTAAAAAACATCCTTATAGCCGTACGGAGGCTGGGAGCTGACAGTGAGCTGATAGGAGTTGGAGCCGGCGACGAGGAGCCGGCCTCCAGCGACACCGATCGTCACAGCGCCGCTTTCGGTTTCCGTCGTGCTGATATTGACCAGGTTCGAGAGCTGCCGCACCAACTCATCGCGATTGTCGCGCAGGTCATTCGCCGTCGCGATGCCGCTTGATCCCGATTCCGCCTCAACAACCTTCTGATTAAGCTTGGCAATCTGTGAAGAAAGAGCATTGATCTGATCAACCGTGGAACTCACAGCCCGATCACTCGACAGTTGAACCTCAGTCAGATTGGAATAGCGGCTCCGGAAAAGAGCTGTGAGCTGCTGACCCTTTGTCAATACATCATTTCTCTGAGCCAGAGACTCGGGTTGGCTCGCAAGAGATGAATACGCACTGAAGAGCGCGGTCAGTGCGGATTGAATGCCGGGGTGTTGAGTTTCGTTGAACATTGCATCGATATTCGAAAGGCCGGATGCCAGAGTTTCATCCCTTGATTTTTCCGGGGCCTGTTCGATGAGCCGATATTCTACATACCTGTCCCGCACCGCCAGAATTTTCTGCACGTCAACACCGGTGCCGATAGATCCCGCTGGGATTTGAACAGAGAACGAATCAGCGAGAACAGCACGCTGGCGCGAGTATCCGGGTGTATTGACGTTGGCGATATTGTTGCCGGTCACAGCCAAGCCCATCTGAGCTGCGTACAGCCCCTTGATCCCTGTATAGAGACTCCCTAAAAGTGTGCCCATTGCCGTCCTCCTTACGCATCCCCACAGACATTCGATCGTGGGCCTTCCTGGAGCACAATCACGCCGTTTTCTTTGTAGCCGCTGGTCGATCCCAGCGCTCCTAGCAATGCATTGACATAGCGCATCGTGCTGAAAAGCAGCCCGCGATTGACATGTGTCAACTCGCGTAGTTCAGCGGCCAATCGAGGTAACGCAAGCTTGATTTCAGCCATACGTTCCCAGGCTCGTTCCGGATCATCAAGAGCCGGCATGGGAAGGCTTCCGCCAGAGCTCATCTGGTCCACTTCAACGAGCAGCGAACTGAGTCGGACGAGAAGCGATTCCTCGTTTTCCTGAAGAGCGAGGACCGGGGCCACGCGGCCTTTTGTGAATCGATCACGTTTTTTCCGGGAGAGCTCCACAAGCTCTCTCATCACTCCAACCGTCTCGCTCAGAATATCAACACTTTTCCTCTGAATTTCATTCATGGCCACCTACACGCGGATATCCATTTTCTTCCGCTCCGGCGAGGAGGCCGGGGCCTCCTCGGGCTCAGGTTTCCTTTCGCCCTTACGCCTCTGCTGCCGTTCGCCACGACCGGGGTCGCGGTCGTAGGTTTCAGAGTCTACTTGCCTGACTCCTGGATTCGATAATGGCGATACACGCGGAATGATGTCATCCATGACCGTGCCCTCGCCATAAGACTCCTAACCGGCTAACCGAGACTGTTCAGGATGGCTCCACCGCCAATGATTCGATCTGCAACCTGTTCCCCCCGTACGTTGTAAAGGTTGTTTTCGATCGCTTGCTTGGTGGCCTGCACCTTCTCTGAACGGACGTCGGGAGTGAGCTCGATGAGACCCCGGATCTGTTGGACCTCGCGGCTGCGGTCGGATATCTCGACCCGGTCCCCCTTGGGCTCCGACGCCTCCTTGGAACGCACCTCGCTGGGAACAACCTGCCTGTTCGCCGATTTGGTCGACTCGACAGGGGATGCGGCGTCATTTTTTAGATTGATCCGGTCGATTGCCATGATTTCCTCCGACTTCCGATGTTCACCTTTAATATCGGCAAACGCAAGCGGCAGCATTAGCATTTTCCATAACCTAGGCCAGCTTGTCGAGGAAGCCTTTGGGATTAATCATTCTCCCGTCCTGACTTGTGAGCTCGAAATGAAGGTGCGGGCCGGTGGAACGTCCTGTACTACCCACCGTCCCAATGACCGTTTGCTCGTCTACATAATCACCGTCCTTTACAAAAATATCATTTAAATGCGCATATCGCGTCATTGTTCCATCTGCGTGTTGAATAGCCACCATGTTTCCATAGTTGCCATCTCGGCCAGCAAATGTCACAACGCCGGCGGCAGCCGGCTTGACGGCTGTCCCTTCTTGCGCTCGCAAATCGATCCCGTTGTGCTGCAAAAGCTTTCCCGTAAAAGGGTCGTGGCGAAGTCCAAAGCTCGATGTTACGGCTCCATGCAACAGGTTAGAACCGGTTGGATTCTTGCCGAGTGTCATCGGGGATTTATCTGTCTTATCGGGGGCATGAGCCGGGGAGAGTTGATCGAGGAGCATCTGTGTGATGCCCAGACCACCACCGCTCAAAGCAACTTGCCGTGCGACTTCACCATCGAAAAGATCCATGTACATGTCGCCGCCGATTCCATTCCCGCCTAAAACCGCCTCTTGCTCATTCTCGTCTTTGGTCAACATCGATTCGCGCATGACTTTCAAGAGCTGCTGCAGCAGAATTCCTTCGAACTCCTTTGCGGCTTCACGGATCTTGGCTTCGCGCTGCTCCGGCGCCAGCCCCGATTCGTTCTTCTCAAGATTCTTCAACCGTTCGATTTGGCTGTCTGTCTGGGCCGTCAAAGGCGTGGCGGTCGGCGACGTGAGAAAATTATCGTTGAGCATGGTCATCAGATAATTTCGAGCTCAGCCTGCAGAGCGCCTGCAGCTCGCAGGGCCTGAAAGACAGCAACGATATCCCGCGGTGTGACGCCGATGGCGTTCAGAGCGTGAACGACATCCTCAACATTGGCGCCTTCCTTGAGGTTCAGCACCCGAACTTTTTCTTCAGTCGTCTCGAGCTTCGTCTCGGGGACAACCACTGTGTTGGCTCCTTCTGCGAGTGGCGGCGGCTGAGACACCTGGAACTCAGTCCCGACCTTCACGGAGAGGTTGCCGTGAGCGATGGCCACCGAGCTGATCCTCACATTTTGCCCGATGACAACTGTTCCTGTGCGTTCATTGATGACGATGCGTGCGACTGAGGCCGGGTCGAGCTGCACATTTTCGGCGAGACTCATGAAGGAGACAATGTCGGTTTGAGAGTTGTCGGGGACTTGAAGAACCACTGTGCGTGAATTTTGAGCGGCCGCCAGAGGCGCGCCCATGGCCTGATTCAGAGCGGCTACCATGCGTGACGCCGTTGTAAAATCGGCTTCATCAAGGACCAGCTCAAGCGTTTTCCTGCCGCCGAGGCCCGCGAGCGGAACTTCTTTTTCAACATTGGCGCCGGAGGGAATACGAGCCGTCGTCAGATGATTCACCGACATGCGCTGCCCGCCTGCTTCGACTCCGAACCCCGCCAAAGACAACGGTCCTTGTGCGACGGCATAAACCTGATTGTCGGGACCCTTCAATTCCGTCAGCAGCAGCACACCGCCTTGCAGGCTCTTGGCATCTCCGATGGATGAAACCGTGACATCGATCTTCTCACCCGTCCGCGCAAAGGCCGGCAGCGTGCCCGTGCACATCACAGCCGCCACGTTTTCCACCTTGATGATGGTCGGCGAGAGATTGACTCCCATGCGCTCGAGCATGTTTGTCAGCGATTGAGCCGTAAAGTACGTCTGCCGGCGGTCACCGGTTTTATTGAGTCCGACAACGAGGCCATAGCCGATAAGCTGATTGTCACGGACGCCCTGGAATCGGGCAATATCCTTGATACGAGTCGTGGCCGCCATGGCATCTGTCGCGAGAAGGGTCATCGCAGCCAGGAGGATCGCCATGCTTCTTTTCATGATGCACTCCACTTCGGTCAATCCCCTCTCCTAGAAGGGCCACACTCTGCTGAGGATACGGTAGAGGATTCCCGGCTTCAGGTTGTCATTGACCACGCCCTTGCCGTAGTACCTTATCTGGAGATCGGCGATGGAGGATGAGGCGATGATGTTATTGGTGGTAATGTCGCGCGGCCGCACGACGCCGGTAATGACGAGCGTCTGATTCTCATGATTCACGGTCAGCTCGCGGATTCCTTCAATGAGAAGGTTGCCGTTGGGAAGAACTTCCTTCACGCGAGCTGACATGATTGTGGAGATGATGCCTTTGCGGGTTGTTGCACCGGAACCCGCGAACGAATTCTTGGTTCCGGTTTTGATTCCCGCAACCAGGTCGATCGGCGACGGTATTTTTGTTTCGAGTCCCAGTAGAGAAGTAATCCCGATGTCCATCGAGGAATCTTTCGCCGTCGTTGCATCGGCTGTGTTGGAGGCTGTCGTGGTTTCGGAAACGAGGATCGTAATGATGTCATTGACACGGCGCGCTTTGAAATCTTCAAAGAGCGATGGCTGGTTGCCGGGGTAAAGCGATCCTTCGGTGGTGGTCACTGTTGATTTGGCCTGCCTGGATTGATTGATGAAATCCTGCAGGGCAAGCCCATAGGGATCGACTTTCTCAGCCGCCGTCGCGGCACTGAAAAAAAACAGTGCCATCAAAATGACGGCTGCAACGCCGCCAATGACTTTTTCCTTGCTCATCATCATGACTCCACCTCTATCTTTTTTTCACCAATTATGCGTCCAAGCAGAATCTTTCGAGTGTCGGAATTGAGGACGCTCACGCGATCACCCATCCGGCCGGCACCGCGTGCGATCCCCTCCGTCTGAATCGTAAATGCCTCTGACTTGACGACGATTGTGACGTGATCTCCGAGTTTCACCAGGATGGGTGGGGCGACGTAGTACGGCGAAATCATTTCACCCAACTTGATCAGGCGCCGAGTGACTTGCCCATCTGGTGAAAAATTCGGATCGAGAAGTTTTGAGACAACAGTGTCCAGCTGCCGCTCTTCGAGTGCATAATCACCCGGATGGATTGTTTCAAAGGGATTGATATCTCGCGTCGCAACCGGGATCCTGGCTGTGTAATCGATCATCGCCTGGATCCACTGCTTCCTCACCAAGCCGGCATCGGAGTAGATCGAAAGCTGCACATCCAGACGCTTTCCGAGAAGTATGCGGCGAGGCACCGAGAACTCGAGCCGGATTCCCCCATCGGGGACATAAATCTGCGATGGGCATGTGATCGATGCCGCTTCGACACGGACACTGGATGTCCCCATCTTCCGAATGTAATCAGCAGCCGCCTTCTCGATTTCATTCTGCATCAAAAGACGACTGCGCCGGAGGACGATCACTTTTTCAGGGATCTTCCAGTCGCGAGATTCGGGCAATCCATGTTCTTCCAGAATCCGCGCCAGGACGAGGCGATTGAATGTTTTTTCATAGCCGGGGAGCGGGGCATAGCCGAGATCGATCCGATCGAGCACCACTTTCAGCGCCGGTGTTGTCTCAGAGGCCAGTAAGTCTGACGCTGTAATCCGATTGCTCGCGACTACCACTCGGGCGGCGAAGATTGCCGGCTCATCGCCCCGCAGAGAACAAACAAAAAGCAAAAAGCACAATGGCCAAGAGGACCATATGAGGGCGCCCCTCTTTCTGCTTTTCCCTTGTGCCATTTTATTCTGCATGATCTTCGATTTCATTGAACGATTCATTCGATTTTTCAGCCACAAGACCGCTCATCGACTATCTAGTTAATCCGTTAACCTGTGCCAACATATCATCCGCTGCTTTGACCACTTTCGAATTCGCTTCGTAGGCGCGCTGAGCGATGATCATGTTGACGAATTCCTCGACGACGCTCACATTACTCTGCTCGACATAACCCTGTTCGATCGTCCCCAACCCGGTTTCCCCCGGAGTCCCAGTGATGGCATCGCCAGAGGATGTGGTCGGTGAGAAGAGATTCTTGCCCATCGGATTCAGGCCACCTGGATTTTGGAACGTCGCCAACTCGAGCTGACCTACCTGCTGAGCCTGCTGTTGTCCGGCTTGGACCACAGAAACAATGCCATCCTGTCCGACACTGATAGCCGTCGCATCTTGAGGGATCGTGATCTGAGGTTCCATCTTGGTGCCGTCGGCTGTGACGACACTTCCTTCGCGGTCCAGATGAAACTCACCGCTCCTCGTATATGCCACTTCGCCGGTCGGAAGCAGAACCTGGAAGAAGCCGGCGCCGGCGATGACGAGATCAAGAGGGTTACCGGTCTGCTTGAAATCGCCCTGCATGAAAATGCGTTCCGTCGAAACAGGGCGTGTGCCGAGCCCGATCTGCAGTCCAACAGGGAATTCGGTTGATTGAGTCGACGAAGTCCCTGAAGCGCGCAGATTCTGATAGAGCAGATCCTGAAACTGCGCACGAGACCGTTTGAAGCCCGATGTGTTAACGTTCGCCAGGTTATTGGCAATGTTGTCGATATTGAGCTGCTGAGCCTGCATGCCGCTCGCAGCCGTATAAAATGCTCTGATCATCGCTGATTTCCCCCTTTTCTCCGCAAACCTTCCCGTACCTGAAATCGAGGAGGTACGCGAAGATTCTGGTCCAGACGATTCCCAGAATTCGTCCCAAGGACATCCAATGCGACGATGACATCGACATCCCTTTCTGGGCCCTCGAATTGGAACACCTTCATCTTGATCGTCTCGATCCTTCGAGCGGTTGTTGAAGTTTTCATGAGTGCCTCCGTGGCCGCCTAAACGCGCGCCACCTCGCGAATGACCTTGCCGTCAACATCGTTGAGTATGAGGTACAGGCTGCGCTGGAGCGATTCGGCCTGGCGCATCGCCTGCATCATGTCCACCATCGATTGAATGGCGCCGACATTGGATTTTTCTAAAAAGCCTTGCGAAACGGTTGTGCCGGTGGCAGCGGCCGGCGTGACACCGGCAGCCGCCTGGAAATAATTATCTCCGACCTTCGTCAGTGCTTTCGGGTCGCTGAATTCCACAATTTTCAACGTCGAGCTCCGCACATCGTCCACCATGATCGCGCCTTCATCTCCGACTGAAACTGTGCCGCGAGGCAGAGAAATCGGGCCCGTGTCTCCAACAACGCTATCGCCCTGAGAGGTGATGAGGTTGCCCTTCTCATCGGCTTGAAAAGAACCGTCACGCGTATAGTAGGTTTCGCCACCGCGACCTTGAACGACAAAAAATCCATCGCCCTGCAGCGCAAAATCCAAAGGCCGGCCGGTCGTGATGATGTCCCCATTCTTGAAATCCGTATAGGTGTTGGCTTGGGTCATCCGACGCGGCGCTGCAGGCAGCTTCTGATTCTGACTAAGGTTGGCCTCCAACATGTGATAGAAGACCCCCTCTTGTTTGAATCCGCTGGTATTGGCATTTGCAAGGTTGTTGGCGATGACGTCGAGGGCATCCAGTCGAGCTGTCAGCCCACTGTAGATGTCATATAACGCTGTGTTCATTTCTTAGCTCCACCATTGGATTAGCAACTTGTATGCCAACCCAAGGTGCACCTAAGCGAATGATTTCTGCCGGTTAAAAAAGAACGGATCGCCAAAACATCCTGTCGGTAGGAAGGAGTTGCCCAGCTAGTAAGGCAAGTATAAAGGCAAAAGCAAAAAGAAAAAGCGATCGGCCAAAATCCGGATTCCGACATTAGGCGAAGTCGTATTATACCCTTTACTATTCATTTTTCGCTTCTTTTCCTATGATCACACACATCAGCTCTCGACGGAAAAACTCCCGAGTCTGCCATAATGAACAATGGAATTATTTCGGGACGGCCATTTCCTGCTTATAGAGCTCGTTGATGTGGTACACGAAGTGAAGAATTTCCGCGACGAGGCGGTAGCAATGAGGAGGGATCTCCTGATAGAGATCCAATTGAGACAAAATCTCGACAAGGTCCGGGTTCTCATAGACGGGAACTTGACTGTTGATGGCGAGTTGGATGATCTTGCGCGCGAGGTCTCCTTGACCTGAAGCCACTACTCTCGGCGCAGAGTCTCGGTTGGGCTTATACCGAAGCGCAGCAGCTTTCGGTTGCTTGGAGCTCGTCATCCCCTCATACCTCGTTCCCGTTCCCGCAGTAAATGCGCATGCGCAATGGACCGTCTATTACCAAGCCATACTCGTGCGACCATCCTGATCCCTCATCCCTAGCCCCTGACGGCTCTTAACGCATATTTTCCGCGAATGCCAATTTCTCACTTCCACCACTTGCCGCAACGTCATATCTTCATATCCAGAACTCGATTGGGACCTTCATCAGTATTGCGAAATGAATGATATTCATCAATCTTTTTCCGATCGATGGATGCAGAGATCGTGACATCTGTGAAACCGACGCTTCCGAGCGCACTCCGAAGATCCGAGATGTGATGTGAGATGAACTGATGGGCGGACTGGCTTTCAGTCCAAAACTCGCATGAGGCGGTGTTGCGCATGATTCGGGCATCGGCCCGGACGCGGCCCAGGCTGCTCATCCGGAGCAGCAGCGACACAGTCATGTCATCCGGATCGAATTGAGGCCCCGAATCCTTTTTCCTGCAAAACACTTTCAATTCCGCAATTTCTCTCCCTTCTTCTCCGATGATAGGCAGCGGAATCATGATGAAGGGCTGAGCAGCATCTTTCCGTTCTGCAACACCGGCTGCCTGGAAGCCTTCAATGATCCGGAGTGCAGTCTCAACCTCGCGAACAACCTCCGGTTTCCCGGCGTCCTTCGCCAGCGCCGCCATCTGCAGAAGAGCCGCTTTCTGATCAGACGATGAATGCTTCATGAAATCCGTGACGGCCTGACGCGCCTCCTGAACAGCCTCCTTCATAACACTCAAGAGCCTCTCGGATGCCCGAATCGTCGTCCCCGTTTCAGGCAGGTCCAGAGGAATTGGGCGAACCAAAAAATGGAGTCGCTGCAGTAGAAGCTCGAGAGGTTCGATGCGCGCATCGATGTTTTTGGCGCCCGCCAGCAACTCGGCCACAGCGTCCGGCGCCGTCTTCGGCAATTGACCGATCAACTCCAGCATTTTTCCAATCTCGCTCACGGCTGCGTCCTTCAGAGCGGTATTCTTCTGTACTCCTGTTGATCGGGCATCCACCGTTGGAGCGGCCGACTGCCGGATGAGGTTCATCAGGTCACCTGTGGTGGAGGCAAATTTTTCTACAATTGTAGAAATTTGATCGGCTGCTGCAAGCAGTTTCCCCGCCGCGGACATTGCACGCGCTTCAAAAAAAATGCCGCTCTGTTCGACCGCTGATGCAACGGCCTGCTCGGCCGACTTATCCGCAATAGCCACCGCCGAGCTCTCCGGCGTTGGAGTTGTCCCGTTTGAGGCGGGGGCCGCCGCCTGCGAAGCCAAGCGCAGAACATTCATCAGAGTGGCGACACTGGCCTTCCAATCAGGATGATCAACAGCAGTGGGATCGGTCAGGAGAGGAGGCATCATGGGCTCAGGCATGGAATCACGAATGAGCGCGGCTAAGGCGCGTCCTAGAGATTCTCGATCGGGCACGACGGGTTCCGGCAGCACCTTGAATTCGATGTTCGGCGTCAGGCGCTCGAGCTCGAGCCTGAGCCGGCTGCCTTCCGTGACATCGGCAGCATTCCGTGCCATGAGAGAGAAGGGACCGAAGTCAAGAAGCGCCATGCCTTCATCAAGCACGCGCACGACAGTCGCATCTAGCTGTTGTCCAACGTGCAGGAGGCTCGTCGCGGCTTCAGCCCTTCCTTCGATCCGAATGACGGTCTCTGCTTGACTGCTCGGAGATACGGAAGACGAGCCTTCGAGTTTCATGACCCGTAGCGCTTTCCAGGTTCCATGCTCTGAGAGGGCTTTATCGAGGAACAGATTCCGAATTGCGAGGAAATCCAATATTGTGCAAACATCTTTTTTTGATCTCTGAGTACTGCAGAAAGTCTATCTCGACCAGTGAATCACTTCAATCAGATAAAAAACGGCACAAAGTCAATTCATGGATGCGGTCAGATGGCCAATGCATGGTCCTCAACACTCAAGGGCGCCTCTTTCTCGACCGTCAACCGATCTCCCTTCGACCCCTTGACGATCTATCCGGCTTCCATCGTCGGGCATGCCGGGCGTTCTGCCGGCTGTGGCCATCAACGCATCTGCAAATCGACCAACCGCGGGCTTTTCGCTTCGGACGTGAAACTCAGAAACAGATTGTAGGCTTCGCCCGTAACGGCAATCCTGACCCACAGGTACTTGCCGTATCTTTCCACCCAGAGATTCCGGCTGTTCAGTTTTTTTGCCCGATCGATGATCTCTCTTGAAATCGATGAGATGCCATCTGAGATAGCAAAGCTGGCTTCTTCGACATTCCCTTCCGCCGAATCCTTCGGATAATACTGTTCGATGATTTCCTGGAGAAGAGTCTCATCGCCGATATAAGCATAGATCTCAAGCCGGAGCATTTTTCCGAGCGTCTGTATGATGGATCGATCTGGAGACGCCATGATGATCGACAGCATATTTTTGTCCGGATCATATTCAATAGGGAAAATCCGGGCCAATTGCGCGATCTTCGGCGGAACCATCCGCAGGATCGCTTCGTTGGCCACGATACGATCCAGGTTCATGCGAGGGAATCCGAACTGGCGCGCCAGTGCCGCAGTGATATCTCTCTCCTGCACAAATCCCAGGCGCTGGAGCCACTGGCCGAGCCGTGTCGACTTGTCCTTCTTCTGATGATTGAGTGCGTCCTGAAGTTGTTCGCGTGATATCAACGCCGATTCCAGCAGAATCAGTCCCAGCAGAGGCCGTTCAAGCAAGCTGGAGCGATGGCCGATGATCGACGACAGTTTCATCTCGATGTCCCTTTTCAAAGCCGAATTCAAGCAATCAGTCGAGCAGTACCAGGCATCATCGAGGAAAAATCCTTTGGGCCCAAACAGGCGACTCGAAAGATCCGATTGCGTGTTGAAGCAGGTTTTGTGGGTGCAGCTCAGCATAAGTAATCCTCAGACACGAAAGTCGTCGTCGTCAGAGACACGATACCATGACGGAAGAGTTAAGAAAAACAGATCCGAGCGTGGCATGACTCGGCCGACTGCAATTTTCATTGTCTTTCTTTTCACCTTTTCCACTAGATTCGACATCGATGTTCAATCCTGCTCTTAATTCTTGCGATACTGCTTATTTCGCGGCTCCTCCTAGAGCGACGCCATCAGGCCCTCGTCCTTTTGCGACATGCGTAGCATCAGCGCCAGCTCGCCTTGCGGGATATCGAGCCGGGCCGAGATTTCTTCAACGGAAAGGCCCTGTTGATGGAGGACAACCGCCAAATGCTTCTTGTCCAACACGGACATCTGCGGGGCTGGTTCATCTACATCCCGCGTCGATTTGGCAACGACGAGGCCGGCCGTTTTCTTGACTCCTTTCTCAACGGCCTCGACCGACTGCAGCAGATCGTAATACCCGGTTTCGCTTTCAGAGAGGATTTTCGCCAGCGTCGATCGGATGCTTCCGATTTCATCGCGAATCTGTGTTTGAAAGAAAGTGACCCTCCTGAGAGTGTGAAGAACGAGAACAAATAAAAGGAGTGAGATCACCAGCTGGAGCCCGAGAACCATCAGTTGTACGCCGTCCATGTTGTGGATCTCCCCTGTCAAGCCCTTTTCAGAAGGCCGAAACGAAATGGCGGGAGAGGCTCATGTCGGACAAAAGCTATCGGCAATAAGCGAAATTTCTGGCTGCACGTCGAATATCGATTTTCCATTTTCCTTTTTGCTTCCAACACTCCGGATCGCCTCATTCCCGAATCTTTCACTTCTGTCATGAACATCATCGCCAACTTATCCGAGCAACGCGTGCCTCTGAGAAATGAAAAGATCAACCGATCGGGTCTTGATTTCGCGAACAACCGGGCCCGAAAGCCCGAGGACCTTGACGGGCTCGAAAAGGTCCCAATCCTCTTCCTCGCGTTTTTCCAGACCGATGCCTGCTGTGACGATCAACATGTTGGCGACACAGGCGAGAGCGCAGTTTTTCACGTGTTGCTGCGCCATTTCAGGGTTGTGGTGATAGAAGATGGCATTCGCAACGATATCCGGCAGCTTCCATTTCCTGGCGACCAAAGCCCCAAGATGAGCGTGATTGAATCCGAGGATTCGATTTTCAGCATCGATGAAAGTTTCATTGCCAAGGAAAACCTCGTTTAGAACATCCTGATATTGCTTTTCCAGATTTTTATTGAGGACCAGCTTTCCAATATCATGGAGCAAACCGCTGACAAAGGCCTCTTCGGCAGAAACCGTCCCCATTCTGGTTGCCAGCTCACGAGCCGCAATGGCGACGGCCAACGAATGCTCCCATAAGGCCGAATCGCCCAGGCTCCCGACTCGTCGCGAGCCATCCATAAAGACACGTTGTATGGAAGACGCCATGACGACTGATCGGAGTGTCGTGAAGCCCAGGATCACGACGGCATGGGAAATCGTTGTGATCTCGCTCCTTGTCGCAAAGAGCGCCGAGTTGGCGATTTTGAGAATGCGTGCAGCGAGAGCCTGATCGGAGCTGATAACGTGCTGCAGGTCACTCACCGACGTTCTTGGATCGCCTACCATCTCCATGACCTTAATGGCAATGGTCGGAAGGCTCGGGAGATCCCCGACCTTGGACACGATCTGGTCGAGATTCGGTATTTCCACTGTCACCCCTACGTCAAAATTTCGATTGATTCCTCCGCCGCCGGCTGTACGGAAGACGGCACCCACCTTGCGGCCGCTTGTCCGGTTCTCATCATAACTCATTCTAACCTAACGCGGCATAGCCGCAACCAAACAAGATGGCTTCGACAACCATCGCTCCCGAACCTCTCAGGAATGCAGGAAGAGAAGAAAGCAGAAACGGATTATTATGTCGACCAGCGGTGGTGGTTTCATAAGCCATTCCTGCATTCCTTTCTTCCTGGCTTCCTGAGAAGAATTCACGATTATGCCCTATCACAGGTCTTGCCATTTTGTGCACAGATTGCACCGATTGGACACTAGCCAAGGGATCTGATGCGCGAAGCCTGGCTTTCAACCTCCAGGATCCGGATTGCGTAGTTGCCATCGACGACCACAACCTCGCCTCTCGCGAGCAGCTTCTCATTGACAAGCAGCTCGACGGGCTCGTTTTCGGTTTTAGTCAGCTCGATGAGCGAGCCCGTCCCCAATTTCAGGACATCTCGCAAAATCATTGTCGTGGCGCCGAATCGGATCGTCACTGGAAGCCGGACGTCCATCAGCAGATCCAGGTTCGGATGGCCGGCCGCAGCATCTGCTGTTGCAGCCTGTTGCGCGCGCGCCGCCGATACCGCCTCTTCAGCGGCCGCTTTAGGCGGCTGGATGGAGGAGCTTGCCAGATAGAAATCGCTATCAATGGCGGTGGTGACTTTCATCGACAAGCGGGCGATTTGGACGGGTCCGAACTTCAGGAAGGAGACCACTCCCTGTGTGCCTTCCGATGCGAAATTGCGGAGGTCGAAGGGACCGAGCGCCACAGGAATTCCAAAATCGATAGAAAGCTGTGTTTTCAGTCCGCCGCCGACCTGATTGAAAATTTCAGCGGCGGCATCCTTCATGTCGGCGGTGAGGTCAGGGCTGCGCGTCCCAGGGCCTCCAATAAAAATGTCCGCTAGGGCGTTGATATCTTCCACCTTGAACAGGAACAGAACACCCCCACTAAACCCCGAT
Source organism: uncultured Acidobacteriota bacterium (assembly GCA_903916735.1). Classification (GTDB taxonomy): domain Bacteria; phylum Acidobacteriota; class CAIWXX01; order CAIWXX01; family CAIWXX01; genus CAIWXX01. Next base: position 90,176 of record CAIWXX010000035.1, read on the forward strand.
TTGAATTCAGCCTGTATCGCCAGAGGGTGACTGCTCAGCGCTGTTTTCACATCATCAACGTCTCCCCCTTCGATCTTGATCAGCTTGAATTCGCTATCGATTCCGGTGGATGTTTTAAGAATCGACCCCAGATTTTCAGTTGTTGCCCCGACGAATTTTCCAAAATTATCAGCCATTGGCCACCCCCGTAAAGTGATGCGCCGCGCCGCTGCCGACACGCACCGACCCGCCACAAATCTCAGTCCATCTCATATGATTTGGACACCTTTCTTTCCATGGATACGGACCGGCGTTCCGGCGAACTTCCCTAGACCGCTCACGATAACAGCCAGTGGATCGTCGATGGACGTGCTGAGCTCGAGAATATCATCAACCTCCATGGAGAGCAGATCTCGGATGGTGAAAGAATCTTCCCTGGCATCGAGCGAAATCGATGTGGGTGTTTCATGCAGCAAACCGACGAGCCGGTCATGTTCCTCGACCGAAATTGCTTTCCGAGCCGATTCCCATTCCTGTCCAAATTTGCCGGCGATCGGTTCGATCACCAGATACGGCAAACAGAAATTAATAATGCCTCGGATTTCGCCGATCTTGACATCAAAGACGATGATGACGACCACCTCGGACGGCGACACCACCTGCAGTAGCTGCGGCCGGACTTCGCGGCCATGAATATCGAATGAAAGCTCTGCGATGGGTCTCCAGATTTCCCTCAAATCCTGTGTGGCGAGTCGCACGACGCCTTCAATGATGTTCTGTTCGATTTCCGTCAAATTGCGCACGCCTGCCGTTGGTTCGCCTTCGCCTCCAAGCAGCCTGTCGATGATCGGAAACGCCAGGCTGGAATCGATTTCGAGAGCACAAACACCGTCCAGGGGAGACATCGAGAGCGAATAGATAGCTGTCTGATCTGGAAGCGACAACAAAAACTCGCCGTAGGTGAGCTGTTCAACCGACACAAGTGACACCGAAACGAGAGCCCGCAGGTAGGCTGAGAGCGACGATGAGAAACTCCGCGCGAAGCTATCGTGCAAGAAATGAAGCGAGCGCATCTGCTCCTTCGGCACTCGATCAGGGCGCCGGAAGTTGTACAGGGTGACCTTCCTGTCGGACTCCCTGCGGCGCTTTGGGCTCGTCGGCATCGCCGAGTCGCCAGCAGCCTCGGCCTCACCACCTGAGGTGCCGGCCGGAGCGCCACCAACCGACGCCAATAGGGCATCGACTTCTTCTTGGGTCAGTATCTTGCCCATGGCCTAACTCTTCCCATTCAACAGTGATTGCAGCTTGCCGCGGAGCCGCAACATGGCCTTCGTATGAAGCTGCGAAATGCGGCTCTCGTTCACTTCCAGGACCAGTGCAATTTCTTTCATTGTGAGCTCATCGAAATAATACAGGGATACAACGAGCTTCTCGTTCGAAGGCAGATCATCGATGGCTCCGCCGAGTATCATTCTCAGTTCGCGCCTTTCCAGCAGGGCCGCCGGAGATTCTTCCTCATCCGCCTCGATGATAAATTGAATCGTTTCGATTTCTTCCCCGTCGGGCCCGATTGAAATCCGCGGATTGAAAGTGCCGATATTAATCGACTTCAATTGATCGAGGAGTTTTTGAAATTCGTCCAGGTCGATGCAAATCCGATTGGCGACCTCCTGATCCGTCGCCGGCCGGCCTAATTCCTGTTCCAGATCGGCATAGGCGCGTTGAATGTCACGGCTTTTCTTGCGAAGATTACGTGGAACCCAGTCGATCTCACGAAGACTGTCCAGGACGGCTCCACGGATCCTCAGTTCGGCATAGGTCTTGAACTTGATGCCCCGCTGGGGCTCGAATTTCTCGATCGCATCCATGAGGCCGATAATGCCGGCTTGGAGGAGATCTTCGCGATCAACGTGTGACGGAAGGCGCGCCGCGATGCGATTCACGATGTATTTGATCAACGGTACGTGTTCCAGAATCATGGCCTCGCGCTCTCGGGATGCGATTCGACTCGCGCTATGGCGAATCGAAGTCGATTCCTTTGGCATGGCCATCCCTTCTGAATCCACTTATTACCTCATGGCTCAGCTGGTAAATTATACTCGCTTCTCATGAAACCGGGCCGGAATAAGAGCGGCACGGTTCGAGACCCCTTCTCCCATTCGGCCTTGAGCTTTTTGGCAAGCGCCATGAACTGCCGGCCGGCGCTTGAGTTGGGGTGTCCCTGCAAGAGCGCCTTCTGTTGCCGTACGCTGTCAACCAGTGATGCATCCCAGGGAATATAGCCGAGCATCGCCATGTCGCGCCGCAGAAAACGGGTGCAGGCCGAGCTGATCTGATTGAAGACGGATTCAGCTTCCCGCGCATCCGCCACCTGGTTGACAACGATCCTCACACGAAGAGGTTGATCGGGATTCGTGTTGTGAGCCAACACCTTGATGACGGCATAGGCATCCACAATCGCCGTTGGCTCGGGTTGTGTCACGACGATCACTTCATTGGACGCCAGAAGAAACCGGACGACGTTTTTCGAAATGCCGGCAGCGGTATCGATCAGCAGAAAGTCGCACGCATTGCGCAAGCTGCAGAGGCTCTCGAAGAGATGCATCTCCTGAAAGGGCGTCAGTTGCGTCAGCTCCTGGATGCCGCTTCCCGCCGGGATGATCTGAAGTCCCGACGGCCCTTCGATCATGATCTCATTGAGACTTTTTTCACCGAAGAGGAGATGACCGAGATGGTATTTCGGGGACAAGGCCAGGAGAACGTCAATGTTGGCAAGCCCGAAATCGGCATCCAGGATGACGACACGGAGCTTGTGTCGAATGAGCGCCAGAGCCAGGTTGGCGACGATGTTAGTCTTGCCGACACCGCCTTTTCCGCTTGTCACGGCAATCGTCATGGGATAGCCGGACTCATCCGCCGTGTTTTCTTGCCGCGCCATACGAAATTGCCGCAAACCGGATGCCTGATCACTCATATTGATCTCCATAGAGAGCCACTCTTCGCGAATTGCTTGACGGTGGACGCAAACGCAAACGTCTGCCAACCCATCATGGTCATCCCGGTAATAATGTCAATCTCCTCTACAACATCAGCCACAACCGTCGAGCCCGATCGGTTCCCGGCGGCCTCTTGGAACAGGCCGATGAATTTTCTTTTCCGCATGATGTTTTTTTCAAATCCTGCCTTCGAGAGATGGCACAAGCATTCCTGAAAGGTCAGTTGCCTCCTCCGATGACCAATTCCGATACACGTTCCTTGGCCGCCACTTCGAGATCCTCGGGCACACGCTGGCCGATCCCGAAATAAGAAAGAGGGCGCGCGATGCGATGTTGTTCATTGAGGATGCAGCCGAAGGTGGTGGTTTCGTCGAGCTTCGTGAAGCAGAGGAAATCTGGCGAAAAAATATCGAATTTTTCGATGATTTCGCGGAGATCGAGTGCCTTGGTTGTGGCCGAGAGGATCAGATGCTTTTCGATATCTTTGCGATTGTGAAGAAATTCCGCCAGTGAGGTCAGCTCTTCCAGATGCCTCTGATTTTTTCCAACGGTATCGATGAGGAGAACATCGAAATTCCGCCACTCTTGCAGGATTCTCTCCAGCTCATCCGGATTTCGCGCCACTTTCATCGGCGCGCTCATGATTTCGGAATAAGTCCGGAGTTGCTGTATGCCGCCGATCCGGAAGGTGTCGAGTGTGATGAGGCCGACTTTGCCTTCGCGGTTGACGAGGGCACGAGCCCCAAGCTTTGCGATTGTGGTGGTTTTACCGACGCCCGTGGGTCCAATAAAAATTTTGATTCTTTTATTCGTCGTCTTCACTGAAACCATCTTTTCAATGAGCGAACCGACATAGCTTCTGATTTCCTGGAGGCGTTCCTTCCCGGCACCGGCGTAGTGCGTGTAGGCGGTATTCACGAGTGTCTTGGCGATTGTCGGATCCACGTCATTGGCGCAGAGCTCGTCGAAGATTTCGCCGAGTGGCTCGCCGAGTATAAAGACATTGGGGGGCAGCGAGAGCCGTGTCAGGCTGTAGATCCAGCGCCGAAGTTCCATGAGCTCCTGTCGTTCGCGGGAATCCCTGGCCGGAGGTGCCGGAGGATTTGGGGTCGTATATTCGCGGGCGGCCGCAGCCCGATTCAAGGGCATCGTTTCGGTGCGTTGAGGAGAGGCGTTCCTGGCATGCGACAAGTCAGGGCTTTCATCCGCCCCTTCCACTCCGGCCGTGATCTCGAACATCTTCCTCCCGAGGATACCGCTGAGGCCCGGCGCTCTGACCTGGTGACTGGACAGGACAAACGCCTCCGCACCGAAGTCGGACTTGACCCGATCGATGGCGCCCTTGAAGGTCTTTTCGCGATATGTCTTCATTTTCATTTTTTTATTCCCCCACCTTTATACAAAATTGAGGCCAACATCCTCATGAGATCATCCCCACAGAAATGACGTTGACGCTGGGCGGAATCTCATTGTGTGAAAGAATAGCGAGGTGGGGCATGAATTTTTCGGTGAGGCGCTTGAGATGGAACCGGATCGCGGCGGAACACAGAAGGACGGATGAGGCCGTCGGCAGAGATGTTTCAAGACCTTTGCGAATGCGAGCAATGATCTGTTGCGCAGCCCGAGGCTCAAGAGCAAGGTACGTCCCGGCCTCGGTGCGCGCCACGGATTTGGTCAAAATCTGTTCGATGTCGGGGCTCAAAGTGAGCAAATAGAGGTCGCCTTTGTCGTTAAGATACTGCCTGCAAATGCTCCTCCCAAGCGCCTGTCTGACATACTCTGTCAAAATATTGACATCTCGCGTCGCCGGTCCGTAGTCAGCCAGCATTTCCAGGACTGTGACAAGATCCCGCACTGAGACTCGTTCCCGCAACAGATTCTGAAGCACTTTCTGGATATCTCCAACGGAGAGGATTTTTGGAGTGAGCTCTTCGACCAGTTTTGGGTGGCTCTCGGACAATGTATCCAGAAGCCCTTTTGTCTCCTGCCGGCCGAGGAGCTCATAGGCATGAGCTTTGATGACTTCGGAGATATGCGTCGATATGACGGTTGTTGGGTCGACGACGGTATACCCCACAAACTGCGCCTTCTCGCGCTGGTCGGGCTTGACCCAGAGAGCCGGCAGCCCGAAAGCGGGTTCATGAGTGGCCGTTCCCGAAAGTTCTTCACGGACGGTGCCTGGATTAATCGCCAGGAATTGATCTGTGAGCAGTTCGCCTCGTCCGATCTGCACGCCCCGCATCAAGATAGAGTAATCGCGCGGTCCCAGTTGGAGATTGTCGGTGATATGAATGGGAGGAACGACGAAGCCCATCTCCGTTGCAATCTGCCGGCGAATGGACTTAATGCGCTCCAGCAGGGTGCCGCCTTGAGCGGCATCGAGGAGTGGAATGAGAGCATAGCCGACTTCGAGGCCGATGGGATCGACTTTCAAAAGGCTTTCGACTCGTTCCGGAGGCGGAATTTTGACTGCCTTCTCTGCTTTGGCTTTCTCGGCAGCGGCTATACGCACTTTCGATTTGCTATTTGCGTAATAGGCACCGACGGCCGAGAGCCCGCCGATAATGAGAAAAGCCAATTTGGGCAGGCCGGGAACTAAAACAAAAAGCAGGAGGGTCGCAGCTCCAATGATGAGCGGCCGGGGATTGGTAAAGAGCTGGGAGGAGAGTTCGGTACCGAGCGAGTTTTGAGCAGCGGCACGCGTGACGATGAGACCGCCGGACACTGAAATAATGAGTGCCGGAATGGCCGTCACGAGTCCGTCCCCGACCGTCAAAATGGTATAGGTTTGCAAGGCCTGAATCAGGCTCATATTATACTGTAGGACACCTACAATAAATCCACCGACGATATTGATGAGCGTGATGATCAAACTAGCAAGCGCATCCCGCGCTGTGAAGCGGATGGCACCGTCCATCGCCCCGTAAAATTCGCTTTCCCGTGACAATTCGTCACGGCGCTGCCGCGCTTCCTGTTCGGTGATGATGCCGGCATTCAGATCCGCGTCGATGGACATTTGTTTACCTGGCATGGCATCCAGGGTAAACCTCGCCGTGACTTCCGAAATACGTACGGCACCATGGTTTATAACCATGTACTGGATGGCGATGATGATCAGGAAGATTATCACACCGATGACGTAGTTGCCGCCGACCACGAACTGCCCGAATGCCTTGATCACCTGGCCAGCCGCGCCGATGCCTTCACCCCCGTTGAGTAAAATGAGCCGGGAGCTGGCAATCAGGACGGCAAGGCGATAAAGGGTCATCAGTAGAAGCAGAGTCGGAAACGTTGAAAACTCAACGGGTTTCATGAGGTAGATCGCGGAGGTCAGGATCAGTATGGAGAGCACGATGTCAGCCGATATGAATAGATCAATCAGGTAGGGCGGCATCGGCACGACGATGATCGTCAAGATGCCGACGACCGCAAGAGGCATGATCAAATCGGTGTTCGCCAGGTAATTCCTCTTGATGACTGCTTCTGTTGCCATAAATCACCCTATGGATTCGAGCCCCGGGTTCGAAATGGTCCGATCCGGTGAGCCGCCAACCAGTCCGGACGTTTGAGAGCGCAGATCGACATGGGCCGCATCGCCTGAAAATGCCGGAAGAGAGGGCTGTATACCCTTGATAGTACGCTTGGATCTTCTCAAATCAGGCTCGGCACTCTTGAGCACGTGTCCACGGAACCTGATCAGATAAGCCAGCAATTCGGCCACGGCCTTGTAAAGATTCGCCGGGATCTGATCACCCACGTCAGCCGATTTGTAAAGAGCTTGAGCCAGTGGCGGGTTCTCGACAATGGGAACCTCCGACTTCCGGGCGATCTGTTTGATCGTCTCGGCAATATAATTCTGTCCTTTGGCAACGACGGTGGGTGCAATCATTTCCAGGGGCCGGTAAGCAATCGCAATCGCGAAGTGAGTCGGGTTGGTGATGACGACATCGGCTTTAGGTACGGCGGCCATCATGCGCCGGCGGGACATCTCACGCTGCATCCTCCGAATACGAGCCTTGATCTGAGGATTGCCTTCAACTTCGCGGTAGTCATCCTTCACCTCCTGTTTCGTCATCTTGAGGCTCTCCTCGAATATGTATCTCTGGTAGAGGAAGTCCCCAAACGCCAGGATCAGCATAAAAATGCCCACACGTATCGCGAAACGAAAAATCGCATCCGTCAAGCTATGAAAAGAGTAGTCAGGCGGCATCAACACAAGTGCTGGGAGGCCGAGAAGTTCCTGCTTCGCCGCCTTCCATGCGATCGTGCTCACCACAATTGTGTAGATGATGTTTTTAAGGAATTCGAAGCCGGCCATCTTCGGCATGAGACGCTGCAGACCGTGCATCGGAGAAAACCGGTCCCATTTCAAATGCAAAGCCTTGGGAGCGAACATCCATCCACCTCCCGCGAAACTACCGACCAGGGAAAAAAGGACCGCAACCAGGCAAATGGGCCCTATGATCCGAAGGATCAAATCCATGGCCTGATAGTGTATGAATGAGACGGTGGCGAACGGGAGGTGCGGTTCGGATGCAAGCATCAGATAGCCGGAAAGGAGATTTTTGATCTTTTGAAGTATATCGCCGCCGGTGTATATGACATAAATGATGATAGAGAGAAAGGCGAATGCTTGAGGCAAATCCCGGCTACGGGCAACTCGCCCCTCCTGGCGGGTCTTAGTCCGCTTTCGCCAGGTCGGTTTTTCTGAACGGTCTGAATCAGCCATGAGCCAACGCCTTCAGGAGCATCATTGAGTCATTTTCAAAAATCGTGATGAAATGCAGTATGGCTTCCCGGAAATAGGTCATCCCGAGCCCTATGGATAAAAGGCCGACGATGATTTTAAGCGGAAATGTGATGATGAGAATCGGGATCTGCGGGGCGATACGCCCAAGGATGCCGATGACAAAATCCAGAAAAAGCATGAGGAAAAGCATCGGGGCCGCCAACTGCAGCCCCACAACCCAGACCCGCCCAGCCGACCCCATGATAACATCCAAAACCGACCGATTCAGGAAGGCCTGCATGGGGGGAATGTAGCTGTAACTGCCGGCCAGGGCGGCGATGATGAAATGATGGCCGTTAGCGAAAAGAAAGATCACGAGGGCCAGGAAATTGACTAAAACCGTCAATGTCGATGTCTGAACAGCAGTCTGCGGGTCGATAATGTTGACGATGGAAAATCCGATCTGAAATCCAATGAGTTGCCCGGCCAGTTGCACGCCGGCAAACAGCATCCGCATCACCAAACCTACGGACATTCCGATGAGAGCTTCCTGACCGAGGAGAATCGACAGCCCCAGCAGAGTGAAAGGCGACGGCAACTGAGGAGCCTGCACGATCGGCACAAGCACAAGACTCAGAAACAGAGTCAGGTAGATTCGTACTGTCGCGGGAAATGCCGTCATGCTGAAAAAGGGCGCAAAGAGCACAATCCCGCCAACTCGTATGGACACCATAATCAGGCTTATGATCAGGGACTGGTCGATCGAAAAGTTCAACATGGCTATCGAATGTAAGCCGGTATGGAGTTCACCAGCCGGACTGTGAAATCAATCATCAAATTCATCATCCACGGGAACACAAAAATGAACGCCACGAAAATGGCGATGATCCTGGGAATAAAGGAAAGTGTGGCATCCTGAATCGAGGTCACAAGTTGGAACATGCTGATGAGCACGCCGATCACTAATCCGGCCCCCAACAGGGGCGCACTGATGATCAACAGCAACTCAATGGCCTGGAGGGCAAGCTTAAGAACCATTTCTTCCGTCATGACAGCCTGACCTCCACACCCGAATGCTCTCCGGGATCAACATGGGAGTCCTTCCCCGAGAGGTTACGATGCGGATTAGGATTCATAACATTATCCTCAATGGAAGCTCTTCACAATCGATCCAATGATGAGATTCCAGCCATCGACCATCACGAAAAGCAGAACTTTGAACGGGGTCGAAATCATGATCGGCGGTAGCTGCATCATTCCCAGTGAGAGCAGCACGGACGCTACGACTATATCGATGATCAGGAAGGGAATGAAAAGAATGACGCCGATCTCAAAGGCCGTTTTCAGCTCAGAGATCATGTAGGAGGGAATAAGAACAGTTATCGGGATTTCATTCGAGTCTTTTGGTTTCGGTGTGCGGCTGACGTTGAGAAACAGAGCGATGTCCGATTTGCGAGTGTATTTCAACATGAACTCGCGCAGCGGTACGACCCCCCGGTCGAATGCCTGCGGCTCTTTGATTTCTCCTTTCATGAGCGGCTGGATCGCCTGATCGTAAATCCTTTGCCCTACCGGTTGCATGATGAAGATGGTCATGAAGAGAGCCAGCCCGACCAGGATCTGACTGGATGGAGTTTCCTGGGTACCGATCGCCTGCCGAAGGAAATGGAAAACAATGATGATCCGAGTAAAGCAAGTCAGAGAGATCAGAATCGCCGGGATGAATGTCAGGATGGAGAGGAAGAAGAGAATGCGAATGGGAAGTGAGAATCCCTGCTGAGGGTCACCGCCGTTGACACGGAGTTCGATTGAACCGAATGCCGGCGCGGGAGGGACGGGCGCGGCGGCCGATGCCACGGGGGGCAACACTACGGCTGTGAGAAGGACCAGGATGACCGTAAGAGCCGGCAGCAACCGGTAACGGGTTTCATGTTGATTCCAACGATCAGACCGGTTCATCACTACCCTCCTCTCGTTCTCCATGCAGTGATCCCGCCGGCACCTCCTTGATGCGCGACACCAGGCTCACACCCTGCTGCCCGCTGGCGACCAGATAACGGAGCGATCCATAGCGAACAACATAGAGCATCTGCCGTCCCGCCAGCCCCACCTGCTCCTCAACGTGAAGAGTGCCCTTCTTGCGCAGGCCCAGGGATGGTGTGATGCCAAGCCGTCGCACAAACCAGGCAGCCGCCAGCATTAGTGCGACGATTATCATTAACGACCCGCCGGCGCGCAGGCCCAGCCCACCGAGAGTCGGTGCGTTGTCGGATACGGTGCTGTGGTTGCCGCCACCCGGGCCCAGTATTACAAGGACGACCAGAACGACGCCTGCAAGCACCAGTGTCCATTGTTTTCCGGACAACTTCATGTGCATATCTTTTTCTCGATTTCAGTGATGCGTATTCCGAAGTGCTCCTCGATGATGATCACCGCTCCTTTGCCAATCAGCTGCCCGTTAATAAAAATTTCCAGATCTTCGCCGGCCGATTTTGCTATGGCAATCACTGACTGAGCGCCCATGTCTAGTAGCTCGTTGACGCTCACAGTTGTCTGCCCCAACAAAATCGTCACCTCCATCGGCAGATCCAGGAATGGCCCGAAACTGCGTTCGATCTCCGTTGTCGCCTGCAGCATCTGGTTTGTCTGTTGGGCCACGGCCTCAGCCATCACTCCTCCTCACAGCTGAACAACAAAATCAGTAAAAAGCAGATCGAGTGCCCATGGTTGGCCCATGATTTCATTTGCCTTATCAAGCAGCTCCTTGCGGAGTTTCTGCTTGCCGTCGATAGTGATCAGCTCTTCACCCATTTTTGTCGACATGTACACAAGGAAAGAATCACGGATTTTGGCGAGCACCGCCTCATTCTCAAGGATTTTCGCCTGATGCGCTTTCGTATCAATAATCAGTTTCATTGTGCATCGCAGGAACCGCTGAGAATCCGGGTCGCTCAAGTTGACGAGGAACGGCTCGAGCGGGATGACTCCCATTTCCGGCTTCTCAACGATCTGGATTTTCATTGGCGCGCCCGGTTTTGCCGCTGGAGTTGTGCCATCACCCTCAGAGGATCCCCTTTTGAAAACCCGTTCGAAAAACCCCTTTGGTTCTTCTCCTTCAGCCGGCCTGGTTGCCGCCAGCCTCTTATAGACAAAAAACCCTCCACCGCCCATCCCGAGGACAACAACGGCGAAAATGGCAATCATCACAATCGAGACTTTACCTTTTTTCTTCTTCGGGACGGCCGGGGGGGGCCCTTTGGGTCCGGCACCCGAATGCGCAGCTTTGTCGGCCATCGGCACTCTCCTTTCGGGAACCAAGGATGCAAGCGCAATGCCAGGGCAAATCAGCGAATCAAGGCGTTTCTTATCAATAAGATGCTGGAATTGCCGGATGGCATCGTGGCAAGCAGGATTGGAAAGTGACGGGATCTTGACAGGGTGATAGAAAAGCTCGTCTGGGAGCATGAGCTGAGATTGAGCATATGCCGATGTCAGCGACAAGCTCCCGTTCTCTCGATCCCAGATCTTGAATATGAATGAAAGGCAGTCTCGCTAAACCAGATACCGAGCGATTTCCCTCTCAGCTCCGGGTGCGAGCTCCGGGCCCGGCGAAGTACGCCGTTTCTGATTATCTGCAGACGAAGACTCGACGCTCGATCGCTCTACAACCAGGCTATGTTTTGGGTGGCGGGACAATGGCGCCGTGGATCTCGTCGATGATGTCCCGAGCTTCCATGATTCCCGCAACAATTTTGCGACTGCGATCTTTGCCCTTTTCGCTGAGGGGTTCAAGAGAGAGCAATTCGCCGAAAGCCGAGATCATGCCCAGGATGTTGCGCAGCTTATGCATGCGCTCGCGCAGCCTCTGCTGATCCTGAAGTGTCAGCCCGACAACGATCTGTTCATTGTTATCCATATCTCTGCTCTATGAAATAGTAGCACAAGACAATAAAGTGAGTCACCGAAAATCTGTCGACCTGAACCCATGGATGAAAATCGCCTCAACCGGACGCCGGCGATCAGCCTCGATGCCTGCGCGAATCCGACTCGTTAAGAAGGATCAATGGCGGCACGGCCTCATCCATGTTTTTCTTCGTTCCCGTCCAGCGCTCCTTCCAGAAAACCGGTACGAGGCTCTTCAAATCTAATCGGGAACGGATCGGGGAGCAACACTTCAGGGCCACCCCAAGTTTGTCGAACCGCCAGGAGCAGCTCGCCTATGAGCGTTTCGTCATCCAGAAGGCTCCTCCGACATACCAGATCCCGCTGAGAGCAGGATGCGTCCAGATAGGGTCCAAAATAGATCGAAGATCCGGCTGTTTCGATACATAGTAGTTCGGCAGCAGGATTCGCCATGAATCGCCACCCAACAGGTAGCATGCCAGGAGGTATTGTTCGTTATAAAATCTCCCATACCATTCGGGCGGGTAGTCATACGGCAGAAAAATGTCATGAATCCCGACGATGACACCCGGCTTTAATCTCGGCAGGATCTCCGTGAAAAAAATCGTCACATCCGTGTTCTGAAAAGCGCGATGACTGCCGTCGAAAAAAAGGACATCCCCGGAATCGAGGGAATCGAAAACGGCGAGGTCAACCACTTCAACCGGCAAGCGCACGACATCGTCGCAAATCTTATCGATATCCTCGCGAGGGCACGGATCAATCGAACGAATGCGAGTTCGCAAGGCGAGATCCGAGACGGCTCGACGGGCAAACCGCGTACTGATGCCCGACCCGATCTCGATGAGCATCCTCGAGTTGTTTTTGGACAGCATGTAATAGAAGCTGATGGCGTCGAGCCCCGAAACCCAATCATTCAGCCAGTGTGGATCAGAGGGATTCTAATAAACTGCGGCACATACGTCAGACAATCTCGGAGGATCGTTGCATAGTCGTCGCGGTGTTTATCAAGGCGGTTGAGCAGATCTGGATGGATCGGCTCATTGGGAGCGGGTCTGACCCGCGGAGTTACAGGATAATCAACAGGGATGAAATACGAAGGTTGCATGATGATCCCTCACAGTTGTCCAAATTTCTTTCGACCCCATATTCCATCGGCCCGCGCTTCATGATACGCAGGCGCGAGTAAGAGTCAACTCGCCACCAAAATCCGGGTGCGCGAGCCGTGGATCAGCGACGGTTTGACGTGGACCGATCCTCTGGTTAGGCTATTGATCTTACCACGTCCGTAATGGAAGGCATTGCTGCAAGGATGAGCCGAATGAAAATCTATTTCTTATTTGAAGTCGAACGAAACAGCTACGCCGTCGCAGCGCAGATATATCGCCGTGCATTCGAATCCGCCGGGCACGAAGTCATGGAGTCGCTGTATCCGGCAACCGCCGATGCCTGTCTACAACTTGTTCCGGAATTGCAGGAAGCTGTCGTCATCCATTTCACGATCGGACCGCTCTTCAGGCCCATCCCAGGAGCCCGAAATATCGCAGTCGTCTTTCATGAATGGGATCACTATCCATCTGGATGGGCCGGAATGCTGGACCATTTCGACCAAATCTGGGCGCCGTCGGCACACGTTAAAAAGACACTGGAACGAAGCGGTGTCCATACGCCGATCCATACTGTTCCCCTGCCGCTCAACACTGAGCCGATCCCAGAAAAACAATCATGGAACACCAGCCGACCTTTCCGGTTTCTCTCCGTCGGAGAACCACACTTCAGGAAGGGATTCCACCTGCTCATGGCAGGCTTCTGTGAGGCCTTCCCGGAGGTGGGAGAAGCCGAGCTGATGATCAAAACCTCCGATGTCTGCAGATGGCGTGGAATGCGCGAAGACATCCGAGTGCTCGCCGGCAGCATGTCACGCCAGAATCTGCTCGCCCTTTATCACGGCAGCGACGCCTTTGTCACGGCCAGCCTCGGAGAAGGGCTGGGACTGCCGCTCGCCGAAGCGATTGTGTCCCTCCTGCCGGTGGCCGCCAACTATTGGGGCGGGCATCGGGATCTGCTGCGCAAGGGATCCTTCTGGGAGATTGTTCATCAACAGGTCATCCAGCCTTATTGCAGCGAACCTTCTTATTATGCAGCCGGCCAGAGATGCGCCTACTCGTCGCCGGAGAATATCGCATCGACTCTTCGGGAACTTGTGTCGGCATCGAATGAGCAACGCAAGGAGAGGGCGAGGATGGCACGCGCGTTTCTCCTCACCCGCTTCACTCAGGATCGGAGTGCCAAGAAAGTCCAACGAGCTCTTTCCCTTATTTTCGAAAGGCAGAAGCAAGCCGGTCTTTATTCGACTCAATCGTAAACGACGCGTGTATGAAGAAAAAGCCGGCGGTTTCACTCATCATTCCCACATTCAACAATCTCGCCTGCACGTCTTCATTTCTGGCCTCACTCCGCGCCTCCGCTCCAGCAGACGCCGAAATCGTGCTTGTCGATAATGGATCTCTGGACGGCACAGCCGCTTACATACTCGATTTTCAAAAAACCTGGGAAGACACAAAAGTCCTTTTCTTAGGCCGAAATCGTGGGTATTCAGTCGCCTGCAATCTCGGTGCGAGCATTTCTTCGTCGGAGAACCTCATCTTCCTGAACAACGACATGATCGCAACACCGAAGAGCTTCACACCATATCTGCGCGAATTGCGGACGCCAAATGTCGGCGCCATCGGCGGGAGGTTACTCTTCCCGAATCGGTCGATCCAGCACGCCGGCATGGGGCTCTTTCTCTACGGGCACCCGTTCCATAAAGATCTTCTGAAACCGACGGCCGATCATCAGAACGCGCATCGCCGGGTTGTTTGCGGGATCACCGGTGCCTGCATCGGAATTCGCCGTGATCTTTTCCTCAAAATGGGCGAATTCGATGAAAGCTTCGAACTGCTCTACCAGGACATCGACCTCTGCTTCAGAGTGATCGCGAGCGGCAGGGACGTGACGTATCTTCCCGCAGCAGAACTGTATCACCTCGAAGCAGCGACACGTCGATCCTTTCAGACGGATGCAATGGTGACGAGGGATTGGAAAAGGTTCGTTGCAAAGTGGAGCCGCTTCCAGAAAAGTGTGGCGCGAAAATCGACTGAGATGCTGAAAAAAGAAATTTCAGAATCGACATTCCTCGTGTGGGGCACAGGGCGGCTGTCGGAAATCATTGCGGAAAACCTGAAGCGTGACAGGCTGCTTCCCGACGCGTTCGTGAATTCGGCCGAAGATCAGTGGGGCCGGACTTTCCGAAATCGAAAAATCATCTCGCCGTCCGACATCAAGAGTGTCCGCCATCCCGCTATTCTGATCGCATCGATGTACCAGCATGAGATCAACGAAATTATCAGGAAACAGGGAATCTCGTGCCGTATTCTTCAACCGGAAATACCGACTCGCCTCGTCTATGAGATTCTGCGAGGGAACAGGGCGACCTTTGGAAGTTCCACAATCACGAAAAAACCGACTCGTCTAAAATAAAGGGAGGAACATGAAACAGCAACCGGATGTGAACAAACTCACCGGCATCGGCGCCGCCGGCCTCGCGCGCATCGCCCGAGTCGAAATGCTGATGACAGCGGTCAAGACGCGTTAATATCTGATCGGTGAAATCTCTGCACAAAACGGCAAAAATTGTGATGGGGCAGGGTTGAGCTTTGGTACCCTGCCTTTGATCTATGTTCATTCGTGGTTTCAATATCTATTTCTCGTCCAACACGATTCTCTCGTGCAGAAATATTGAAAAAATCATTCCAAAGGAGGCTATGTGAACTGCCAGGTGCACCAGACACCCCGTGCCTTGTTCATTCCGGTCATCTGCATCTTAATCATGATCATCGGATGCGCACATGTTTCCACATCGAGACGGATTATCTCGATTTCTACCGCGCCGGCTGCTCTGGGGTCCTATTCGCAGGGAGTGATGTCCGGCGAGACACTTTATCTATCCGGACAGCTCGGCATTGAACCCTCTTCGGGCCAGTTGGCGGAGGGCGGAGTTGAGGCCGAAACGAAGCAGATTTTCAGCAGCTGTAAAGCCATTCTGACCGAGGCGGGCCTGTCACTCTCCGACGTCGTCCAGGTTCAGGTTTTCCTCATCGACATCGGCGACTTCTCAAAAATGAATTCCATCTATTCGACATATTTCCAGAAAAACCCTCCGGCCCGGGCGACCGTGGCGGTGGCGGGACTGGCGCGAGGGGCACGAATTGAAATCATGATGACGGCCGTGAAGCACAGGGATTGAAAATTGTCAGCCGGCATCCCGAATCAGCGACGGATCCTCGTCCACCTTCACTATCACGGTGCGGCTGCGATCGGCTTGAACCTGCTGGTGGCGCGTGGCTACCTGGTGTGCAAGCTGGTTTTCATGGACTTTTTCCAACTCGGTCTGGCCCCGCTGGTCATCGAGAAGGAACGAAATAATAAAAAGTGACATCATCACTGACCGCATAGATGTCAGGAACATAATACAGGTGTTGCTGCATCTTGTCTTGAACGTTTTCGACACTGAGTTTGGCTCTATCGAGCTCTGATTTTTCCACGCCAATCTTCATGGCGAGTCCGATCGCTAAAAACCGTCCCATGTTGTTATCCTCCTTTTTATTGATCGCAAATCCTGACCGCCGACGCATCTATTCCGGTTGAAAGCCGAGGACAATATGTTCCCTGGGCACGCCCAACGTGAGAAATTCCTCAGCCACCTTGATTTCCGTGCCGTGATGCTGAATCCAGAGTTTGCCGCCGTTGATGTCAATATGCAGCACGCAGCCATACACCCGCCGTCCTTTCTGCCAACCGACATGCTGCACGTGATCATGCTCCTGCTCGGTATCAAAGACCACCTGCGTTTCAACGTCCTGGTCACGGTCGAGCGAGGCTGAATTGGCAAAATTCGCATAATCGCGCATAAATTGTTGCACATACTGTCTGTAATCATCTATGGCAGCCATCGCACAAGCACCTCCCTGTCAGGATCGTAAACCATGAGCTTGAGTTGATGATCGTGATCAATATACGATCTAAACGTGCAAAAATCAAAGAATAAATCAGATTCACCACGTCGATCGCCAGGACGGCCCGCAAACTAAAATGTATAGTTTCAGGCTGTTTGTGAGTGCCGGCAGGGCGCGGCAGTGTGACCAGGGACGGCAGGGCGCAAAAAATAGTCAATAGTGAGACCTTAAAAGCGAAATGTCTGTCCAATTTTAGCTTGTATCCGGCACGCCGAGAGTCCATATTTTGATCCTGTTCCACCATCAACCATCGCAAAATAATAGTCTGCTGTGTCATCCTCTTGGGGGCGGAGGATGTGGGTCATTATCGACGCAGGGATACTCAATTTACTACATCTGTGGTATTTGAGCATCCAGAACGGAAAAGCATATTTCTATATCCCCTCTTGACCGGCCGCGACTGATATGTCACGATCATACATAGGAGGGTATGAATATGACGAACAGGAAATATCGGACGCGGTTGCTGGCGGTGGTGGTAGCGGATCTGCTCAAGGCGTTTCCTGTGGTGATTGTCAGCGGCATGCGGCAGACCGGCAAGACCACCATGCTGCGGCAGGACCCGTTGTTCAGCACACGGCGCAATATCACGCTTGATGATTTCAGTTCGCTGGCCGCGGCGCAGCGTGATCCCGAGTCGCTGGTTGGCGGGCCGGGACCCCTGACTATTGACGAAGTGCAGCGCGTGCCGGAATTGTTCATCGCGATCAAGGCGACGGTTGACCGCGACCGCCGGCCCGGACGCTTTCTGCTGTCCGGCTCAGCCAATCTCGCACTGGCTTTCCGCACGGCGGAAACATTGGCGGGTCGGGCAGTAACCTTGGAACTGACCGGGCTGACGCGCCGCGAATTGCACGGCGGCCTTGGCCATCGGCCGGTGTTGGTTGAATTGCTCGCGGGCAAGAGCCCGGCTGATATCCCCTGGACCGGTGTCGCGGTGCATGCGGCTGAAGTGGCGGCCGGCGGCCTGCCGGAAGTGACTCTCGGCCATCCGCAGAAGGACCGTTGGTTCGAGGGGTTCGTCGCGACCTATCTCGAACGCGATTTGCGCGCCTATGCTCAGGTCGGCGATCTCATTGCTTTTCGCACCCTGATGAAAATGGCGGCGCTGCGCACGGGTAACATTTTAAACGAAACGGAACTGGCGCGTGATGCGCGCATGCCTTTGGCAACCGCTCATCGCTATCTAGGCTTGATGGAAGCGGGCCATATATTGCGTCGCCTGCAGCCCTTCCTGCGCAATCGCACGACACGCCTGGTGAAATCACCGAAATTATTCTGCAGCGATTCCGGGCTGGCGGCGGTATTGGCAGGTGCTGCCGGTTTCGCGGAATCGCCCGACGATCCGCTGCGTGGGGCCTTGCTTGAAACCTATGTGCTGCAGAATTTGCTGGGTAATGTCGCGGGCGAGTCGCCCGCCATTACGCCATGCTATTGGAATGCCAGCGGCCGTTACGAAGTGGATTTTATTTTCGAGCAAAGGCGGCGGGCGGTGGCCATTGAAGTTAAATGGGCATCACGTTGGAACGAGCACGATCTGGCGGGTCTGCGGACCTGGCAGGAAACGACGCCCGGCGGTGGTTTGGCGCTGCTGGCCTGCCAGACCCGTGCCGCAGCACAATTGGGCAAGAATCTTTGGGCGGTCCCGCTTGGTGACCTGTTGCGCTGATACACTATTGTCCATACCTTTTTTGCGGCAGGTGATAATGAACGCGCGAGCGCGAGTTTCATGGAAGGTAACTATTCAGCACAGTCTAAACTGTTCGCGGCCGACCTAACCTGGATCTGACACACCCAGTCCCGTAGAAACTCCGGGAAACAATTGGCATCGGCTACTTGGTGACCTGGCGCAGGTTGGCCCATGGTGTAATTACGGCCGAGTACCGCACTCTTCCGCAGCCGATCGATCTCGTCGAGGGCTTCCCGGATCACCCTGTTTCTCTCGGTGAGAATTCGGTCTTTTTCCAATATCGCCTGATTTTTTTCTGTCAATGTTCGATCCTTTTCCTCAATACTTTCGCGGTTCTCATCGGCCGCCTGCTTGAGCTCCGCCAATTTCCGGTCCCTGCCGGCGAGCACCTGCACGACCTCGTCCTCGACTGTCATCGCGTCGCGCACCTGCTTCTCGGCCATCTCCCGAATAAGGCGCCGCAGAACATCCCGGTGCCTCTCCGGCAAAACCACTCTTACCAGGATGGTGTCCACGAATCATGAATACGCCCAGTCTTGAAGAACCTCCTGAAAGGGAATTCGCCCTTTCTGACCCCCGGGGTTTTTTGAGGCGGTTCAAAGGCGGTGTGATTCTCGATGAAATTCAACGGGCTCCGGGCCTGCCATCTTATTTGCAGATAATTCCATCTCACGGAGCGGGAGTTACTCTGACGCAACAGCCGGCCCAGTTTCAGGGAAATCATCGCCCTGGAAATATCATGCCATCATGCTATAATGTAATCATGAGTATCGGAGGTGGCAACGTGATTTTGAAGACGATCGGACAGAGCGGGCAACTCTCGATCGGGAAAGAATACGCCGGGCGGCATGTCATTGTCGATGAACTCGAACCCGGTACTTGGCTCATCAAGACAGGGGAGTTCATACCGGATAATGAGGGCTGGATGTGGGACCCCCCAACCGCCGCCAAAATCGAACGCGCTGTCAAATGGGCCGAGACGAATTCCTCGTCCGAGACCGATCTGGATGCACTCGAGCGGTGCGTTAAGAAAGGCAAAAGCAAACGGTGACGCGAGTCCCTCTCGATCTTAACAGTCCGGAATTCCAATCAGATCTTTTCGCTCTTCAAAAAGAGGAGCAATTCGAACTCCTGGCGGCACTCAGAAGAATTTCAAAAATGTCCTGGGAAGAAGTATATCGTGATCGTGGATTACGATGGGAAGCCTGCATTTCCAGAAAGGGGCCTCGCGGGGAAAGACTCTATACATTCCGAGTCACCAGGAAATTCCGAGTGCTCGTCTATCGCGACGGAGACCGGCTGCGACTCCTTTCCCTTCACCCCGATCATGATTCGGCATACCGATGACCGGCAAATAACTGTTACGAATTGCCTGCCTCAGCGGCGTGACCGATCCATCGCCCAAACCAGGCGCCGCAGAACATCCCGGTACTTCTCCGGCAACTCGTTCTCATCCATCTCAAGCTCGTGTGTACCGCCGGCGCGGCGGGTCTGATCGAAGATGCTGAGCAATATCTCCAGATCATTGCGTCTGCGATCTTTCAAGCGAGGGATTTGAACGACGATGCTGTCGTGGGTAAAACTCTCGATGAAATCGTCTTTGACCCGGATTATCTCGCCCGTCGCCGCGTCGTGATAACTGCGGATCACTCTTGTGACCGGCGCATCCACCTGCGGTAAAGATTTCCCGAGGAAGTAAATGCCCACGATCGGGAGAGCGCGTTTTTGTCCATCCTTACCAGGCATTGCGTTCTCATCGGATGCGCATATTTGCCCCAGATACTTTCGGAACAGCATGATATCGGTTGGAAATTCCGCCTTCTGGATCTCGATCACCACCATCTTCCCGATCGCCATCGGGGGTTCTTATGACGGCGGAAAAATCCAATCTGAGCACAGTCAGAGTCTCGCTCTTCACCCCGGCTCTCACTTCGATCGGCCTGAACTCCAGCTCCTCAACTTCCTCTCCCAGCAGGGCCGAGATGATCAGTTTCGCAACACAATTGTCGTCCATCAAGTACTTGAAGACCACGTCATATATTGGATTGGCAATGCGGATCTTAGTTCTCCCCTTCGTTCTTCAACCTGATTATGGCCCCCGAATTAAAGAAAGACAAAAGTAAAAATTATACCCTGGGACCGCCGGCGTCCCGCCGGCCTGAGCCTGCTGGTGACGCCTGGCTACTTGGTGTACAAGCTGGTTTACAGGGACTCCTTCCAACTCGGTCCGGCCCCGCTGATCATCGGCATGTTCTTCTTCAGTTCGGTGCAGCTCATCTTCCTCGGCATCGTCGACGAGTACGTCGGGGCCATCCACACCCATGTATTGAAACGGCCGCTGGTCATCGAGAAGGAAGGAATTATTTTCGAGTGAGCGTCGTGAGCTATTCAACAGGGCGAACTTTTCTCGGGCATGCGGATTGAATTTCTAACTTTCAATTGGACAAGGGGTTGTTTCTAATCTATGCTACCGCCATGATTCAGCGCACATTATCATAAAAGCTATCGTCCCTTGCCTGGCAATATCCCGTTGTGACAGTCACGGGGCCCCGCCAATCCGGCAAGACCACCCTTACCAGGATGGTGTTCACGAATCATGAATACGTCAGTCTGGAAGAACCCCATGAAAGGGAATTCGCCCTTTCTGACCCCCGGGGGTTTCTGAGGCGGTACAAAGGCGGTGTGATTCTCGATGAAATTCAGCGGGCTCCGGGCCTGCTTTCTTACTTGCAGGGCATCGTCGACGCCGGTGGCGACCGGGGGCGATTTATCCTGACCGGATCGCAGCAATTCCACCTGTCCGCAAAGGTCAGCCAAACCCTGGCGGGTCGTACCGCCATCGTTCATCTCATGCCATTCAGTATCGACGAATTGCTGGGGTTGCCTTCGCGGGACCCTTGGGCATGGAACGATATCCCGGTACGAAGAGAAACACCTGTTTTCAATTTCGAAACCATGCTGTACCGTGGGTTCTATCCCCGGATTCATGATCAGGGTTTGGCGCCCCAGGACTGGCTTGCCGGTTATTATCAGACTTATGTGGAACGTGATGTAAGGGAGGTTTCCAACATTGGCAATCTGGAAATATTTCAACGTTTTGTCAGGCTATGCGCCGGCCGTACGGGACAATTGCTGAATTTTTCCTCCCTTGCCGCCGATTGCGGCGTCTCCCATACCACGGCAAGACAGTGGATTTCGATTCTTCAGGCCGGATTTATCGTTCATCTGCTGCCGCCTCACTTTATCAATTTCTCCAAACGGATCATCAAGAGTCCGAAACTCTATTTTCTAGATACCGGTCTGCTGTGCTATCTCCTCCGTATCCGCGAACCTGCCGATTTGACCGATCACGCCCTGCGAGGGGCTATCTTTGAGACGTATGTGGTTGCCGAGCTCTTCAAGGCCTTTACCCATCGGGGTGAAACACCGCCGCTCTATTTCTGGCGGGATCGGACGGGTCATGAAGTTGACGTACTGATCGATACGGGTAAACAACTTATTCCCATCGAGATCAAGTCAGGAAGTACGGTAAGTGGTTCCTTTTTTGACGGTCTCCATTACTTTATGATGCTGGGGCCGAAGGTTGCCCGGACCGGTGTGATGATCCACGGGGGAGATGATCTGTATGAACGTGAGAATTTCATCGTTCTCCCTTGGTTTCAGGCCACGTCGAAGTAGCGACAAGTTGACGGTTGTCAGTTGACAGTCTGCAATTACCAATTTCGTACCAGTATTTCATTTGGGCACATAGTGCATAATGGCGCAGGAATTCGTCGATTTGACAGGGGTTCACAAGCTAGCCCGACTTAGGCAACTCGACGCGGCGCCCGTCAAAATTCAAGAATTTTCGTAACCCGGATTGGTGCGTTGACGGTGTTGATGCGCAAGGGTATCCAATGAGGAAGGCGAAACTGCTTGTAGTGCCGACCTACCCTC
>CAIWXX010000036.1 GCA_903916735.1 uncultured Acidobacteriota bacterium
CCACCACGATCGCCTTGTACCTCCCCTGCCATAAATGACCGACCCGCCGGTGACAGTGGTTGAACCACCGCGCATAGTCTCCATTGACGCGCCGCATCCATCGAGCCAGGCCCGCCCCCGGGGTGGACAGCAACAGGTGGAAATGGTTCGGCATCAGGCAAAATGCGTGTACGACTAGAACGCCCTGGTCCACCAGGTCCCCCACAACATCAAGAAAGTGCATCCGGTCGTCGTCATCCAGAAACGTCGGCTGGAGAGACCCTCCTCGCCCCGACGAAAAATCGGCTGAAGCAAGTTAGGCCATATAACCGGAGTACCCGGGAAGTTGGACCGAAAGGCGAGAGGGAGTCGGAGGGGTTCATAGTAGTGATGAAGCGGGGTAATGCCCGTGGAGCGAAGGGACCCTACTGAATCGCAGATCTTCTGAGGAAAGTGAGGCAGGGGCGAAATGATAAAGACGCCCATCACGCTGCAAGAACTGAGGTGGAAGATATATGTCACGGCAAAGAGGCTATGGGTGGAAGATGTGGAGTACGGCGGGACTATATGCGCGGCTCGGATTGTTCAACAACCGCCGAACCACGTGGAACAAGCCCCGTCAGAAAGTGCTCCCCATCTGTTAGGCCACATAACCCATGACACGAAGCAATCAGGAGAGTGGAGTGCGGGAAATCCGCACGCTCCGTTCGATGTGGCGGAGGCTGGAAACGTGGCGGATCGTGCCAACGCGCCAGCCCTCGACCCTACCCGCTCACGTGGAAGGAAAAGCTTGATAGTTGCCGATGTCATTTGTGCTCCATCGCCCCTACCTCAGGCGTCAACGCTGCCGGCGTAACCGGCGTCCGACTTCAGCCCTTGGTTATGCCTTTATCTCTTTTGCGAGCCGCTCAGATAAAAAGATCTTGATGAGCGACTGATACGGAACATCGCGTTTGTTTGCCAAGAGCTTCAGCTCCTCAAGCATGATCTCCGGCAAACGAAGAGAGATAGTTTTGAGTGATGGTTTGAGGTTGGGGAGGACGACTCTCTTTGCCTTTGACCAATCTACATGGTCATAGGAATCGGCCCTGGCCCAAAATTCACGCTCTTTGGTTTCGGATTTGAATCTTGGAATTTTCTTCATGATGACTGATACACTTTCCTTTCTTGGCGACTCATATCTCGGGCTGAAATGACCCGCAAGAGGTTATTCCTGATTGTATTAACAACAAAAAGGTGCCTACCTGAGTCGCTTTGCCCCAGAGCGTAGAATTTTGCCTCCTCGCTGGAATGTTCAACATCAGGCAATGAGACCAGCGGACGATTGAAAAATACTTGCTCACATTCTGACGCTGATACCCCATGTTTTTCCCAGTTCTTGAGTAAATTGCCTTCGTCCCAATCGAAGCCACTGCATTGGAAGAGGATTTCATCGTTCCTCATAATATATGTATATGCCTGACATATACGGCAGTCAAGGGGGAGACCTCTATGCCGCAGCATTATATTGCAGTTAAAGTTCTTTTCTTTTCGCAATAGCGGAGGTGACGAGGAGGAGCTGGGGTGCAAAGGGGCCTGGTCACCTCTGCTCCCTTGCCCCAATGGGAAGAGTCGATAACATATATCGACATCCTTAATTGAAGAGTCCTGTAAAAAGAAGTAAAATTTGCTTCATATGTTAGTAGGTGTTTGAATATGCCGGAAATCAGCCGTTTTTATGGAATCATCATCGCCATGTTCTTCAGTGAGCATAATCCACCCCACTTTCATGATCGTTATGGCGGGTCAAAAGCGTCGATCGGCATCAAGGATCTGACCATGACTGAAGGTGCTTTGCCTCCACGCGTTTTGGGCTTGGTCATTGAATGGGCGGCAAAGCATCGCAGCGAGTTACTGGAAAATTGGAATCGGATTTCTCAAGGACTTCAGCCTGAGAGAATAGAGCCATTGGAATAGGAGGACCCGATGAGTTATGATGTCATCTCAGCCGAATATATCGAAGATTACAGAATAAAAGTGTCTTTTGAAAATGGTAAGCAGGGTGTTATCGATTTTTTTCCTTATATTGAAAAAGGCGGCATTTATTCCAAATTAAAAGATGTGAAGATATTCAGGAAATTTGAAGTCAATAGCGAGTTAGGTGTCATCACTTGGAACAAGGAAATCGATATCGCTCCGGAAACTCTTTATTCGGAAGCGACCGGCGAACCGTTGCCGGATTGGATGGTTGCTGGATCCTAATTCCGATTGGTTGCGCGCCTCAATGACTGAAGTAGATGCTCTTGGAGTTGATGATTAAGCATTCGCAGTTTCAAGCCACCAGCAGGGCAACTCCCAGAAGGGCATACGCTCGATCGATGTCATGAACCACCCTGAGTGCATGATACAGCCCTGCGCTCTCCAACGCCTTTTCAGGCAACGGTTGCGGTTTTAATAAAACCAATTTGGAATCGTAATTCGCCAGGGCTTTGGCGCTGGTCAATAACATTCGCATCCCGAAGGAGTTCAGC
Source organism: uncultured Acidobacteriota bacterium (assembly GCA_903916735.1). Lineage (GTDB taxonomy): Bacteria > Acidobacteriota > CAIWXX01 > CAIWXX01 > CAIWXX01 > CAIWXX01. Next base: position 2,490 of record CAIWXX010000036.1, read on the forward strand.
ACATTAACCCCCGCCATATCGACGGCCGTATGTTTTCGACGGGCTGCTGTGCAAATGAGGAATTCGAGCGATATTTTTTGACGCCGGCCATGTCGAGCGGTCCGATGAGTGCCACATGGGTCAGATCGGCGCTATTTTCGATGACTCCAAGTTCCATGGAATTTCTCTCTCCTTCCTGAGATAGCATCCAAGGCATTTTTCATTTGAATATGCCGGATTTATACCCGGCTTCATTGATAAGCGTATGAAGAAGGGGTTAAGTGTGAATAAAGTACCGGGCACTCACAGATAAAGCCTGTTCTTAACATTCTCTTCATTTTGGTTTCATCACGCCTTAATTGTTGTTCCTGTAAACTGTTGATCGGCGATTATATGAATGACACTGAAACGCTATCGGCAAATAAAGAGGTAACGCTGAGGCGTCGGAAGCCTCGTCATACCAGGCGATCGGTCTTCTGGATTGATCGGCTCATGACCAACGGCATCACTTTTGGCGGGCTTGCCGTGATTGCCGCGGTGCTCGGCATCATGGTGTACCTCGTGATTGTGGTCACGCCTCTCTTCCAAGGCGCTCGGATGACCGCTACTGTCAACTACTCGCTCATGTCCAGCGAAGAGACACAGAAGCTGCTCTATGCTGAAACTGATGAATATCGCGATCTAGGCTTGTACGCGCTTGCGACAGGAGAAGCCGTCTGGTTTGCGGCGAAAAATGGTCGGGTGATCAGCCGGCAACGTCTTTTTGCCGCCGATATGACCCCGACCTCATTCAGCCGCTCCACTGGAGGCCATGTTGCGATCGGATTCGCCGATGGAACAATCGGCATCGGCCGAGTTGGGTTCCAGACTGCTTTCATTCCTCTTCAAGAAGCCACGCCTGACATTCGGCGGTTAAAGTCCGGCGAATGCATAAAGGGCCGGGCGGGCGTTGTCGAACGAACGCCGACAGGAGAGCTCCGTGAAGTTTCACCCTCAATCACGATGGACAAACCCATTCTGGTCGGATCGCCTCATGTGCCGGTCCAATTGCTCGATTATCGCGTGGCTGAGCAAAATTCGAGACTGGCCGTTCTCAAGAAAAACGGTGAGATGTTTGTTAACGAGATTGTCGGGCGGGAAAATATGATGACGGGTGAGACGACTCATGAGATTTCGACAACGCCTGTCCCATTCCCGCCGGCGCTTCGTGCTCTGGGAGACCCGTCCTTCCTGCTCATTGCCTCAGCCGGCGATCAGCTCTACATCGCTTGGGCCGACGGAACGACTGTGCGCTATGACTTGCGTGATCCTGAACATCCGGTGTTGGCCGAGCAAATCGATTTGGCGCCGGGATCGTCGTCGGTCCGGCTTACATGTCTCGTTTTCAACAACGGAGAGCAATCATTATTGACATCGGATTCGGAAGGCCGAACACGAGCGTGGTTTCGATTGCCCAGCCCATCATCACGCAAAACGACCGATGGTTTCTCGCTCGTGCTCGCGCACGAAATGCCGAAACAAAACTCCAGTATTACAGCCATCGCGGTTTCAGGGCGGGATAAAACGTTTATGACCGGCACTCAGGACGGCCGTCTGCAGCTGTTTTACTTGACGTCTGAAAAGACTCTCGCTGAAACATACACGACACCGCCCGCACCGATAGCGACCGTGCAGATTACGCCGAAGGGTGACGGCGCTTTTGCCGTCGGGGCAAATGGACACGCGACTCTGCTCGGTCTCTCCAACCCGCATCCCCAGACAACTCTTGGGAACATTTTTGGAAAAGTCTGGTACGAAGGCTATCCAGCAGCCGCTTTCACCTGGCAATCATCAAGCGCCACGGATGACTTCGAACCGAAATTCAGCCTGATCCCCCTTATTTTCGGCACGTTGAAAGCCACGCTCTATTCAATGCTGTTCGCCGTCCCCATCGCCCTGCTCGCAGCCATCTATACATCGGAGTTCCTTGATCGGCGGTATCGCGGTCCGCTCAAATCGACAATCGAAATGATGGCCTCTCTGCCCAGTGTTGTACTCGGTTTCATGGCAGCGCTCGTGCTTGCACCCGTTGTCGAAAAATCAGTGTTGGCGGTTCTTGCTGTTTTCGGTCTTATACCGGTTGTCATTCTCGCTTTTGGGTATGGGTGGCAGATTTTGCCGCCGAGGATTGGGTTGCCCTTGAGCGGCAAGCCGCAATTGCTGATTCTGATTGCACTCATTGTTGTGACGCTCATGATAGCGCCGTCTCTGGGGCCTGTTCTGGGCCGGCTGCTTTTCGCGGGTGATTTTAAAGGGTGGTTGGATGGCAGGGTCGGGACGGGGGCGTCAGGCATTGCCTTGTTATCGTGGCCGGTCATTTTTGTCGCCATGCTCATTCTTGACCGGAGGGTCCTGGCGGATCACATCCAGAGGCGGCTCGGCGCGATATCGCGAACACGAACAGCCGCCTTGGATCTTTTTAAATATCTTGCCCTCACTCTGCTGTCCATTTTTCTTGCATGGGCGACGGCAATCATCCTCAGCAGACTCGGCATCGATCCACGCCCCAGCATCCTGGGCACCTATGTTCAACGTAACGCCTTGATCACCGGCTTCGTCATGGGCTTTGCGGTGATCCCGATCATTAATACGATTGCCGAAGACGCCTTGAGCGCTGTCCCACAAACACTCAGGTCCGCCTCTCTCGGCTGCGGCGCGACCCGCTGGCAGACGGCAATTCGAGTCGTCATGCCGGTGGCGATACCGGGTATATTCTCGGCCCTCATGGTGGGCCTTGGACGTGCTGTCGGGGAAACGATGATTGTGCTGATGGCGGCAGGGAACACGCCCGTTATGGACCTGAATATTTTCAACGGTCTCCGCACGCTTTCAGCCAACATCGCCGTGGAATTGCCAGAAGCGGTGAAGGATGGAACTCTATATCGTATCCTCTTTCTGGCGGCACTGACTCTCTTCGGGCTCACATTCATCGTTAACACCATAGCCGAAATTGTGCGTCAAAGATTTCGATGGAGAACTCAGCAGTTATGAGTGTTGAGACGGGCTTTCTTTTTTCAGGGCCTCGCGTGGAAATGCCTCCCTCAGAAATCCTACCGGTGGCCGATGCGTCAGCTGTTCGGAATTCTCGGAAACGGAAAGGTCCACGAAGCACTCAGCTCGCGGCACGCGGCGAGCCCTATGTCTGGCTTATGGGAAGCGGCCTTGCTATCGCCACATTGATGATCCTGGGCCTTTTGTTCCTTGTCTTCTATAACGGCATCTCGACATTCTGGCCAAAGAGGATTGTCGAATTCACGTTGATCGACGGCGCTAAGATACTTGGCGAAGTGATCCGATCGGAGAGGTACCAAGTGAGTCCGAGTGAGTTGGCGGGAATGTCCGCGGAATCCCGCATTCGGATCACAGCTTCCGGCGGGTGGAGTCGCCGGTATCTCGTGCGCACCGGCAACTATGACCTTTACGGCGATGATTTCAAGTGGGTCGTGGAATCACAAATCGCCGGGCGGGCGTTGCCTTTGAATGTATGGTTGATCGAGCGGATGGAATGGGGTCGGGCTGTCGGGCGATTGCAGAAATTGACGCGTGATAATATTCCGTTGACTCGAAATTCCGACGAATTTTATAGAATTTTTTCCGAAGTTCATGGTGTCGCGATCGATTCGAAAAAGAAAATCGCCCGACTGCAAGATAAGATCGGCGCTCTTAATTATGCGCTTGAAAACTCACGGCTCGCGGTCCGCAAAGCTTCCCTGAAATATGGAGATGAATCCACGCAGCATAAAGCGGTGGCGGAGGCCGCGGCCCGGGAGGAGTCCCGCCTGACGAAGGATTTTGAAAGACTCCAAGCGGAGATCGCTTCGATTCGAAGCGAGGACGGGAGATTTCGAGCTTATGTTTTTGACGCCGCCGGCACGTTGATTCCTGAACGGCCCAGCTCTCCGGTGACACCGATGCTGGTGTCGCAGATTGTGCGAGCCTATCCTGCCAATACTCTCACTCTGCTGAAGCGCATCCAGGTCTACTTGAGCCGATGGGTTGAATTTCTGACGACCGAGCCGCGAGAAGCAAATACCGAGGGAGGTGTCCTGCCGGCCATCTTTGGGACATTCATGATGACCCTGATTATGTCGCTGGTTGTGGCTCCTTTCGGGATCATAGCGGCTCTGTATCTTCGCGAATATGCGCGGCAGGGCACGTTGGTTTCGGCCGTCCGCATCGCCGTCAATAATCTTGCAGGCGTTCCATCCATTGTCTTTGGCGTCTTCGGACTGGGGTTCTTTTGCTATGTGATCGGCGGACGGCTTGATATGTTGTTCTTCCCTGAAAAGCTGCCGGCGCCGACTTTTGGAACCGGCGGCATCCTCTGGGCATCCCTGACCTTGGCGCTTCTAACGGTGCCTGTCGTCATCGTTGCCACAGAAGAGGCTCTGGCGGCCGTGCCGCGGAGTATGCGGGAGGGATCCTACGCATGTGGAGCCAGCAAATGGCAGACAATTTGGCGAATTGTCCTGCCGCGAGCGACGCCGGGAATCATGACCGGCATTATCCTCGCGATGGCTCGCGGCGCCGGCGAAGTCGCTCCCCTCATGCTCACCGGCGTCGTCAAACTCGCGCCGGAGCTGCCTTTCGACAGCCATTTTCCGTTCTTCCATCTTAATCGCAGCTTCATGCATCTCGGATTTCATATCTTCGATGTCGGGTTTCAGAGCCGAAATTCCGAAGCCGGCAAGCCGATGGTCTTCACAACGACGTTGCTTCTGATTGCGCTTGTCGCCCTCTTGAACATTGTCGCCATCCGGCTCCGCTCCCGTTTGATAAAGCGATTCAAAGTCGCGCATTTTTAAAAAAAACTCACTCTGCAGCAATGATCGTGAATAGAAGATGAACAACACACAAATCGTCGATGAGTCCCCGGTAACGCTATTCGGGCCGATTGCAATTCCCGGCAAACAGGAACCGGTCTCCAAGACGGCTCAAACATGCACTGATCCCGAGGTCCTTCGGGAGAAGCCCGTTCTCGAGATCGAGCATTTCGATCTGTGGTATGGAACGACACAGGCGTTGTTCGACGTCACAATGCCGATTCCTTCGGGCAAGGTCACGGCGCTCATCGGGCCTTCAGGATGCGGCAAATCGACTCTCATTAGATCCGTCAATAGACTTAATGACCTGATCGACGGCGTGCGCTACGCCGGCGATATGAGATTGAACGGCGACACGATCTATTCTCCACGGGTAGATGTCATCGAGCTGCGAAAGCGTATGGGCATGGTTTTTCAGAAATCCAACCCATTTCCGATGTCGATCTACGAGAATGTCATCTACTCTCTTCGGATCGATGGTGAGAATCGAAAAAATGTGCTGGATGAGACTGTGGAACGATGTCTCAAGTCAGCGGCTCTCTGGGATGAAGCGAAGGATCGGTTGGATGAGAGTGCCCTGGAGCTTTCCGGAGGCCAGCAGCAGCGGCTTTGCATTGCGCGGGCCATCGCGGCGGACCCCGAGGTGCTCCTCATGGATGAACCCTGCTCGGCACTCGATCCGATTGCCACCGCCAAGGTTGAGGAGTTGATTTTCTCGTTGCGAGGCGAGTATACCGTGCTCATTGTGACCCACAACATGCAACAAGCGGCGCGCGTTTCCGATTTCACCGCGTTTATGTACCTCGGCCGCCTTCTCGAATACGGCCCTACAAAGACGCTTTTCGTCAACCCGTCGCTCAAGCAGACCGAAGATTATATGACGGGGAGGTTCGGATAACGATGTATAAGCGCGACGTCGGATAAAGAATTGGAGGAAGCTCCGGTTGAGTGCCTTCCTATGGAGTATTTTGCTTGCAGGATTTTCTTCACAATTTCTTAACATCCTATTCATCCGATCTTCATTGCTTATGTGCAGAATCTTATTTGAATGGTTTTTGACTTTCGTGGACTATCACAACTCTTACAAGGGGCACTGTAGCAATGAAAAAATCAATCATACCGACCCTGATAATGATCGTCACGATATTTTCCTTGACGATGTGCAGCCGTTCCGCAAACAACGCGGGGCCGGCGGGCTCGCAATCCCTTCAGATCAAGGGATCCGATACCATGGTGAATCTCGGGCAGGCATGGGCTGAAGGATTTACGAAGGACCATCCTGATGCCAATGTCGCCGTGACAGGCGGCGGCTCCGGCACGGGCATCGCCGCGCTCATCAACGGGACGGCTGATATTTGCGAGGCGTCTCGCGCTATGGATGAGAAAGAGCTCAAGCTTGCGGCCGAGAAAGGGGTCAGCCCGAGAGAACATATCGCAGCTCTGGACGGCCTCGCCGTCATCGTCCACCCATCCAACCCGGTTTCCCGCCTGACTCTGGCGCAGCTCAGAGACATCTTCATGGGAACCGTCACGGATTGGAAAGCCGTCGGTGGAATACCGGGAAAGATCATTATTTTGTCTCGTGAAGTGAACTCGGGGACGCATGTCTTTTTCAAAGAGCACGTTCTTCGCATGGGCAACGCAAAGGGGCCTGAGGAATTTGCCGCTTCGGCTCTTCTGCTCCCATCATCGCAAGCCATCGCGGACGAAGTCGCCAATAACCCGCAAGCAATCGGGTATTACGGCATGGGATATATCACGCTCAAACAGAAGGTCATTGCGGTCGCCAAGACCGACCAATGCTCCTATATGACGCCGACCGTCGCCTCCGTTACCGATAACAGCTATCCGATCTCCCGGCCGTTGTACCTCTATACTAATGGCGAACCAAAGGGTCTTGCGAAAAACTTTATTGATTACGTTTTTTCGCCGGCCGGTCAATTTATTGTGGCTCAGGTTGAGTTCGTGCCGATGAAGCGGTAGAAGGACGAGCAGGTTTCAGATGATGACGCTGCGCGGCCTCCGCGAGTTCTGCATCGAGAAAGCCATTTTCCTTTGCGGCGTGGCCGCTGTTGTTTTTGTTTTGTTGATTTTCACATTTCTCATGAGAGAAGGGTTTTCTCTCTTCTTCAAGATTCCAATGACCGAGTTACTGGCTGGGACTCATTGGTATCCGATTTCTGATCCGCCGAGATTCGGCATTCTGCCGCTGATCCTCGGATCCTTGGTCGTCACTGTCGGCGCCACGGTTCTGGCTGTTCCTGTCGGTGTGGCGAGTGCCTTGTACATCGCCGAAGTCGCGCCTGCCGGCATACGAGATGTGATGAAGGCCGGCATCGAAATGCTGGCGGCCATCCCCAGCGTCGTCATCGGCTTCATCGGGATGGTCACGCTTGTCCCCTTTGTCAAAAGGCTTTTTGGTCTTCCCACCGGCCTCACGGCTCTTTCCGGCTCCATCATGCTCGGCTTCATGGCCATGCCGACGATTGTGTCGATCGCCGAGGATGCTATCGCCGCCGTTCCAACGGAATATAAGCAGGGAGCCCTGGCGCTTGGCGCCACCCGATGGCAGATGCTGTACCGGGTTGTCCTCCACGCGGCTTCGCCTGGGATCCTGGCTGCGGTCATGCTCGGCATCGGTCGTGTCATCGGCGAAACAATGGCCGTCATGATGATTACGGGCAACGCGGCGGTCATTCCCGAATCCTTCCTGGCGCCCGTTCGCACGATGACGGCGACGATTGCTGCGGAAATGGGTGAGACCGTGAAGGGGAGCCTCCATTATCAAGCGCTTTTCGCGATCGGCATCGTCCTTTTTTCCATTACATTCGTCGTGAATCTCGTCGCCGACATCTTCCTTCACAAGATCAAGAGATAGGCATGGATCCAAAGACGGCCCAGAGAATAGCCTTCACGGCGCTCTTCCTGGGGACCTGTTTAGTGATTGTCCCCGTAGTATTTGTTCTTGCCGTTATCGTCAAGGAGGGCGCCGGGATCATCAATTGGAACTTCCTGACAACGCAACCTCTGAACGGCATGCGCGCCGGCGGCATCTTCCCGGCCATCCTCGGAACGCTTATTCTCGTCAGCGGGGCCGTCATGATATCGCTCCCGATTGGAGTTTTGGCAGCGGTGTACCTGAATGAATATGCGGGTGAACGTCCGCTGACACGTATCATTCGACTCGCCATCATCAACCTGGCCGGTGTCCCTTCTGTTGTCTACGGCCTGTTTGGGCTCGCGCTATTCGTCATGTTTCTGCAGTTCGGTGTCTCCATTATCGCGGGGTGTTGCACGCTGGCGATCATGGAGCTGCCGGTGATTATCACGGCATCGCGAGAAGCACTCAACAGCGTGCCCCAATCATTTCGGGAGGTGAGCCTGTCGCTGGGCGCCAGCCGGTGGCAGACCATCCGAAATGTGGTTCTCCCAAATGCTCTTCCTGGCATCATGACGGGCACGATTTTGAGTGTCGCGCGCGTCGCAGGGGAAACCGCGCCGATTCTATTTACTGTGGCTGCTTTTTACTTGCCTCACCTTCCTCGGTCGATTTTCGACCAGACGATGGCACTCCCTTATCACCTTTACATCATATCGACGCAGATACCCAACATGCCTCGCGAACTGACTTTCGGCACGGCGCTGGTCCTGATCAGCATGGTTTTCATCATGAACCTGGCAGCCATCATTATTCGAGTTTATTTTCGCAGGAAGAAACTGTGGTAGAAACACAGCCTCATGTTGAAGAGGACATCTTCTGCCGGGATCTACATGTGCAGTTCGGCGAACATCGAGCCCTCACCGGCATCAGCCTCTCGGTTCACCATGGCGAAATTCTGGGAATCATCGGACCAGCCAACAGCGGGAAGACGACCTTTTTGCGCACACTGAATCGGCTGAATGAGCGCGAGAGATCATTCCGCGTCCAGGGGACGGTGCTTTTAAAAGGCGCCGACATTTTTTCACAGATTGACACAGCGACCCTCAGAAAACGCGTCGGTATGATCTTCGCTCTTCCCATTCCGCTCCCCATGACCATTTTCGATAATGTCGCCTATGGACCGCGCATGCACGGGATTTCGTCACGTGCGACGCTGGAAGGCATCGTTGAAAAAAGCCTCCAGCAGGCTTTCCTCTGGGACGAAGTCAAGGATCGGCTGAATGAATCGGCCTTCAAACTGTCTGGCGGTCAGCAGCAGCGGCTGTGCATCGCTCGGACACTGGCTGTCGGCCCCGATGTCATTCTCTATGATGAGCCCTGTTCGGGGCTTGACCCGATTTCGACGGCTCGAGTCGAGGAATCCATGATCGAATTGAAAAAAAGCTACACGATCATTCTCGTCACGAACAACGTCAAGCAGGCATCCCGAGTGAGCGATCGCACGGCGTTTTTTCTCATGGGGGAGCTTGTGGAAATTGGAGACACGGGCGCTCTCTTCACTGGACCGCTGGATCGGCGCACGGAAGAGTATATCAGCGGGAGGTTTGGATAGAGATGCCCTTAACAACAGCTCTGCCCGATCGCTGTGATCATGTGATGACCCGGCTGGAATATTCGGCGAAAGATCAATCATCGGCTCTCAAGCCTCCGCCTGATGCCGCGGGAGTCATTGAAACACAGGGTCTCAATCTCTACTATGGAACGTTTCATGCGCTAATCGGAGTCACAATAAAGATTCAGCCGCGGCGAATAACATCGATCATCGGCCCCTCGGGTTGCGGCAAGTCAACGCTCCTCAGGACCTTCAACCGGATGAATGATCTTATCGAGGGAATCCAGATCACTGGAAATGTGATCGTCGAAGGTGCCAATATTTATGCGCCTGGATGCAGTATCGAGCAACTTCGGAAGCGGGTGGGGATGGTTTTTCAGCGCCCGAATCCGTTTCCTCTGACCGTCTTTGAAAACGTGGCTTTCGGCCCTCGAGTTCATAAGATGGCTGGTCGAGGGGAATTGATGGGGATCGTCGAGCAGAGCCTGCGAGCAGTGCTGCTCTGGGACAGCCTCAAAGACCGGCTTCATCGATCGGCCCTCGAGCTCTCTCTCGAAGAGAAACAGCGGCTCTGTATCGCCCGGGCCATCGCCGCAAAACCGGAAATTCTCCTCATGGATGAGCCCTGTTCGGCTCTCGACCCAATCGCCACGGCGAGAGTCGAAGAATTAATGACGGGCCTGAAGAGTCGGTTTACGATCGTCATCGTGACGCACAACATGCAACAAGCCGCTCGCATCTCCGATGACACCGGATTCATGCTTCTCGGCGAGCTCATCGAGTTCGGAGACACGGATCAGGTTTTTACGGCGCCTCGGAATGAGAAGACCGAGCAATACATCACGGGGCGGTTTGGATAAAATGAAAGCAGCCTTTCGTATCGTCTCAAACGTTTGGCGCGCGATCAACTCAGGGAAGGGAATATGGAAACTCATTTTCACGAGGAATTAAGCAGGCTTCGCGACAAAGTGCTGCACATGGCCAGCCTGGCTGAACGCATGATTCAGAACAGTATCCAAGGGCTCGTGCAGAAAGATGACGAGATCCGGAAGAAGGTTTTCATCACAGAAGAAGAAGTCAATCAGCTTCAGATCGATATCGACGACCGCTGCTGTAAGCTGTTGGCGCTTCATCAACCGGTCGCCCAGGACTTGAGGATGATTCTTGCCGCGCTCAAGATTTGCAGCGACCTCGAAAGGATTGGAGACCAGGCGGTGAATATCTCGGAGCAGTCCGCCGAGCTCATCAGGCAGCCTCCTGTCAAGCCGCTCATCGATCTGCCGCGCATGTCCGAGATCGTTCAGGAGATGCTGCGAGAAGCCATCGACTCATTCGTTCATAGCGATGCCGACATGGCGCGAAATGTCCTGCTCAAGGACGACGACGTGGATCACTTGAAGGATCAGATCTTCCGCGAGTTGCTGACATACATCATGCAGGATCCGACGGTGACGGCGCGCGCGATTTCGCTGATATTGATTTCGCGGAGCCTGGAGCGGATCGCCGATCATGCTACGAACATAGCCGAAGATGTCATTTTCATGATCAAGGCCAAAGATATCCGACACCACGCCGGGGAATAAAGTCAAATCATGCGTTAAAGGCACATCTGCTTCGTCACCCGCGTCACGGCGGTGCTCACATACCGCGGTGTACGCTGGGCGGGAACAAGGTGTACCCTCGATCCTGCACCTTTTTGGCGAGCATGGGTATTTATCCCTTGCGATGTTGTCGCGGGATTAGTGTGCTACGGGGGAAATCCGTGCATGACGTGGCAATAGGGTTCCCGGATCAGATCCGAATTAGATTCACACAGATTAATAATTGGTCTACAATAATGCACAACGCACGGGAGATGCACTGTGGCCGCTCTAGGTAAATATTTCCTCCACTTGACAACTGCTCTCATCCTTTTGTCTCATTCTATGCCGCTTTCAGGGCTGGATTCACACAAGGCAATCACCCAATACGGTCTTGATCGGTGGACACGAACAGATGGTCTGCCGCAGAATACCGTCTCAGCCATCACTCAGACACGCGATGGCTATCTGTGGTTCGGGACCGAGGAAGGCCTGGTTCGCTTCGATGGTGTCCGCTTCACTCTCTTCAATTCCAGGAACACGGCCGCCCTCCCCGATCAGAATATCCGCCAACTTCTTGAGGATCATAGCGGAACTTTATGGATCGCAACCCTCTCACATCTGGTCTCTTACCACGCTGGCAAATGGACATCCTACACACTGCCCGAAGGTTACTCCAACAGTATGGTGATTTGCCTGCACCAGGATGCAAATGGGACTCTTTGGATTGGAACGTCGACCAACGTGGGGACATTTCAAGATGGTGCGATCAAAGATTTCCGGGATGCCAAGGGGGACGCCCTCAAGGGAGCCTGGGCCATTCTTGAAACCGACAACCACATCCTTGTGTTTGCGTCCAAGGGGCTCTATCGCTTGGAGAAGGGCGAATACAGATCTATCTGCGCTGCTCCAAGAAATGCAAGTTCAATAGCCATTGCGAAGACCCCGGATGGCACAATCTGGCTCGGTACTGCTGTGTCGGGACTGGGTCGCCTGCGGGACGGGGTTTGTTCCTATCTCACCACAACAGATGGATTGACCAGCAATTATGTCGATGCACTTCTGGTCGACCGGCAAGGCAATTTGTGGATCGGCACGATCGACGGCGGCCTGCACCGATACAGTGAGGGGAGGCTGAGCACTTTCACCGCCGCCGATGGCCTTGCCAGCAATCAGATCCAATGCCTCTACGAAGATCGTGAAGGAAGTCTCTGGATTGGTACAAACGGCGGGGGGTTGAACCGGCTGCGAGACGG
>CAIWXX010000037.1 GCA_903916735.1 uncultured Acidobacteriota bacterium
AACGGTGCACAGCATGGAATTGATCTGGCACTCAGGTTGCTCGCAAGTCCCGGCACACAAATCGTAACCGAAGTACCGATCTACGGAATCGCTCTCCCGCTCTTTCGATTCCACGGCGTGGAGATGATCGAAATTCCAATGGGAGATGACGGGATGATTCGGCATCCGGCAGAAGGCGTGAATCACAATATCACCATAGCCAACCAGTTCGCCCACTCGGTCCAGAAAATCTGTCCGATCAGTATCATCGAGGAAGACCGACATCCGAGCCACGCCTATCTACATGACATGATACATCGCCCCCTTGAATTCAACCCTGGTCGCGCGACTCATGGCCCCAGTCTAACTGGAACCGAACCGGCCGTCAAGAAATGTAAAATGTAAAGATACGGTCCGCCCCACAATGTGCAATAAATGCAAAAATAGTGTGTCACTACAAATTTCCGGGAAGTGCCTAAAAACCTGTCATCAACAACCCTATTTTCGCTGGCTCCTACTCCAATTCAGCTCGCCCTCGCCTCCAATGTGCAAACATGCGCTAGCCCAGTTCCGTGAGAGCCTGGGGGGAGGGCAACCTTTTCCGGGTACTCGGCAGGGGCTTAATAGCGTGCTTTCGCGGCTCTTTGGGGGAATGGGTAAATAGCAGTAGACAGGCGGGATGCTGGCCGTGAATGACGCCGGCACAACTCAGCCAACTTCGGTATGCTGCGTTTCAAAATGTATCAATATCATGATAGAATTCTGATACGAAATGAGGAGGACCTGATGGCGATCATCAAACCGATTTCCGATCTAAGGAACAAGGCCAAGGAGATTTCGGATCTCGTGCATCAGTCGGACGAACCGGTTTTCGTCACTCGCAATGGAGAAGGAGACATGGTCGTGATGTCCCTGCCCTTCTACAGCAGGCTCCAACTGAAGCTCTCGCTCTTCAACAAGCTGGCCGTGGCGGAAGGGCAGCGAGCCCGCGGGGACCGAGGGCGCCAACTGCAACTCGTGATGAAGGATCTCAGGAAGCGAATTCGTGAGTCGGCATAGGCTCGCAATCAGGCTCCTTGAAGCTGCAGAGGAGGACCTGATCGACTTCATCACCTATGTGGCTGCCGATCGGCCGGCAGCTGCACAAACCATTGCAGACAGGATCGAGAAGAGCCTTGAGCTCCTTCGCGTCAACCCACGCTCTGGTCGCGTGCCAAGGGAGCCGGATCTCGCGAAATTAGGTTATCGCTACCTCGTTATACTTGACTACCTCTTTTTCTACAAAATCCACAAAGACTGTGTTCTGGTCTATCGCATTCTGCACGGTGCCAGAAACTATGCGCGTTTGCTTTAGGATTTGATCGTTCTTCGAAAGTCAGGTGAACAGACGCTTTTGCTTCAACGGATCTTCTATCCCGGGAGGTTGTCAGCCGTACATGTCGTTCGATAGCGCGGGCAGTTCCACTACGAAGTCAGCATTTGCACTTCTGCTCATAATTTTCACACTCCTCCTGGTCGACTGCACATCCCATCCGATGAAGATCTCATGCAGAGTATTGGTGCAGATGCAGTTCCAGACGGATCAGCCGGGATGGAAACCACCCAACGGGGAATCTGAATCTACCAGGTACACGAAGAGCTACGAAGCGTATTGGTGGAACTGCGTCATGGTGAGAGCCAAGGACCTCGATGCCCGGTGCCCTTTCATATGCTCCGGCACGCCTGCCGCCACGTATGGATGCAGGGATGGGGAAATGGACGCCAATAGACAAATCGATCAGCTTCTGAAGAGGTATTCTAGCAGAGAAGTAGGAGGCTATCTTCGTTCGCTGGCCCGGCGCCCGGAGGCAAAAGAGAAGATCGCACCCTATTTTCCGGACGGCCCACAAGGCTTCGTCGAGCGACCATAGCGTCACAAAGAGCATGCGGTCATCACAGATGTCCAGATCCTCATTTCTGCGCCGATTGCTGATTGCCGCTCCTCATCAACAACCGCAGGAATATAGGCATATCTCCTAAGTAACAAGGTAAAATTGTAATCATTTTTATCGGCTCTTTTGTACATTTTTTCCACAAAATTTTCCACAGTATCAATAGGAAGTTGGTCGAGTTGGTTTTGAGAAGCGTTCTGCTGTATGGTTGTCGTTGGGACGTGATCCCGTACAACTCGGTTGATGGAGATTTTGAGCTGCCCCCCTCATTTCCGAGCTGGGACGCGTCTCGTGTGTCTTTGACGCTCTGCGTCATGGCACGTGGCCCGCGCTCGTTTGCTTGGGTACTGTTCGGCAACGTATGTTCTTGCGGCTTTGCGATCCAGGATTTTTCCGTCCGGTGTCCGTATTTCGTAGCCAACGGGCTTGGCATTTTCGAACGTTGGTAGGGGCGCACGCGACTTGCAGGGTGGAAGTCCCTACCCGGGTACTCGCATTCCGGCCCCGTACCGGAATCCGGTGTCAGAAGGCGTGGACATCAAATGCCCCGTCCTTCACCAATTCTCCAACAATCGCAAGAAAGTCGCGACGGTCTTCATCATCCAGAAACACGGCGGATTGTCCTGCACTGTGAGCCCTCACATGGTCGTGTGCGCCCTCAAATTCAATCCGAACCGCTCGACGCACCCTCCTATATTCTAACCGGCACAAGGCTTTTGTCAATAAAAATGAAAATTGAAAACACGGTCCGAACTATTGAATCTGAGGATCATTCTGCAATGGCGCTTTCGCTTCAGTTTCTTCGATCCTTTCGATCCACTTTTGCGCATCTTCAACCGCCGGTGCCGGCAATTCGTGTCCTCCCTCAAACTCTTGATAGACCACTGAAAAATCCAGTTTCTCAAGAATTTTTCGGGCTTTCCTGCTTTCTTCCGGATCCACGGACCGGTCTTGTTTTCCGTGCGCAATATAAACCCGAACCCGCGGGGCTGCATTTCGCAGGAGGTCTTCGGACAGAATTTCCGTCGGCAGATAACCGGCGAAGCATACCACGCCGTTGATCAGATCAGGGTGAGTCATGGCTGTTAAATAAGCGTAAGAGACACCCTGTGAATGGCCCAATAAATAGACCCGATTGATCCTGTATCGCTGCTTTATTTCCTTGACGACGTTAATGATGTTGTCCGCCACAAGCGGATCCGCTCGCTGCCACAACGCTTTGTCCTCGACGTAAAAATCCCAGCTGTAACATGGTTTTCTTCTGACAATATCGGAAGGTAAAAGATATGGTGTTTCCGGCGCGGCGAATAGGAAGTGAGGCTTTCGCATGGCCCCAGCCACACTCATGAAATCTTCGCATTTATTGCACCATCCATGCAATCCGATCACCAGAGGGTAACTCTTGGACGGATCATAGGAGTCCGGGAGTTTCAGGCGGCAGCGAGTCAATGACCTTGACTCCACCCAGAGCAGTTCCCCAAGGTTCTCACCCCATGCCTTCACATTGCGCATGAGTCCATCAAAAGGAGGGGAGTTTCGAACACGGTTGAAGTTGGGATCGTTTAAAAGCAGTTGCACATCGGAAAAACCGCAATTGAGAAGCTGCAGGAGTGTTTTTGCCGCTGGTTCCGGCTTGCCGAGTTGAGCGTAGCATGAAGCGAGGCTGTATAAAGAGATCGGATCATCGTATTTGTGATGCAAGAGAAAAAGGAAATATCTCGCGGCTATTGTGTAATCTTTTTTCTCGTATGCCTGCATTGCTTTTTCGCGAGGAATCGAGAGATCTGCCGAGAGGAAATCAAGGGCCTCGGGCTTCACGGGATCGATGAACTCCGGCGAATCACTGAAACCGGACGGATTATTTTGAGCCCGGCATGGAGATAATGACCACGCCGTAATAAGACTCGATAAGATGAAAATGAATCTATTGGAGTTGATCGTCAAGCCATAACGGACCATCATCGTCGGACCCTCCTTTTGAGGGGCTATAGGGGTTTGCTTTTCCAACCAGATACCGAAAACTCTACAACTGTAGTAATATTGGGACAATAGAACCACTCATGGCGTCGAGTAGCCGGGGGAGGTTGCCCTCCCCCAGCTCTCACAGAACCGGACAGGTGGATCTCACATCCGGCTCTTCGGGATGATGGTGTTTGGGTGTCCGATCCATCGTCCATCATCGATGTTTCCATCCTCAGCTAT
>CAIWXX010000038.1 GCA_903916735.1 uncultured Acidobacteriota bacterium
AACGGTGCACAGCATGGAATTGATCTGGCACTCAGGTTGCTCGCAAGTCCCGGCACACAAATCGTAACCGAAGTACCGATCTACGGAATCGCTCTCCCGCTCTTTCGATTCCACGGCGTGGAGATGATCGAAATTCCAATGCGAGATGACGGGATGGATCTGGATCTTCTGCAGGAACATCTGCGGAGGAGTCAACCGGCCCTCGTGTATACAATCCCCAACTTTCAAAACCCCACCGGCATTACGACAAACCAGGTTCATCGTGAACGGCTTCTTGCGCTATGCGAAAATTGTCGCGTTCCGATTCTCGAAGATGGGTTTGAGGAAGAAATGAAGTATTTCGGCCACGCGGTTCTCCCGATAAAGTCGATGGATGCGGGGGGTGTCGTCATCTACCTCGGAACCTTCTCCAAAGTTGTCTTCCCAGGGTTGAGAATCGGATGGATCGCCGCCGATAAAGAATGCATCCGGAGGTTGGTTTCGATTCATCGTTTTTCGAATCTCTCCTGCAGCACACTCGGCCAGGCAGCACTCGTTCGTTTCCTGAATGGAGGCTATTATGAGGATCACATCAGGAGGGTCCATCGAACATATCGTCAGCGTATGCTTACGGCACTTGATGCAATGAAACGGTATTTGCCGGAAAAATGGGTCTCGTACACACAGCCCACAGGCGGCTATACTCTCTGGGTTCATGTGCAGGGGATGCAGATGACGGAATCAAGCTTTCTGACAAAACTGGAGGCTCGTGGCGTGCTGGTTTCGCCGGGTCGTTTATATTTTCCGAGGCCACATCGCGGAATTTTCTTTCGGTTATCAATCGCCAATGTCGAGGATGAGAAGATAGTTGAAGGAATTCGTAGGCTCGGGGAAATGCTGCGAGACATGACGGGAACCGAGTGATGCTGCTGAGTCTTCAGAAAAACATCGTCTATGGCCCTGTCAGCTCACGCAGATTGGGATGTTCACTCGGAATCAACTTGTTGCCGATCAGGGTCAAAACGTGCAATTTCAACTGCCTTTATTGTCAATATGGTTGGACCGATCTGAAACGGATGGAAAACCCCGATTTCAAGACGTTCCCATCAATTGATACTGTATTGGAGGCGGTTGAGAGGGCTCTTCGAGCCTTGCAGCCGCCGCCTGCATATCTCACCTTCTCCGGAAATGGAGAAGCCACTTTACATCCGGCTTTCCCTGAAATTGTAGAGGGAATTAATCGATTAAGAGACAGGTATATGCCTTCCACGAAAACAGCGATTCTCTCGAACTCCACGCGCGTGACGGACCCGGTGATCAGGAAGGCTCTCTGCCGGCTTGATCAGTGCATCATGAAACTCGATGCTGGAAATGAGGCAACCTTTCGTCGATACAATGGACCTCTCGCGGGCATCCATCTGCAGGACGTTGTCGATGGGCTGAAAAAAATGAGCGCGGTGATCATTCAATCACTGTTTACCGGAGGCATCGATGGCAATTCTCTGCCTGGAGATATCGATACATGGCTTGAAGCTGTTCTGGCCATATCGCCGTCTGCAGTTCAGATCTACTCTTTGGATCGTCAGGCTCCTTCGAGTCTAATTCTGCCCCTCGAACTAAGCACGCTTGCAGAGATACAAAAAAATTTGGAGACAAACGGCGTTCCATCGGAGATGTTCTAGTTCACGTGGTCGATCTCTCGATGCAGAGTCGATAGAAGCCTCACGAACGAGTCTGCTTCTTCCTTCCACGATGTCCACGTTCAAGTTGGTGACTTGATGCAAGCTCAGCTACAATGATCGACCATGAAGAATGAACTTTGAATCATGAAAGAAACTGAGCGCGCGCAACTCAAAGAGAGATGACGTATGAGACAAATGATGCAAATTCTGGTGATGGCCGCACTCGGTTTGGCAATACCGACAGGCGTGTCGGCCTTTGATAAGAAACCTCATCTCCTGACCTCAAAGGGCGAATCCTTGCTTCTCGATGGCAAGCAGTTCATCATTCGAAGTGGTGAAATACATTATCCGCGTGTTCCACGCGCTTACTGGAAGGACCGGCTGCAGAAAGCCCGCGCCATGGGTCTCAACACGATCTGCACATATCTTTTCTGGAATCTGCATGAGCCGGAAGAAGGGCGCTTCGATTTCAGCGACAATCTCGACGTCGTTGAATATTTACGTGAAGCCCAACAAGAGGGCCTCTGGGTTATTGTTCTTCCTGGCTCTGGAGAACACCGGATATGCGAATCCGCAGCGCCGACGGCCGCTTCTTATCGGCCGCCGAACATTATTTTCAACGCCTGGGCCGGGAGCTTCTTCCACTGCAATCGACCAAAGGCGGTCCGATCTTGATGATGCAAGTGGGAAACGAATATGAATCGTTCGGCAAAGACAGAATATATCTCGATGCGATCAAGAAAATGATCCAGAACGCGGGCTTCACGATTCCTCTCTTCACACCCAATCGACCAGATGCCGAGCTCCTTGCCGGCGATACATTCCTCGATCTGCGAGGTTGGGGGAAAGGAGTTGTCTGGGTCAATGGGCATAACCTCGGCCGGTATTGGCGCATTGGACTGCAACAGGCCCTTTATTGTCCTGCTCCATTCCTCACGATGGGTCACATCCTCGATTTAGAGGACCATTCAATCCGACGCTTGCAGGGTCTGAAAGACCCGATCTGCCGGCTGACAACCTCCAAGGATCCATTGCAGTGACGATCTCGGGGAGAGTTGATTTCTCACATCTCAACGAAAACCAACGACAGGCCGTGCTTCACGTCGACAGCCCTCTCCTTGTCTCAGCCGGAGCCGGCTCCGGTAAGACGCGCGTTATCACCTATAAAATCGCGCATCTCATTTACGATCTCGGGATCGATCCGGCATCGATCCTGGCCGTGACTTTTACCAACAAGGCGGCCAACGAGATGCGGGAGCGGGTCTTCAAGCTTCTTCGATCCAGTGACCTACAGCTCACTGTGTCGACGTTCCATTCATTCTGCGCGCGTTTTCTCCGTCGTCACGCTCCGGTGGTCGGTCTGTCTTCATCATTTTCAATTGCGGATGTTGCCGAGCAGGAACGGATAATGAAGCGTGTCATGGAAAAATTGAACGCCACAGGCACTGCTTCAAAATGGCGTTCCGCGGTTTCACGATGCAAAGAAGCCGGGCGCTCCGTGGAGGATGTTCTGAGTGATCATCAATCCGGATTGAGCCAAACCCTCGGGCCGCTATTTCAAGCCTACCAGAAGGCGCTCCTCGAACAGCAATCCGTCGACTTTGATGATCTCCTCCTCTTCTCCGTACAGATTCTGAAAAGGAACTCCAATATCCTGACACGTTATCGCGAATCTTTCAGCTATATCCTCATCGACGAATATCAAGATACCAATTACCTTCAATTTGAACTCGTTCGATTGCTGGCGGGAGCATCCGGAAAAGGGCTCTGTGTCGTAGGGGACGAAGATCAGTCAATCTATGGATGGCGCGGTGCATCGATCGATCATATCCGCCGATTCGAAAATGATTTTCCAAAAGCCAAGGTCATCCTTCTGGAAGATAACTACCGCTCCACCGGTCATATCCTTGCCGGGGCTTCCAGCCTCATCGGCAGAAACCGGAATCGCTATTCAAAGACCCTGCGGACCAGTCAAGCAGCCGGGCAACCGATCGTCTACAAGGAAGCGGATGATCAGAAAAACGAGGTCGATTTCGTCATCCAGGAAATCCGTCATCTGATACCGGCTGGAGAAGCTCCGACAGCCATCCTCTATCGGGCCAATTATATGAGCCGTGCGTTTGAAGACGGTCTTGTCCGATCCGGACTCAAATACAAAATCGTCGGGAGTCTTCGATTCTACGAACGTAGAGAAATCAAAGATCTTTCATCGTATCTCCGCCTGCTGGCAAATCCGATGGATGTTCAGGCATTCGTGCGCGCGGCCAATGTCCCTCCCCGGAAAGGACTTGGCTCGAAGAGCATCGACTCCGTTATCGAGTGGGCTCACAACCACCATCTCGACCTTCCTGCTGCGGCAGCGCAGGCAATCACTCAATGCCGCTTGACATCGGCAGCCAATGCAGCGCTCCGTGATTTCTTGGGCATTATGAAACAGCTTAGCACTCTCTCGACAGACACGATCTCACCACTTCTGGAAACCGTCTTCGCGGCGACCAGCTATGAAGACTACCTCAAGAGAGCCGGATCGCCCGAAGAGGCAACCGATCGGCTTGCGAATGTCCATGAATTCATCGAAGCCGGAAGGGAATTCGACGAGGAAAAACGCGGGACACTCCTGGAATTTCTCGATTCCATCTCCCTGACGACCGGACAGGATGATCTGGATAATTCAGCCCCGGTCCTACTGATGACCATTCACTGTGCCAAAGGACTTGAATTTCCGGTTGTCTTTCTTGTGAACATGAATGAAAACGCGTTTCCATTATCCCACGCCATCTATAACAATGAGGAGCTTGAAGAAGAACGCCGCCTTTGCTACGTGGGCATGACGCGAGCGATGAGACGACTCTACCTGACTTCGGACGGAACCCGCATGCCAAGCCGCTTTCTACGCGAAATCGAACCATCGGGCGCTATGGTATCCCACCTTTCGAATCCTGAAAGTCATGAACTCTTCCCACGGCCGCAAATGCAGAATTATTCACTGGGCCGGAAGGAGGCGCCACGACGTTCCTCACAACATCCTTTCCGACCATCGGATCGAGTGATTCATCCGAAATTCGGAACAGGCTCAGTTCTCCGAATCGAAGGCGACGGTGAAACTGCTGTTGTCTCTGTCGCATTCGATTTGCACGGCGTCAAACGCCTTGTGCTCGGATTTGCGAAATTGACCAAAGCCTGAGCAATCATCGAGCGTTGATGAAGAATGGTTATGCGGAGAATCGGCTTTTAAGAAAGCCCCTTACCCCTGCTTAAGCGGGCATGGCAAGCGTGACCAATAAACCCATATGCAAGACAGTTAAACGGCCCGGAGGGAAGATCGCGAGCGCGTTTGCATGAAAAGGCATCTGGTAAACCTCCGTGGCTAAATCCGTCAAAGAGATCCTCAGAATCGTGGAATTTTCACCCAAAAGAAAAACGGCATTGTCGACAAACACTGGATGCCCGAAAAGAAAAGGCTGTGGCTGTGGCCATACGAAAAGAGATGATGCACGGCGGTATAAAATTTTATCGCGATCGACGATCAGGAGCGCATCATCTTTGCAGGCAACCCATGAGGGATATTCGAAAAGCCCGGCTTCGAGAAATTCCTCACGCTTCTGCTCATCGAGAATCGGCATGAATACTTGAGCCTCACGGTAGCTCACACGCCCGCTCCACCGGTGTACCGACTCCGGCCTGATTTCAAGCAAGGTATGCGACATCCGGTCGGCGATGAAAATCCGGCTCTCGCTCGCCATCGAAAAACTTGCAGGCCCAATGAGATCCGATTCGATGGCACGCTGATCAAGAAGTTGTCCATTACGATCAAGGGAAACTAAGAGAGACGATGGCGCCCCCTTCAATAGCACATACAATCCGCCGGATGGTTGTGCCGAGATAGCCATCACTGTGCCGGCCTTCCATGGCCCGATGTCATAGGTTTTGCGAGCAGGGATGTCTAACCGCTGAAGTTTCCGGCTTTCTCGATCCAGGAGATACAGATCTTGATTCGCACTCAACTGGCAATCCTCAGGAGTTTCGGCGAGGAAGGGAAGGCGTTCAATGATATCCACCTTGCGGGATGTGGCGGTGACGATCGGTGTGCAAAAAGTCAGGCATGTTCTGCCGGAAAACATCAGGTCGTCTCCGCTGCCACGGTGGAGCCGAATTGGCCACCGAGACACAAGACGGATCTGATGATCAATTCTATTGATAGAGGAATGTCCATTGGCGAATTATAACAGGAACTATTTTGTTGCAAAGATGATTATTGATGCTGAAACCGGTCCATGAATTTACCGATACAAGGAGTTAAGAATAGGACCGATCATCGATAACTCATGAAATCGGCCTTTTCGTGCGATTCATCATCCCTCCAGCAAAAAAGGTTTTATCTCACAGTTGCCCTTTCTGACTCGACTTCGTAAAATCCATAAAGTACGCAGGAGGCCACAATGTTGCGAATGGATAAATTTACAATCAAGGCACAGGAATCTCTGCAAGTTGCTCAGGAGATAGCCGGAAAGAATGGTCATCCGGAAATCATGCCCGAACACCTTCTTTCGGCTCTGCTCGATGTTGAAGACTCGATCATCATCCCCTTGTTGCAAAAGATCGGGGTAGAGCCGGGGGTCATTAATGATCAGCTCCGAAAGCAGCTCGATCGCCTTCCCCGAGTCTCAGGAATCAGCGCTGGGGCTCAGATGTCCCCCCGAATGAATGCTGTCCTGGAACATGCGCTCAAGGAAGCCGACACCCTCAAGGATGAGTATATCTCCGTCGAGCATCTCCTGCTCGCGATTGCCGGCGAACCAAATGGACCTGCAGCAAACATCATGACTGGACGTGGCGCCGGACACGATCAGCTTCTTCAAGCGATGGCATCTGTGCGAGGTTCACAGCGCGTGACGGATCAAAATCCCGAGGAGAAATTTCAGGCAATCGAAAAATATTGCCGTAATCTCACGGATCTCGCGCGGAAGGGCAAGCTGGATCCTGTTATCGGACGGGATGAAGAGATCCGCCGTGTTGTTCAAGTTCTTTCACGACGAACGAAGAATAACCCGGTCTTAATCGGCGAACCCGGGGTGGGCAAGACGGCCATCGTCGAGGGGCTCGCTCAGCGAATCGTCAAAGGAGATATTCCCGAAGGTTTGAAGAATAAGAGACTCGTGGCATTGGATCTATCTTCTCTGATCGCAGGAGCGAAGTACCGCGGTGAGTTCGAAGACAGGCTCAAAGCGCTCTTGAAGGAGATCGAAGCAAGTGACGGAGCCGTTGTGCTGTTCATCGACGAGCTGCATACTCTGGTCGGCGCAGGCGCGGCAGAAGGGTCGATGGATGCCAGCAACATGCTCAAACCGTCGCTGGCACGGGGCGACCTCCGTTGTGTGGGCGCAACGACGCTCAACGAGTACCATAAATACATCGAAAAGGATGCGGCCCTCGAACGGCGATTTCAGCCGATCTATGTCGGCGAGCCTTCTCTGGAGGCGACGATCGCCATCTTGCGAGGGCTTAAGGAACGCTATGAGATCCACCATGGGGTGAAGATCAAGGATTCGGCTCTCGTCGCAGCCGCCACTCTCAGCCAACGGTACATCTCCGACCGTTTCCTCCCCGACAAGGCTGTCGATCTCATGGATGAAGCGGGCTCTCATCTCAGAATGGAAATCGATTCGCTCCCGACCGAAATCGATACGATCGAGCGACGCCGCGTCCAACTTGAAGTCGAAAAGCAGGCCGTTGCCAAAGATCCCGATGCTATGCAGAGGTTGAAAGAAATCGACCGTGAGTTGGCTGAGTTGCGAGAAAAGGCCGATCACTTGCGTGTTCAATGGACTAATGAGAAGGATCTCATTCAGAAAATTCGTGATCTCAAAGCCACGATCGAAAAGATCAAACAGCAGGAAGAGCACGAACTCGCTCAGGAGGTCCCCGATTACAACCGCGTGGCGGAATTAAGGCACGGACGACTCCCCTCCATGAACAAAGAACTACAGAACCTGAGCGCGAAACTCGCCGATGTCCAGAAGCATGGCAAGATGCTGAAAGAAGAGGTTGACGAGGAGGACATCGCGGAGGTGGTGTCGAGGTGGACCGGTATTCCTGTTTCGAAGATGCTCGAGGGTGAAATCGGGCGCCTCGTCCGGATGGAAAATGAGCTGCGGAAGCGGGTGGTTGGTCAAGAAGATGCTCTCCGAAAAATTTCCGACACCGTCCGTCGCGCTCGTGCCGGACTCCAGGATCCACGCCGACCGCTCGGCGTCTTTCTCTTCCTCGGCCCAACCGGCGTCGGCAAAACTGAACTCGTGCGGTCGCTTGCTGAATTCTTATTCGATGACGAGAAGGCCATGATCCGTCTCGACATGTCAGAGTACATGGAGAAGCATGCGGTGAGCCGCATGATCGGCGCCCCTCCGGGATATGTCGGCTACGAGGAAGGCGGTCAACTCACGGAAGCCGTGCGGAGGAGGCCGTATGCGGTGATTCTGCTCGACGAAATTGAAAAAGCCCATCCTGATGTCTTCAATGTGCTCCTGCAGGTTTTAGATGACGGCCGGATGACTGATGGAAAAGGACGGGTGGTGGATTTCAAAAACGCGATCATTATCATGACGAGCAACCTGGGCAGCCATGAAATTGCCAACGCCCGTGACCCTGCTGCCATCCAGGCCATCATTGCGGAGATTATCAAGGAGAGCTTCCGACCCGAGTTCCTAAATCGGATCGATGAAACCATTATTTTTTCCGCACTCACTCGAAAAGAGATCGAACAGATCATCGATATCCAGCTGGTCGCTTTGGAAAAACTCCTCGCTGATCGCGCGATCAAGATCGATCTGACTTCAAACGCCAAGGAGCTGCTGGCCGATCGCGGGTGGGACTCGCATTTCGGCGCGCGCCCATTGAAGCGTGCCATTCAGAAGATGATTGTCAATCCTCTAGCCGTGAAGCTTCTGAAAGGCGAATTCAAAGACGGAGATCGCATCGATGTCGATGCCGACCTCCACAACGGCGAGATGCATTTCAAAAAGAGCCTGCTGCATTAGAAGGCGTGATGAAACCGCCGGGAGGCAATCGGCACAATGGCTTTTGCCACTCATTAAAATTCAAGCCTGCTCATGTTCTGACAACGATTTCTGAATTCGTTGTCTGGGAGCGATGTCGTCGACCCTGCTGGCCCCCAGGGGTATTTTCGGCATCTCACCACTGGCACTTCAGATATCAAATTGATAGATAATTTTTCATTGACCTGGAGTCGCTTCTTCACTATATTCACGACCTCATGATACAGGAGGTATAGGACAGTGGATCTTCTCGCCAAAAGAATCTTCCTGACCAAAGGTGTTGGCAGGCATCGAGAGAAATTGACCAGCTTTGAGATGGCTCTTCGTGATGCTCAGGTCGCCTCATGCAATCTCGTTAGAGTCAGCAGCATCTTTCCACCAGGGTGTGAAGTCCTCCCGCTCAGAGAAGGCATCAGGCGGTTGAAGCAGGGCAATGTGACCTTCTGCGTCATCAGTGAAAACTCGACGAACGAGCCTCATCGGCTCATCGCTGCCTCTGTCGGCGTCGCTATTCCCCGAGATAAAACCGCCTATGGGTATCTCTCAGAGCATCATTCTTTCGGCCAGAAGGAAGACGTCGCGGGCGATTATGCTGAAGATCTTGCAGCAACAATGCTCGCCACCTGCCTCGGCGTCGAATTTGATCCGGACAAGGGATGGGACGAAAAGAAAGAGATCTATCGAATATCCGGGAAAATCATCACGAGTCGGAACATCACACAGACGGCAATGGGCGACAAGACCGGATTGTGGACAACAGTGCTCGCAGCCGCCATCTTGCTTTTCGATTAATCCGCACAAGATCTGGCGCCGGCGGCGTTATCCAACTCCATCATGCATAAAAGCCCTGTTGAAAGGCAGTGATCCCAGGGAATTTCTTTATTGTCACTGACGACGGAGGCGTTGTTAAGGCGGCCTGCAAGGCTTTCGACGATAGCCTGTTTCCACGCTTCTGTGATAATGTTGATATTATGAAGAAAGGGATATGAGTTACAATCCGGATGGTCGACCCTATAGCATTGAGCTGTCTGCAGAAGAAGGGGGAAGACTGGTTTTTGCCAATATTGATAACCCGGCGCTTGTTCCTATCCCTGAATCGGCTGTCTATGATGCATTGAAGGCATCCCGATGGAATTCTTATGCGCCCCTGCCTGAGCATATCTCTCAAGTCGGCCATAGCCATCAGATGCATCTGCGGAAGCTGTCGAAAGCGATTGCCGAACGGCGAGACGGGCGCGTCCATATTAATATATCGCCCGATGCATTTGAGGCCTATTTGACAGTTGAACCTCCTGCCGGTGGAGCTCCTGTGGCGCCGACGGCGATCCGGTTGGCGCTGGCTCAATCGGGAACAAAATCCGGGATCGATACCGATGCTCTCACGAGGGTCGAAGTGACCGGCAAGGCGGCTCGAATCGTCATCGCGCGTGGCAAAGCTCCAAAAACAGGCCGGGATGCCGTATTCGAGGTTCTCTTCAGCATGGAAGCACCGGAATCGAAACAGGCATCCGAGGACAGTTCAGCGGACGAAGATGCCCAGCCGCTTCGGGCTTTCGCCGTTATTGATGCCGGAACACCCCTCATGCGACGTACACCCGCTCGGGCCGGCGAAAGAGGGTTTAAGGTCACGGGAGAAATCCTGTTTCCTCCGACCGTCAACGACAGTCGCCTCGTTGTTTCTCCAGGGTCACGGATTGTCGAAGGAAATCCTGATCTCCTCATCGCGGCCAGAACCGGGACTCCCATCGTCCTGCCAAACACTGTTCGAGTGGATGAAGTGAAAACAATTCCGATGGCGAACGCATCCACAGGACCCTGTGTCCACGATGGGAGCATCTTCATCCGAGGCGGCGTCGGCACCGACGGCTATGTCGAAGCAGTAGGCTCCGTGAAAGTCAGCGGCGGGGTCGAAGCAGCGATCATCAAAGCCGGTGGTGATATTGAGATCCACTTTGGATGCCATGGGCGCGGTAGTGGGGAGATCCATGCCGACAAGGGAGTTGTCAGAGGCCGGTTTTTCGATCAGACCACGATCGCAGCGCATGATCTCCTCGTCACCGATTCGCTCTCCGGCTGTGATGTCACAGCAGGGAATGCAATCCAAGTCGGTGTGACACAGGGCAAAGGCCATCTATATGGCGGACGACTTCGCGCGCTCTCAATGATCAAGGCCAACATCATCGGCTCATCCACCGGCTCCGAAACAGTCTTGGAAGTCGGTGTCAGCCGAGCGGTCATGGAAAAGGTCGAAGAGATCCGGAAGGAGATGTCGGCCACTCGCGAACTTCTGGCCGGCCTGAGTAAATCGAAAGAGCAGATTTCCCGCCTCACATACAGGTTCATGGAACATCAACTCAAATTGCTCGATGAGCAATACCGCCGGGCTCATACGCGGCATCATGCGCTGGAAGTTGATGAAGCCAAACTTGTTTCACTGCTGCAGAAAATGGGGGATGCGATGGTCATTGTGCAGAAAAAAATCTACCCCGGCGTTACGATCAGCATTTCAGGAAGGGAATTCATTGTGAAGGATGAATTTGGTCCTTCCCGATTTCTCTTGAAGAAAAACGCCGTTGAACGCGAGCCTCTGCCATAGATCGGCCTTGCATTTTTTCGGCATAAGAGAATCGGCAACACAATCGCCATTGACTGACATATGACTCAGCCTCGAATCGCCGTCACAATCGGTGATCCTGTTGGCATCGGGCCTGAGATCGTCGTCGGTGCTCTTCATCGATATCCTGATCTCTGCAAAATCTGCCGGATCGTCATTGTTGGAGATGGGCGTGTCATCCGCCGCGCAGAGCACATTCTGGGAATTAATCTTGACTTATGCACAGAATATGAAATTCAAGATGTCCCATTCGAAGGCGCCGCTGAATTGCCGTACGGAGTAGTTTCAAAAAAAGCTGGGGCTGCTGCCGCGTGTTGGATTCAAACAGCCGCAGGAATGTGCATGGCCGGCGAAGTTGCAGCAATGGTGACGGCCCCCATTCAGAAAGAAGCTCTCTGGGCGGCAGGAATTCATCACCCCGGGCATACGGAACTGATTGCATCATTGACTGGAGCGACACGAGCCCAAACCATGTTTGAAGTCAAAGGCATCCGCATCTTTTTTGCAACGCGTCACATGAGCCTTCGCGCGGCCATAGACGCTATCACCAGGCAAGATCAACTGCGATCTATTCAAGACGCCATGCAAGCATTGAACATTTTTGGACTGCCATCCCCTCGCCTGGCCGTTGCAGCTTTGAACCCACACGGCGGCGAGAGCGGTCATTTCGGTCGTGAAGAGATCGACATCATCGCGCCCGCTATTGCTGATGCTCACGCCGCCGGCCTCCGAGTCTTCGGGCCTATCCCGGCGGACAGTGTCTTTTCTATCGCGCTGGCAGGAAAGTATGACGCGGTTCTCGCCCAATATCATGACCAGGGCCATATCGCCGCCAAAACCATTGACTTCGATGGCACAATCAGCGTGACAATGGGCCTCCCGATTCTGCGGACGTCCGTCGACCACGGGACTGCCTTCGACATCGCCGGCACGGGAAAGGCTCGCTCTGCAGCCATGGCAGCGGCAATTCGAGCTGCCGCGCGCCTGGCTCCATTCGCCGGCATCGTGAGAGAAGTCTATGGACAACCTCTCTAGTAAGACTCACTCGAATATTTTCTTAATCGATGGGATTTTCAGGGAAGGGATTTGGGAAATATTTCCGGATCATCTCCGACTTTCCGACAGCCTCCTCCCAAAGCCTTCTTGGAAAATGCGCCAGTATGACACATCGCTCCTTCAGGATGTCAGAAACCACTTTCAATCCTTGCTCATTCATAATAACCGAAGAACAACGATGCATTTCCATCAAACCGCACGCTGATTCATGACGATCTCCGACCGGTTCACAAGCCCTCCTTCAAGACCTTGGTCAGGATCTCTTGGATACGTTCCAATTCTTGTCGGGAGACAGGCGCGGTACTGATTAGGCAAAGTACCAGATCGGCGGCCGAGCCACTAAAAATACGGCTCTGCATATCGAACAGGATATCCCGGGAGGTTTCTTCTGCCGTTCGAGTTGGATAATAGAAATAGTTCTTCCCTGCTCGACGACGCTTCAGCCAGCCATAGCGCGCCAGCCGAGTCACCTGCACCTGAATGGTGGCGCTTTTGATCGGATTCTTTCGTCGAGTATTAAGAATA
>CAIWXX010000039.1 GCA_903916735.1 uncultured Acidobacteriota bacterium
GATTTCATCACCCGCGCTGCAGTTTATGACACTGCGACGGAAGGGGTCGAATATATAGAGGTCACAAAAACAAACGCCGCATCCGTGATCGCGGGCGGGCGTACGGCCGGTCAGATCCTGGCGGGGCTCGTGCCAGACGGTGGATGGCCGTTGTCCCATGTGGCCGTGTCTTCTTCGGCATTTAATGCTGGCTCCCGTGAGTTATCGCTGAATTATTTTGATCTGGGGGGCAAGGATGACATGATGCATGTCGCTTTGCTTGACTTGTCAACGGCGATCCCCGCCGTGACCCTTATTGATCAAGTCGATCATGCCGCCATGGGTTTCGTCGTAAACTTCATCCGGGATGCTGCGACGCGGCAGGCAGCCTTAGCCGCGATCAATGATCCGTATGCTCTCTTCTTTAGAATCGATAGCGGGAACGATAATCCCGTCTATCAGTGGGTGAATTCCCGGAATCCAGATATTTCTTACACGCTGACGGTCAATAGCCATGTGCCGGTCGGCACCTCGGTGCCTGCCACCTACATCACGGAAGTGACGTTCACGAAATATACCCGTGTGGATCGCGCCGCGCTCGTAGCGGTTCAGACCCAACAACTCAATTATCGGGAGCATCCGGAAACTGTGCCGGAAGGAGAGACAGTTTTGAAGAATGCTGAATACGACCAACTTGTCAAGGCGCTAGCGGACACGGATGCGACAACTTCCTATACGATGTCGGAATCGGACGGCCGATTTTCCTACTCCTGGAAATCCGTAGACGGGTTCCGGGATTATATGGTGAGCCGCTCGCCGCAGGCTCTGCAGGATGTTGGAGATGCTTTGATCAATGGTTTTAAGACATCATTTGCTGTGTCCCGTCGAGGGACGCGTGAGGATGTGCTTGCCGTTCGCCCCGGACTCAAGACCGACGATCAGACGCTCTTGGATCAGGGTCTGAATGACACTAACGCTGCGACGGTGTATACGATTACTACCACCGGCGATGAAATCAGCGCCTCCTGGCAATCTCCCGATGGTCTCGCCAGTTATTCTGTCTCCCAGTCCCATCAGTGGGTCCTTCTCGCACAAACTGAATGGCCGGAAGGCTATACCGATGGTGCCGCCATCCCTGCCGGGTATCAACGGGACGCAAAAGGGAATCTTCTGATCTGGCGCACGGACTGGTCTTTTAACAGCCAGGTCCGAGTCTCAGAGGCGGAAGCCGAGAACTATATCCGCCAAAACCTTTCCGGAGCGGAGCGGCAACAGGCGCTCGCGGCGATGAAGAAAACCAATTCATCCACAATTTTCACAAAAGGCAGCAGCCGGACTGGTGTTTCTTACAGTTGGAAAAGTTCCGATGGGGCTAGCAGCTATGCGGTTTCTCTCAATTTATCTCCTGTTGTAGTCGCGGAGTCCGATCTCCCATCAGGTATTACCCAAGCTCAAATTGCCGCTGGGGTTGTGGCAGGCTATGCCATGCAGAACGGATTGATCGTCAGGCTCGCTAAAGTTAGTTTTTCTGAATCAACGGAGCTTACGC
>CAIWXX010000040.1 GCA_903916735.1 uncultured Acidobacteriota bacterium
GGCCTGCCTTCGCCGCGTCCAGGTCAATCATCTTCCGCCGTAATCGTGTGTTGATCAGATTCTGATTTTCGAGCATCCGGTTGATGTTATCAAGACCAACTCTATCAATAAGCACATTAGTCGCAGCATTGTCGCTGACGGCAACCATGAAGACGGCGAGATCGCGGTTCGTCACGCGGGTGACTCCTGGCGTCAGCCCGGCCATGATGGCGCTACTGTCAACCAGGTCTGCGGCGTTCATCGTGTAGAGATCGGTTAGTTTGGCGTGGCTGTCGGGTCGCTGCGACTGGCGATACAACTCCGCAAGAATTGCGATCTTGATTGAACTGGCGACTGGAAAGACCTCATCGCCCGCGATCACCAACTGATTTCCATCCGTCAAATCAACGATCGCGACCCCGATAACGCCGTCCATGTCCCGACTGATGTGAGAGATGGTGTTCGTGAGTTTCTGCCAGAGCATCTCTTGCTTTGTCATCATGGCCGGTAGAGCCTCTGTCGGCTTCTGATCGACGGCGCCGGCATGACTGCAGATGATAACCGCCAAGAACATCAATCCGGGAAAATATCTCAACATGTGGCCTCCACTGAAGTCTCAGAAATCCTGCTTTCCCCATCATTATCTTACAAATTTAAGGGCGAGTGAACGACTCGATGCGACGCTCACCGATCATTGACACCAAGATCTCGGTCGAACCGGCTGGCGTATTCCATCAGAGGGACGCCGCGATAGCGTCCGGTCTTCGCTTTCCCGATGCCGCCGCTCGGAGAAGATCGGGCGAATTTCTTGTCGAGAGCAATCCTGTTGCCATGAGATTTCCGCTGACATATGCTGGCAATTCAGGGAGGAATGCAATGTCACAAGGTGTCTGCCCGTGGTGGTTGGGTTATCTGCTGGCGTGTCCTTTACGGCGGCTCTTCCAAAATCCCGAAGAGATTTTTCGGCCTTTTCTCCGTGAAGGAATGACGGTTCTGGATGTCGGCTGCGCCATGGGATTCTTCACCCTGCCACTTGCCGGCCTGGTCGGACCCAATGGTCGGGTCATTGCGGTCGACATGCAGGAGAGGATGATCCGTTCGCTGAAAAAACGCGCAACCAAGGCAGCTCTCGATAGCCGCATTGAAACCCGAATCTGCAGTTCCGGTGGCCTGGGCATCGATGATCTCGCGTGCCAAATCGATTTGGCTGTGGCTTTTGCCGTCGTGCATGAAGTCCCAACTCCGGCTTCGCTGTTTGCAGAAATCCGTCCATCATTGAAAGCGGATGGGAAATTTCTTATTGCCGAACCAACAGGGCATGTCCATGCGGATCAATTCGAAGAGACGGTGAGAATAGCCGAACAAGCGGGCTTCTGTATTGTGGAACGACCGGATATTCGCCGAAGTCGTTCTGTACTGCTTCGCCCGATCGAGAGAGGCGGAAAATCCTAAGCAACCTGTGCCGTATATTGATGGCACCACAATATCATCTTATATGAAGAGACCTGACTGACAGTTAATCTGACTTTGGTGATCAGTACGATCATCGTGATTGCGGCGCTCATTTCATATTCCATTGCGAAGTTGATTGAGCAATGGAGACATGTCATTTCCGCTTGCATGGTGGGGTCTCTGACGATTGGAGAGGTTCTCGACGAGAATTTGCGCACCATGAAATACGGATCTGCGAATCGAGGAATCGTGGGCCTCCTTGACTCAGGCGCGCGGCATGGATAGATTTCCCGAGTCATGCGTGAGTTGCAGGAAAGGACTCATGTTCGTGGCGAAGGTATTAATTCCAAAAGGTGGAAGAGATAGTGAACAAAATCATCATTCATGAAGTAGGGCCGCGCGACGGTTTGCAGGCTGAAAAAACGGTGGTGCCGACAGAGACAAAACTGGAATGGCTGCGAGCTCTTTTGAACACCGGGCTGGACATCGTCCAGGTGGGATCTTTCGTTCGTGGAGACAAAATGCCGCAGATGGCGGACACAGATGAACTGTTCCGAGTCCTGTCAAAGGAGCCTCACGCAGCGATACTCTCAGGGCTTGTCCTCAACGAAAAGGGCCTGGAGCGCGGAATGGAGTGCGGTGTTGAGTTATTCTGCATGGGCGTTAGCGCATCGGAAACTCACAGCCAGAAAAATACCGGCATGTCGACCATTGAGGCTCAAGGCCGCATTATCGCCATGGCCAAGAGTGCCATGGGCGCCGGGAAAAAGGTGCAGGTGTCGGTGCAGAGCGCCTTCGGATGCGGCTTCGAAGGTCGAATCCATGAAGAGCGCGTGCTGGGCGTCGTCGGGGCCTATCTGGATGCGGGACTACGCAATATCAGCCTTGCGGATACGGCGGGCCATGGATATCCGGAACAGGTCAAGCGGCTTTTTAGTGAGATTTTCAAACGCGCGCCTGACGCGCAATGCACCTGTCACTTCCATGATACGTACGGTCTCGGCATGGCCAACATCTACGCCGCCATGGATGTGGGAGTGACGAGTTTCGAGACGTCATTCGCGGGGCTGGGTGGCTGCCCATTCACCAAGGTGGCGGCGGGCAATGTGGCGACAGAGGATTTGGTTCACGGGTTAAGGCGAGCCGGCCTGCGCACGGAGATTGATCTAGGAGCGCTCATCGGAGTGGCCAGGAATGTCACCGCCTTCTTTGGCCGGGACATGACCGGACGTGTGCATAAGACCGCCCCTCTTGCCTATTGATACTTAATCCGGCAAACGCCGGCTATCGATAATGGTTATTAATGGATGGAGGAATAATCCATGGCTAAAAAGCGGGTTCTTGAAGGCATAAAGGTCCTTGACATGACGAATGTTTTATCGGGGCCTTTTGCGAGCCTGCACCTGGCGCTTCTCGGTGCTGAAGTCATTAAAATTGAAAACCCAAAGGACGGCGACCTCGCCCGGAAGCTCGGCGTCGCCCCCGAAAAAAACAAGATCCTTATGGGCACCAGCTTCATCGCGCAGAATTGCAATAAGAAATCCGTCACCCTCAACGCCAAAACCCCGGAGGGCAAGGAGATCTTTAAGAAGCTCGCGAAGGATGCCGATGTTGTCATCGAGAATTTCCGGCCTGGGGTCATGGATCGGCTCGGGATTGGGTACAAAATTCTTGCCGAGATCAATCCGCGGCTTGTTTATTGCGCCATATCCGGTTTCGGGCAGACTGGACCAGATGCTTTTAAGCCGGCGTACGATCAGATCATCCAGGGTCTCTCGGGCGAAATGGCCATCAATGGCGATGAACGATTGAGCCCCCTGCGAGCAGGCTTCCCTGTCTGCGATACCGTGGGAGGCCTCAATGCGGCTTTCGCGACAATGGCGGCTCTGTTCCATCGTGAACGCACCGGTGAAGGGCAATTCATCGATGTGGCGCTTCTTGACAGCATCATGCCTCTGATGGGCTGGGTCGTCGCAAACCTGTTGATCGGCGGACAGCAGCCGGTTGTCATGGGCAACGACAACTTCACCGCCGCGCCGTCGGGAACCTTCAAGACCAAGGATGGCTACATCAATATCGCCGCCAACAAGCAGGAGCAGTGGGAATCAGTGTGTGATGTTCTTGGCGTGCCCGAGCTTAAAATTGATCCACGATTCAAAGAGCGCGATACTCGAAAGAAGAACCGCAAGGAGCTCACCCCTCTGCTCGAAACAAGACTTGCCGACCGCCCCACTCTGGAATGGGTGGATGCGCTGAACGCGAATGACGTGCCGAGTGGCGAGATCCTCAGCTTGGAACGAGCCCTCCGACAACCGCAGATCGTGCACCGCGGCGTCCTGCAAAAGGTGCATCTCAATGACATTGGCGAGATCGAAGTCTTCGGCCTGACGGCCCTCTTCGACAAAACCAGCGGCGATGTGACGGCACCTCCGCCGACCCTCGGGCAGCATAACGCCGAGATCCTCGGCCGCATCGGCGCCACCGCGGAACAATTGAAGGAATGGAAAAGCAAAGGCGTCATCTAGAGAAGTCAGAGGCATCGAGAGAGGGAATTATTGAATTGATGAATTTCCAGCTTTCGCTTTACAAGGGATAGAACAAGGGCTGGGGACTGGGTTGGAGCGATCTCGCTTTTAACTCCAGCCCCTGGCTCTCTGTTTAGTCAACCGCCACTCCATTGCAAATGGCAATATTGTCATTTTTATTACATTTGTACGACATCAATTCAGGATCCTAACTGCTTCGCTCTCGGTTCCGTCATTAAACTCCTCTGCGTCGTCTTCCCTGTCCTCAGAAATGGGCATGGGATGCCGCTCCAATTTCAATAGGGCTTGTTATCAATTTTGTTGAAGAGATCCTGTTGAGAATTCCGATCATTGCGGCGAGCTTGTAGATCCCATTCCTTCACCCCTCGATGGCGTCACAAGAGGGCGCGTTGCCTGCACTCTGAATAGGGATATCAGGAGACATAGCCTTTTGCCTGCCCTTCGGCCATCTGGCTCCGTGCGCTATTCGCGACGCAGAGGAAAAGCATACTTCCGCTTCACGACTTGGTTTCCGTATCACCGGCCGGGCAGCACATGGCAGCCTCGACGCGAGCCTGCTCGGTTGGATACCACTTCTTCCTGAGCCATAGGGCAACATTCACGAGGGAGATGAGCGCTGGGACTTCCACTAAAGGACCGATGACGGCTGCGAAGGCGGGCAGGATGCGCCATGGCTTTAAAAACGTCCACTGAGCTACGGATTCGTTCAATTGTCATTTCATCATTCCTCGAAGTGAGGAAAGAACAATTTGGAACCTATGACAAGCGCGGAGCCGTATCCGAAATCTGCTGATCCCCTTCACGGATTGGGGAGCCGTGCTATTGGGCTGCTTTTCGAGTCCTGATCAATCCGAACTTCGCCAGGACTTGAGTCAGAGCGGCGATCTCGGAATCGTCAAAGGAACGGGTGGCGAAGAGGCTGAGAATGAGAGCCGGGCCGCAGAGCAATGCCTGCGGAATGAGGGGCAGGCTGTGCGTGAGATAGGTGACTCCGGCAAAGATGAGGCAGGCGACGAGCGGGCGGATCAGCCAGCGGAGTCGTTCGAGACGGAATCCGATCCGGCGCAGGGCGGCGACCAGAAAAATTGTAAAACAGAACTCGGAGAGGAGACTCACCCATGAGGCCCCCATCATGCCGTAGCGAGCGACCATTGTGATGTTCAAGAGGATGTTGATGGCGAGCACCGTCGCTGCGATTCGAATGACGGTCCACTGCCGGTCGATGCAGGTCATGAGTGTCAGCGCCAAATGCGAGAGGAACATGAAGATGCTGCCCCATATCAGCACCTTGAAGATGGGAATGGCTCGAATATATTCCTTTCCAAACACAAGCCAGATGACTTTGCTCGACTCGAACGAGATGAAGATCGCCAAAGGAAGCGACATGATGAGAAGGTATTTAAGGGCGCGACGATAGAGCCCCATCAATCCTTGCTTGTCTGTTGCATGCATCTGTGAGAAGGTCGGGAGCAACCCGTAACTGATGGCGCTTGGGATAATCACCAATCCTTCGATGATCCGATAAGGAGCATTAAACCAGCCGACTTCGGCGTCACTCCGCAAATATGATAACGCGACCGTGTTGATCTGAAAGAAGATATATTGCAGCGAGTACATGAGGGCGAAAGGGAAGCCTTTCTGAAGAAGCTGCCATCCGGTCTCGAGCTTGATTCTGGGAAAAATGGAAGCGACGGAACGATGCACGAGGAAACTCGTGATGCCCGTATCCACGGCTTGAACGGCCAGCAGCATGATGACGAATCCAGTCAAGCCGGCTCCTCGGGCGAGCAGGATCCACCCGAGCACGAAGGAAGCGGTGCGGACGCCGACGAGTGTCACCGCCTCCAGATCGAATCGCTGGAAGGATTTCAGGAACCAGCGGAGAGTCAGCTTGAAGGTGCGCAGAATCATCGTCAATGCGGTGATGAGTACAACCCATAAAACCGCTTTCGGTACGGTCATCATGGTGATGCCCAGAATGACGGCGGCGGTGATGAGCGATGTGATTATCTGCAGCCCGATGATATTGCCGACAAAGCTGGAAGCCTTGGAACGATCGCGGGCGATTTCAATAGTGGACGCATAGCTGACGCCGAAATCCGGAAGAAGTTGGAACAGCGCCGTGAATGCAAGCGCGAAGGAGAACTTCCCGAAGTCGACATCCCCCAGATAGCGAGCGGCAAGGACGCCGAGAAGGAACGTGAGCACGTTGCTGCCTTCGGAAATTCCCGAAAGCAAAACATTCCCGATAATGCGCAGACGGGATGCGGTCATTTGTTGATGTAGTCTTCGGGAGCCGCTGCAGCTTTTGCGTCCCGCATGAATCGATGCGCATTCCTGAAAAACATATTCTTCAGGACACCGATAAAAGTCCATCGTCCTTTGCCCGGAAGCCTCATGATGTAGTCCGGCGGCATCCTCACGATTCGGAATGGATCATATCCGTCTCGGTTCGTCCGCCGTCCGGAGAGCACGCCCCAATGATTACTTGTGTAGCCGGCTTTTTGTGAAAGTGTCACCGATAAATCGCATCCGACGAACCATGGATAGCAAAAGGAGCGGACTTCCACGCCCGGCAGCTCGCGCTCGATCATCGATCTCGATTCTCGGAGATCGGCGAGGATACTTTCGCGAGTCTCATCGGCGGATTCATACTTCTTTTCCGTCGAGCTGTGTAATGAGGCATCGTCGAATATCCGTCGAAGTTTTCGTCTCCAAGCGGGGTTCGTAAAGAAAGCCTCCTGGCCGTTCTCTTTGACATAAGCCGCACAGGCTTCACGAACAGCCTCGTCGTCGAAGTACCGCAGACGCCCCGTGAGGCGAGGGGCATATTCATAAACAGGAGTGCCGAGTGCCGCGATACGTTCGACAGTGTCCCGGCCTTGGTTCCGGTACACAGGTACGTGGAATCGCAAATAATATGAATCATAGCCGGGATGGATGAAGTCGACGAGTTTGGGTGAGATGAAAACGCGGTGGTGCCACATTGAATGTGATTGAAAGTCGATGACGTCGCGATCCAGCCGCGCTTCTTCCCATGTGAGGAGGCATTCGGCGCCGGGGTATGCCGGCGGAATTTCACGGGACTGGGACATGAGTCCGGGAATCAGAAAGCAGACAGCATTCATCTGATATTTCCGAAGAAGGGGAGCTGCGACTGTGTGCAGGCTTAACCAGCCATCATCGAATGTGAGGACGACGCTTTTGGGATGAATCTTCTGCGCGCTCGTCAGGCACTTCCAGAGTGAATGTGAGTCAAGGCACTGGTAGCCATTTCCGTGGAGGTATTTTATTTTTTCTTCGAAATCCTCGGAGGTCACATCATGAAAGTTGAAAACAGGTATCTCATCGGCTATTTCTCGCGGCCGATAGGCGAAGACGAATTCAGGATAAAGCCGCCGTGTGAGGGCGAGGAATTCCGGGCGGTTTTTTGTGTAACTCCATCTGAGCTTTCGAACGAGCGCATGAAGATCCATTTATTTCCGTTCCCGTACTCGTTCCTGCCCATCACCACCTATCGTCATTTATGACTTCCGGTTGATCCATTCCTCAACTTCACAACCTTCGCTGGAACTCCGACGGCGATCGAGTATGGCGGCAGGTCGCTCGTCACCACCTCGCCCGCGCCGATGATGCTATCGTGCCCGACTCGTATTCCATCCAGGACGATGGCGCCCGCTCCGAACCAGCTATTCTTTTCGATGATCGTATCTCCTCGGAAATATTGCCCCTGTTCCATGATCGGAACGTCCAAAGTATCGTGATGATAGCGCCCAGCATCGATATAGCAGCGAGCGGCGAAGAGAACACCATCTTCGATAACGACATTACCATGCGACGCATAAACAAGGCACTCAGCGCCGAAATTACAACCTGCTCCGATCGTAGAAATTCCATCCTTGCTGCTCAGCACGCAGTTCCGGCTGACGATGGTTCTGCTCCCGATCATGAGGCTTGCGCCTTCGCTCTGTCCGCGGCCATCCAGCATGCAGCCGTCATCGATGGCAACATAATCACCGAAATGAATGCGCTTCGGATGTCGCAGCACAATATCCAGCCCGAGGATGACACCTCGGCCGCTGCGAAGAAAGAGTTTGGGGTAGAAACGCTTTCGCATCAGGAAGCCGAAGGCACCGCGAGCGCCCCCCACCCGCCTCCGCCGATAACGAGTTCCTGATAGCGTTTCATGGGAGAACCAGAGGTGTCCGTGAGAGTTGCCTGGAAAGATGTTCCGTGTTGTTCATGTACTGTCATGGGAGTCACCTCACGATGGTTTTCGCGCCGTGATGAGCATATACCCGCAATCGGCCTGCTGGCTCTCCTTTTTGAAATACACCTGCAAGAATTTCTGCAAGGGCCATCTGGAGAGAAAAGCGCCCCCTGGGATTTTTCGCAAAATCCCGAAAATGCGGACTGGGTGTTGAGCGAGCAGATCCCAGACACGAGCTTCGCGTGGCGTGAAAAATGGAGTGATATTCTCGATGAGCAATCCCGTTTTTTCGATCTGCTCTTTCAACGTCTCGGCATCGAGCACGTTGAGATGATGCAGGCGTGCATTCAGTCGATCGATATAATGATCCGGCGAGCCGCCGAGCGCCTTCAGCAGGCGAGGCATGATCAGGATTTTGGTAAAGGAGGGAGTCGGCATGGTGAAGAGAAAAAGACCGCCCGGCTTGAGAACTCGCGCGGCCTCTTCAAGCGGCTGTTTGACTCCTCCGGGGACGCAGCAGAGGACGCCATTGCTGAAGATCGTCGAAAATAGGCCTGTTTGAAAAGGCAGATCTCGCGCATCGGCCTGCATGACACGCCGATGAACCGGGCTCGAATGAGCCCGCTTGACCGTCACCCGATCGATGTCGAAGCCGGCATCGACCTTGAACCCCCCGTGCACACGGCTCAGGAGGCCGCCAAACAGACCGTCGCTGCATCCGAGGTCGAGGACCGGCGGATCGAAATGGAGTTGACGACCCAGGTAGGCACGGAGTGTCAGAACACTGAAGAATCCTTGCATAGGCTTCCAGTAGTACGTTTCAGCGCAGATCCGATAAAGCTGGTCGTCGGTCACAGCCATCCCTCCCGGCGGTACCATTGTGCCGCCCGCTCCGATCCTTCCTGTATGCCGACAGCAGGTTCGAAGCCGATCACAGCACGGGCTTTGTCCAATCGGCACACCTGCGATGTCAAGAAAAAGCGAATCCGCCGCCGGCTGATGATAGGCTCTTTTCCGATCAGCGCGAAAAATTTCTCCGACAGCCATGCGGCGGTGGTGGCGAAGGATTGAGGGATCCGCCTGCGGGGGAGGCTTTTCCCGAGCGCCTTCGCAACTGCTTCGCAGAATTGTCGCTTGCTCACGGCCTCAGGCCCGGCGACGACAAAAACCTCATTGCCGGCGGCTTCCGTGCTAAGGCTCATCACAAGGGCTTCGACAAGATCTCCCACATA
This sequence comes from uncultured Acidobacteriota bacterium, assembly GCA_903916735.1. Taxonomy (GTDB): domain Bacteria; phylum Acidobacteriota; class CAIWXX01; order CAIWXX01; family CAIWXX01; genus CAIWXX01. Next base: position 9,420 of record CAIWXX010000040.1, read on the forward strand.
TATTGGGTGCATCATTTTTTCGCCACTTCCGATCATGATGAATCGGTCGCGATCGATCAGGCGGAAGAGCTTCAGTAGAGATCGATCCCGCGGGCCGTAGACGCGCGTGGGCCTCAGGATGACGAAGGACATGCCTGAACTGGCGCAGCGATTGCGAATGAGCAATTCGGCTTCGAGTTTCGTTTGCCCGAGAATTTCATCAGGATTTGTCGGGGTGGATTCATCGAGGAGGTCGTGTGCCACCGGCGGAAACACATTAATTGAGCTTGTGAAGATAACCCGCTTGACGCCCGCTCGTTCGGCCGCATCCAGAATCCCTCGTGTTCCACCGACATTGACTTCGCGGTAACGCTCCTCGCTCACACCTCCCTCGGTAATGAGACTCGCGAGATGAACTACCGCCTCGACTCCTTGCATAGCGTCCGCAACCGTGGCTGGATCACAGGCGTCGCCACGGATGATGGTGACGGGTTTGCCATCCAGGAATTTCTCATCAGTTCCGGGCAGTGTGAGAATGCGTACATCGTGGCCATCGGCGACCAGTCGTTCGACGAGATGTCCACCGATGAACCCGGTGCCGCCCGTCACCAGAATCCGGAATTTTGTGATGTTCTTTGTGATGTCATTGGCCATCTGAATTCACTCTTCTATATAGTCGGTCTGGAGACGCGCGAATCGTAATCTTTTGGCGCTCAGCCAAAGATATCGAAATTCTGAAAGTACTCGTCTGACAATCTATGTTTCATTCATGGACATATCCAAGCGCTTTGAGCTCTTCCTCAGTTTGTTTATCGATGACCTGTTTCTCGACGGGGTTGCCTGCAACTTTGTTCTTCCATTCAAGCAGTCGAGCTTTCATTTGATCAGCCATACGACGGTTCAGTGAAAGGACATCGTGCTTCTGCAGTGGATCGGCGGTCATGTCGAAGAATTCCTCATTCGAAATCGCGAATGGATATCCGCCTGCCTCTGTCAGAGGATGGATGTTCTTTGGGTTATGGACATACCGATATCGCGAATCTGCGAGTGTGAAGATCTGTTCCCATGTCTCCGAAAGAACTTCACCTCGCCGTTTCTCCGGCGGCAGCAGAAGAGACTGTCCCTGGAATCCCGGTGGAGCCTTGATGCCGGCGATTTGAAGAATCGTTGGGGCGATATCGATGTTGCCGACGGGTGTTGGGTCCACGGTTCCCGCCCCGAGCTCCCGTGATCCCTTGATGATCAGCGGAATATGCAGAGTGCTGTTGTCGACGGTTCCTGAATGAAAGCTGTAGTTTTTGTGGTCGTAGAGCTGTTCGCCGTGATCGGCCGTCAGGATGATGACTGTCTTTTCGTCCAGCCCGAAGTTATGCAGTTCATCCAGAATCCGCCTGATGAGATCGTCATCTGAGCGGATCTCGCCGTCGTAAAGTCGGATGATGTCATCGAGCTCGGACTGAGATGGCGGCCTCCCGCTCTTTGTGATCTCCGTTAGTTTATTATGCCTCCCAATCCCCGGGTGAGTCACTTTTCCAAACATTCCATCATAGGGTTTTGGCGGATTGTAGGAATCGTGAGGCGCCATGAAATGTATCCAATGGAAGAACGGCTTATTGCGATCGGACCAGAGTTGCCCGAGATAATTTTTAGCAAGCCTGCCGTCGTTATAAACAAATCGTTGATCATATCCGCGATGAGTCCCGCGGCCCATGTTGGCGATGAATGCACCGGTTGCATATCCTTCTGCCGAAAAAATCTCAGCCAGTGCGATCACTCCGGTGCGAAGCTTATACCCATTCCACGTGACACCATGGGTGCTTGGTTGGAGTGATGTCATCAATGTTGTGAGTGCCGGCCATGTGGAACTCTGCGCGGTATAGGCGTGTTTGAATCGCATGCCTTTTCGAGCCAGATCATCGATCGTCGGGCTCGTGGGGCGACCGTAGCCGTAGCACCCGAGATGATCCGCTCGCAGCGTATCGATGCTGATGATGAGGAAATTCCTCCGGGGATCAAGCGGCGTACCAGTCACCGCAGGATTCCCCCAGAGAGCACGAACTTTGCCGTTGCCGGGTTGGCCCGGGCGAGTCCTGAAGACAATGGCAACGGCTCGGCCTGAAAATTCGGCCAAGTCGATCTCGCGATCCAACCACGCGCGGCCGGCCTTGATTTCATCCTCAAAAACCTTCTTGCCGGCAACCTCGACTGAAGCAAACATGCTGCCTTGGCTGTCCTCAGGGTTGATTGCGAGCGAAAATTGCAGCCGAGCTTCCGCGGGAAGCGTTGCGTCCCATTTCAGTTCACCGGGAATGGAGCAGGTGAGGGTTTTTCTCACGATCGAGTTGATTTTCACCTCTTCCAGAGAGGTAGGAGGCGCCATTTTCCTGTAAGGCGATGGTGTCTGGATGGGCACAGATGCGGATGTTGCTGAGGACGTGGATTGTTTGGAACATTGGATGCCGGCTGCGACCGCGGTTATGGCGATCGCAGCGAAGGTGATCTTGGTACAGGAATTTTTCACGCAACTCTCCTCAACATGGCGCACATGCTAGTACCCCTCTCAGGTGAGGTCAAGCACACTCGCACACCTCGGCGCTCACTCAACAACGCACAATGAAAATTGCAGTTTTTAAAATGCCGGAGGTTGATCGACCTTGGGCTTTGAAGTGGCCCAATGATGGGCTCACAATCCTACAAAAAATCCAAGCAGGATTTGCTCAGGAAATCGGTAACGGAAGAAGGACCCATGAATCCAGCAACGAAACAGCATAGGCATGATGTTTTTCGCTGCGCCCAGGATAACATCTGGCCTCAATCGGCATACAGCCCACGTCATGTTTGATGTGCCGTCGTCATCTCGGGGCCAACTCTTGCCCGGCTTTGATCGCAATGACGTGGTAATGGAGAGGGGCTGAGGTTCAGGGCCGGCTGCTCGAAGTCACCAGCTCCAGACCCCAGACCCCAATCCCCTCATTGTCCCGGATCCGCTCCTAACGCGGCATAGACACAACCAAACAAGATGGCTTCGACAACCATCCGCTCCTGAACCTCTCAGGAATGCAGGAAGAGAGGAAAGCAGGAACGGATTTTTATGTCGACCAGCGGTGGTTTCATAAGTCATCCCCGAATTCCTTTCTTCCTGGCTTCCTGAGAGGAATTCGCGATTCTGTCCTATCACAACTTTTGCCATTTTGTGCACAGATTTCACCGGTCAGATACTAAGCGAAGCGGGATCAGTTCAATTGTCGTATTTCCGAAATGTTCAATTATTGAGGCTGGATAATTGTCCCGTTGATCTTGATCTTGTTCGCACCGACAACCGACGCGAATGCAACGAAATAGTTTTTGGCAGTTGGATTGTAGGTAAGAGAGTGCTCAGCTTGGCTTGTGTCGCCGCCGGCGATAGTGAAAACGTTTCCGCTTTTGCTGCCATCCACCGCTACAATCTGCCCGAGGACATCCCAGTTCACACGATATTTGAGATTAATATCCGCATCCAATGCGAGCAGAAAGTTGGACTTATCAGGATTGAAGCTCAGCGATGGCAAGCCGCATTCCTGATCGTTATTGAAAGTAACCTGTTCGGGGGTGGAAGGCGTGCCTGTTGGAGAGAGAACGCGCGTGTAGATCCGGCCGGTTGTGCGACGAGATACCTTGCTGACGCTCTCCCACGCCGCCAGCCATTGACCGGTCAGGGTATTTTCGGCGAGCGCTGCGAAAACGGATCTGTTGCCTGCGGCTGTCTTATTAACTTTGGTGGCCTTGCCGACGCGGGTTCCGCTGCTGTTGATGTTCAGGAACTCGATGTCGCACTTTCCGTTATCGCCGGCCGCTGTGATGTGATTGACGAGTAGCGCGTATGAGTTGTTATCCTTCCAATGGAGATCAAACCCCTGGTAGCCGAGATGCCAGAGCCATCCGCCTTTTTCCAGGTAAGACATCTCTTGCATCAGATCTTCGCCGCCGATGGGCTTCCCCTCGCCACTGATGAAAATTTCACAGATTCCATCCGGGGCCGGAGGAAGGCCGCCACCATCCGGTGTCAGGAGCCCTTCTTTCGACCAGATGACGAGGTAGGCGTTGTCCGTGGCACTATACGCAACGGCTGGGTGCCAGTTCAACTTTTTCGGCTGGCCGGCGATCTTCAGTGCTTTCCCGCGAATGGATCCGAGTGGGGATACTCGCGTGGCATAGAGAATATCCGATGCACTTCCATCTGTCGCTGTTTCCCAAACGACGAGGAATTCCTTGTTTGTTGTGTTGAAGGCGACAGCGAATTCATCTCCGGCCTGAACCTCCTTTGTTGAAACCGCAATGGGATTCCCAACGGGACTCCCAGTTGATTTGACAACACGGCAATAGAGCTTCATGTCCGTCCGGTTGACCCAGAAGACAAGATACTGGTTTGATGCCGAGTTGTAGCTGATAACCGGATGCCCGTTCTTCCCACTCAAAGGATCTGAGATGGAAAATGATGCCCGTTCCCCTGCTGCGACGAGACCACATACAGACAGCCATAAAGCAAATGCGGCAAACTTTCTCATATTAGCCCTCCTCTCTGGTACGTCCATCGTCATTGGATGGAAGACCACAGCCGGCCATCATAGCATGGCCATACTAGGATCCTGCGCATTTCGATTGACGAAAGCCGCCTCGCCTGTTCGAAAGTGATCGACATCACAGATTGCTCTTTCCAGTCGCATTCTCTTTTTTTGGAAGCATCTTGGAGAAGATTCGGGAACCGGAACCAATAAAAAAGAGGGTGAAATCAAGCAACGCTTGATTCAAGTCAAAGAGATGGATTTAGAATCTTTGTAACATAGTCGCCAGAGTCATTGGCTGTTTCCTGCAAGGGGGAGCTCGGTGTAGCCGAGCAGGCGCTCTCATCCAGCTCAATGGCTCCGCTCGTTCCATCCCAGCCCTGGTCCGGTGGAATGGCAGTCGGCAGCTCGGCTAATGAGGCGTGGCTTTGTCCTCGAGTTCGGCCCAGCGCTCGTAGAGGCGGCCCACCTCGGCCTGGGCGATCTCGAGGGCGGCGAGCCGATCGAGCAGCGCCAGGTGGTCGGAAACGATCACGGGATCGGCAGCCGCGCGACGCCGGACATCCAACCGCTCCTCAGCCTCCAGGATGCGCGCCTCCATCTCATTCCATTCGCGCTGCTCCAGATAGCCGAGCTTCTTTGATTTACCTGCCTGCGCGACCGGCTTAGCCGTCGCTGGACGCAGGCGGGCGTCGGCCCGCGCCGCTTCTTCCGCGGCGACACGGCGGCACTGCTCCCACTGCCCGTAGTCGGCGTACGACATGGCGCTTCCAGGTCCATCGAGGGCCAGGATGCGAGTACAGACCCGGTCGAGGAGGTAGCGGTCGTGCGTCACAAGCACCAGCGCGCCGGGGAATTTCAGGAGACTCTCCTCGAGTACGTCGAGGGTGTCAATATCGAGGTCGTTCGTGGGCTCGTCCAAGAGTAGCAAATCGGCGGGTTCCAGCATCAGCCGGGCCAGCACCGCGCGAGCCTGCTCGCCACCCGAGAGCCGGCCAACCGGAGTGTCGAGCTGCTCGCCGCGAAAGAGGAAGCGCTTGGCCCAGCCCGACACATGCACGGCGCGGCCCTCCCAAATCACCGAATCCCCGAACGGCGCGAGAGTGCGCCTGAGCGAGACTGCGGGGTCGAGATGCCGGCGATGCTGGTCAAGGATCACGACCTTCAATCCGTCAGCATGATCGACAGAACCCGCGTCCGGTTTCTCTTGCCTCGTGAGTAGCCGCAGGAGCGTGCTCTTGCCGCTGCCATTCGCGCCGATGAGCCCGAGACGCGTCCCGGGTGAAAGCACGAGATCGAGGCCATGGACGATTTTCCTGTCACCGTAGCTCTTCGCGAGGCCCGAAGCCACGAGAAGTCGCTTGGTACGGCGTTGGGTCGCCGCGATCTCGAGGGCGAGCGCGGTGGTCTTCGAGCGTGAGTCCAGATCGGCCAGCTCCTCCTGCAGGCGGTAGGCTACGTCGATCCGCGCCTGCGCCTTGCGGGTGCGTGCGCGGGCCTTGCGCGAGAGCCAATCGATTTCTCCTCGCACGCGGTTCCGCAGCGACTCCTGGTAGGCGGCCTGGCCGGCCAGCAGCTCGTCTTTCTTTTCAAGGAAGCGACTGTAGTGACCGCGCACGTCAAGCAACCCCTCGGCGAAGGCGCGGTTGAGCTCGATCATGCGCCCTGCCACGGCCTCCAGGAAGTAACGGTCGTGACTCACAACCACGAACGCCTTGGGTTCGCGCGGCAGCAGCTCTTCGAGCCATAGGATGCCCTCGACGTCCAGGTGATTGGTCGGCTCGTCCAGAAGCAGGAGCTCCGGCTCACGAACCAGTTCGCGGGTCAGCGCCAGGCGCTTCTTCCAGCCACCCGATAGCGACTCCGTTGGTTCAGTGCCGTCCACGAAACCTGTCTTCCCCATCGCCACATTGATGCGCCCTTCAGCTTCGTGCTCATCCAAGTGGACGTCGCGAAGAGCATCCCGCAGCACCGAGCCGACCGTCGCACCCGCCTCGAACACCGGGTCCTGCGGCACGTAGCCGATCCGCAGCTGCTTGCGCGCGGTGCGCATCCCCGATGAAGGCGCCTCGATCCCTGCAAGGATCTTGATGAGTGTGGACTTGCCGGCTCCGTTCGGCCCCACCAGACCAACGTGATCGCCTTCGAAGAGACCCATGCATAGCCCATCGAATAGCGGCACAGCGCCGTAGGCCTTGGAGACGTCCTTACACGAGACAAGAAGCTCAGGCATCGAGATGGCTTCCGTCAGCGGCCAAGCTCATCACAGGCCATGTATCGCACTCGCTTGCCGGTGTGTGGGCCCATTTTCCAGCGCGGTTCAACCAAAATATCATCGATCTCATCATCTCACATTTTCGAAGAAAGTACTCTCCTCCGGCTCGATTTCGAGAAAAGACAGCATGGCTAGGCATCGACAAGGAGCACCGCTCCTGATGGGCGTTGAGCCATGTGCATATTGAGAGAATCCGTGCGCTCATCCGCACCTGCCGTCAGCGAAAGCACATGCCATTCATCACCCTCATATACCGTGCTCACTGAACTCTGCAGAAGTCCCGCCTTCATGGGCCGATTCCGCGTTTGCCTTTTTACTTCCTCAATCCGCGAGTCGTGCTCGCGGATCGCGAGGCCAAATTGACTCTGTCGACTCTGGACGCTAAGATTCACTTTTTCGGGCACGATCTGGGAAAGGAATTATTTTATTGAAGATTTTAATGCTCGCACCTGAGCCGTTTTTCCAGCCGCGAGGGACCGCCTTCAGCGTGCTCTATCGGCTGCAGGCTTTGTCAAGCTTCGGGCACACGATCGATCTTGTCACGTACCCCCTCGGCGAAGACCGCTCATTTCCCGGGGTGACGATTCGCCGGGTCTCTCGCCTGCCTTTCCTCCGGGCCATAAAGATCGGCCCTTCCTGGGCCAAAGTGCCGCTCGATTTCCTCATGTTCTGGAAGGCTTTTTTCCTGCTCGCAACCCGAAAATACGACCTCATTCATTCTCATGAAGAAGCTGGTTTCATGGCTCTTCTGCTGACTCGCATCTTCAATGTGAAGCATCTCTACGATATGCACTCCAGCCTTCCTCAACAACTTGCTAATTTTGAATTTACCCGCAGCCGGCTTCTTCACTGGCTTTTTCGACGTTTCGAAAAGTGGACGCTCGGCACGGCTGATGCCGTCATCACAATCTGTCCGGAGTTGGATAGAATCGTCGAACGGATTTCCCCAAAAACATGGAGAATGATGATTGAGAATGTGATGGAAGAAGACACCGCTGCAACTCCTGCGGCGGTTCACACCGACGTCCTTCAGCGACTCGGCTTGCCGGCTCACCTTGCCACTGCGAAGCTCATTCTATATGCCGGGACTTTCGAGCCCTATCAGGGGCTGGACCTGTTGGTTGATTCGGCTGCCATCGTTGCCAAGCGTCGTTCAGACGCCGTTTTTCTGATTGTCGGAGGGAAACCGGAGCAGATCGCCGCCTTCCAGGCACGCGCTTCATCGCTGGGATTGAGCGAAAAGGTTATATTCACCGGATGGCGCCGCTCGGAAGAAATTCCTCTATTCATGTCGATCGCAGATATTCTCACATCGCCGCGAACCAAAGGCGTCAACACGCCTCTCAAAATTTATTCGTACCTTCGTTCCGGCAAGCCGATTGTGGCGACGCGCACGATTACTCACACACAGGTCTTGAATGATGCCGTATCGATTCTGGCCAATCCCGATCCCGAATCCTTCGCCGAGGCTATTCTCCGGGGACTCGACGACCTGACCTTGTGCCATCAAATCACCGAAGCGGCAAAGAAACTGGCCGCCGATCAGTACTCCTTCGAAAGCTACACGGATAAAATGAGGACAGTGTGTGCTCGACTGAGCCCCAGCCTGGAAGCAAGGTAAAAGCAAAAGGTAAAAAAGCAAACTGAAGATTGTGAAGGATAAAAAATAGTGGATTTTTACTCTTCCGCTTTTACTTCTTGCTTTGCTCCGCCGTGCCGCAGAATGCCCTATCAACCCAAAATGCGGGAGTGTTGGTAATTATGTGCGGTATCTGTGGAGTGTACAATTTCGACGGCGGCACGCCGCCCCAAGAGTTGCTGCGAACCATGAACGCGACGATCGTGCATCGTGGCCCGGATGATGAAGGCTATCACTTCGGAGGCTCGGTGGGGCTCGCGATGCGGCGGCTCAGCATCATCGATCTCTCCACGGGGCACCAGCCGATTGCCAATGAAGACGAGTCGATTTGGATCGTTTACAACGGTGAAATTTATAATTTCCCGGAGCTCCGCGCCGACCTCGAAAAGCGCGGGCACCACTTTCGGACGCGGTCCGATACCGAAACGGTGATACATGCCTATGAAGAATGGGGCATCGACTGCCTGCCGAAATTCAACGGCATGTTTGCATTCGCCCTTTGGGATAGCCCGAACAACCGACTGCTGCTCGCTCGCGACCCGACCGGTATCAAGCCGCTCTACTATTATCGAGATGCCAATCGCCTGCTCTTCGGATCTGAAATCAAGACACTCCTGGCTGCCGGCGCTCCTCGCCAACTCAACACAGAAGCGCTCGACTATTTCCTCACTTTTGAATACGTGCCGGCCCCGCTGACACTCTTCCGCGGCATCCAGAAGTTACTGCCGGGGCACGCTCTCATCATCGAAAACGGAAACATCAGAGGCACGAAATACTGGGAAGTGCATCCGCACGAACAGAAGGGCAGCGAAGAGGAAATTGCAGATGAGCTCTTTCGATTGATGCGGGATGCCGTCAAGATGAGACTCGTGAGCGACGTCCCCTTCGGCGCTTTTCTCTCCGGTGGCATCGACAGCAGCACGGTCGTCGCGCTCATGGCGGAAGTCATGGAGCAGCCTGTCAAAACATTTTCCATCGGCTTCGACGACCGCACATACAACGAGCTTGCTTATGCACGATCAGTGGCGGAACGCTTCGCCACGGACCATCATGAATACATCCTCCACCCGGATGGCTGCGACATCGAATATCTCATCCGTTATATGGATGAGCCCGTGGCGGACTTTTCCATCTTCCCGACCTATCTGGTCTCCAAGGTGGCTCGACAGCATGTGACGATGATTCTGTCGGGAGATGGAGGCGATGAGCTCTTCGCCGGCTATGATACTTACATCGCCAACAAGATTGCCGGCTATTACCGGCGGCTTCCCGGCGTCGTCCGCGAGAACGTCTCGGAGATGCTGGCTCGTGTCCCGCCATCCGCCAAGAAAAAGGGGCTCGTCAACCGCGCCAAGCGTTTTGTCGAAGGCGCTTCACTCCCTCAACAGATGAATCACGTCCGATGGATGATCTTCATGAGTGAAGCCGAGAAACAACAGCTCTATGCCCAGGGCCTCGCCGATCAACATCATCGCGAGCATCTGCTGATCACGCAGTACTTCGATATGCTGGAATGGCCCGATAGCCTGAATCAACAGCTCTATGTCGATCTGAAGACCTACCTGGTCGATGATATACTCGTGAAGGTGGACCGGATGAGTATGGCTGTTTCGCTGGAAGCGAGAGTGCCGTTTCTGGACCACGATGTGATCCAATTTGTTGCGGGGATCCCAGGTGAATTGAAGCTGCGGAATATGACGACGAAATACATACTCAAGAAGGCGATGGAGCGTGTGCTGCCCGCATCGATCCTCTATCGCAAAAAGGAAGGGTTCAGTATTCCCATGAAGCACTGGCTGAATGGGGCTCTCCGGCCGCTCGTCGATGACCTCCTCTCGGAATCACGGCTGAGAAGCCAGGGATTGTTTAATCCGGCTTACGTGCAGAGGCTGATCAATGAGCATCGGCAAGGCCGGGCCAACCACAGTCATCGACTCTGGGCGCTCACCCTCTTCCAGCTCTGGCATGATGTCCATCTGACAGGTTCTCGTGTCCCGGCCCAAGAGACCGTCGCGATCTTATGACATCAGAAGATCCACCGGAATGTTGAACGCCAAGCGCTGATATGAAAGTCCAGCTTTATGTGCCGCCCGGCGGCTACTTCGCCGAACGATACAGCTCCGACAGCATGCTCCCGGCTCTCGGATTGGACTACATGGCGGCGGTTCTCGAAAAGAAGGGCGTCGATATCGAGATCGTTCCCAGCCATGTGCTCGGGTTGACCTGGGATGATATTGCCAAAAAAATCGCGAACGAAACCCCTGATATCGTCGGAGCCACGACGACAACGGAAAACAGACACCTCAGCTTCGATCTCTTGCGCCTTGCCAAGAAGGCCTATCCACGAGCTTTCACGGTCATCGGCGGCCCGCATCTCAACGGCACAGCCCGCGACACTCTCGACCATATCCCCGATATCGACGGGGCGATTGTGGGCGAAGGCGAGAGGACGATTTGCGAACTTGTGGATGCTCTCGATGCAAAGGAAGCCGATCTCCACAATATTGCCGGCCTCGCCTGGAGGCGCGACGGCGTCTTAGTTGAAAACGGCCTTCGAGCCCTGATTCCCGATCTGAACGACCTCCCGATGCCGGCGAGGCATCTGGAGCCCATGGAGAGGTATCGGTTTCATGCCGATGTTCCGGGCAAAGGGCGCCTGCTCTGCGGCAATATCATGACGAGCCGCGGGTGCCCGTTCACGTGTACTTTCTGCGCGACCCCCGGCAATTGGGGTTCTCACGTTCGCGGGCGCTCACCCGAAAACGTCATCCGCGAAATGGAACTGCTCCGTGATACATACGGCGTCCGTGTGATCTGGTTCTATGATGACACGTTCAATCACAACCGGAAGCGCACTTTTGATATCTGCGCATTGATGAAAGAGCGCAAGGTCGGTCTGCCCTGGTACTGCGAAGTCCGGGTCGATGTGACGACGAAGGAGATGCTGGCGGCCATGGCCGACGCCGGCTGCTATTATATCGGCTTCGGAATTGAAAGCGGCAGCGAACGGATTTGCCGCGATATCATCACAAAAAGAGCAACCATCAAACAGGCGTATGACGTCATCGAATGGTGCCATGAGCTCGGGATCGTCCCGAATCCCTTTTTCATCTTTTCGCATCCGACCGAGACCTGGGAAGAAGCGATGCAAACAGCGGCGATCCTGGAGGACCTGAAACCTCATTGCGACACGAGCGCCGCGATCATGCACATCTACCCGGGAACACAGATCGAGAAGCGAGCGCGCTCGGAAGGGAAGATCCCCGACGACTTCTCCTGGACGACTCCTCATGACAAGCGCTTGATAATGCTCACAGCGGCTCAGGGCCACGCGCCCCTCTACGTGGACAAACTCACCTGGTGGCAGATTTCGGAATTGATTATGCGCTTTGCCATGGGACACAAGCGCCATAGTCTGGCGAAAAAAATTCCAAAAGTTCTCAAATCGATTAATTCATTCAAGGACTTCGAACTCTACTCGATTCTGTTTCTGGTGATGATGAAACATAAGATCCTTCGCTGGCTCGGCTTGAAACCGAAAGTTCCGAGTTCCGGGCGTCGGGTTCCGAACGCTGATTCTCACGACTCGCAATCAGGGCCCGGATGTCCGGCATGACCGCGCGGCGTCGTTACGGTATCCTTGTGCGCGCGCTCTGGAGCTACCGGCGCCGGCAGACACGACTCGGTTACCTGCCGATCCGACTGTGGATCGAGCCGACGAATCGCTGCAATCTGCGATGCCGGATGTGCCCGCAGAGTACGCCTCGCCGTGCTCAGACGCCGGAAGGGATGATGGATTTCGGGCTTTTCAGAAAAATCGTGGATGAAGCAAGCCATTTCGTGTATGACGTCAACTTGCACCATACGGGCGAAGCGCTCATGCACCGCGATTTCCCAAAAATGGCGAAATACGCCAAGGAAAAGGGCCTCTACACAAGACTCCATTCCAATGCCACCTATCTGTCGGCCAACACCGCCGAACAGATCATCGATTCGGGTCTCGACCTGATCTCCTTCTCATTCGACGGCTACGACAAACAGACCTATGAACGCATCCGTGTGAATGCCGACTTTAAGAAAAATCTGGACAACATCAGACAGTTTCTCGATATCAAGAAGCGGAAGAAAAGTCGGACCCCCTATTCGATCATCGAAGTGATTGATATTTTTCCTGACGCGCAGGAAGGGCGAGCAGCATTCCAAGCCCAGTTCGATGGATTGCCACTCGATCAATTCATCGTTAAAAGGGCACATAACTGGGCCGGCACATACGGTGCCGCCGATGAAACAAAAGCCGTGAAGAAGGCGTTCACATGCTGCACATTCCCCTGGTATGCTCTCGTTATTTTCTGGGATGGGCGCGCCGATCCGTGTCCACAGGATTTTTTCGGTGACTACCCACTCGGCGATCTCAACAAACAGACCATCGCGGAAATTTGGAATGGCGAAAGAATGATCTCCCTCCGTGAACGGATGACAGCCAAAAATGTCGGCGGCATCATCCCGTGCAGCACCTGCGATATGCTCGAACGTGAAAGCCTGGCCGGCATCCCGACGCTTAATTTGAAGGTGTTCTTGAAGGAGAATATTTTGGGATATCGGAAGAAGGGGCTCGGGGATAGGGGCCAGGGATGATGTTTGTGAATGGGCGTTAATGTGCACAAGAAGGGATAGGCTTTGACAGATCAGCGACATGATGAATCGCATCTCCTCCTTTGATTGGCGGTTGATCTAAAAATGAATATTGAAACGACGCACAAATCGAAATCCATCCCACTGTTCACGAAAGAGGAACGGCGTGAGCACTGGCAGTTGGAGATGTCTTCGAAGTCGCTCAAGAAGTGGTCCAAGCTGGAAGCCCTTCTTGCCTTCGTCGGAAATGCGAACGGATTGAAGTGCCTCGAAATCGGCTGTGACCGCGGCGTCACGAGCTTCTACCTGCGGAAGCTCGGCGGATCCTGGATCAGCGCCGATTCCGAGGGTGTGAACACGCATGCAACTCGGGCGCTCGTCGGAAATCGTGTTGTTCAGATTGACGGCACGAAACTGGGGTTCGCCTCAAAGTGCATGGATCGTGTCGTGGCGATCGACTGCCTCGAACATGTCGTCGACGACGCCGGGCTCATGCGCGAAATCCTCCGGGTACTGAAAGATGACGGCACTGCGGTCATCAGCGTGCCTCAAACCGGTCCATTTTTCATGCTCCATCGACTCGCATCTCTCTGCGGCCTAAAGCCGTCGTTTTATGGACATGTGAGGGAAGGCTATTCCCCAAAGCATCTCCGGGAATTGATCGAGTCCTCAGGAATGCGTGTCATCGGTCATTCTTACTGTTCGCGTTTTATCACCGAGGCGATTGAGTTGTCCGTCAATGTCGCTTATCTTTTCCTTCTCAATAAAAAGGGCACGGCCGGCATTGCTCCCGCCAGCGAATCGGCCCTGAAAAAACACGGTTTCTCTTTCAGGCTGTTTTCGGCAATCTATCCTTTCTTATGGCTCATGTCCCGACTCGACGGCCCACTCTTTTGGTCAAAGGGCTATATTCTTATATTGAAGGCGGTGAAGGAGAGCGCCAAATGATGCCGAGAAGAATCATCAATCCCAAACATCTGATATTCGCCGGCCTGGTGGTGCTTATCTTTGAATTCCCTCTGGCCGGTTGCCGTTCCCTGTCGAAAAGCACCTGGAAAGGCCAGACACTGTCACATGGTCAGGTCGTCAATATCGAGAACTACCTTGTTTCCGGGCAAATCACGGTTTTCGACTTCTATAGTGTTCATTGTCCGGCGTGCGAAAGTTTGTCGCCGGTTTTAGAGAAGCTGGATAAGGATCGGGCCGATATCACCCTTGTCAAGGTGGATGTCGATCGGCCCGGTGCTTGGGCCATCGATTGGGGAAGCCCTGTGGTGCGCTATTATGAGATCCACTCTCTCCCGCACGTAAAAATCTATGATCAGGATGGTCACCTGATGGCCGAGGGCGATGGGGCCATACAGAAAGTCATCGATTGGAGCCAAGACGCCGCCAAGCCCTGAATAGGTTTACGCAATTTCGCATCGATAGACGGAGAACTTGAAACTGATAACGTCTATCTTTCTTTGGACTTCATGTGGATATCAATGAGCGGCGTCCCCTCGACGTACTTCGGGATTGGAATTCCAATCAGGTGCGCCAGAGTCGGCACTACATCAACCGTATGAACGAGCCGATCCGAGCTGCCTGCATGGACCCCAGCGCCCCAGAAAATCATTGGCACATGAGCGTCGTAGGAGTATGGGGAGCCGTGACTCGTCGCTGAAGCGTTCGATGCCACAAGGCAATTTTCGCAAAGGCGGATGAGAAGATCGGCACTTCGAGGCGGATAATAGCTTCGGCGATAATCGTCCAAATAGGGCCTTTCCGGAGTGGTCGGATCCAGCAGCTCCTGGCGAAACATGACATCCTCGATCCAGTCGATTCGGAGAAGACCATCACGGACTCGGGTTTCGAGTGTTCTTCTGTCGATTCCGTGACGGGCAGCGGCTGAGAAATTCAGGAAATAGCCGCTGTAGGAAGGGCTTGGAATGATCAGCTGTTCTGGGATCCCCCATTCCATTTCGATAGTGCAATCAACTTTGCCGATTTCCTGCTGTACCGTCTTTCGTGAACCGAGCATACGGGCTCCGACATGCTTAATCTCGGTGAGAAATTCAGGAATGGACATTGTGCCATGATCGGCTGTCATCGCCACAATCAAATGTTCCCGCCCCACGAGCTTTTCAAGCGACGCCAGGAATTCGCCGAGTGCCCGATCCAGCCGTAGGAGATGATCGTGCATTTCATGGCTATCGGGACCAAAGGAATGCCCGACATAATCGGTGGCCGATAAGCTGAGACAGAGCAAATCTGTGACACCACGCTGACCAAGTCGCTCGGAATGGACCGCGTCGATCGCAAAATCCATTGTCAGCAGATCCAGGTAAGGGCTGCTCTGAAATTCCTCAAGAAGCTCATTTGATTCGAAAATATGCGGGAACGCATTCCCATGACCCCATGACTTTTCTCCATGGAAATCATCCGGGCCATCGCCGGCATATACATCTTCGGGCATCAGCTTGGTCCAAGCCTTCGGGATGTGAGTCCTGATCCAATTCGAGGAATTGAATTCTTTGACCCAGATGGGTTCGTGCTGCACGTAATACGCCGATGTCACCATGTGGTCTGTCGAATCATCAATCCATAAGGCCATATCCGGATGATGTCCCCCTTGCAGTACGGCAGCGTAATCTTTGGCCGAGATGGAAATCACTTTGGAATGAGAAGAGGTCGTCTTCAGCCAATCTCCAATGGTTTCGACGACAAGATTTTTTGGAGAAGCACGGCCTCCTTCGTCGTCGACCTGTTCGATTTGGGAATCATCGACAGGGGTGATTTCCAGCTTTGTCTGCGGGTCAATAAAGATATTGCCTATGATGCCATGAGTGCGCGGATATGAACCCGTGGCAATTGTTGCGTGGCCGGGACTGGTTTCTGAGGTGGCATAGCTGAGCGTGGCGTTTGAGAAAACCATGCCCTCGGTTCTCAGCCGTTTGAATCCTCCTGTGAATTGAGTCCCGAAACGGTTGAAGTAATCAGCCCGCATCTGATCGACGACAAGCAGCACTGCAAGCCGCGAATCCTGAGCGGCTTGTGCGAATGCGAATCCATTGACAAAAATGATGAAAAGGAGGACCAGGATCTTTCTTACCATTTCCGTAGGAAGGTGAGCATGAGGAATCTTGTGATGATCGCGGGATTGCAACAATGACGGCGTGATGACGGTCTGTGTGGATGGATGGAAGCTAACCAGGGCTCGCTCTAAGCTATCCCAGTCAGCTCGGCTGAAATAATTCCCTGGCAGGATGGACAGATGATGACATAGCCCCTCCGCGGCAGAGTCGATACGAAATTGACACGGGAGCGCAACAGGCGCACCACTTGAATCGATCCGATATCCTGCTGGCAGAGGGGACATTTGAGCGGCGATTCGAGTAGGTATTCAGCTTCCCGCAAGACCGGCGGCGTTGGTGTTGGGTTTTGCTCCGGCATAGCCTGGCCTCCAAATCAAGATCGACCATCGAAGATGTGAACCTGGATTGCGTTCTGTCACAGGCGCGATGTCATCTACAATCACTATAGTGCCCGCGGCCCGCATCGTCAAGCCAATCAAATTCGACACTGGAGAAGGGATAGTGGTTGGCTGATTGCCTGTGCTCCAGAGCGCCACCGGTAAAAGGACGGGCTGTTGCTCGGAGCCGCCCACTCGCTGGGAATACTGGTGAAACCCCAAATAGTAACTCGTTTCTCGATCGGCATTATCGGGTAAGTGATGACCGGATTCCAGATAATAAAATGCCGGGGAACGAATCCCCGGCATTCCTTGTCAACGCGCTTCGCCGATGATCTTATTGGCCGGTGAACGCCTTGATGCAA
>CAIWXX010000041.1 GCA_903916735.1 uncultured Acidobacteriota bacterium
GGAATGGTGAATCCATTCTCATTGTGGATGATGTAAAAGAGCAGCGCGATCTGGCGGCAGGTATGCTCAGGACGCTGAATTACAATGTATCGAGGGTCTCCAGCGGTGAAGAGGCGGTGGCGTACATGAAAGAGCATAAGGTTGATCTGATGGTTCTGGACATGATCATGGACCCCGGCATAGATGGACTGGACACCTACAAGAGCGTCCTTGAGATTTATCCGCAACAGAAGGCGATTATTGTGAGCGGTTTTTCGGAAACGGATCGGGTGAAAGCCGCCAAGGCCCTCGGCGCGGGCGCCTATGTAAGAAAGCCCTATGTCATCGAGAAACTGGGGCTGGCCGTGAGGAATGAGCTGGACCGACCCGCATGAACACGGGAGCATTAAAGTGCACCTGTACAAGTGGTAATATTCAATGTCTTTCTCTCATCCGTTCTAAGGACTCGTGGGTGGAGACAATGAAAAATTCTGGCTAAACAGGGGGTGTAAATTTGAGCGCAATCACGTTGAACAAACGGTCCCCATTCACCCTTAACGTCTGGCTGTCGGCAGGCATGCTCGTTATCCTCACCATTGCCTTTTTCATTTACGTCATGTCGGAAAAGCAGAGTAATCGCGCCGCAGCTCTGCGCCTCCAGTCCTTTCTAGTCGCCGATGAGCTGCGCCAGTCTTCGGACGACCTGACCAAAATGGTACGGACATATGTGGTGACCGGCGACCCCATCTACAAAAAATACTATCAGGACATACTGGACATTCGTAACGGCAAGAAGCCACGGCCAGACGGGTATCAGAATATTTACTGGGATTTTGTGGTGGCCAATGAGCAAGTGCCACACACTGGCAGCGGACAGGCCATCGCACTGCTAGAATTGATGCGGCAGTCTGGGATTACCGATAAAGAGTTCCGCAAACTGACGGAGGCCAAAGCGAATTCTGACGGGTTGACCGTCAGGGAATTCGAGGCGATGAAGCTGGTTGAAACTGCCGGTCCGAAGGCAGAGGCAAACCGTGCCACGGCACGCACGATGATGCATGACGACGGGTACAATCAGGCTAAGGCCGCCATCATGAAACCCATCAATGAGTTCTTTACGTTGATGAACAAGCGCACGTTTGATGCCGTTGAGGCGGCCAAGGTCAAGGCCACGATCTTTCGAGTCATATTTGTCGTATTTGGACTGACCATGATAGTAATGCTTTTCCGGACAAGCAATGCCTTGCGCACAATCATGGGGGGGTCAGTTGACGAAGTCTATGCGCACATCGTCAGAATCGGCAGCGGAGATTTCTCATCCGCCATCCCGGTCGCTGACGATATGAAAAACAGCGTACTGGGGCAACTGGCAGAAACGCGAACCAATCTGAGCGAAATTGATCATGAGCGCAAGCGGGCGGAGGAGGTGCTGCGGAAGAGCGAAGAGACATTCAAGGTTTACATCGAAAACTCATTTGATGTCATTTTCGCACTTAACAGTGAAGGTATATTCGTTTTCATATCCCCTGCATGGGAACGGCATTTCGGCCATCCGATTAGTGATGTAATAGGGAAATCCTTCGCGCCATTCATACACCCGGATGATGTTGCGCCTCTAGTCGAATATCTGAAGAGGGTCTTGATCACCGGGCAGAGCGAGACGAGCCCTGCCTATCGCGTCAAGCATGCCAATGGTGAATGGATATGGCTTGTTGCCAATGGCGCACTCCATGCCAACATGAAAGGCGAGCGACAGTTTATTGGTGTTGGCCGCGACATCACCAATCACAAGCAGGCAGAGACCTATAGCGACATGTGCAACGAGATCCTGCAGATTCTCAACGAGAAGGGCACTCTGCAGGGTTCAATTCAGCGCGTCCTCGCCGCGGTGAAGGCGCGGACCGGGTTCGATGCCGTGGGCATTCGCCTGAAAGACGGGGATGACTTTCCGTATTTCGTCCAGGAAGGCTTTTCCGAGAATTTCCTGCTGACGGAAAACACGTTGATCGAGCGTGGCGCGGATGGCGGGATATGCCGAGACTGCAACGGCAATGTCAACTTGGAATGTACCTGCGGCCTGGTAATTTCAGGCAAGACCGACCCCTCCAATCCGCTCTTCACGCGAAGAGGAAGCTGCTGGACGAACGACTCCTTCCCGTTGCTCGATCTTCCGTCCGATCAGGATCCCCGGCATCACCCACGCAACCAATGCATTCATCAGGGGTACGCCTCCGTGGCGCTGGTGCCCATCCGCACGAAGGATCAAATCGTCGGCCTGCTGCAACTCAACGATCGCAGGAAAGGGTGTTTTTCTCCTGCTGCGATCGAACAGCTTGAAGGCATCACGGTGCATGTCGGCGAGGCGCTGATGCGCAGGTGGGTTGAGCAGGAACTGAACGAATCAAAAGCACTCATCGATGCGGTCGTAGAAAATATCCCGCTCATGATTTTCCTCAAAGAGGCCAAAGACTTGCGTTTCGTCATATTCAATCGCGCGGGAGAGGAACTCCTGGGTTATGACCGTAAGGCATTGCTCGGCAAGAACAACCTGGACCTTTTCCCTCCCGAACAGGCGGCCCAATTCATGACCAAAGATCGGGAAGTGCTTGATGGAGAGGATAGTCTGTTGGACATCCCAGAAGAACCTATTATGACTGCCAAGAAAGGCCAGCGGCTGCTTCATACCCGGAAGATCTGCATCCGGGGGGGTGATGGGACCACGAAATTCTTGTTGGGCATCTCCGAGGACATCACAGAACGCAAGCGGGCGGAGGATGTACTTCTGGAGACCAACCGCCAGCTTGAAGCGACCACCGCCCGGGCCAACGGCCTGGCGGTTCAGTCCGAGATGGCCAATGTGGCCAAGAGCGAGTTTCTGGCCAACATGAGCCACGAGATCCGCACGCCCATGAACGGAGTGATCGGCATGACCGGCCTGCTGCTGGATACGGAGTTGAACGATGAGCAGCGGCGCTACGCCGAGACTATTCGCAAAAGCGGCGAATCCCTGCTGGCCCTTTTGAACGACATTCTGGATTTCTCCAAGATCGAGGCGGGCAAACTGGAGATGGAGACGCTGGATTTCGACCTGCGTGCCATGCTGGACGACTTCGCCGCCACTCTGGCCCTGCGCGCCCACGACAAGGGCATCGAGTTCATCTGCGCCGCCGCGCCGGACGTGCCGGCCTATCTCTGTGGCGACCCCGGCCGCCTGCGCCAGATTCTCACCAACCTGACGGGCAACGCCGTGAAGTTCACCCACAAAGGCGAGATCGCTGTGCGGGCGAGCCTGATATCGGAAACAGATAACGACGCGGTGGTGCACTTTTCGATAAAGGACACCGGCATAGGCATTCCGGCGGACAAGCAGGAACTCCTGTTTCAGAAGTTCACCCAGGCGGACGCCTCGACCACGCGCCAGTACGGCGGTACCGGCCTGGGACTGGCCATCTCCAAACAATTGGCCGAGCGGATGGGAGGTGAGATCGGCGTCATCAGTGAAGGAGGGCACGGCTCGGAGTTCTGGTTCACCGCACGCCTGGGCAAACAGCCCGAGGGGGCGCAGACGGAAAGCCTCCCGCCGGCCGACATACGCGGGGTGCATATCCTGATCGTGGACGACAACGCCACCAATCGCGAGGTTCTTGTAACCCAGTTCAAGGCATGGGGCGTGCGGGCGGAAGAGACCCCGGACGGTCCCACGGCCCTGCAGGCGCTCTATCGTGCCTGCGACGCGGTCGACCCATTCCGGGCGGCTATCATCGACATGCAGATGCCGGGCATGGATGGAACGGCGCTGGCCCGGGCCATCAAGGCCGACGAAAAGCTGAAGGATACCCGTCTGGTACTTTTATCCTCTCTGGGCCAACGGGGTGACGCCAGGAGAATGGAGGAGATCGGGTTTGCCGCCTACCTGATCAAGCCGGCGCGACAGTCGGAGCTGTTGGGCTGCCTGTCCGCGGTGCTATCCGATACAGCCGCAGCCCAATCAGTGCACCCCATCATCACTCGCCACGCGATCCGCGAGATGCGCCGGGGCGCGGTTCGCATCCTGCTGGCCGAAGACAACATCACCAACCA